>CAWFIB010000009.1:0-33887 GCA_963815775.1 uncultured Acidobacteriaceae bacterium | reverse complement strand
GAGGTAAACCGGGAGCATCTCGAGATCAGTGCTCTGCCCGCAGACTGGCGCGAAGAGGCTGCGCCACCCGAACTGGCGCACTTCGGAGACGACTTTGTGCAACGCGGCCTGACTTGTGCGTTGATTCTGCCCTCGATCCTTGCACCACGCGAGCACAATTGGCTGATCAACCCGACGCATGCCGATTACTCCATGATCCGGACGCAGAAGCTCGAACTGCTCATTTACGATTCGCGCATGTCCCCCGGCCGACGAAGCGGATAGGCATCGCCTCCTGTCTTCGATCTTGTGCTGACCGCTATGGGACCAAAACCACCTTTCCAAACTGCTCGCTGCTCGCCAGGTACTCATGCGCAGCGCGCGTTTCTGACAGCAGGAAGGTGCTGTCCACCACCGGCTTCAACTTGCCGGCAAAAACATGCTTCAGGACTTCCAGCAGTTCGCCCTGCGAGCCCATATAGGTGCCAAAGAGCGACAGCTGGCGCGCAAACAGCACGCGCAGGTCGAGTTGGGCTTCAAAGCCGGTGGTCGCGCCGCAAGTCACCAGCGTGCCGCCATACTTCAGCGACTTGATGCTCTCCGTCCAGGTGGCCACGCCTACATGCTCAAGAACGATGTCCACGCCACGGCGGTTGGTGATGCGCTTCACCTCATCCGAAATCTTCTGCTTGTAGTGGTCGATGCTGTAGTCGGCACCCAGCTCGCGCGCCTTCGCCAGCTTGCGCTCATCACCGGCGGTGGTTATCACGGTTGCGCCCAGCATCTTGCAGATCTGGATCGCCGCCGATCCCACGCCCGAGCCCGCCCCCAGCACCAAAACGGCGTCGCCCGGACGCAGCTTCGCCTTACCCACCAGCATGTGCCAGGCGGTGAGAAAGACCAATGGCACACTGGCGGCGTCGACGAAGTTCATGGAATCGGGAATGGGGATGACGTTCACGCGTGGGACGGCGATGAGCTCGCAGTTACCGCCGTCGGCGTTATTGCCCAGCACTGCAAATTGCTTGCAGAAGTTGTGGTTCGCAGTGGTGCACAGCTCGCAATGATTGCAAAACAGCATGGGCGAAAGCAGGACCCGCGTCCCAACTGGCACGTCGGTGATGTATTCGCCAACCTTGGCTACCTCGCCGGCAATGTCGCTGCCGAGGATGTGCGGCAGCTTCACTCCGGGCAGTCCCTGGCGAACGAACAGGTCGAGATGATTGAGAGCGCAGGCACGCACCCGAATGAGAACCTGGTCTTTGCGCAGCTCAGGATCGGGTACGTCCTCGTACTTCAGAACTTCCGGCCCACCGAATTCATGAATGCGGACGGCTTTCATCGCGTGCTTCCCTCACTTGTTTCGCAGCCGACGTCGTGGGAGATTCACAAAGCTCCTAGCCAAGTTACGGGAAGCCGACCGGCAAGAGCGTTGACCAGCTTCTCGTCCGCGGTTACCAACTGGATTCGAGCTGCAACGGCGAGGGCCACGTAAAGGCTATCGTACATACTTCTCTCGAAGGTGATAGCAATCGTGAGGGCTTCTGGCAAAAGTGCTTCCGATGAGACAGTGACCAGGTCCTGTGCCCTCAATTCAGCCAGGCTGGTTTCCGCCACCGCGCTCGAACAACGGCCTCGGCGCACCGCTTTGCAGAGGAGGTTGCCGAACTCAGCCCAAAAGAGATCCGGGACCACAAATTGGTGCTCTGCGTTTTTGTATGCCTGCAATAACGCCAGCGCCTCCGGAACCAACTGCTCGTCATGGGGCGGGAGAAACCATTTCGCAGCCACACTGGCGTCAATAACCCATTTCATCACCTTTCCCTGTCTTCACGCTGCATCTGTTCCGTAGACGGAAAGGGGCCCGAACCCGGCGACGGCTGGGACCGCAATTTTTCAAGTGTGCGGTAAAACTGGCGCCTACGCCTCAACTCGTCGGCCGTTGGCACATTCTCTTCCAACAAGGTGATTACTTCCGAAGCGATGGAGGTGCGATGCTTACGCGCGCGCGCCCGCAAAGCGTCATAAAGTTTGTCAGGGACGTTTTCGACGTATAGGGTTGCCATAGGGGAAGTCTAGGACTTCCCTAGACGACCTGTCAAAGACTACCGGCCAAAAACAAACGGCCTTTGGTCTCACGGCGATGCATCTATAATCGTATTCAGCCCTCCATGGACATCTACGAGCAGATCGTCGAGCTTCGCCGCCAGGGACGCCGCGGCGCGGTGGCCACCATCACCAACGTCCGCGGATCGATTCCCTCGTTCCAAACCGCGAAGATGCTGGTGCGTGATGACGGCTCCATCGTTGGCACGATTGGCGGCGGCTGCGTGGAAGCCGAGGTCTGGCAGGCAGCGCGCGAGGTCATGGAAGAAGAGAAGCCGCGCTCGCTCACCTTCAACCTGAACAACGATCCCAAGTACGACACCGGCCTGGTTTGCGGCGGCACGCTGGAAATCTTCATCGAGCCGGTTTTGCCGCCGGCGCTGCTCTACATCTTCGGCGCCGGGCACGTCGCCTACAACCTTTATAAGGTGGCGAAAATCGCCGGATTCGAAGTGATTGTCGTCGATGACCGCGAATCCTACGCCAACGCCGAGCGCTTCCCGGACGCGCGCCAGATCATTGCCGACGATTTCGACGCGGTCATCCAGCGAGTGGACGTGCCCGAGTCGTCCTACATCGTGATTGTCACTCGCGGGCATCGCGACGACATGCGGGTGCTGCGCTGGGCGGTGAACGCCAATGCGCGCTACCTGGGCATGATCGGCTCGCGGCGGAAGACCATCTCCATTTACAAAGAACTGGAAAGGCAAGGCATCCCGGCGGAGAAATTCGCGCAGGTGCATGCGCCGGTGGGACTGGAAATCGGCGCCGTCACTCCAGAAGAAATTGCCGTCGCCATTGTGGCCGAGATGATCGCCGTGCGCCGTCACACCGTGCCCGGCGTCGCCAGCAAGAAATATGAGTACGCAAAGCCGCGCGCGGAGAACGACGCGCAGGATGCCGTCGAAGAGGACGGAGTGAGGAACCGCTAATGGCCCGCTCTGAAAGTTTCTGCGGAATAATTCTGGCCGCCGGGTTTTCTACCCGGATGGGCCGTGACAAGGCGCTGCTGCCCTGGCCTCCGGTGGCCGACGGCATGCCTGCGGTGAACACCTTCCTCGGCGCCTGGATCGATTTGCTGCAGGGCCACACCGACCTGGTCATCGTTGTAGCTGGTCACAACACGGCGCAACTCGAGCCTGTCATCTACGAACACGCCGCTTTCCTGGTCCAGAACGAGAAGCCGGAACGCGGGCAGTTCAGTTCGATTCGCACCGGAGTGCAGGAGATTCTGAGCCGCGGCCGCGACGCTGCCCTGATCGCCCTGGTCGATCGTCCCCCGGTTGTACCGGGTACGGTGTACGAGCTAAAGCATGCCTTCCTGTCGTCACCTCCTGAAGTGTGGGCGGTGATACCCGAGACACGGCGCGGCGACGAGGTCATACACGGGCATCCCGTGGTGATTGGCCGCGACATGATCGAGTCTTTTCTGCGTGCTCCTGCTGACTCGACTGCACGCGACGTGGAGCACAGGTATCAGCAACACATCCGCTACATACCGATCAACGATCCGCGAATCGCGATCAACATCAACACGCCGGAGGATTACGACCGCCTTCGCACTGCCAATCTGGTAGCCTCGGAGACTGCCTTTTGAGTTCCGCAACCTTCTCCACCCAGGCGCAACAGTTCATCGACTTTGTCATTGCTCTTAAACCAGACATTGCTGTCTTCGACTGCGACGGCACGCTGTGGAGCGGCGACGCCGGCAAAGACTTCTTCTACTGGGAGATGGACCGCGGCCTGATTGCGCCTGAACTGGCGAAGATCATGCGCGCACGCTACGCACTCTACGAAGCGGGAGAAGTTGACGAAGAGCTGATGTGCGCCGAGATGGTCACCATGAATTGTGGCATCTCCAGCAAGGTGCTTTACGCTGCGGCGCGGGAGTTTTTCGATTCCATTCTCAGCCAGCGCATCTTCCCCGAGATGCTGGAGCTGACGACACGTCTTGAACAGCAAGGCAGCGACCTGTGGGCCGTCTCGTCGACGAACAATTGGCTGATCGAATGCGCGGCCGAGCGCTTCGGCATTGCGCGGGACCACGTACTTGCCGCCTGTGTTCGCCTCGAAGACGGACGCGCCACGGACCGCATTCTGCGTGTCCCTACGGATGAGTTAAAGGCGGTGGCGATTCGCGAGGTCATCCGCCGCCCGGCCGACGCTGTGTTTGGCAACTCCATTCACGATTACGCGATGCTGGAGATGGCCAAGCGGCCGTTTTGCGTGAACCCCAACCCCGACTTGCAGAAACTCGCGGAGCAGAAGGGCTGGCCGGTCTACTGGCCGGAGAGAATGCAGACCACGGTCTAAGGCGCTGCGTAGCTATACAGGTTGCTCTCCAGCTCTTCTTCGGCAACCGCGTAGAGCTCCATCCATCCCTCCAACGGTAGCGAATCCGCCGGCAAATCTTCTCGCCAGAGGGCAAAGCGCAGTCGCAGCTTACCCTCCCGCATGCCGAGCAGGTTAAAGGGAACGCGCATCTCGAAGATATCGCCGATCGCAACTTCAACGCCCTTGGCACTGCGCTTCCCGTTGTTGGCGGCATAGGATGCCAGCTTCTTGCGCTCATCGCCGTTGGTCAGGAACCAGCTCCGCAGCCGTGCCCCGGTTGCATCGACCTGGAGGCGATACGAATCGAACCCCGCTTTGCCGGTAGCCTGAGGTTTGCTGACCTCCAGGTTGACGACGATGCGATAGTCGCCTTCGGGAATTCCGCCGTGGAAGTCGAGCCGTCCGCAGACCGAATCAGCATCCACTCCGGCATACACCGAATCCAGCAGGAACTGCTTGCCGTGCATGGCGCTGGTGCGCTGGTCCGAGGTGTAGCTGGCCGCCCCCATCCACTCGAAATAGTTGCTGATCATGCCATCGACACGCACTCGGACATACGCAGTTTGCGGGGCGTAGCTTGGGCGGGCGACGCCGCTGGCGATGGGAACGCTCAACTCCTCAGGAGGGGCGCCCTCCAGCGCGGAATAGACGTTAGAAAGATGGCGGCGGTAGAGGGCGTCGAAGTCTCCGTCGTTCGCCGAGTGGTGCTCCGGGCCATACCACCAGTTCCAGTCGCTACCTTCGGCGATCAGTAGTTCCTCCCACGCCAGCTTCCGCTGGGCCTTCGAAACACGGTGAGAGTGGCGATCATAATAGTCGCGGGCTTCGGAAAGCAGGTCCCAGGACTTGTTGTCCTCCGCGGTGCCGATCCACACGTTGAAGTTGGCATTGATCCACGATCCCGGCACCAGCCGCTCCAGCCGTGCGAAGTTCTCGGGCTTGTGCCGCGCGATGGCTTCGCTGATGGTCACCGCCTCGATCTGCGGATCGCGCTGCAGTCCGGCATAAAAGCGGCGCAGGAAGTCACGTCCCGATTGCGGGTAATACTCCCACGCGTTCTCGCCGTCGAGGATGATTGACACAACGGCGTCGCGACCTGCATCAATAACTGGTTGCGCCGAATTCTTAATGCTATGGATTAAGTGATTGGCGGCGTCCTGAGCGGGCATCCCGGAGTAAACAAAGCCTACGTTGTCGGAGATGCGGTGGTCGCGAAAAACCATGTGCATCTCGGCTCCAACTTTCTCATAGCGATAAATGTTGTAGAGCTTGTGCGCTCCGTCGCCGTGCAGCCATCCACCGGCATCGCGCGAGAAGTTGTGCTCGAGCGAGCGGCCGAGTACGCCTTCATCCGTTGCCATCCAGCGAATTCCCTGCTTCGCGGCCAGGGCAATTACTTCTTCGGACACGCTCCCTTCCGAAGGCCAGAGTCCGTGCGGGCGGACGCCAAAGTTTTTCTGGTGCGATTCCAAGGCGCGCTGGATCTGCTCGGTGGCATCTTCCGGGCGCTTGAATCGCCGCGTCGGCAGGTTGAGGCCAAGAGTCGACTCGCCTCCAACGTTGGTATCGCACAGCAAGGGCAAAATCGGATGGTAGTAGGGCGTAACCGATAGCTCGACCGATCCACGGGCAGCGGCGTCTTTGTACGCGGGGAGAACCTGTGCCAGGATTTGCTGCTGCTTGCGCAGCATGGTGTCCTGATCGTCGCGGTCGAAGTCCTGACCCTTCGCGATCAACCCAGCAACGTCAGGATCGGACAGGAAGGACTCGTCAAACCACGCGATCTGGGACAGCACCTGAAGGTCGGCATAGTCGCGGGTCACAAAATACGAGCTCGGGCCCTCAGGACGGTCCACCGTGGCGCGATACCGTTCCCACAACTCGCGATAGCGCGGGTAGCGGCCGATCACGTTCACCGGGTTCGCCTGGAACAGGTACTGCAGCGCAAATTGCCGTTCTGAGAGCGTCAGGTCGGCGGCCGGCTTGGAGACGAGAGTGTAAAACGGATCGTGCGCGTCTCCCGAGACGTAATCCTGAATCTGGGCCACCAGCGAGGGCACGAGATTGAAGTTCTGGTGGACGTCGGGGAAGTCGTCCAGCAGCTTTACCATCCCGTAGTAGTCTTTGAGCGCGTGCAGGCGAACCCAGGGAAGCCGGTATTCGCCGCTGATCATGTCTTTATAGAACGGCTGATGCATGTGCCATAGCAGCACCAGCCGGATCTTGGGTCCTTCAGTACTCATAATTGTGACGGTTTGATCAGATAGGGAGTGATCTGAGAGTGAAACTGCTACTTTAATCATTTGCCGTGGGGCAGGACAATACTTTTGTGCCGTAAGCTGTGGAAAGCTGCGTTTTCCGTCGCGGTGCGTTGCCAATTCCAGCGCTTAAATACCGGTGACCAGAGAGCAGCGCGGAATCTCGACACAACTTCGGTCTTGTTCGATTCGCATCGCGCCTCCCGCCGGCACATCTAAACTGTATTTGAATTGAGATACGCCCTTGTTTTCGAAACTGCGACCACTGGTTCCCTATCTCCGCAAGTACCGGAAAACCTTCTGGATCGGCGCAGTGTGCGTGGTCTGCAACAACGGCATCTGGATTCTCTTCCCCCTGGTCATCCGGCGCGCCATCGATGACCTGAACAAAGAGATCAACCTTCAAAAGCTGGTTTACTACGCCGCCGCCCTGTTAGCCGTCGCGGTCGCCAAGGCAATTTTCCAGTTCCTGACGCGCTGGATCCTGATCGGCGTGTCTCGCGAAATCGAATTCGACTTGCGCAACGATCTTTTTGCGCACCTGGAGCGCCTCTCCTACAGCTTCTATCAGCGCACCCGTACTGGCGACATCATGGCCCGCGCCACCAACGACCTGAATGCCGTACGCATGCTGGTTGGCCCCGGCATCATGTACACCGCTAACACGCTGGTGTTCACCGCGGGGGCGCTGGTCTTCATGCTCAGCATCAGCGTGAAGCTGACGCTGTGGGCCTTCCTGCCGCTGCCGCTCATCAGCATCGTGATCCAGCGCTTCGGCCGCCGCATCCATGAGCGCTTTGAGCGGATCCAGGCGATGTTTTCCGACATATCGGCGCGGGCTCAGGAAAATTTCTCCGGTGCGCGGCTGATACGGGCCTACGTGCAGGAAGAGTGGGAGATCGAGAGCTTCGAGCGGGCCAACGAAGAATACATCGCGCGCAGCCTGAAGCTGGTGCGGCTGATGGGAATGCTCTGGCCTACGCTGCAGACCCTGCTTGGCCTGGCCGTCATCGTCGTGCTGTTCGTCGGCGGACGCGAAGTGATCCAGCACCACATCACCGTGGGTAGCTTCGTCGCCTTCAATACCTACATGGTGCAGTTGACCTGGCCGATCATCGCGCTTGGCTGGGTGATCAATCTGTTCCAGCGCGGCACCGCCTCCATGGAGCGCATCCAGAGCATCCTCGCGGAGAAGCCGGAGATTACCGACGCTGGTGTTCCGGCCACCGGCGCTCCGCGACAGATCGTCGGCGACATCGAGTTTCGCGACCTCAACTTCCGCTATGGCAGGACGTTGCGTTCGCTGGAGTCGGGCAATGGCGCACATCACGGCGACGAACTGGTGCTCAAGAACGTGAATCTCGTCGTGCCCGCCGGAACCAGTGTGGCGATTGTTGGCCCGACCGGCTCCGGCAAATCGACGCTGGTTTCCCTCATCGCTCGTATCTACGATGCGACGGAAGGCTCGGTGCTGATTGATGGCCGGCCAATCCGCGAGTATCCGCTGGAAGTACTGCGCTCGAGCATCGGCTTTGTGCCGCAGGAGACCTTCCTGTTCAGCGACAGCATTCGCGACAACATCGCCTTTGGCGTGCAGAACGCCACAGATGAGGAGATTCATCGCGCTGCCGAGGCCGCCAGCATCGCCGATGAAATCGAGGGCTTCCCGCAAGGCTACCGGACCTTGGTTGGCGAACGCGGCATCACCCTGTCAGGCGGGCAGAAGCAGCGCACGGCGATCGCGCGCGCCGTCATTCGCAATCCCCGCATCCTGGTGCTCGACGATGCGCTGGCCAGCGTCGATACCCAGACGGAAGACCGCATCCTGAACCACCTGCGCGAGATCATGCAGGGGCGCACCACGATCTTCATCTCGCATCGTGTCTCGACCGTGCGCAATGCCGACCGCATCGCCGTGCTTCACGATGGCGAGATCGTCGAATACGGTACTCACGAAGAGTTGATCGAGCTCAACGGCTATTACACCGAGCTGTACAACAAGCAGCTGCTGGAAGAAGAGCTGGAGACGGTGTAACTCATCATGAAAACCACGCTGCGACGTGCGCAACAATTCTGCGAACGCTTA
Source organism: uncultured Acidobacteriaceae bacterium (assembly GCA_963815775.1). Lineage (GTDB taxonomy): Bacteria > Acidobacteriota > Terriglobia > Terriglobales > Acidobacteriaceae > CAVVDY01. The sequence continues at coordinate 25,124 of CAWFIB010000009.1, read as the reverse complement.
GGACTGCGCGTCCCGATCCTGCTGGCGCCCATGGCAGGAGCATCGGCGCCTTCCCTGTCGATCGCAGTCGCGGACGCCGGTGGCCTGGGAGCCTGTGGCGCGCTGCTGATGCAGCCCCCCGAGATCATCGCTTGGGCCAAAGAAGTTCGCGGCGAAACCAATCGCCGTTTTCAGATGAACCTCTGGATTCCCGATCCTCCGGCGAAGCGCGATCCTGAGCACGAGCATGAAGTGCGGGCGTTTCTGGCCGACCGGGGGCCTGCCGTACCGCCCAGCGCGGGCGATGCAACGCCTCCCGACTTCGCGGCACAATGCGAAGCGTTGCTGGAGGCTGGGGTTCCAATCGTCTCGTCGGTAATGGGACTGTATGCGCCGGAATTCGTCGCACGATTGAAGCAGCGTGGCGTCACATGGTTTGCTAACGTTTCCACGGTCGGTGAGGCGCGAGCGGCGGAAAAAGCCGGAGCCGATGTCATCGTGGCGCAGGGCGCGGAAGCTGGCGGCCACCGCGGCTCATTCGATGCCGACGAGGCAGAGCGAAGGCTCGTGGGCCTGTTTTCGCTGGTGCCAGCGGTGGTCGACGCAGTGAAGCTGCCGGTGGTTGCCACCGGCGGCATCGCCGACGAGCGCGGCGTGGCCGCGGCCTTGACGCTTGGCGCCAGCGCTGCGCAGGTTGGCACTGCATTCCTCGTCTGTCCTGAGGCGAACATCCACCCCGCCTGGGCTAAGGTGCTACCGCAGGCCGCTCCCGAAGATACTGTCATCACCCGCGCCTTCAGTGGCCGCGCCGGACGAAGTCTCGCAACTGATTATGTTCGCGCCGCAACCGCATCGAGCGCACCTGCACCTGCGCCCTATCCGGTGCAACGCGGACTGACAGCCGCCATGCGCGCGGAGGCACAGAAAGTCGGCGACGTACAGCGAATGCAGGTTTGGGCGGGACAATCTGCTGGACTGGCCAAAGTCGAACCCGCGGCCGAGGTTGTCCGGCGGCTATGGCAAGGAGCGCAAGAGCTTCTGGCATAGAATCGGCATTATGCCGGGCGGCCTTACGCAGGAGCCCGACGGGCGATCAGCGTGAGAAGAACCAAGGCTTCAAATCCGTTTCAGGTATAAATCGCAGGGCTTGTCGATAAATCGCCTGCAGAGTCCCCGGAGCTAGTGTGTTGTGCAACGGCACGGTGAGCGTGTCTGCCGCTGGCCATCGGAGCGGATGCGTCGTAGTTTGGCGTGACTGCCCTTGATACCCGACTACGCGGAATTCAAAGGCGGCAAAGACGTTCAATACATCGCGGCCGGAAAGCTGCTTCAGGCCGGACACGCCAGTCCCATGTCATAGATAATTTCGACGCGCGGTCCCGGCGCCAGCCCAAGGGCAGCCAGGTCTTCGTCTTCAAGATGGAGACAGAGCGCCTCGTGCAGATTGCTTACCGCTTCATCCAGAGTCTCGCCCTGAGTTACCACTGGGAGTTCCAGGCACTCCACTACGTAGAAATCGCCATCCTTCTGAATGAGGGCGTGAAGAATCGACCGCTGCGGCTTACCGGAGCCATTCTCCGGCACTGCTCTCTTCTGTACTCTACTTTTCGCTTCGGACTTGCAACGCGCGCGCGATGCTGGCATGTCCTGATACCTACTTCCCTAGACTCTTATCGCTGCGACTATCCCACAGACTTGGCCAGCTTTCTAACCAGCGATCCGAGCGCGTCGACCGCTAGTTGCGCGGCGTGTCCTGAGGCGGGAGGCAGGCCGCCAATTTGTTCAGCGACTGCTTCCCTACTGATGGTTGCGGCGTCTGCCAGCAATTTGTCTGCTGCCATCTCCGTAATCAACGATCCGCAGGCCATCGCCGGAACACAACCCTTCGCCTTGAAGCGAATCTCAACAATCTTCCCCTCGCTCACCCTTGCCGACAGTTCAAGGATGTCGCCGCAGGCGGGATTTTCGACGCGAATCTGCGCGTCGGGATTCGCCAGCTCTCCGGCGTTGCGCGGATGTTCGAAGTGATCGAGCAGTTGGGGCGAGTACATGGGTTCTCAGAACAATGTAGCAATCCCAGTCCCTATAATCGAACCTTGCCCAACGACTACACTCCCCAACGCGTCGTTTCCCTCCAACCCAGCGCGACAGTCACGCTCCGAGATCTGGGACGGCTGGATCGCCTCGTCGCCTGCACCAAGTACTGCGCTGACGTCTGTCCCGAGGTGGCCGATGGAGCGCGCGTGATCGTGGCCGATTCGTGGTCGGCGCAGGCCGAGCAGATCGTCGCCGCCAAGCCTGACCTCGTCATTGCCTCAGTCCCTTATCAACTCGAAGCCGTCGCCGAAATTCTCAAGGCCGGGGTGCGCTTTCTCGGACTTGCGCCACGCACGCTGGACGATATCTACCGCGACATCACAGTCATTGCCGGAGCGATGGACGCTGCGACGCAGGGCCGCGAGATCATCGCGCGCATACAAGAGGCCATCGAACAGGTTCGCTCGTACAGTGTCACGACCGACCGTAGCCCTCTGGTGTTCTGCGAAGAATGGGGCAAGCCGCTGATCGCCTCGCAGCCGTGGGTGGCGGAGCTAGTGGAAGCTGCGGGCGGAAAATTCCTTGGCGAACCCGGCAAGACTACTTCCGCCGAAGAAGTAGCCAACGCCCGGCCCGAAGTCATCCTCACCGCGTGGTGTGGCGCGGGCGATCGCGTGCCGCTGGAGAGGATCGTTGAACAGCGCGAATGGGAAGACCTGCCCGCGGTTCACGACGGCCGGGTCTTCTGCATTAATGACGAGCTGCTGAATACGCCTGCCAGCAACCTGATCGACGGATTGCGTGCCATCACCTGGGCGTTGCATCCCGAGCTGTTTCCTCAGCCACGCGGTATCCGCCGTATAGCATCTCTGTGATGTAATGTCTCAAATGCCTAGTCCTCAGCAAGACATCGCCCGAGAGATCGACACCCTGGCTGAAGCCGCCAATTCGGTCGACTACCTGATGAGCATGATTGTCGGCCGGCTCCAGGAGCGCCTCGGCCACTTCCACTGGGTCGGTTTTTACATGATCGAGAAAGGCCTCCCGGGTGAGGACCCGACGCTGGTCCTCGGCCCGTACGTCGGCACCGAAACGCCCCACAAACGCATTCCCTTGAACCAGGGCATCTGCGGCGCAGCGGTAACCCATGGGCACACCATCGTCGTGGATGACGTCAACTCCGACCCGCGCTATCTCGCGTGTTCCATCGAGACCAAATCGGAAATCGTCACGCCAATTTTCGTGAAGGGATCGGTCGTGGGCGAGCTCGACATCGACAGCCATACGCCTTCGGCCTTTACACCCGACGACCGCAAACTGGTGGAACATTGCGCCGCCCTCGTTGGCCGCTACCTGGAGAATGCGGCTTGAGCGACAGCCCGGACGCCCGCGACTCGACCGCCATACCGGCGCAATCTGGCCACACTCGCAAGCAGGTGGTGGCTGCCATTCTGGTGCGTGGCGATGAGATCCTCTGCTGCCAGCGCAGTGAGCACCAGGCGCTGCCGTTCAAGTGGGAGTTCCCCGGCGGCAAGATCGAGCCGGGCGAAACTCCAAAGGAAGCACTGCACCGCGAGTTGGACGAAGAGCTTGGCATCCGCGCCGAGATCGGAGCGCAGGTGGCTGTCGTCGACCACACCTACTTGAACGGCAATTCCGTACGGCTCCAGTTCTTCGCGGTCAATCGCTACCAAGGGGAACTCCAGAACCGCATCTTTCATGACATACGCTGGGTGGTACGAGGAGATCTGCTCAAGCTCGACTTCCTCGACGCTGATCAGGAGATCATTCGCCGGCTCGCGGCGGGTGGACTGCTTTGAGCCCACCGCAGGTGCCAGGCTACAAGGGTAAGGTGTAGATTTCCACACCGCTGCACGTGTAGCCCTTACCAGTTGCGCTCCCACCCGGCGAATGCCTGATTTATCCTTCCATTTGGTGCTTCCGAGTCAAAATCCCGGGAACTTTCTTCCCTCGCTCGGGTGAATACCTGATGCAAGTCGAGATCAGGTCAACCATACGTTGGCGATGCTGACCGAACAGACGGACGAACAACTTCTCTCCCTCTCCATGAGCGGTGACGGAGACGCTTTCACGGCGCTTTACCGGCGGCGGCAAGGGTCCGTTTACCGGTTTGCGCTGCACATGAGCGGATCGCCCCAAATCGCCGAGGAAGTGACGCAAGACGTATTCATCTTTCTCGCGCAACGCGGAGGCGACTTCGACGCAGCGCGTGCGCCGCTCAGCGCGTACCTGTTCGGTGTGGCACGCAACTATGTTCGGCGCGCCATGGAGCGCAGTTTTTCCGAATCGCTGCACACCAGCCCGGCGGAGGACCATGCGGACTCCCTGATTGCCGACGGGGACGCGGTGGAGGACATCGCCCGGCAACAGGCTTGCAGCGCCATCTGGAAAGCGGTGTTGACGTTGCCCGAACATTACCGTGAGGTTGTGGTGCTTTGCGACTTGCAGGAGCTGAGTTACGCCGAGGCCGCTGTGGCGCTGGGCTGTGCGATCGGGACCATCCGCTCGCGCTTGCACCGCGCTCATGAAATGCTGGCCCGAAAACTGCAGAACTCGGCTGCCGTCATGCCCGGTATTTCGGGCCTGGCTGCGGGGTGTACAACATGAACTGCCGCGAATTTACGAAAAAGTTTGAAGGCTTGCCCCTGGCTGAGCTAAGCCAGACCGTGGATGAGCAATTGCTCGCGCACCAGCGCGGATGTATTACCTGCGCCAGTTGGCTTCAGCAGAGACAACGGCTTGCCGGAGCCATGCAGGCTCTGCGCAGCAGCACCGCCACGCTTGAGGCTCCGGCCGGAGTGGAAGATGAGGTCCTGCGCGCTTTTCGCCAAACTGCCGGGACGGTTCCCGCCGTCTTGCGCGAAGCGAAGGCTACCCCGTTGGCTTTCCGCCTGAGCCGATTCTTCGAGTGGGGAGCCTATGCCGCGGCCGCAGCCGCACTGGCCATTTCGCTCGCCCTTGGCTACTGGTTCTGGCAGCATTCGGGAAAGCCGGCCACCGAATCTGCGCAACAGCAGACACCGGCGCAGCAATTAGCTCCGCGGGAGACTACGCGACCTGAAAAAGTGGCGCAGGCGCCGGAAACGAATACCACTGTGCGGACGACCAGGAAGGCGCGCAGGGTGGAGAGCTCCACTTTGGCGCAGAGCGCCACGAAGGACTCCAGTGCTGTACCGGTGACCATGTCTGCGGTTGCCAATCAGTCGCTGGCCCAGGCGGCCCAGGCGCAGGGCTACACTCCGATGATGTTGTGCGACCCGCTTAGCTGCTCGGGCGATGAACAGGTGGTGCGGATGGAATTCCCCACAACGACAGCCGATGGTTCGCAGAGCACGCAGATGGCAGATGTTGTCTTAGGAGACGACGGCCTGGTGCGCGCCATCCGGATCGTCCAGCAGTGAGGCTGGAGCTCGGAGATTTGGCTTGGCAAGGCAATCAAGCGCCATAACGAGGTATTTGCCATGAAACACAGAACTGCGGATTCCATTGCCCGATGGGCGTTGACTTCCCTGGCCGGAAGTTTGCTCATCTTCGCATCCTCTCTTGCGGTCATTGCCCAGGAGCCCCCTCCGCCACCGCCTCCAGTACCGGACCACGCGATGATGCACGGGCCAGGCGAACTGGGCGAGGGCAAGGTGGTCACCGGCATTCCGCTGACGGCGCAGATCGTGGTGACCCACGAAAATACGCTGTCCGACGGCAATCATATTCTGCGGACAACGCAGACCACCGTCTATCGTGACTCGCAGGGCCGAGTGCGCCGCGAGATGACTGTCGATATGGGTACGCCAACCACGGGAAATGTGAAGCACACCATCATTACCATCAATGATCCCGTCTCGGGCAACCGCTACATGCTCGATCCGACGAACAAGACGGCTCGCCAGATGCCGAAGCCAGCTCACCGGCATGGCCAACACTCGGACCGGCCACGCGCCGACGCCGTCCGAAAGATGCTGTCGAAGTCGGTGCAGCAGGACCAGCTAGGCACCAAAACCATTGATGGCTTCGAGGCGACGGGCGAGCGCGTGACCCGCACGATTGCCGCCGGTGAGATTGGCAATGAGAAACCAATCGAGGTCGTGACCGAGCGTTGGTTCTCCGCCGACCTGCAGTTGCCGTTGCTGATCACTCACACCGATCCGCTCATGGGAACGGCGACGACTAAAGTCACCAGCGTGACCCGGGGCGACCCCGATACTTCCCTGTTCCAGGTTCCTCCGGACTACAAGATCGTCAGCGGTCCCCCGGACGAACCGTTCTATCTTCCCCTTCACCCCTGAATTGGTGATGCTCCCTTAGGCGGAGGCTTCGGCCTCCGCCATTTTTGTGGGTGCAGTGTGACGAAACGCCGAATCCTGCCGCGGGCTGCACGAATCGAAGAGAAGTGCTTAGATTGCCTGCGGTAAGCATGGTTTTTCCTGCTACCCGAACGGCAACACCCTTCGTCAACCTCTGATACTGTTCTTACATTGTCCACACCAATCCACTCCGCCCCGGAAAGGACACCGAGCCAGTCTGGTCCGCCAATAACGCAAGGCCAGCCTGGGCCGCCGCGCATCTCTGGCCTTCGGCGAATCTTCAAGGCGTTCTTGTATCGCGATTTCCGGCTGGTCTGGCTGGGCGCCTGCACCTCCAGCATCGGAACCTGGATGCAGATTGTGGCGCAAGGCTGGTTGATCTATCGCCTCACCCACTCCGCTCGGCTGCTGGCCATCGACCAGTTTCTCGCCGGAATCCCCATCTTCCTGTTCTCGCTGGTCGGCGGTGTGGTTGCCGACCGCATCGAGCGGCGCAAGATTCTGCTCGGTTCGCAATACGTGCAACTGTTTGGCGCCGGCTTGCTCACCATTCTGGTGGTCACCGGCAGGGTGCAGGTGTGGCAGATCCTGTGCCTGTCGTTTGTGGCGGGGTTCGCCCAGGCCTTCGGCGGTCCGGCCTATCAGGCTCTGATCCCGAATCTGGTGGAGCGCGAAGACATGCCCAATGCCATCGCGCTGAATTCCATCCAGTTCAATCTGGCCGTTACCATCGGTCCCGCGCTCGCCGGACAGGTCCTGGCGCGCCTCGGCGAGGGCTGGTGCTTCGGCTTGAACACAATCTCCTTTCTCGCTCCCATCGCTGCGCTGTCGCTGATCACCACCCGCTTCTTCCCGCAGAAGACCACCGATTCCATGCTGCGCAGTCTCAAGGACGGCCTCAAGTTCGTACGGCGGCAGGAAGCCATGGAAGCGCTGATTGTGCTGGCCTTCCTGATGACCTTCCTCAGTATGCCGTTGCGCACTTATATTCCGGTGTTCGTGAAAGACATCTTCCATCGCGGTCCGGAGGACTACGGCAACTTGCTCTCGTTGATGGGAGTGGGATCGATTCTCGGCTCGCTGACCATAGCCGGCATGGGCAATATCCGGCACAAAGGACGCCTGGCACTCACCATGCTTGTCTGCCTCGGGGCAGGGATTGCCGGGTTTGCATTGTCGAAGACGTTGCTGCTGAGTTTCTTCATGATAGCGCTGGTGGGCTTCTCCATGATGGGGGTGTTTGCCACGGTGAGTTCGCTGGTGCAGTTGATCGTGACCGAGGAGATGCGCGGCCGCGTGATGAGCGTCTACAATTGCGCCTTCCGCGGCGGCATGCCGATGGGCAACCTGATCTCCGGCTGGCTGATCCCTCTGTTCAGCGCTCCGCTCGTGCTGGCTATCAATGGAGTCCTGCTGGTCGTGATGGCGATATTCTTCCTGACCGTGAAGCGCAGGGTCGCAGCCCTCTAGACTAGACTAAGCACTTCGTCGATAAGCGAAAGCGCAAAAGGCACGCCATTGGACGCGCCTTTCGGTGTCTTTCCTGGGAAGGTTCAGTCGCGCATTCCGGGGCCTCCGCGCTGCGGCTTGCATCCGGCGCAGACAATCGCTGGTTCGTAGAAGGAACCGGGATGTAGTGCAGGCTTCGGAATTAATGGTGCCGAATGGCCTTCATCACGTCCGGGAAGAACTCATAGGCCGCATTGCTCGCGGCCTTGCCGCCAATTCCCTCCAGTATGCGTATGAGGGCGCTTTGCCAGTCGTTCTCGCTAGGCACACGCCAGGTGTTCGACAAGAAGTTGTTGCCGACATTGCCTGCCATTCGGGCATAGGCAAAGTGCCGCTCTCCGTCGGGCCGGTACGCGCGAAAGGTAAGGTCAATGATGTTGACAACTCGCTTCTTGAATGGCTCTTCGGGAGCACGAAAATAGCGCGGATCTTCACCCCAGGCGGCGCCCAGGCTGGCCTCGATAGCGTTGCCGGTGGACACGCCCGTGAGCCGCATTCCATAGCGCTGGCCAAATCCCTCCCAACTGGTGCCGTATTCCTTCGGGCTGTCGAAGGCCGTTCCCCATCCTGCGCTGAAAGGCCCGGCGATCAGCAGGCTTTGAACACCGGCAGTCGAAAGCGCAAACCACTTCAAGCGTCCTTTCGGAGTGATCGGCACATAATTGGTGTGCGATTGCGCGGGAATCAGCGGCGCCGGATCAACGCCTTTGGTGACATCCTGGGCAGCAAGGTTCGCGCAAGCCAGCAAGGCGAAGTACATCGCGGCCACGACGGTACTCCGCTGCCGGATGGTACGGCGACAAGGATTGGACAAGGTCTGCATCGTCTGTTGGATGCAAAAGTTGATTGTAGCGGCCTGCAAGTGGAGTCTACGTATCAGCATGAGGACAGAAAACCACCAAAGACAAAATCAACAATCGTCTTCCAGGCGTGCGTGGTGCTGTTGCGCTTAAACGCGAAACACCCAGTGCGCCTGCTCAATCAACATTCATGGAAAACTTCGCCCCTGCTCTACTCGATCGTGTCATTTAGCTTGCGATTTGCCAGCCAGAATGTCAACACCACAAAGGCGACCAACGCTGCCATCTCGAAAGGTAAATAGGTTAGCTCAACCGCTGGATACGTATAGTAACGCAGAAGGTCCGTCTGCCACGTAACCGGATTCGACCACGCCAGCCAGCGTACCGCCCGCGGCAACTGCTGCGCAGGATAGAACAGGTTGCTGATGAACATCAATACCAGGTATAGCGCTGACGTCGTCGTGTGATAGGCGTTAAAACCGCGGAGGTTCAGCGCCAGCCAGGTGAACAGGAAGTACCATCCTGCGGTCCCCACCACCGACCAAAGCGCAATCGCAGGCCACGCCGCGGGTGTCACGGTGATGTGGAGTATGGCAAACCCCGCCATCAGGCACACTGCCACTCCCACCACGCTGAAGCCCGCGTTGAATAGCAGCTTGCCCAGTAGCATCTCCCAGCGCGCGAACGGGTAGGTCAGCATCTCGTGGAAGATGCCGCCTTGCAAGTCCTCGAAGAACGCATATGAGGAATTGAACACGATGCCGAAGCTCACCATCGATAGCACGCCGCCGAGAAAAAAACGCGGATAGTCCAAGCCCGAGCCGGCGGCGCCGATCCAGCGTTCCAGGCTTGAGCCGAAGACCACCAGGTACACCACCGGCACCAATACATCCCACAGCGGCAACACCGGGTTCGACAGCCGGATGCGGAAGTCGCGGAACGCGATGGCCAGTACGTAACGCATCAGCCGGCCCGTGCCTCCAGCGCAACATCACCGTAGAGTTCGAAGAAGATCTCTTCCAAATCGGCAGCACGAATCTCCAGATGCTCCAGTGGATGCCGCTCCGAGATGCGCGCCATCTCGCGTATCCACTGGTCCTCCGAGCCTTCGACGGTGATTTCGTATTCGCCGCCGGCAACTTTGAAGCTTCGCGGCGACAGCGACTGCAGCAGTTGGAACGCCTCCTTGGTGTCTTGCTGAAAGCGCACGAAAAGGCGAAAGGCCTTGTGCGCTCGCCGGCGAAGCTCAGCCATGGTTCCCGCAGCCAGCAGCTTCCCTTCCTTCATCAGCACCATGCGCTGGCACAGCGCCTCAGCTTCGTCGAGCAATTGCGTGGTCAGCACCACAGTCCGCCCGCGCTCCGCTTCTTCGCGAATAAGCTCGACCACGCGGCGCTTGATGAGCGGGTCCATGCCGGTCGTCGCCTCATCGAGAAAAATCACCGGTGCATCGATCATCAATGCTTTGGCAACTTGCAGCCGCCGTTTGTACCCGCCGGAGAGCGTTTGCGCGCGCGCATTCAAGTGCTCCTCCAATTGCAGGGCCTCAACCACACGACCTACTCTCTTGCGCGTCTCCGTCCGCGAGTAGCCGTGTAGATATCCATACAGGAGAAGGTTGTCGAGGGTGGAGAGCAATGTTTCGACTGCGTTTTCCTGCAGCACGGCAACGACATTGCGCCGCACCTCGAGTGGTTCGCGCGCCACATCGTGCCCCGCCACCAGCGCCCGCCCCGCCGTGGGTCGCAGGATGGTCGTCAGCATGCGGACCGTGGTGGTCTTCCCGGCTCCGTTCGGCCCCAGCAGCCCGAAGATCTCGCCCCGGCCCACGCTGAAGCTGATGCCGTCAACCGCGATCTTGCCCTTGCGGTAAACGTGGCGAAGCTGCTCAACTTGGATGATCTCGCTGGACACTCAGCGATGATAGCGGAAGCCGGTGCGGGATTTTCCAATGCCGCTGTCCCTTTAATTGGAACCGAACTGGGCCCCCGCGCTTTCGTCTTCCTCCGGCGGCTTTCTGCTTTGACGAACCGGGCCGCTATCCATATACTGTGGAGGAAAGCCTGATCTGCACCGTGCCGAAATTCGTCGGCGCGCATACTCCTCAGTAGCTCAATGGCAGAGCATCCGGCTGTTAACCGGAGGGTTGTAGGTTCGAGTCCTACCTGAGGAGCCATTCTTTTGTATGAGTTACGGTCGGCCACTTTTCCTCGCTCTCAGCCAAATTCAGCTAAACCCCAGAAGATTTCCGAGACCGCTTCTTCCTGCCCAGCTGAAATATCGCTTCCGTCCGGGCGTCAATGGCTTTGCGTACGCTGTCGGGTATGTGGTCCATATACACCTCGGCAGTCGTCTTGATGTGTTTGTGGCGCATGATGGCCTGCGCGTCTTTCATCGTCCCGTGCTTCTGCAGATCGGTGCCCAACGTACGGCGAAACACCTGGAACGTGCAGAGATTTCGCGGGATGCCAAGTTTGTCACTGACGGGCCACACCTTCCACTTGAAGAAGTTCTTCGCACGAAACGGAACGGCGAGCCCCTTGTTTTTGCGGTGCCCCTGGGTAGGGAACATCAGAGCGTCCGGTGAAGTATTTGGGCAGACCTTCCGCCAAGCTTCGATGTAGGGCCGGACCCGATGCGGAATGGGGATGCGAGCACGACTGTCGTCCGTTTTGACCTTGCCTTCGTACAGTGCACCCTCGTATGCGGTGTCGTAAACAATCAAGTGGTCGTCTGCATACGACTTCCACGTGAGGCCAAAATTCTCACTGGTCCGAGGCCCGCAGAAACAGCCCACTGCCAATAGCGCACGGTCCCTCGGGTGAGGGATGCTTTCGATGAGATCGAGAATCATCCGCGGCTCGATCTTGGGCTTCTTCACCACTCGGGTATCCGGCATAAGAAGATCTTCGGCTGGATCTTCGACAAGGAATTTCATCTTGCGGGCGGTTCGAAAAATGGACTTGATATTAGAGAAAGCGTGCCTCACGATCGAGTCCGAGAACTCTTTGGCAAGCCGGTTGAGGTGGATCTGGAGTTCGAATTGGGTCACTTGCTCAATCGAAAGATCACCGAATTGTTCCACCAGATAGCGCTCGATTTCGTAACTGGTCTTTTCCTTGGTGGCCTGGTGCCAACGCCCTTCGCGCATGGGGAGGTAGCGATATCTTACGAACCATGCGAAAGTCGTCTTTGGATCTGGCCGCTCCACTGATTGTTTGGGGCCGAGATCTTCTGCAATCAGAGATTTCAGTTTCTCCTTCGCCTCCCATTTCTTCATCTTGCCGACTTGTCCGAGAGGGAGGGAAACCTGTTTTCTTTTTTGTTCTCCGCTGGTTGAATCCACAAAGTATCGCCAAAAATTGCCGTAAATAGTTCTGCCGCTTTCCGTGATCCAGCCGCTCTGATGTCGGGGGCGTGCCATGGAGGGGACCTCCTAAAGAATGGTGTTAGAGTCTGACCCTGCGTCACGCCCGCCTGCGCAAGGAAGACGGGCTTTGCATGTGCTCGGAGATGAAGCTCTCAATGTCAGGGCGGCGAAAGCGGAGCATCTGCCTTCCGTTCCGGCCGGTACCCAAGCACACGGCGGGGATGCGCGGGTTCCTTCGAGTCGCGTGAGCTTGTACCCAATCAACTGAGACACCTAGCCACTCGGCTACTTCGCGGGAATTGAGCAGACGTTCCGACGTTCTTGGAAATGGGAGCGCAGTGGTAACAGGCTCGGAATTAGCAGACATAATGGTCCTTTTGCATGAGCTTCCGTCGGTCTCCGAACGCAGAAGCGGCAGACCGGGAAACTCTAAATAGTCTGAAATAGATTCTTGGTCAAATGACCGTTGTGGCCCTTATCCGGCGCAGGTTCCCGGCGGTGGGGTTGTTTTGCCCAAGTTGCTTTCGAAAAAGCTCCACGGAGTGCCCGGGATCGGCAAAACACGGGCTTGAACCCAGCCCTTAGGTCCGCATCGGTTCGGCGAGCAGCCAAACCGCTTTGTTTCAGCGATTACGTTTTGACTGGCGTCAGTCAGGAATTGATACCAAGGTCGCCAACCGGTATGCGGATTTATTTCACCGATTACACTTTGACTGGGCAAAGCAGCAGGTACGCAGAAATTCTCTGCTACATCGAATGCCACAAAAGTGGGCGCGAATTGGTTCGAGTTTCACTCCGCCATGGATGCTGCGAAATCAATTCCTTCCCCGACACGTTGCCCGACTTCCTTGAGCCACGCTCGCGGATTGGTGTCGTGAATCACGCGTCCCAGAAAGCCCAGCCGTTCTGCTGCATTATTGCGGTTCCGACGAATATCGTCCTTCGTGATCTTGGTATACAGAGCGAGAAAGGTATCCATGCTTCGGGGCTTGGCAAACACGTACGTCGCGTGACCGAGTTGTGGGCTTTCGACGACCACGGCTTTCTCCACGTCGAAAATGTATTCCTCCCGAAACAGATAGATCCGGCGTGCCCGGCGTGAAAGCTGGCGATAGAAGAACGGGTCATAATCAGGGCGCCAGCTGATCTGGGCGACATCAAAGTCACCGGGAACACGCAGCTCAGAACACATTTGCTGTAGCTCCGCTCGCTCGACGGCCCGATGTTCCAGGCACAGCCGGATCTGATCCAGAGCGCTCGAATACTGGCCAAAGCGATGATAGGCAGTTTTGGCAGATTCGATTTGCTGCTGGAAATCGGGTGGCAGTTTGACGTCCAACCGGCTCGGTAATGCAGTTTCCCAGGTAACGAGCTCCCACTCCTCACGGCGTTTGCGGTACTTGCCGCTCTGTACGAACGTGCCCTCGACTTCGATCTTGCTTCCCAACAGATGCTTCCACTGATTCCAAGTGCGGTCCCAGAGTGTATGCAAGGCGGCGGGGTCGAGCCACAACTCCAGCTTGCGGCGCATGTCGCGGCACAGTGCCCGGTCATCGTAGAAATCACATCTGCGCAGTGGCACGTGGAATCGCCGTCGCCGGAGCTCGGGTGAAAAGGCGAGGATGCGGCGGGCAAAGAACGTCTCGCCATCGCGGGAAGGTTCGCCGGCAACGAAAAGAGAACCGAACCCACCATACGGAAATATGGCCGGGGTTTCGGGATCGGCCAGCAGTCTGTCGTAGCAAGAACGGAACTCCGGATGACCAACGATGTTGAACGCTTGCTCCAGCGCCAATTGCTGGCCGCGAGCAGCTCCTGCCGTTTGAAGTTCCAAGTCGCGTAGTTTGAAAGCTACGCGAAGCTCCGAGGGCGAAGCGCTGGCCGGAATCCGCAAGACCTCGTACAGAGTGGGATGATCGATTCTGTCGGCCGTAGGCGGCAGGCGATAGAAGTACTCGCGCAGGACCTCGCAGGGCAGGAAAACCGTACGGATAGCAAGGCTTCCCCCACGAACTTCGGCGGAAACGAAGTACTGATTTCGTTTGTCCTGCTTGGGCTGGCTGACGTATCCGATCGGCACATGGTAGATATAACGGCTCGATCCGGAGACGGCATTCTTGGTGACCAGGACCTCCGGGCCGACTGCGCCTGGTGCTGGGATGGGAAATGTGATTTCGTCGCCGACAGCAACAGACTTCGCGAGAAAACGAGGCAGCAAAAGCTTGGTCTGATTGGCGAACACACAAGCAGCAGAATCCTCCTGCCGCTGGACGCTCACCACACGCTCGCAGCAGATAAGAGCGGACGAAGACGAGATGGAGGACGTCGAAGGCATACTTTCGGCGGGCATTATAGGGTCGTCTCGCAGAAGTCCAAAACGCTGCATGGCGTACTCCATTGTCCTTCCTGTAAAATTTCGACAAGCAACCACGTCAGCGCCAGTCGCGATGTTCTGAAAAATTCTTGATCAGCAGGCCCGGTATTTGAGTTGGTGAGGATTTCTGTCCCAAGGGGAGTGGTATTTGTAGCGGCCCTGGTTCCGGTCGTAATTCCTGTCTCGCGCTTTGCCTACACGCGGTTCCGCGACATTTCTGCAGACAAACAGATCACTTACAGCCGTTTGGAGCATCCGGAAAGTTCCACGGAGCCGCAGGCGCTTCTGTCGGAGGCCGATCGCCTTTACTGGCCAAACGACGGGCCAAAAGGTGCCCCGTTGTACGCCAAGGCCGAGAGTCTCTTCGCAGGTCGAGGCGATACGCGGAATGAGCTCTGCGCCAAGATTGGATGCCTTAGATCAGAAGCTGAGGGAATGTCTTTCGTCGAGCCCTCGCAATTCTTGAACAAACCAGTTGCAGAAACCGATCATGCGCAACGATCGACAATTGCGCCTCTGGTGCCTCGCCACACTCGGGATTGAACGTGGTTAGCAATTTTTCAATTGAGGTTTTCGCGCGAGCCGGCACTCTTCCTCAATTAGGGGCATTGTCGGCCTCAAAAGTCAGTGCTGCGGCTTCTTTGGGAAGGTGTGGATAAGCTCTCTCCGGCGCAATGGCACCCAATGGCTGAACAGGCACATCCCGACCGTAGCGGGGTTCGCGTTAACCCGGTAGACCGCCGTGGCCGGCGAATCAGCCCTGCCGTGCTCCACGCCGCCGAAGAGATCGGGCGACGTGCTTTACGCCATGCTGAAAGGCAACTCGTCGATCCCGCAGTCGCAGCAAATCTGCTCGAAGAGGCGGCAGCAACAGTCTCGCGTGCCGTGAGCGCCAAAGCCGTGGCCCAACGCCCCATACGAGATCTTCAGTCGTATCTCTTCCGTGCTTTCATTCGGCGCATTAACAAGAAACGCAAGCGCGAGACGTCCTTGGCAGAGTCGCTCCGGATCCATGCACGGGAGGCGCCGAACGGGGTTGATCCCAGAGCCTCAATCGACAATAAAATTCTGATTGACGAACTACTCACCCTGTGTGACCCGGCAACGCGTGACATGCTATTGCGCCGTATTGCGGGTTTTTCATGGAAAGAGATTGGCCGGTCATATGGAATATCAAGTCATGCTGCGGAGTCGAGGGTCAATCAGACATTCCACAAAGCCAGGAAAAGGCTTGGACTGAGATGATGAGGGCGATGTCACGCCTGTAAGGCAGATGCGATAGTGGGAAGAAAGACCACAAAACGTGACGCTTTTTGGAAGGACGAAGACCCACTGGTGTTCGCCCGGTCGTACCTGTCTGACGGGTTTCCAAACCCGGAGCGCGCCGGCTGCCCGGCCGATGATGCACTCCGATTGATGGCGACTCGACCACTCGAAAGCGATGCGTCCATAAGCGAGCATCTCACGTGCTGCTCGCCTTGTTTCAGCGCCTACATGGGTCATCTTGCGAAATCGAGGGCGAAGATTCGCAAGATTACATGGATCAAGCGCTCCGCGGCAGCTTTGGGTGTCGCAGCCGTTTTGGCAATCGTTAGTTACCTGTTCTTTGCCAAGCACCGCAGCACAACGATAATCGCGCCGCGGAATCAAGCGCCGACGGTCGTGCCTGAAGAGCCTGACCAGACCCAGGCACGGGCCAGCTACGTCCCGGTGCTAATCGACTTCAGTAGCGCATCTCCAACACGCGGTTCAAAACAGAGTGCGACACGCTCGGTCCCTCAAGTAATCCCTTCTGGCTCGCCCGTAGCTTTAAGCCTGCGCTTGCCTCTTGGAAGTGAAGAGCGCGTCTACTCGGTAAGTCTGACGTCGAGACAACAGGTCGTGTGGTCGGCATCATCGCAGGCGCACCGAGAAAACGGTGACACACTTTTGCAGCTTCACGCGGACTTCAGGGACATTTCCCCAGGGAGCTATAGGCTTCGGGTTTCGTCAGGCGGCAGGCGGCTCAGCGTCCCCGTCTTGATCCAGGCATCTCTCCCCAACAGCACGGGACAACAACGTTAAAGGCAAGGAGTATTCATTTGAAACAATCGCGGAATTACCGATTTGTGTCAAAGCCCAGAATTCTTGTCGTGCTCATTTGCCTAATGGCCTCTGCTGTAGGTGGCTTTTCCCAGGACTCACCGGAAGCCATTTTGCAGCGTGGCCTTTATTTCTCAGACCTCTACAACTGGCCGGCCGCGCGCCCCTACCTGTTGCAGGCTAAGCAATTGTTTGAAGCTGGCGGCGATAAAAGGAACGCTCTGTATGCGCAGTTGGCAGCAATCAGAGCCGGCGCGGAGCCGATTCCGCTGCCGGAACGCTCGTACAAGCTAGCGCAGGAACTTGCAGCGAATCCAATACTGCAATCGGATTTAGAGCTACGGATGTATTGCCTGGCCGTCAAAGGCGAGATCGATGGAGAGATCGACAACGCGGCGATGCGCCGCGATTGGACTGAGGTCAGCAAATTGGCACAAGACCTTGGTAATGCAAAGTGGCGATACCGAGCTTTAGGCCAGTTAGGTTTTGCGGATTATTATGACGGGGACCTTCCCAGCGCCCAGAAGAAAGTGGCGGAAGCTCTGATCGGAGCCACCGCGATCAAAGACATCGGGGGTCAAATCTTTTTCCTGTCCACGACGGCGTCCGGGTTGGTCATGCAACACATGAATGACCAGGCCTTGCCATACGCCGATCGCGCTGTCGCCCTTGCGAATGCAACTCCGGATGCAGGGTATCCCGTGATCGCCGAGGCAGCACGGCTCTTGGCAATGGTTAACCTGGGCCGAACCGAAGAGGCGGAGGCGGAATTGAAGAAGGTGCTCGCCCGGCCTGACCTGCAAAACAACCACGGGCAGATGGCAGAGTTGTACTCAACGGCAGCGAAACTCGCCCTGATACAGAACGACCTTCCGGGAGCCATCGCATACATGACTGAAGCAGTTCAGAATGCGGTGCTTGTTGATAGCAGGAAAGTTATTCCGGAGTATCAGAGCGAGCTCTCGAACCTGTACAGGCTAAGCGGAAACCTTCCCAAAGCGGAAGATCTCGCTAACGAAGCCGCCAAATCCGCACAGAGCTTTGGCATTATCCCCCAGATCCCCAGATTTCTTGGGGGGCTAGCCGAAATCCAGATCGCCCAACATGAATACGTTCAAGCGGATCATACCTACGACCGAGCTGCTGCAATTCAGGACGTGATGATAGGAAATGCCGACAGCGTACTTGGTAAGACAGCCCTGATAAAAGGCGCCGGCGATCTATACGCGAAACACTTTGCTCTGGTCGCGGAGCACACCGGGGATGTGGCGAAAGCCTTTGCCATTCTCGAACAGGCCCGCGGACGGGTCCTGACGGATCTCCTTATGTCCGGTGCAAAAACGTCGCCAGATGCCATCGCCGCTGAACACAAAGTCGCCGAGCTACGCCTCAGATTGATGTCGGCACATTCGAATCAACAGATAACACAGCTTCGCGATGCCATCTTTCTGGCCGAGCAGTCAAGGTCGATCACTCCCGACATCAGCATACTGAAAGCAAAAGAGCACCAGACAGTTACTCTCGCGCAACTGCAAAATAGCCTGTCACCTTACGAGGTGATCCTTGAATACGTAGTCGATGACCCAACCTCATACTGTTTGGTCGTCACCAAGAACAACCACCGAATAGTGAAGTTGGCCGGCAAAAAGACAATCTCGTCGGCAGTGGTCAATTACCTGGAGGGGGTGAAGGCCAAGCACGCGGCGAGCACGGAATCACGCAAATTGTTTCAATTGCTTCTAGAGCCAATGCCGGAAGCCCAAACCAAGCGGCAGCTCATTGTGATCCGTGACGGGCAGCTTCACCTTGTGCCATTTGACGGTCTCATCAATTCACACGGCCAGTATGTCGTCGAATCCCAATCAGTGGATTACGCGCCTTCGGCTACCAGTTTCTTTCTGCTGCGTACGGCAACCCCCACAAAGCGTTCGAACCAAGGTCTTCTTGCTGTAGGAGGCGTTCCTTATGGCCACAGTAACCTAAGAGAGACCGCCGTAACCCGCGGCTACAACGACACGGTCCTTTCCGACCTCCCAAGCTCCGGAGATGAGGCGCGGGCTGCCGTCAGCGCCTTACCAAACAAACTGAATGAACTGCTCATTGGCAATAAGGCGACAGAAACCGCGTTCAAGAATTCAACAAACCATTCCATGTTTCACCTTGCAGTCCACGCTATTGCGAACCCGACCCGTCCAGATCGGGCCGCTCTCGTGCTGCTGAGTGATCCGAAAAGCGGAGATGATGGATTTCTCCAAGCCTCCGAAGTGGTACAGCTGCCGTTGAAGGCAGACCTGGTCGTCCTGTCAGCTTGCGATACGGCGGTGGGACCGCTCGAAGGGGAGGAAGGTGTGGAGACTCTTTCCCAAGCCTTTCTGCTAGCAGGCTCTCGCACCGTGATATCGACGCTATGGTCCATCGACGACGACACAACGCTCTACTTGATGAAGAGCTTCTACGCACAACTGGAGAAGAAGAAGTCTGTGCCGGACGCACTCAGAATCGCAAAAAAGAGCATGCTGAGCACTTTTGGCCCGACTAAAGCACTGCCTTACTACTGGGCAGGATTCACTGTGGAGGGATTCGTCCCATCACCGGTGCAAAAGTGAACGGTATGCTCGACTCGGCAGCCCGAAGAAAGATAGTCTTTCGCGTCCGGGACCTGGTGCTACAGCGCCACGTCAATATTGGAAACGTCGACCTCGACCAGTGGAACAGGCACCTCGAAGAGCGTACCCCGTCATTACTCAGTGCCGAGAATGACGGCGCTTTCGAGCAGGGCATTCATGATCTCTTGGCTGAATTTAAATCCAGCCATACGGATTTCTATCGCTCCAACAGGAACCCGATCAAACCGGAACATGCCATTGGCGCGACCTTCCGTGCGGTAACCATTTCGGAGACGCAAAGATGGATGTTCCTGGATGTCTTCGAGGGCGGCGCGGCTGCGCGCAGCGGAGTTCGACCGGGGTACCTGCTCGTAAGCGTGAACGGCGTCCCCGCCGCTCCGCCTGAATATCCCGCCTTTCGCTTCGGAGCAGAACACCACCTGACAATTCAAGCGCCAAACGATAAGACAACCCAGGACGTTGCAGTAATAGTGCCTGAAAAAAAGGCGACGAGACCGAGGCTTCCCTTCGTCGAACCCACGAGCGTCAGCTATAGGATGCTGACGAACCGGATTGGTTTGGTCAGAGTCGCTTACTTCTCCGGAATGTTCGGCATTCGTTTCTCGAGAGTGCTCGATGCGGCGATGGCATCGCTGAAATCACAGGGTTGTGATCGACTGATCATCGACCTGCGTGGCTGCATCGGCGGTAGTCTTGGCTTCGCGCGGCTCGTCAGCTATATGTGCCCTGGCCGGATTCCCATCGGCTACGACATAACCAGAAAACGGCACCGGCGAGGATACGACGTTTCCCAGCTTCCCCGGGTACCGATGCCGGACACCAGGGCCGGGATCATATTCAGATTGGTGCAATTTTCAGTTCGAGACAAGTCACTCGTACTGCTTACACAGGGATTAGGGCCTCAGCCGTTCCACGGACACATTATTGTCTTGATCAATGCAAAGACCAGCTCTGCCGGCGAAATGGCTGCCCAGTTCGCACAGGACGCGAAGCTCGCCACGCTTGTCGGCGAAAAAACTGCTGGCTTAGTGGCCGGTGCTGACGTATTCGATGTTGGGTATGGTTACACGCTCTACCTGCCCGTGTTCGGCTGGTACAGTGCCAGTGGAAGCTACAACGAAGGATCAGGCGTAGTGCCCGACATCTGCGTCGAGATTGATCCCGTGCGATTGGCTGATGGGACCGACGACCAACTCAACAAGGCGCTCGCGATTATCTCCTAGTGAGCACTTTCGTTCTGTTGAGTACCCCGAACAGTTCCGCGATTGTTCCTTTCAGGAAGATTACCTTCGGCTTAGACCAGACATTGCCCTCAGATTTTAATACCAATCCGGTTTGAGCTTTCTCGCTCATCCGACCTCTGCAATATATAGGGGGATAACTCAGCCACCCTCGCGATGCGGGTTAGCCGCTCCGTCTCTTAGGAACGAAGCGGGATCACATGTCCCGCACAAGAACAGCGCCAACTTCGTCCTCTAGAGATTGATCGAGGGTGACCTCGACCAGTGCATTTGGCATTGTCGCGCAAAGCATCGTCGCGATTCAGTTCCGTATTCAATGGGGTTGGGAATGTCCGGTGCTTCGGAGCCGAAAGGTAATAGGACCAGTAAGCGGTTGGCCGCTATCGATCAACTGCTGATTGCCGGGATCAAACAGGGGCCTGCCAAAAAGCGTGATGCAATCAACCGCATCCTTGAGCTCGTCCCGGGATGGAGACGTGGGGACTGCTGGCATCGGATCCGACATCTGCGGAAGGCTCCCGAACTTGCGGCTCTTGGGGAGAGCCACCCAGACAACAATGTAAAGAGATCGGGCCGAATTTCCACAGCCCCGCAAACCGCGCCTCGCCCATGGACACCGGCGGATGACGACAGATTATTGAATTGGGCTGGGTACGAACCGGTAAAGAAAATTGCTCCACGCCTGGGACGTTCCGAACGCGCCGTTCGGTTCCGGCTCGGAGCACTAGGGATGAGTGCCAAGGTCACTGACGGGTGGTCGCTGCGGGCGTTGCGGAAGATGCTGCATGTCAGTCCAGCCCGACTGAGGTATCTGATCGGAAACGGCATGCTGAGAGTGCGCGATCCGCGCGTCAGCACAAGCTCTCTGGCAGTGTTCTGCGACCAAAACCCTAAATTTTGTGAGCTATCCGTTCGCGACAGAGTGGCGGCGGCCCTGCTCAAGGGAGAGGAAGGATACATGTGGGAACGGGCAGCGGACCTGATCGGCGTGACCGTCGCCCAGATACAAAGTTGGATTTGCGCTGGCCAGCTACGGGTCGTCGACACGTTTGTCACCGACAGGTCGTTCGGGGAGTTCTGCAAGAAGCACGGCAGTGAAATCAACACGACATTGATGGATCCAGCCACAGCAAAATGGTTAGTAAAGGAATACGGCGTGCCCGACTCCGATTCCAAGAATCATGCGGTCTCTCGCGCCCAGAAGCACGCTTTGACGATCAGAACATGTAGGTGTGGACGGAAAATAGCTGGCAACGTCTACTTCAAACACATCAAGTCTTGTAGTGCCGCGACCGGAGAGACAAAGCGAAGGGCCCTCTAGGGTGTCAGTCCGGGTATGGCAGACCGGCGCGTCGCCGCTACTCGCCGGGCACTTCAACATAGGAATCGGCTTCTCGCCGCCAATTCTCAAATGAGGGGTATGGCTCTGGCACTCTTGAACCCCATTGCTCATTGCAGTGGTCGGCGTATTCCATGGTGCGAATCGAGCGCGGATGGCTTCGGGTCTGGGCGAGAATGGCATCGAACCAACCCTCGATTTTCGCGTCTTGGAAATAGTGGTCGGCAATCCAAAGCATAAGTCGCTGCCAGACTTGAGAAGCAGCCCTGGAATCTTTTTCTCGCGCGTTCAGTTCCAAGAATCCAGGGCAGCGCCGTTCAAACTCGCTCACGACCTCTGCGGGAAGCTGAGGGCAGCGCTCCAGTGCCGGCTGAGCCCAGTACGCCAGCGCCTCCCAATCAATATAGCGAGAAACGGCCTCTCTGAGGCGATCGGG
The DNA here is from genome assembly GCA_963815775.1 of uncultured Acidobacteriaceae bacterium. GTDB lineage: Bacteria > Acidobacteriota > Terriglobia > Terriglobales > Acidobacteriaceae > CAVVDY01. The sequence goes on along the minus strand of CAWFIB010000009.1, from coordinate 3,008 downwards.
ATCAACGAGCTTTGAAGATGATCTTGCTTCCCGCTCACTGGCCACAAGACGGGCAGTCTCGTCACACTCCGCCGCCATGCGTTTCCATTCTTCGAACGATGGATAACTGAGAGGTGAGGTTTTCTTCCATTTCTCTACGCATTCCGACCAGCAGACTTCAGCTCGCTGGTAACGAGGATCTCTCACAGCGTAATACGCGATCGCGTTGAACCAGCCTTCTTTCTTCGCAAAGTCAAAGACGTGCTCATCAATCCAATCTTCCAGGCAAAGAGGAAGAGGCCTGTTCTTGGCTGCTTTGGGTGTGAGTTCTTTCTCAGTTTGAAGAAATCCTGGGCAACGCTCGTTGAGAATCTCGGCTAGCCAACCCGGAATCCCCCCTTCGACTTCAAGAATCGAGCGAGCCCATAGATTGAACTCCTGCCAGTCGATGTATTGATTGCGAGCGTCGTAAAGCCGCTGCCAAGGGATGCGGCGGGCCTGATCGTCTGCGCGCTCGCGGGCAGCTCGCTGAAGTTGGGAGACTGAGTTAGGCCTGGTGTAGTTCTTCGTTTTCTGCAAACCAGAGTACCTCAGGGGGCACAGGACAGCGGCCCCCACTCTTGTTTCGGAGCGCGCTGCCGCACTAGTGTAGTCGATCATGCTCCTGGGGCAAGGGACATCCCACCAGGGGACATCCCACCAGTGGCTTCAGTTGGCTTGTTCTCAGCGCGACTCGTCAATCCAGCAGGGCCGGCGACCCATGCGAAGCATCCAAGATGCTGCTTCCCCTAATCGATACAGAACTATAGTTCCTCAATCATTTACCGTCAAACGACAACCATGGAGGCGTGCCCAAACAAATTGGTGCTGATAAACACCGTGAGTCCCGCACGTTAGGCGAGGCTGTGGGTGCGGAGCTTACCAAGTTGCGTGTCGATCGAGGCTGGAGCCAACTGAAACTGGCCGAGGCCCTCGGGTATACCGAACGCTATATAGGCCAGCTGGAACGGGGCACTAAGAGCCCAACCCTGCGAACCATTGCCGATATCGCTGAAGCGTTTTCGACGACGCCCTCCGCGATCCTCCGAGCTGCCGAGCAGCGACAGCGGAATCGAAAACCTTAACGCCACCGGTGTCCAAGACGCGCCCCCGAGTCGAAAATCACGGTAGCGGCTTTGCAAACGACAACTCGTGTCCATCGGGATCCTGCAAGTGGAAGTATCGTTCGCCCCAACTTGCGTTTCGCGGCCGTGGTGCCTCAAGACCTCTTTCCTTTAGGTGATCCCAAAGCTCATCAACGTCCTTGACGTGAAAGATTAGCCGTCCCCAGCCGCCGCTCGAGGCCCCCTGCTCGAGGTTCAGAATGGCATCCTGTGCACCGGCAGTTCTAAGAGAAGTGAACGAGGCATGTGGGCCTCCATACATGATCTCCAGGCCCAGGAAATCCTTGTAGAAGTGCACCGACCGCGCCATGTTTGTGACTTCTAGGGTGATGGCAGATATCCTCTCGACGATCATGCTTACTGCTCCTTCGGGAACCAGAGTGCCGTGCAAAAGAGCCTACAGTGGATACACCGAGAATTGAACTTGACCAGAGGCGCGAACATCTGGCGTGTGCATGAGGGATGGCTCTTTTAGATGATCTCCCTCTGCACCCAACAATCCTCTATCATGAACGCCAATCGTGATCGTCTATCTTGTTGACGGTACCTACGAGCTCTTTCGCCACTACTATGCGCTGCCCTCCGCGAAAGATGGGGACGGTCATGAAGTGGCCGCCGTCCGCGGCGTGCTCGCGTCCGTCCTGGGGATGGTCCGTAATGGCGCGACACATATTGCCGTTGCTACCGATCACGTCATCGAATCCTTCCGCAACAAATTATGGCCGGGATATAAGACCAGCGCAGGTGTGCCCCGCGATCTGCTAGCGCAGTTTCACCTGCTTGAAGAGGTTTTGTCCGCGGCGGGCATTGCAGTGTGGCCGATGATTGAGTTTGAAGCTGACGACGGGCTGGCGGCCGGCGCTGCAGCCGCGGCTCGGGACAAGCGTGTAAAGCAGGTGATCATCTGCACGCCCGACAAGGACTTGGCGCAATGCGTAACCGGGACGCGCGTGGTGCAGCTAAGTCGGCGAACCAATGTAACCTTGGACCAGGCGGGGGTGACCCAGAAATTCGGCGTGGCGCCGGAATCGATCCCCGATTACCTCGCGCTGGTGGGTGATGCGGCGGACGGATACCCAGGCTTGCGCGGCTGGGGCGCGAAATCTTCCGCGGCAGTTCTGGCGAAGTTCTTGCATCTGGAAGCGATTCCGGTCGACTGTCGCGATTGGCGAGTCAACGCTACCAATGCGGGTGCGCTGGCAGCGACTCTGTGCGAACAGCGCGGGCAAGCTCTTCTGTTCCGTACGCTAGCCACTCTGCGCACGGACATCAAGTTGTTCGATGAGGTAGAGGAGCTGCGCCGGAGTGGGCCGAAACTGGAGTTCGATGCACTGGCGGCTCGGCTGGACGCGGCCAAGGGCGAGAGTCGCAGCGGCGAAACTCGGAAGTTGCCGCGAAGACCGGTGCCGAAGCGCCGGAGTTCGTCCGCGAACTAGCGATGCGTGCCGCCAACGGTAGTGTCCTAAATCTGCGTTGACGGCCTAACAGCAACCGCTTGCTTCTGCTCTGCTGCGGTGTTACCGTTCGCTCATGGCACGAAAGCAAAATGATCTCAAGGCGCTTTGCAAGTTGATAGGTGAGGCGCACAGCATCCTCCGCACGACAACGCTTCCCGAGGAGCGCTCACAACGCGCATACGATCTTCTCACCGCTGCGCTCCATCTCGCCTACGATCTACAGAACGAATCCCCCGCTGCAACGCTCGGAGCGAAGGGCGGGAAAGTCACGGCCAAGCGCGGGCCGGAATACTTCGCCAAGATCGCAGGGATGCGGAAGGAAAAGAAGGGCGGACGGCCAAAAGGTAACCGAAAGCAGCAATAAACGTAAGACACACGCAATCATGCATTTACGCACCGCGAGAATACT
>CAWFIB010000008.1:0-21803 GCA_963815775.1 uncultured Acidobacteriaceae bacterium | reverse complement strand
GGATTCTCTATCGATCGGATGGATTATGCAGCGTGAATTTCAAAGAGTAGTTATTGTCAACCGCGGTGAAGCCGCGATACGTTTCATTCAAGCGGCGCGCGAATTCAATCGAGAGCACGGCACATCGATACGTACGATTGCGCTCTATACCGAGCCTGATCGCCACTCCATGTTTGTCCGCGAGGCGGACGAAGCTGTGTATCTCGGCGCCGCTCGAATCATCGATCCAGCCACGAATCACACTAAGAGCACGTACGTTGATTTCACGTCTTTAAGAACCGCCATGGAAAGCGCGCGCGCCGACGCGGCGTGGGTGGGATGGGGCTTCGTCGCCGAGCACCCGGATTTCGCAGACCTTTGCCACGAGATGGACATTGTATTCATCGGCCCAGATGCTGAAGCCATGCGCCGGCTGGGCGACAAGATATCGTCCAAGCGATTGGCGGAGCAAGCCCAGGTCCCCGTTGCGATGTGGAGCAATGGGCCGGTGGAGACCATCGACGATGCCATGCGCCATGCCGAGCGTCTTGGCTATCCGCTGCTGATAAAAGCCACTTCCGGCGGCGGCGGTCATGGGATTCGCCGCGTGCGTTCCGTAACCCAGCTTACGAAGGCATTTGAGGGAGCGCGTGCAGAGGCATTCAAGGCCTTTGGGGACGCAACCGTTTTCATGGAGCAACTGGTGCAAGGTGCGCGCCATGTTGAGGTACAGATCATTGCCGACCACTTCGGAACCACGTGGGCGGTGGGAGTGCGGGACTGCACCATCCAACGCCGCCACCAGAAAGTCCTGGAAGAAGCTCCTTCGCCGGTGCTCACTGCAGAACAAGACCAGGCGCTGCGCCAGGCGGCGGTGCGATTGAGCCAGGCAGCGGGCTATCGCAATGCCGGCACGGTCGAGTTTTTGTACGAACCAGCAAGTCGACGTTTCTTGTTTATGGAGATGAATACCCGGCTGCAAGTCGAACACCCCGTCACGGAATGCACGACTGGGCTGGATCTGGTAAAGCTGCAGATTCAGGTAGCCCGGGGGGAGCGCCTGCGAGGTGAGCCGCCGTGCACGTACGGTCACGCCATCGAAGTGCGGCTGAATGCCGAAGATCCGGAGAACGATTTCGCGCCGGCACCGGGAATGATCGAGAGGTTCAAGCTTCCATCCGGACCAGGGGTGCGCATTGACACCGGTGTGGCGGTGGGAGATGCCGTCCCGGCAGAATTCGACTCGATGATCGCCAAAATCATCACCTTCGGTCAAAGTCGGAAAGAAGCACTAGCTCGGATGGAGCGGGCGCTGCGGGAAAGCGTAATCGTCATCAAGGGGGGCGCCAGCAACAAAGCATTTCTGCTGGAATTACTGAATTGCCCCGAGGTGGAGCGAGCGGAAGCCGATATCGGATGGTTGGATCGAAGGGCGGCAGAAGGCGGCAACCTATCCACGCGTTTCGCCGACGTGGCGCTGGTGCAGGCGGCGATCGAATCGTACGCTGCCGACCTGTCGGTAGAACAGATCCAGTTCTATGCGTCGGCCGTGCGCGGGCGACCTCAGGTTCGGAGTGAAGTAGGACGGACTGTGCAACTACTCCATCGGGGGCATTCCTACTCTCTGAAGATCTGTTGCCTCGATCTCCAACGCTACCGTGTGGAAGTGGACGGATCCCACATCGATGTCCATATCCACAACCTGGGTCAGTTTGAATATTGGCTCACCACGTTCGGGAGACGCTTCCACGTAGTATCCGCCGTTCAAGGACTGACTTACCGTATTGAGGTGAACGGGGTGTCGCATTCCGTCAATCGGGATGACGGTGGCGTGGTACACGCGCCGGCACCGGCTGTAATCGTTTCCATTGCGGTGAAGCCAGGCGACACGGTTTCGGTCGGGGATCACTTGGCGGTGCTGGAAGCTATGAAGATGGAGATGTCGGTCCTCGCTCCCTTTTCCGGAAGGGTCCGCCAGGTAATGGCAATACCCCACGTACAGGTGGACGCCGGAGCCCCCCTTCTGCAGATTGAACCCTTGGGCGACGACAACGCCGTGGCCACTACTGGGCGAGTGGAGTTTGGTTCATCGCGCAACTCAGGTGGAACCACTGAACCCATTCAGTCCCGCTGGATTACGAGTCTGGATGAACTCCGCCAGCTCGTACTGGGTTTTGATGTTGACCCGGCGCAAGCCATGCGAATCCTCTCCGAGTGGAGCCAGTCTTCTGAAGCTGACTCGGATCATAAGAAAATAGCCGGGTGCGAAGATGAAATTCTTGGCATCTTCGTCGACACATGCACCTTGTTCGAGCGTCAGCCTGAGATGGACGAACTCAATGGCGGGGAAGAACGCAGCTCCGAGACTTATCTCTTTTCGTACTTACACATGCTCGAGACGCGCGGCAAGGGCCTCCCGGCAACCTTCGTCGATGCACTCCGGCGCGCTGTGGTTCATTACGGCATCCACTCACTCGAGCGTTCGACCGAACTGGAAGAATGCCTGCTCTGGTTGTGCAAGTCGCACCAGCGCGTTGACGAGCAGATAGCCCCGATTGTCCTATTGTTGGAAACCCATCTGAAGCGCGCCGAAGCCTCGTCGCCACGGACTGATGAGCCTTTTCGCAAACTACTTGGCCGGCTGATCCACGCCACTCGTGGGTTGTTCCCCGCCATCAGCGATCTGGCTCGCGAAGTGCGCTATCGCTGCTTCGAGCACCCGGTGTTTGAACGGGCTAGAAGGCAAATCTATGCGCAGGCGGAAGAGCACCTCGCGCACCTTGGTACCAATCCAAACCCTGTGGATCTTCGTCAGAAAATTGCCGCCCTGGTCGAGTGTCCTCAACCGCTGGCTGGCCTCTTCTCAGGCAGGTACGCCGCTGCCCCTCCCGCTTTGCGGGAATTGATGTTGGAAATCGTCACCACGCGATACTATCGCGGGCAAACCCTATCGAAGTTTCGCTCCGTGCCAATGGACGGAGGATCTTGTGTATCGGCCGAGTATGACGATAACGGCAGGCGAGTCCATATCTTCAGCACCAATACCGGGTATCTCGGGCTGTCTGATGCAGCCCGCGCGCTTTTCCCTTTCATCAACGAAGTGCCCCTTGACCATGACGTGGTCATCGATTTTCAAGCGTGGAATCCTGAGTTTTTGTCCGATCCAGATCTCATGCAGAAGGATGTCTGCTCAACCGTCAACCAAGTCGGGTTCCCGCGGACGATTCAGCGCATCGTTGTGGCCATCGGCGGACCCGGTCGTGGTCCCGGCATGGCCGGCATGCAGCACTTCACCTATCGTCCCTCGCCGGTCATGTATGAAGAGGAATTACTCCTCCGCGGCGTTCACCCTATGATGGCGGAACGCTTGCATCTCTGGCGGGTCAGTAATTTCAAAGTCGAGCGCCTGCCGTCAGTGGAAGACGTGTATCTTCTCTATGCAGTTGCCAATGAAAATCCCAGGGATGAACGGCTGTTCGCGGTCGCGGAAATCCGCGATCTAACGCCGGTGCGCGACCAGAAAGGCCGCATCGTGCAACTCCCCCACCTGGAGCGCATGTTCGCGGAAGCGGTGGCCGGTATGCGTATGTTCCAGTCGCGGCGCACCCCGAACCGGCGGCTCCACTGGAACCGAATACTGCTTTACGTTTGGCCGACCGTCAATTTCACCCGCAAAGAATTGGATGAGATCGTGCACAAACTCGCCCCGTCGGCCGATGGGCTGGGCTTGGAACAAGTGGTGGTGCGTGCTCGCATTCCGCAACCCGAGACGGGCGAGGTCCGCGACATGATTGTGCGCATCTCGAGTCCGGGCGGCGCGGGCCAGATTATGACCATCAGGCCCTCCGGCAAACTGCAACCGCTCAGGCCGCTGGATGACTACACCCAGAAGGTTGTCCGCATGCGCCAGCGCGGAATGATCTACCCGTATGAAATCGTCAAAATGCTGACGCCCGTTCCGGAAGGGATAGCATCGCAATTTCCTCCCGGCGATTTTGTGGAATACGATCTTGATGCCGACGGCCGTCTGGTTCCGGTTGACCGTCCGTATGGAAAGAACAAATCCAACATCATCGTGGGCGTCATCCGTAACTTCACCAGTAAGTATCCCGAGGGCATGACGCGTGTCGTTTTGATGGGCGATCCGAGCCGGGACCTGGGCGCAATTGCCGAGCCCGAATGCCGGCTCATTATCGCGGGTCTGGATCTCGCGCAAGAGAAGGGCATTCCGTTGGAATGGTTCACCCTCTCGGCGGGCGCCAAGATCTCCATGGACAGCGGCGTCGAGAACATGGATTGGATTGCCCGTGTGCTGCGTCGCCTGATCGAATTCACGCAAGCCGGGTGCGAAGTGAACCTGGTGGTGAATGGGATCAACGTCGGGGCACAGCCCTACTGGAACGCCGAAGCAACCATGCTCATGCATACCCGCGGCATTCTGGTCATGACACCGAAGGCGGCGATGGTTCTCACCGGCAAGCGCGCTCTGGAATATTCGGGAAGCGTGTCGGCCGAGGACAACGAAGGCATAGGAGGCTACGACCGCATTATGGGTCCCAACGGCCAGGCGCAGTATTGGGCCCGAAACATCGATGAAGCCTGCCATATCCTGCTCCGCCATTATGAACATACTTACGTGGCCCCGGGTGAGCGCTTTCCTCGCAAAGATGTGACAAACGATCCCATCGACCGGGACGTCCGGTCGTATCCACACTCTCACGGCGGCGACGGCGAATTCGCGCTTGTTGGTGAGATTTTCTCCGACGAGACCAATCCTGGACGCAAGAAGTCGTTCGACATTCGCAAAGTCATGCGAGCCGTCATGGATCAAGACCACGTTCCTCTGGAGCGCTGGTCCGGCATGCGTGCCGCGGAAACGGGAGTGGTTTGGGATGCCCATCTCGGTGGCTATCCCGTTTGTCTCATCGGTATCGAGTCTCATCCAGCGCCCCGGCTGGGATTTGTTCCTGCCGACGGCCCGGATCAATGGACCGCCGGAACGCTTTTCCCGCTGTCCTCGAAAAAAATTGCTCGCGCCATTAACGCGGCCAGCAACAATCGGCCGGTAGTGATCCTGGCCAACCTGTCTGGTTTTGACGGTTCGCCGGAATCGTTGCGCAAGCTGCAGCTTGAGTACGGGGCAGAGATTGGCCGATCAGTGGTGAACTTCAAAGGCCCCATGGTCTTTTGTGTGATCTCCCGATATCACGGTGGCGCTTATGTTGTTTTCTCGGGGGCGTTGAACGAAAACCTCGAGGTCGCCGCGTTAGAGGGAACGTTCGCCTCCGTTATTGGCGGAGCGCCGGCGGCGGCCGTTGTTTTCGCTGGCGAGGTCGAAGCCAGGACCCGCAAAGATCCACGTCTCCAGGCGTTGACCGAGGGGTTGAATCATGCGATGCCCAAAACTGACGGCGTGGAGAAAAGCCGGTTGCGCGCACAGTGGAACGATCTCTTCAAAGTCGTCCACTCCGAGAAGCTGGGGGAAATGGCCGAGGAGTTTGATCGCGTGCACAACGTGCATCGGGCCCTCAAAGTGGGCGCGTTGCACCACATCCTTCCGCCCGCGGATCTTCGCCCTTTTCTCATCCATGCGGTGGAATGCGGTGTTGCAAGGGAGAAGGAATTGCATTCCGACAAACCACCAGGTGAGAATTCGGCAACAATGCCGAAAATCATGGATGTGGCCACCTCCACTCTGGCTTCGTGATGGAAGTATATTGGCTAGAACAGTCCGAAGCGGATGTGCCGACGGCAGACGATTGGCTCAGCTCGAACGAAGTGGTACGCCTGAACGGCATGCGCGTTGCCAAGCGCCGTGCCGATTGGCGACTGGGCCGCTGGACCGCGAAATGCGCCCTGGCCATCTATCTGACGTTGCCGGATCATCTGCAGTCCCTCCAGGAAATCGAGGTGCGCCCAGCCCCTTCCGGCGCGCCCGAAGCGTTTGTGTCGAACGCAGGAGTGGCCGTTACCATTTCAATCAGCCATCGTGCTGGCGTAGCGGCTTGCGCCGTTGCGCCGTCCGGTGCCTCCCTCGGATGTGACCTGGAAATCATTGAACCTCGCAGTGACGCCTTCATTGCCGACTACTTCACCATCGAAGAGCAAGAGTTGATTGCACGGGTCCGACTGGATGACCGTTCCCGGCTCGTGGCTCTGCTTTGGAGCGGGAAGGAAAGCGCCCTCAAAGCGCTGCGCGAGGGGCTTCGACTCGACACCCGGTGTCTGAAGATATGTCCTATTGATTCGGTGCCAAAACGCAAGGTGGACATAGACGGCTATTTCGAAGACTCGGCTCTGCCGTTTCGACCTTCAGCCGGAGTTTGCGCATGGAGTCCGATGCAGGTTTCTTGCAAGGACGGCTCAGAGTTCCAAGGATGGTGGCAATGCACTGGCAACCGTGTGCGAACGCTGGTCGCTGCTCCACCGCCAACCCCGCCAATCTTCTTGCCGACCCTGACTCGTGATGCACATAGCGTTCCCTGACTCTGAAAGACGCCAACGGTAATCTTTACCGCACAACGTCGATTGGCGGCGCAAGTAACTATGGTGTGGTAGCGCAGCGCTCTCTGGTATTGCCTTCTACTCGAACTATCGGAACGATGAGCGCGCTAGAAAGGAAAGGGGGCGCAGGCGGAAACAGATCGAGAGCGAGCGGAGGAATGGAAAGATCGATCGCATCTCATGAAACTGATCCGATAGTTTTTCCTCGGGGACGACACAGAATTCCACTTGATGCCGCTCCCTATTGAACTCAGCCACCTGGCGGAGGAGATTCGGCCATGATGAAACCCGTTCATACGTTCACCGTCGTACCCTCGTTGCCGCCGGCTATCGAGAACCTGCGCGAGGTTGCCTACAACCTGAGTTGGTGCTGGAGCCACGATTCGATCGCACTCTTCCGCCGGCTGGATAGCGAGCTATGGGACACATGCGGGCACAACCCTGTGCTGCTGCTCGGCACCATCGAACAGGGAAAGTTGGAGGCCGCCTCCCGGGACGAAGGCTTCCTGGCACATCTGAATCGTGTCGACTCGAACCTGAAGACTTACCTGGGCAATAATGCAACCTGGTTTGGCAAGATCCAGGAGGCAGCGCACAAAGATCTGCTGGTTGCCTATTTCTCCGCCGAATTCGGACTCACCGAGTGCCTATCCATCTTTGCCGGCGGCTTAGGCATACTGGCCGGTGACCATCTCAAGTCCGCCAGCAATCTTAACGTTCCGCTGGTGGGTGTCGGGCTGGCCATTTGATCGCTTCCTCCTGCCGGAATGGAGTTGTCGTCGGAGTCAGAATTTCACCTGCTTGGTCAATCAGTCCCTGTGAAGCGTTGCCAAGGAATCTCGATCCCTCCCGAATATGCACGATTCGGTCGGGTTCGAATCCCATCAGCCAGGAACAGGTCGCGTTGGCAGCCACCGGATCGTCTGCAAGCGCAATCTTCCCCAGCGGCCGCGGCGTGCCGCTGAGCGGTCCATTGCCTTCCATCGCCACAATCCCGTCCGCGATAACGAAGTGGACTTGAACAGTGGCGCACAAATCGAGGATGCTTTCCTGAATGCCCTTCCAGTGGAGAATGTTCTTCGGCCATCCGTATCGTGCGCCCGGAACAACGCCAAACATGTTCTTCATGCTGAGCGTGACACCCGACCAGTGGTGGGTCTTGATCTTCGGCATCGAAACGAGAAAATCAGCTTCCAGCACGGTGCGCGGCAGCCATAGGTTCTTCATTCTGGTGTAGCCGGCTCGTAGCGGCGTGCGGATCAGCTCGTCGCGATTCAGATCTACGAATCGAATCTTTTCGTCTCGAAGACACTGCTCATACCCACTTTGCGAAAGAACGAGTCTTGTATCGCGCTGATGCCCAGGACCTCAGCAACTATGACAGACTTAGCGCCCATGTGTCGAAATGATTCTGCTGCGGCAAGAACCAGCACTGGGTGGGTATTGATTGCGTTGCCAAGAATGTAATCGACCAAGTTGGCTTTAGTTTAGGACCACGGTCTTGCCTGTGACGTCGATAGGGAAGAGGCGGAGCCCTGCGGCGAGGGTCTGGTCAAGTTGTTGGGAGTATTGCTGTGAATCCAGGATCGCAACTCGAGATTGCGGCTCCGCATCGTTCTTCAGCTTCTCCAGTGCCGCTGCCACTGCACTCGGGTCGATGACCAACTCCTCGTTCGTCGGCGCTCTCCAGTTGATCCAGATAGCGCTTCACCGCTTCGCGCTCGCGTACCGTGGCAAGCGCGGAACTTCGAGCCGTCAATCGCTACCCATTCACCCTTCACCAGCCCCATCTGCCGTGCCCACTGCACCAACTCCGATCCCGCTCGGCTCACCGCTTCGCGATGCCTCCGCCGGAACTCGGCGATCGACTTGTAATCCGGAACCAGGCGCCCCCAGCGGCCACATCACCTCCACATTCCGGCGGCACTCGGCCTCCAAGCGCCGCGACGAGCGCACCTGATGCAGGTACCCGTATAAATACAGCTTCAGCAGATCGCGCGGATCGTATCCCGGACGTCCCGTTTCTGCCGGCTCCGTCCGCACAAACCCTAGTTTCTCCATCGATAGCTTGCCCACGAACGCCTCAATCACTCGACACACATGGTCATGGGGAATCAGATCGTCCAATGTGGAAGGAAACAACGTGTGCTGCCCGCGCGCCTCGCCCTCGATGTACGCCAAAGAAAATGCCCTCGCTTTCGCAAGGGCATCTTCCCATCACTTCATGTGGATTACTGGTTAGAGTTTCGTAACAGCCTCGCCTTGCCGGCGTTGGGTCGGGGCTCTTCTACGCATAATAGCCATGCCGCAGACCTGCCGGCCCGAGCGCTTTGCAGACCCGTTGCGAGGTATCGTTTTACAGGTCGGGTCGACTCCTCGGCGACAGATCTTAACGACCGCACGGTGCTTGCTTTCGCGTCGGATGCCACATAACGTTCCGCCCCAAGCTTTGCGTTAGGATTCGTGGGCGTCATTGTGAGCTATCGCTGGTAGACCCTCACATAATCTACGAGTATTTCCTGAGGCACTAATGTTCTGGCATTCGGGTACCCCACGTTGGAGCCCAATGGGCCTCTGCCAAGGTGGGGCCACTCCGCCGTACTCGATCCATTAACAAAACAAATGATCGTATTCGGCGGCTCCGCCGGCGAGACGAAATTGGTGCCAAATAATTTGAACGATGTGTGGCGCCTTCTGCCGTCGGCCTCTCTAGCAGGCCTTCGGAACTGGGTCGCGGTCCATCCCAGCGGCACACCACCGGCGCCAAGGTATGGGCTTTCCGCGGGGTATGACCCAGGTAGCAACCGAATGATCATCTTCGGCGGCGCTGAGGGACATTCATCGCCGTGCGCGAATGATGTCTGGGCTCTGACCAACGCAAATGGATCCGGCGGACCTTCCGCTTGGACCCAGTTAAGCCCCGTTGGTGGCCCGCCGGCGGCGAGGTGGGGACAGGTAGGCACCTACGATCCAATATCGAACACGCTGATCATATTTGGTGGAAACAACTGCTTCTCGACTAACTTCAACGACGTTTGGGTTCTCTCGAATGCCAACGGTGTCAGCGGAACTCCGTCATGGACAGAACTTTCTGCATCAGGGGGACCAGAAGCGCGCACTGCGGTAGGCGCGGTCTATGATTCGACGAGCAACGAACTTATCGTTTTTGGAGGCGAAGATGGCGGGGCTCACTTCAATGACGTTTGGGTTCTCTCCAATGCCAATGGCGTCGGGGGGCCCCCCGTATGGACGCAACTTTTTCCCACGGGGACTCCCCCAGCCGTGCGTGCGTACATGAGTGCGACGTATGATCCCACAACCAATCGCATGACTATCTTTGGCGGTTCTAATACCGCGGGGATACTCGGAGACACTTGGGTTCTCACCAACGCAAACGGAGTTGGAGAGCCGCCCGCATGGATGCAAATCGCCGAAAACTCGATCTACTTCCCATTTGCCAGGGAGGCGCATACGGCAGTGTACTCGCCAGCTACGAATGAGATGATCGTCTTTGGGGGCGATACTACAGGAGGTACTACGGGGGTGATTTACTTCAACGATGTCTTTTTCCTGAGTCACGCGAATGGACAGTAAGCTCACCCAACCTCGCAGGAGGGCCATCGCGGCCCTCCTGCCGGAGGAACAGGGAACTTGCATTGCCTGATACGGCTCTAATAATTCCCTGCTCTGTTTGGCGCTGTAAAACCTGTCTTCAGAGCTAAAACCAGCTGACACATAGCGTTACCCCACTGAAGGTCCCTTGATATGGAGTCGAAAAACAGAAAATTCCCTGTATTTTCCCCTGTTAGCAGGGAGTTTTCGGCGGAGAAGCGTTCGCACGTGACTGAGGCCGCGCGTCGGTCAGTCGGGTGTTCAGCCTGAATTCTACACCGCGCGCCTCCATCTTCGTTTGAGGACAGCGCCCCAGGGATTAACTGAGTTCAGGCAAGATGCGATCCCGCGAGTGCACCAGCACGACACGAATATCATCACAGTTGAGGTTGGGTCCTCCACGATTTCATGCAGGCGCTTCTTCTCGAAATCAAGTGCGCTCAGCCGCACCCCATCCGTCTCGACGGGACAGCCGGTATCCGGGTTAGTCAGCGAGCCCAGATAGCGCCCAGAGCGGCTTTTGCCGTAGCAGTGTTTCCAGAAATACGAGAGCTTCGCCTTCTCTCTGCCAATGCAGAAGATCGTGGTCCCCGGACAGAGCTTGCGCCAGCCTTGACGTCCCAGACGCCGCAACTCTGCTAGCGAGGTGTGCAGGCCCTCGCGCACGATTTCGCCGCGCCGCAACCGCACTTCGTTGATGCCATGCGGCTGTGTCGGATCGCCACTATTGCGCATGTCGTCGATCAAGAACACTCGCACCTGAGGCAGCGTTAAGCAGGTTTCTCGCGCCCATTTCTCGACCAGGTGCGGTGGTGCCATGACCAAGCCCGAGAAAGGTCTTCCGGCGCTATGCACCAACATGCTCCCCAGCGCAATCAGCGTCTTGCCAGAGCCGCACTCCGCGACGACATTGGCGTTGCGAGCCAACTGCCATCGTTTGCTCACGCCCATAATTGCCAAGGTTTGGGCCGGATAGGGCGTTCTGAGCATATGCGAGAGTCGTGGAGACGGTGCCTCGCCTGCACCAAACAGCGCCGGGTACGATGACAAAATGCGATTGCCGATCTCCTCGCTGTGAGTTCGGAGATAATCATGGATAGTATCGAGGTTTTGCATGGATTTCTCCGGGAAGGCTAGCAGGTGAGATGAAACTGGAGGTGGACTGCTATTCCGGACGGAAAGCAGAGGAAAGACCGATTCGCTTTCGGCTGGACGGACATGAGTACCTGGTCGAGGAAGTGCTTGACCAGTGGTACGGTCCGTCAGACAGCTATTTCAAAGTCCGCGCCGATGACGGCAATCTCTATATCCTGCGCCGGCAGACATCCACGCCAGATGGCCTTTGGCATCTGGATTCATTCCGGCAAGTGCCACGCAGCTGAACAACGCCGATAATCCCCTGGCGCCCCTTCGTTCTCTGCCATCCTCTGAAAAGTAACGCTCAGGAGTGAAAACAGGCCTCAAGCCAGAGCTTCAGCGTAAGATCATGCCGCTTTTCATTGGCGAGGTAGGGTCGTAGTTCCTTCTCGTATCGCTCTTCGAGCATCGTTTCGTTCAGCCTTCCGGTCCTGGCGAGAAACTTGGCATCTTCCAGGTCTACTGGGCTGTACCGAACCAACTTGGCGAGAACGAGATCGTGCACTTCCAGTGCAAACAGGCGAAGCCGGATGAACTCGCCCGAGAACAATTCCTGCAACCGCTCTGCGTAGTTCTCTGGGACGTCAGCTACCGCAACGTACTGAAGATACAGTCCGTGCTTCCTTTTGAGGGCTGAGCCTTGGCCAGCAATACTCTCCAGTTCGGTGACGCTGTTGGATGGTATCGCCGCAATATAGTCCACATCCCCTGTGGGTCGAGGCAAATCGTAGAGCGCAGAAAGCACGAAGCCGCCAAGGCAGTGCATTTCAACAGCAACACCAAGAAGCTGATCAACCTCCCTCAGGAAGCCTTTCCACCTGGACGGCAGGACGTGCGCGGTGTCAGGCGACATATCGAAGCGCCTCGGGCCGCCAGTTGCTTAGGACATTCCAATCGCGTGCTTCTTTCGAGCGGTGCGTTTTCAGCCATCGGCGCTCGCTCTCGCTCACCTGCGCTCCGGCTAACAGTTCCTCGCGCGCAAGTAAGCTGCGCCTCAGCCTGGCTTCCAACCGCTCAAGCGCCGCGTCGCGCCGTGAATCCGGCAAAGCTGATCGCCGACCTGCCTTTCTGGCCAGCGCCACAACAAATCCCAGACGATTCTGCAGGTCGTGGAGCTTGGCCTGCTGCACCAGCCACTCAGGGTCCATCTCCCAGTACTTCAGCACGAGCCACGGCAGCGCCTCGAATAGCCGCGCCTCCAACTGATTCTGCGCCAGAGCACTCAGCAGGAGTTCACTTGGGTTTCTGCGGGTTCGTCGGGTTCTCAGATAGGCCAAACCAGGGTATCCAAGCCCGGCCAGGTCGGTCGCAACCTGATCGAGATCGGCCATCTTTGGCTGCCAGGATACTTGCGACGCCGGCAAGGTAGCTGGCGATAGCTTGTAAACCTGAACCATCTTCCGCGCCAGTTCCCGCGACAGCGGCCGTTGGCTCCTCTCCAGCATCGAGAGATAGCTTTGCGAGACGCCGAGCTCGGCCGCAGCCTGTTGCTGGCTCAATCCAGCCTGTTTTCTTGCTTTTCGGAACTGTCGCGCATCCATTGGTTCTGTCCTCACATGCCGCATTAAGATTATCACAGAGTTGTGATAACTTGAGGGTTAGCTCTAGAGTCTGACCTGCATCATGCCTTTATCAGGCTGCTTTCTTGACGAGACGGATCTCGGGCCACTCCACCGCGCCGTTGGATGGCGGAAATGCAAGCTGACGGTTCCGCAGTCCTCTCCGCAGCAGCGCCAATAAATCTTTTCGCTTGGCCTTGACCGCTACTCCTGAGTAGCCAAACCCGAGAAGAGGCTGAATAAGCTTTTGCTGGTGTAATTGCGAGATCATCCACGGTTCCCATTCGGGCGTGGCGGGCAGGCCGTAGTGCCGCACCAGCGAAGACCAGATGAAGGAATGGTCGTCACTTATCAGGAGCAGTTTCCCATCGGAGGTCGTGTCCGCCAATTCCTGCGAGCAACTCACAAGATGCCTCAGCGGTCGCTTACGGCCTTGAACCATGATGGAGCCCCGGAAGCACAGCGGCTTCTCGCCCAGCGAGACGATACTCTCTTCACCATAAGGATCGACCACGGTAAATGAGTCACCGTTGGCAAAAGCTGCAGCCAGGGCACCGATCTCCACGTCGCCTCCAACGACCGAGATCAAATGGGCTTTGCCTCGGTCCTCACCTACAAAGGCATCCAGGAAAACGCGAAGGTTGGTTGCCGTCTTTTCTGTGCGCCGCCGATAAACGAGCCTGCCGAAGCGCTCATGAGCGTTCTTCATCGCCGGGGGACCTCTTCTTTTTTTTGATTCAGACCAGAGATAGGACCGGCTTAGCCAGCGCCGGTTTCCGGCCAATGTATTCAAGGACTGAAGGTTTGGTACATCGAGGAATCTTGGGATCTTGGGCGGGAAGGCGTCGAGATGTTTTATTACGGCGTGCTTATTGGGTAATCGTCAGGCGACGACAGGCTTCGCAACCGAGTTGGAGAACAGGCCGGCGGCTGGAGCTGAGCAACCTCAGAAAAAGAGCGCTGGAGACACACCGAATCGTTCGCTGAGTTTGCGAATGTGGTCCTTTGCCAGATCACGTTTTCCGTTCAGCACGGACACAATGCTCTCGGTTCCAAAGACGTCCACCAGGTCTTTCTGGCGCAGATGGTTCTCCTCCATCAGGTGCCGTATGACATCAAGTGGACCGGAACTTTGAACGGGATAGTGCTGTGCCTCAAAGTTCTCGATCAAGACGGTCAAGAGTTCGATCAGCTTCTCTTCCGCCGGAGTGACGACCTGTTTGGAAGTCAATTCCTCGAGCCGCACCACGAACGTGTCGTTCTGTCCCTCGTCGTGAATGACTTCGGGCTTCGTCTCTGCGAGCAGAGATCCATAATCATCTGTCAGCGCGCTCATTTCTTTGATCCTCCCCGCTCGTATTCCGCATGGGTAAGCAGATGAAGAGCCAACATCAGTTGCAATCGTCCTCGATCCAAAAACAACGCAGTTCAACTTTGGAGATACTCGGATGTTTCGCGCCTAGATGGTCTCAACGACGAGCTTCGGGAAGGCAGATCGGTAGATCCGTTCATCTAGGGTGAGCAGGCGGTAGCCGTGAGTCTCTGCATGTGCGCCAATCAAAAAGTCCGCCAAGATCCGTCGAGTTCCCGGGTCGCGTTGCTTGCGGCGCCGCTCGGCGTGACGTTGGAATGCCCGACCAGCGGATCTCCAGACCATCTCATCCAGGTTCCAGTCGACGGAAATGCCGGTATCGCCCAGGAATGCATCTACGAACGCCTCGGTGCGGCCTGGCGCCGCCAACAACTCGGCGAAAACCGGCGCCGCAACAACCAAGCCGCCCCGATTGAACGCCGCTTCTAGCCCGTTCTGGGCAGCCGCACTGAAGGATGCGTCACGGTCCCAAAGAGCAATGATGACGTTGGTGTCAATCGCGGTTGTCATTCCCCACGCAGTCCGCGCAGCCAGATGCCGATGTTCTTGCGACCGGAGCCAATTCCGGGATTGCCGATGCCGCGATACTTGGAAAACGCGCTCTTGGTCTTAACCGCGCGCACACGCACCTCTTGGCCAACGCTCTCGAACACCAGGCGGTCCCCAGCCCGAAGCCCAAGGGCGCGGCGAACGTCGCGCGGCACGGTTATTTGCCCTTTGCTGGTAATTTTAGCCTGCTTCTGCATGCCCGACCTCTTTCCTTACTCTATCACGATTTCCTTACTCGGCCAAAGGCTTGGCCTCCTTGGTCTCCTTCAGTTCGATGATCTTTCCACTCTCGTAAGCGAGGGTCAGTTCGTGGCTGAACCGTTCGCGTTTGCGAATAATGGTTTCCCCTTCGGATTCACCTTCCTCGTTGAACTCATCGACATACTTCACCGATCGCCAGTGTGCAATGTGCCGCGTTTCACCCTCCCCGAAGAAGCCGTTAAGCATGCCGCTGCAGGCAAGCAGTCCAACGTGGCCTTTGTGTAGCGGTGTGACCGGCCGGCCGCTCATCTTCTGCTGTTTGCGTACCAGAATGCCGCGGGCATTCTGCATCGCGACAGACCGCTGCAGCGCATCCTCAATCTCATCCAGCGGTAGTCCTGTGTAGGTGATGGTTGCGGGCGGTGATGGTGGAATCGCATAACGCTCACTCACTTCTTGGTTAAGTGGCGGCAGCAACTGCGGCTTATACGTAATCCGGAGCAACTCGTCTGCTCCTTTGGGCTCGCCGCGCAGATGCGATTTCTTGCGTCTGCCGAACAACACGACCTGGTTGAAGCGGACGGATTCTGGATGTTCGAGTCGAAAAACGCAAATCCCATCAAACTGACTTGTCAGCAGACGTGCGCACGTGCCAACTGCTGGAGCGGGAACCACGAACACCAGTACACCTTCGTTGGTCACCCAGCGATAGCAGTGTTCCAGGAACACCAACTCCATCCGCTTATTACTGTGCGGCCCAGACTCATTGTCATAGGGCGGATTCAGATACAGGAGCGAACAGGTTTCAGCCGGCACTCGGCACTCAAAGGCGCTGCCGTGGACGGTCGCTATTCCTTTTCCGGCGGCTGCCGCGGCCCTGCCCGCATCGAGTTCGATGCCGGCCAAGTGGGCGCCCGTATTCTTCGTGATCTCAAGCAGTGCGGTGCCCTCACCGACACATGGATCGATGACCGCATAAGGTGCTGTGGGTAACAACATTGCCCGAATGTTCTGGGCTTCTTCAATGGGTAACGGGTAATGACCGAGCTTGAGTTTGGCGATCGGGCGGGCCATTTGTTCTCCACAAGTTTTGTTGAGAGCGGTTTGAGAATCAGGGATCCAGACAGATAAACCGTTCAAGAGGTGAAGCAACGATCGAATCGAGATTTCCGTTGATCGCGCCCGGGATGACTGTCCCTCGCTATGGCTTGGGAGTGCGCTGCGGAGATCGTGCGTATTCATAGTAAGTTGCACCCGGCCGAGTTGGGCAGCGGCGGTGCAAACGTGGGCCTACAGCTTCATGGCATGGGAGGCGTGGGCAAGACTGAACTCGTGGCAGCCTATGCCAACAAATTCGCTGATGCTTACCCTGGTGGGATCCTTTGGCTGAGCTTGGAGGGCTACGAGCCGAGGCCTCCCATCACGCTTGACGAGGCTCAGTTTGCTTGGCTTAGAGCGCTACACGAGGCTTACGCGGAGGATCCGTCTCGTCTGAGACGTCTGGCGTACGACGAAAACAGAAAACGTCCGTCTCCCCTTCCTCCTGCCTCGGTACACGAGCGGCTGATGCGCGAGTTCGGCACCGAACAGCCGTACCTCATCGGCGAGTCGGGTCACTGGCCGACTAGCCGCCATTTCCAAACTTAAGGACGCTCATAGTCGCATGTCACGTCACGTTGCATAGTGATCAATGCACTGCCTCACGCCCCCAAATGCAGAGCATCTTTATCTATGGGAACGCATGATGGACGAACATATGATTCCGAGAGTTGTTCCTGGACCTCCGACACATTGGCAGGGCGAGGCTGTGTCAATGCAGCGTACTGCGGACTCTTCTGCCGAATCTCGGATTCCACTTCGTCATACT
This sequence comes from uncultured Acidobacteriaceae bacterium, assembly GCA_963815775.1. Classification (GTDB taxonomy): domain Bacteria; phylum Acidobacteriota; class Terriglobia; order Terriglobales; family Acidobacteriaceae; genus CAVVDY01. The sequence continues at coordinate 5,023 of CAWFIB010000008.1, read as the reverse complement.
GCGTCGTTAGTTCGCGGAGCCGCTGCTCAATTTCGTTCAGCTGCTGTTGAGTATGTGGACCGCTCGACACCTTGGCACGCAGTTGGGCCTGAGCATCCAATAGCTGTCGGAGTGTGGTCTCCCGCTCAAGTAAGCGAGGGTCGGCTCCGCGGTAAACGTGCGCCCCAGCTTCGGTGAGCAGATCCAAGAGGCTCCGGGCTTTGTCTCTCTCGCTTGCTTCGAAAGCAAGCCGATCATACTGATCACCAGGATGCAGCCGATGCAGCTGCATCAGAACGTCAACGTACAAACTGTAGTAGCGAGAGTTGAAGGAAAAATATGAGGTTCTCAGCTCGCGGCTGATCATTTTGGCGCGCAGTGACTCGATGATATCTAAGGCATCTTCCAGGCGAGAGCGCGCCTCAGGGAGCTGCCGCATTCTCAAGTTTACATAGGCAATAATTGAGCAATGCGATCGCTTCTCCGAACCTGTCGCTAACGGCGTGCGCAATCGGCAATGCCTGGTTGTAGTAATCCAGAGCCTTTTCATTTTCCCCAATCGAGTAGTAGAACAAGCCGAAATTGTTCAGCGTTCTGGCTTCTTCGGAGCGGTCGCCAACCGCGCGCGTAATTTGCAGTGCTTGGTTGTAGTAATCCAGCGCCTCCTGCTTTTCCCCTAATGAAGCATTCGTCCAGCCAATATTTCGCAGCGTTGTAGCTTCGAGGGAACGGTCTCCAACCGCTTGGGCAATTGGAAGCGCTTGATTGTAGTAATCGAGCGCCATCTGCTTGTCGCCCAGCGAATCATAAGCCCAGCCAATATTGTGAAGCGTGGCAGCTTCCAGTGAGCGGTTGCGAACCGCGCGCTCTATTGGGAGTGCCTGATTGTAGTAATCCAGTGCCAGCTGCTTTTCTCCCACGGAATCATAAGCGAGGCCTATATTGTGTAGGGTTCGCGCCTCCCAAGAGCGGTCGCCGACCGTTCGCTCGATGAGCAGTGCCTGGCTGTAGTAATCAAGCGCTTTTTGTTTTTCCCCAAGCGAATCATAGACTGCTCCGAAATTGTTCAGCGTCGCAGCTTCTCCCGAGCGATCGGGCACCAGACGCACAATTGGCAATGCCTGGTTGTAATAATCCAGTGCCTTTCGTTTTCCCCCCACGAGTCATAGACCCGGCCGATATTGTTCAAGGTTATGGCTTCCCCCGACCGGTTGCCCACCTCTTGCTCGATTCGCAACGCATCACTGTAGCAGTCCAACGCCTGATGTTTGTCTCCCAAGGAGTCGTAGACCGCGCCGATATTGTTCAACGTTCTAGCTTCTCCGGAGCGGTCGCCCACCAAGCGCACAATCGGCAATGCCTGGCTGTAGTACTCCAATGCCTTCTGCTTTTCTCCCACCGAGTCATAGACCGCACCAATATTGCTCAGGGTCCCCGCTTCCTCCGAACGGTCGCCTAGCGTGCGAATAATTGGTAAGGCTTGGTTGTAGTAATCAAGTGCTGTTTGTTTTTCGCCCAGGGAGTCATAAACCAGGCCAATATTGTTCAGCGTTGCGGCCTCTCCGGAGCGGTCGCCCACCTGGCGCACAATTGGTAACGCCTGGTTGTAGTACTCCAGCGCCTTTTGCTTTTCGTCCAGCGAGTCATAGGCTCGCCCGATGTTGTTCAGAGTTCTGGCTTCCTCGGTATGATCGCCCCTTAAACGCGTAACCGGCAAAGCTTGGTTGTAGTACTCGAGCGCTTTTTCCTCTTTCCCCAACGACTCATAGACCCCGCCGATATTGTTCAGAGTTCTGACTTCGCCGGCGCGATCGCCGACAGCACGCTCGACAGGAAGAGCCTGATTGTACAACTCGAGTGCCTTTTCTTTTTCACCCATCGAGTCATACACGGTCCCGATTTTGTTCAGCGTTTTGGCTTCTCCGGAAGCATTGCCCGCCTCGCGCTGGAGCGTCAACTCTTGTGTAAGGTAATCAAGTGCCTTTTGCTTTTCACCCATCAACCCGTGGATTGCGGATATATTGTCCAGAGTTCTGACTTCACCAGAGCGATCACCCAACACCTGCCGGAGTGACAACTCCTCTGTAAAGTACTCCAATGCCTTTTGCTTTTCTCCCAGCGACTCATAGACTACAGCCATATTGTTCAGAGTTGCGGCTTCTCCAGATCTATTCCCCGACGCACGCTGAAGTGGCAGTGCTCGGCTGAAGTAATCCAATGCTTTGTGCTTCTCGCCTAGCGAGTCATAGACCACCCCGATGTTGGTCAAGGTGGTGGCCTCCACAGAGCCGTCAGCTAGCGTGCGCTCGACCAGCAGGGCCTGGTTGTAATAGTCCAGTGCCTTTTGCTTTTCGCCCTGACCGTCATGACCGATATTGTCCAACGTTATTGCTTCTGACTGTCGGTCCCCCAACGTGCGCCATAGTTGAAGTGCTTCCTGGTACTTCTGCAACGCCAACTCTAAGGAATGGGCAGTTCCAACATTTCTAAGCTGCTGCGCACCCTCAAAGGCCGCCTGTGCCTTTGTCCCCGTGTCCTGTTGGCCTGACGATGTGGCCACCTCCGGCCTGCTCTGTTCAACAGTCATCGTCGTTGCAGGTCGCGCCCCAAGGAGGCCAGCGACGGCTAGGCAGAAAACTGGTAGCCGACCGCTTTTCAAGATACAAGGGTGCACGTGCTGAACGATCCTGGAATATGTCATACCAACAACCACCGGCATTGGCTTGGCCCGCACAACACCTGACCTGACCGATCTTTTGTACCAAGTGGAATGTTAGTGTAACGCCTTTTTAGACAGTAGTCCGTAGTCGTCGTCGGGGGTGTGGAGATGTGGGAAACGCGCAGCGTTTTCCATATCTCCATGCCCCGTTTCCTTCAGCAAGATGGCTGGCGGCACTGGTGGTCTGTAGCCCAGCGACGAATGCGGCCGTACCGTGTTGTAGTGCACTCTCCATTGTTCGATCACCACCTGGGCCTCCTTCAGCGAATAGAAGATCTCGCCCTTCAAGCATTCATCTTGCAGCTTGCCGTTGAAGCTCTCGCAGTACCCGTTCTCCCACGGACTGCCTGGCTCGATGTACAGCGTCTTCGCTCCCACCGCCGACAGCCACTGCCGCAGTCTTTTGGCAATAAACTCGGGCCCGTTGTCCGACCGTAGGTGTTCCGGAATACCATGCACCAGCATCAGGTCGGCCAAGGTTTCGATCAGGTCATAGCTGTTCAGCCGCCGTGCCACCCGGATGGCGAGACATTTCCTGGTGTACTCGTCAATCAGGGTCAAGAGCCGCAACATCCTGCCATCGTGCGTGCTGGCGCGCACAAAATCGTAGCTCCAGACGTGATTCTCATGCTCCGGTCGTAGCCGTACACAGCTGCCATCGTTCAGCCACAGCCGCCCTCGCGGCCGCTGCTTCTGTGGTACTTTGAGGCCTTCCCGGCGCCAGATCCGCTGCACCCGGTCCTTGCCTACCTCCCAGCCTAGCTCGCGCAGCAAAGCCGTGATCCGCCGATAGCCGTATCGCCCGTACTCACTGGCCAGTTGCAGGATGGCTCGCGTGAGTTCATCTTCATCGTTCCGCTGGGTCACGATGTAACGCTGCGTCCCTCGCCATTGCCCACCAATGAATATGCTTGGCACGGCGGCCCTCCGATGAGAACCCAATTCCTTTCGCCGTCGAGCGCTGCACGAATCCGCTCATCTACTGTGTCACCTGGAAAGCGGCTGGAACCTAGTTCTGCCTGCCAAGCCTCGTCCGCAGCAGCAGCAGCTTGCTCCGGGAATTTGCTATAGAGATCTTGGATCGCGAATTTTCCGCGGAGGCAATCGTAATACTCTTCCGGATGTTGGCCTTTCAGAAATTGGCGGTAGAAGCTACGGAGCCGCAGTGTGTTGTGGGCATCCGCGTCCTTCTCAATCGACAGTGCTATGTTGAAAACTTGTCGACCGGCCGAGTTGCGGTACGCGCTGAATCCTTCGCCAAGGCCACCAGGTCCCGCAAAGACGTCAATGACAGGAATCATGGACTGTGCTCCGCCTCCATAATACGAATTTCTCGTGAGCTGCGTCCCTATGTGCGAAATGCCCATACCGAGTTAGCCAATTGTACCGGCTGTTCGAATCAAGAAAGGCGTCTGCCTGACAGCTGACAAAAGCGCTCTTCCCCCCTCCGACAATAACCAAACACGCGATGGCTCCGCAGTTTCTTCTACGGCAGCCAGCCCGGACCGAGTCTACGTCGGAGGTGCTTAATTATGTAGAGCGTTGTATCAAGATGGCTGATTTAAAGGCCGTCGCTGCCGCATTTCTTTCTTCGCCTGATCTCCGCAACACAGTTACACCGGAGAAAAAAGATGTTCACAGAACTCATCCCCTTGCTGCGCAGACGCAGGCTGTTACTGACCATCTCCCTTGTTGAGGGCGATACGATCAGGGCCACCGTCGTTCCGCAGAAAGCATCTGACACCGAAGACCACGCCCTTAGCACCCCATTGGCAATCACCGGCACCGCCGAGGAACTCGATCGTGACCTTCCTCAGCAGCTGGTGGAATTCACTGGGGCGCACCTGCAGCTCCAAACCACGCTGGCCTCTGCCAAAGCCGAGATGGATGCGGCCGCAAAGGCGGCCCGCGAGGAGGCACGGAAGAAGTCTGCTAAACCACCCAGCCCGACCAGTCCAATAACGCCAATGGCCCCAGCGGCGACGCCTGTACCTCGGGAACCAGAGGCCAGAGGCACCCTCGCTGTTTGCCCAGCAGGCGCCCTCGGAAACGGCAGCCGCAGAAGAGGAGGAGGGAGGTGAAGCATCATGAAAATCAACCTTGTCGAACGGGAGTTCGTATATCACGGAACCACGCTGGCTGATCCGAACCCCAACTTCTCTATCGAGGATGTCCGCTCGTTCTACTCCGCTCAGTTTCCGGAGCTGACCAACGCGGCCATTACTGGACCTGAAACGGTTGGCGACCGGCTGCGTTACAGCTTCGAGCGTGCCATCGGATCAAAGGGCTGATGACATGCAGGACGCCAGCAAACAATCACTGTTG
>CAWFIB010000007.1:0-149636 GCA_963815775.1 uncultured Acidobacteriaceae bacterium | reverse complement strand
AGCCCAAGCCGACGAGTCGCAAGCAACGCGTCCAGAGCACCGTCATCGCCGTCGCTCCCGCCTCTCGCGCGAGTTGGAGAAAACGCGCAGTGAGCTGCTACGCAAGAAGCAAGCCAAGGGAGGTCACAACAAGGCTCCGACGGAAGCAGTCGCCCCATCTGCGGGCCCGAAGCCAGACAACAGATCGCACCCGGCGAGAAAGCCACCGCAACCCGACTCGGTTGCCGAAGGCACCCAGTCCGCCGCCTCCGGACCGAACGCCTAGGCCACGGGTATCCGGGGATGCCAGTAACTCCTAGGCGCTCAAGATTTTAACTGTAACTAACTGTAGAATGAGGAATTTAGGAGCAAAAAATAGGCTAAGTGACTGATTCTAAATATCTGGAGGTAGCAAAAAAAGTAACGCAGTGACCACGGCTCAGCAGGTCTCGCCCCTCCCTCTCCCCTTACTGCCCGAGCAGGCCTTTCTTCAGAGCGGCGTTGGGCGGCTTGGGGCCGAGCCAGATGGACATGACTAGTTGGCCGAAGGCGGGGCCCGGAATGGTCAGCTTGTCTTGGCCGTCGATCGACATGGTCGTGCCTGTGCCCGGCACGTAGGTGAAGACCATCTCGCCGCCATCCTTGACCGGCTCCAGAGCAGCGAGCAGGCGGTCGATGTCGGGCTTGAGGGTCTTGGCGGCGTCGGGGCTGTTGTCGTCGAACGACTCCTGGAAGGCGTCGCTCATCTGGCTCTTGCTAACCGAGTGCACAAACTTCATGACAATCTGCCTGGGCGCGTCGGCTTTGATGATGGCAGCGGGATCGGAGGACTTCTGCTCCAGATAGAGTCCCGCGATATAAACCTTGACCATGAATTTGGTGCGGATGCCCATGCCATTGAGGACGAGGGTTTTGCCTCCGACCTGCGCGGTGTCGGGCAGGGTGACGCCCGCCAGAGTGCCGGCGGGGAGTTCGAGGGTTGTAGCGAGAATGCATATAAGGACGAGCAAAGTTCTGCGCAATGCCATAAGGCCTCCGTGTTCGAGGTAAGCATACGCTGGGCGGGGGAAGAAGTTTCAAGTTTCGAGCCGCGAGTTGCAAGGAGGGCAGCGATCTTCGGGCGCTGGCGAACCGCAGGCCCTTCGAGAAACGCGACGAAAGGGTGTTCGTCGCACCCTGCCGGAACCGGACAAGGAGGCAGGATAGTATAGTAGTTGCTAAACTTATCGATGGAAGGACAGCGGCCGGCCTCAGGCCCGCTTGACGAGGCGGCTGAGTCCGACCAAAATAATCGCGCCAATGAAGGCGACGATGATGGAGCCGATCATTCCGCCACCGGGCCAGATGCCCAAGAGGCCAAATATCCAGCCGCCGATAATGCCTCCCAGGATGCCGAGGATGATGTCGACGAGTATTCCGAAGCCTCCGCCCTTCATGACCAGCCCTGCGAGCCAGCCGGCAATCAGGCCCACGATGATCCACCACACGATAAAAGCCATGGCTCCCCCTTTTGCGGCTCAAATGAGCGGGTAAACTTTACACCGGCGCTGGGCGAGGTGCAATGGGGTAGAGAAGTGGGTAGTGGGTAAGTGGGTCATACCACTACCGAGAAGTGCTATCCCTGGGGGACTCGGGGGTTGATTTATGCTACCCACCAACGCTGGCGCGCTGGGCTAGATTATGGCCTCCGCTTCGCGGAGCATTGTCGTTGCGACCGTGGTCTTTCGACCGCGTCTTAGTGGTGCCACGGATTACATCTGGGTGGGTTGGTCGGGCGAGTTGGGCCAGGCCTTCAGCATCTGCTGCATGTTCTGCTGGTGCTGCTGCATTTCCTTTTGCAGTTGCTGTATCTGCCGGCGCAGTTGCTGCTGGATTTGCGGGGTGATGGCCTGCATCTGCTCCTGAATCTGCGGAGTGATGGCCTGCATCTGCGCCTGAATCTGCGGGGTGATGGCCTGCATCTGCGCCTGAATCTGCGGGGTGATGGCCTGCATCTGCGCCTGAATCTGCGGGGTGATGGCCTGCATCTGCTGCTGAATCTGTGGGGTCAGGTTTTGGAGCGATTGGTTGACCTGCTGGCGCATCTTCGCGAGGTCCTGCTGCTTCAGCAGGGCCATGGACTGCTGGATTTCCTGGGTCTGCTTCTCGATCTCGGGGCGAGCGCGCTCCATCTGCCGGCGCGCGGCCTGTGCCTGCTTTTCGATTTCGGGGCGCATCTGCTCCATCTGCTTCTGGATCTCGACCGTCTGCTGCTGGATTTGGGGCTGCACCTGTTGCATCGATCTCTCGATGTCGCGCTGGAGATTGGCCAGATCGTCGGAGCGCAGCAGCATGGCCTGTTCGGTCTGGCGGCGGATTTCCGGGCCGAGTTTCGGCATCGGCTGAGTGAACGCGTGCATGTCCCAGTCGAAGGAGTCCCAGTCGTCACCCAGGCGCAACTCGCCGGAAGGACCGGGCAGGACCATGTCGACGGTCTGTTCATGCCGGTCGCGAATGATGGAGAAGGTGGTCTTGAGGCTGTTGGTGTGCATGCTGCCACGCCAGTCGGCAAGGTCGCGAATCGGCCGTCCGTCGATCTTGATGATGACGTCGCCGGCCTTCAATCCCGCGCTGGCTCCCAGGCTGCCGCGCTGGACATAGCGCACCAGCAGGCCCTGGCCTGCGGGAACTCCGAAGTATTCGGCCAACTGTGCGGTGATGGCTTCGACCACGATACCGCGGCGGGCGGAGGCCGGCGTAACCAGAGGCACGTCGGTATCAGCCGGGAACGACACCGGCGGCAGAGGAGCCACAAAGGACTTTGCCGCAGCCGCGTTGGGGACCGGGTAGGAGTGCGGAGTCGCCCAGTTGTGGCGGCCGGTCAAGGTAACCTTGACGTCTTTCGGGTGGCCATCGCGAACAATGCCAATGGTGGCGACGCTGCCCGCCGACAGGGTTTGCATCACGTCCACCATCTGCTGAATGTTGCTGATCCTGGTGCCGTTGACCGACATGATGATGTCATCGGCCTTGATCCCGGCCTTGCAGGCAGGACCGTCATGATCGATGCTCATCACGATGACGCCGCTGCTGTCAGAGAGCTTGTAGCCGGCAGCCTGCTCGGGGGTGAGGTCATTGATGTGAACGCCGAGATAGGCGCCGGAGCTGCTGCCGCCGCTGCCAGGATAGGGCGCGGCGAAAGCGGCGGGGAGCGCAAACAGTACAGCGGCCGCCACGACGGCCCACTGGGTCTTGGATCCGATAATTCCTGTTGAGAACATAACCTTCAATCCAGTACTTCTGAATGGCTATTGCGTCTTGCGAAAGTCGATGTGACCCATGCCGGTACGAACGCGAAGCAACGGCCCGCCACCGTTCAACGCGCCCTCGGCCCACATCGACCTCGGTCCAAAGCTGCTTCCCTGCCGGCTGACATGAATGCCGGGAAGATCGGAACGGATGCCGTATCCCTGCGCCATGTCGGACGATGCATGCACGGTCACCGGCAGCTCGTCGGGCAGAAACACCATTACGTCGCCGGAGCCGGTGTGCAACGACGACTCGGTGAAGGCCCCCGGGACCGCCGTAAACTGCACGGTGATGGAACCCGCCGGAGTATCGACCTTGGCGCCCTGGGCCACCTTGTACAGCTCTACGTTGCCGCCACCGGTGGTGACTTGCGTCCGCCCACCAGCACCCTCGACGCGAACACTTCCCGCGCTGGCATCGACGCGCACGGAGCCGGCCACCTGGCCCACCTGAACGTTGCCACCACCGGTGCTGGCCTGGAAATTGCCAAAGCAGCGGCCGACCTGGACGCTGCCGGCACCGTTATCGATCAGCAGGGTGTTGGCCGTTCCAATGGAAACGATGCCGCCACCGGTGCTGATCTTGGCCGCGCCGGTGATGCTCTCGATGTGCACGCTGCCGCCGCCGCTCTTGATGACCGCTTCCGAGCCCAGGCTGCCTCCGGTGATGTTGCCGCCGCCGGTGGTGATCGAAACCGGTCCGGACAGATCATTGAGTTCGACGGGGCCAGCGCCTGTCTTGCCGGTCACGGCAGAGGACAGCGAAGTCAATTTCACGGCGCCGCTTGCAGTATTCACCAGAACCTTCCTCAGGTTGTAGGGCACCTGCATGGAAATATCCGCAGTAAAGCGGGTAACGTCACGCTGTAATAACTTGCCCTCGATCACCGCCTGGTCGCCCACGCTGGCGGCGGAGATCTTCAGCTTCTGGAACTCCTGCTCTGCCTCCTCTCGGGTGGAGACGGCGGCGCGTTTACGAACGACGTAGATAATGCCGCGCGCCTTTCCATGCACCTCGACGGAGCCGACATCGGTGGTGACGCGCAGATCACGGGCCGCCGGAAGCGTGCCGCTGGTTTCCTCAACCCAGGCGTTGCCCTCCTGGTAGACACGCACCCGCTGCGCCAGCAGAGGCAACGACACCGCCAGTGCCAGACAGATGGCCGTACCGGCAGACCTGCGGAAAGCCGTATAAGCTGCACGAAGGCCATGCTCCGGACCATGAACCGGCTGGTTGCCCTGTGGCGTTGTGCCTGTTGTTGCCCTTGAACCAGGCCCTATGCTCAACCGACCCTTCCTCCCGCTAGATATTCAGGTCCCGCTGCACCAGGCGGGAAACCGCAGGAGAGCGAAAGCTAATTGTTATCATCCGGGGCTAAAGCCCCTTGGTTAGTGGTCCGCTGTTCGGCACAATTGAAGTCGTGCGCTGACGCGGACCGTGCCCTACCGAGCGCTTCGGCAGGACAAATTTATACGGGGCCAGCTAGTACATGTTCGGCATGGAGGCCAATAGTTGTTGAGACTCCTGACGAATGTAATCGCTGGGATCTTCCTTGGCCAACTGCTGCAGGGCCATACGCACGCTGCTGTCGGCCTTGACCGGTTCGAGTGCATGCAAGGCGCCGCTGCGCACCCCGAGGTTACTGTCGTTGAGCAGCGCTTCCAGCACGGCGTTGCGCACGCGAATGTCTTCTCTCACCAGCGGGCCCAGGCCTTCCAGCGCCTGGAGTCGCACGCCGGGATTGCTATCGTAGCGCAGTGAATAGGTGAGCGTCTCCCGCACCCGGGGATCATCGGTCTTGCCCTTGAGTACGTCGACCGAGTTCAAGCGCACGCCGGAGTTTTCATTGCTCTTGGCGGCGTACAGCAGCAGGTCTTGAATTCTGGGATCGGTCACTGTGCCCTGAACCGACTCTGGCGTGACCCTGTCATATTGCACTCTGACCTGATTGGTAGTGGGATCGCGTTGGATGGAAGTGATGCCGCTGATGGAGGCTTCTGCAGGTGCTGAGGACTGGATCGCCGCGGTGGGCACCTGAGCTCTGCCGCTAGTGGCCTGATACATAGCGCCGATGCCACCGCCGAATCCCACGAGGAAAATCACCGAAGCCAGCGCGGGCGAGAAGCGGACCTGCCGCAACCAAGCCGCGGGATCGAAGGCCAGGCGGTGATACCAGGCACGGCGCGGCTCGACCTGCTCCAGCGATTCCTGGAGCTTCATGCGGGCGGCGGTCAGGAAGCTGGGCGAAACTTCCTCGACGGGAAGAATGCTCATGGCAGTCTGGAATTGCTGCTGAGCGGCAAGCTCGACAGCGCACGAGGGACAGCGGGCAATGTGCTGCTCCAGTTCGTGACGGGCGTCGTCGGCCAGCTCGTTGTACAAGTAAAGCGGGACGTTCTGTTGTACCCAATCGCAGTTCATCGCAGACCTCGTGCTCTCGGGTGAATGGTTGCGCAAGTAAAAGAGCGCCAGTTGAGCATTGCAGTTACCTCATATCCTTCAAAGCGGCGCGCAGCTTCTGCGTTCCGCGGAACAGCGTATTTTTCGCCGTCTCTTCGGTAGTATTCAAAACCTCGCCGATGGTGCGCAGCTTCAGTCCCTGGTAGTGCTTCATCTCGAAGACCATGCGCTCACGCGGCGTCAGCTTGTCGAGGGCCCGGGCGATGCGCCCACCCAACTCGCGGCGCATCAGGTCTTTCTCCGGACTGGCGCCGGAGCGCACATCGGCAACCTGGTCGAGCAGGTCGTAGGTCTCGCCGGACGAGTCGGAGACAATGGCCGAGTCTTCCTTGCGGACCTGGCGCTTGCGCAGGTAATCGAGGCAGAGGTTGGTGACGATGCGGTAAATCCAGGTATAGAAGGAGCACTCAAAGCGGAAGTTGTTGATATTGCGATAGGCCTTGAGGAACGCTTCCTGGTAAATGTCCTGGGCGTCCTGCTCGGAACGCGTCATGTGGTAAGCAAGGCGAAGCACCGGGGCGTCGTATTGACGCACCAATTCCTCGAAAGCGGCGTGGTTTCCGCGCTGCGCTTCCCGAATCAGCTCCGCATCATTCATCCGGCTTTGGTCACGCTCTGCTCTACCTCTGTTATACGAGGTTGTCACAAAACATGCTTCGCCGGTATCCCGTACAGTCACCGGGAGTACCGGGGGAACCGTCAGAGAAACTGCTACCGCATCGGCCGGCATCGTGACCTCAGGTTGTCAGCTGGCAGGCCTCAATGTCATCGCCTGCAAGAAGATAGACGATTCCGCGGGGGAACGGTAAGCGGAAAGGCTCAAAGGTGCCAGTGGGGCGTCTGCCGATTGGACGCGCAGCCCGGCGGAGTCATGGAATTGTCATCTTGCGGCCGCACTGGGCACCGAAATGCGAGTGGTCCAATCATCACAGGTGACAGTGATCCATGCATTTCTACCTCTTGCCGACCGACGTAAGTGTAGCCGCTGCCAGAGAGAGCCGGCAAGAGGCTGGCAGAACTGGCTTGGGCTCGCGCATCGCGCAGAATGCCAAGACGAAGTGTCGGGATTATTGGCTGTGTTACGCCAGCTATGCTGAGGGACGGCACAAATGCGCGACGGCTTACTGAGAAGTTGCGATTGCTTCTTCGTCCTGCGAGAGTCATACTTCCTTGACTTCGGACGAGCCAGTGAAGATACGAAATTTGCCAGGTTCTGCGCCCTCACTGCTCGATTGTTCTTGTGCGCAAGCGCCTTTCCCAAGTGCCCCCGTATGGAGGTTGATATGAAGATTACGCCGATCTGCCGTTTAGGTCTCCTCCTGATATTCGGCACAATGCTCGCGGCCCAAACGCCGGGGCCGTGCCTCGGATTGTCGGGAACGGCGTATGTAAACTGGCCGCAGTTTCACTCTGACATCTGCCATACCGGTTACAACGCGAGTGAATTTATTTTGAGCACCGCAAACGTCGGAAAGCTGGCCTTGGATTGGAAGTACAACATGGAAGGTGTCGAGTCGTCCCCTGCCGTGGCCAACGGGGTGGTGTACGTCGGCTCACTAGACAATAACGTCTACGCCATCAACGCGAGTACGGGAGCTCTCGTCTGGAAGCACACGACGGGGGGGCTTGTGTATTCCTCCCCGGCAGTCGTCAACGGCATGGTATATGTGGGGTCGGGAGACAATAACGTGTACGCTCTCAACGCAGTCACTGGGCACGTCATGTGGCAGTACAATACCGGGAACGCCATTGGATATTGCTCGCCAGCGGTAGCAAACGGCGTGGTCTACATCGGGAACCTGGGGGGCAACTTTTACGCCCTGAATGCCACCACCGGAGCGCTACTGTGGGAATACTCGCTTGGGTCTTCTGATCCCGTATTACTACCGCCAGCAGTGGCCAATGGCCTCGTTTACGTGGGGTCGGGCGACGGAACGCTCTATGCACTAAACGCCAGTACTGGGGCTCTGGTTTGGCAGTACACGCCCGTGGGATTCATCCCTATCAACGGCTTCGTCAGTACACCGACGGTAGCGAATGGGGCGGTCTTCGTCGGGTCCGCTTTCCACAGCCTTTACGCTCTAAACGCCAGCACCGGAGCACTCCTCTGGAAATACACGGCCGGGAACTCTGTTATTTCCACCCCCGCGGTGGCCAACGGCGTGGTATACGTCGGCAGTAGCGATGGTAACGTGTACGCTCTCGCCGCGAGCAATGGAGCGCTTGTCTGGAAGTACACCACTGGGAATTTCGTCAATTCTTCTCCGGCCGTGGCCAATGGCGTAGTGTATGTCGGATCTGGCGATTTCAGTCTTTACGCCCTACACGCCAGCAACGGAGCGCGCCTCTGGGAATATAGGACCGGGTCTTGGATCGATTCTTCTTCCCCAGCAGTGGCTAATGGTGTGGTCTACGTCGGCTCCGACGATGGGAACTTGTACGCCTTCCATCTGCCGGACTTGCGACAAGACGGTCGTTGAAATCACAATTACGCTCAAAACCCGTTGTCGGGGTCAATGGGTGTAGTGGCGTTGTCACAATCAATCCCAACCCGTCCCGCGTCTGAAAGGGCTCCGGGATTTGAGGGATCGCCGACCCAAGACGCCCGTCCCGGCTACGAATTGTGCGTCCTGCGGCCTGGACTAGATCCCCAGTTTCTTGACTTCTTCGTTGTAGTACTTGCGGTACAGGATGTCCCACTCCTGGGAGCCTTCAAGGATGGTGCGGCGCTGGCTTTCGATCTTGTGGCGGGCGGCGGCGTCGATCCTGGCCTCCTCCGTCAGCAGCCTTTCCAGCACGGTACGGGTCTCGACGCGGATGGTGTTACGGTCCTCGAGGAACTCGACCTCATCCATGGTCGCCAGGGTATCGGCGACGGCGTGCGCAAGCTTGTTCATTTTTTCGCGGCTGACCCTCATAGCACCGCCTTCCACGCTATCGAGCGCAAAAACGGCGCTCGGCGGGGACCCCGGTTTAGGATGCCGACGGTCTTGACATGAGACGGCCTCATAGCACCGCCTTGTACTTGCGCACCAGCTCGTTCTTGACCTTCTTGAACATCTCCTGGTAGTTGGCACCGCTGCGGCGCATCTCCTCGGAGTAGGTTTCGAGAATGATGCGCACCTCGTCATTGATGCGGTCTTCCAGGCTGAGTTCTTCGAGCATGGCGGCATTGACGCGCTCGGTGACTGCGGCCGGCGCGGAGGTCTCGATGAACTCGCCATCAATTAGTTTTTTGGTAACTTCGCGGGCGAGATAGCCCACATATTCTCGGGATAAGAGCATTGTGGCGTAAGAGCAAGAATACCATGCGATGAGCTTTCTCTGGGTGAACTATCCGGGCAGGGCAGCGATCTTCCTGCAGGCGAGTAAGCAGCGGGTGCTCGGCCCGCTAAAGCGACCTCCGGATGAGGATTTCTAAGGAAGGTCTGATTAAGTCCGATCATCGAAGACCGTCAGGGGCTAAAGCCCAGCTTTATTCGAGACACTTACGGACGGCCTGAAGGCCGTCCCCTTCAAAGCCCGGACTTAATCAGACCTTCCCTAATTCGGACCCAACTCCTAAGTTTTCCCGAACAAAGAGAAGCTCTCATCCCGAACGTGGATGACAAGGCTGTCGTTGGGCAGGTCGTGGAGCGCCTGGTGACGCTTGGTCCAGGCGGCCATGAGGAAGCCGAAACCGAGGGAAAACAATGACAGAAACTTCATGACGTGGCGGGCGCTGGCCTGGCCGAATGTCAGTTTGCCACCCGCGGCATTGACCACCTGGAGGCGCATAATGCGCTTGCCCAGGGTGGCGCGATAGTGCGAGCTTTCGCTGAGGGCGGCGTAGAGCCAGCCCCCCACGGCAAGCAGGACAATGAAGGTGAAGCCGGTGACGTAGGCGGCGCTCTCCGGCTCGATACCGACAGCCCGCCCCAGGAGGCTAAAGGCGGTATCAACCAGTAAGGCAAGCAGGAAGGCGACGAAGATTTCCAGGCTGACGTCGAACAGACCGGCCCAGACCCGGCGCAAAAAACCTGCGTATTCGGTGGCTTCCGTTATCGGCACGGCATGGTTGAAGCCGGCGTTTGCAACCAGGGCCGCGATGCGAGGATCCAGCCTACCGGAATCGGTGAGAACGTCGCCGCAAAACAGGCAGAATTCTCCGTCCGGCAAGGCATGGCTGCCGCAACTTCCACAGACCTCGGGGGCAACGCCGCTGTGCATTGACCGGGGAATACTACCTCCCCGGTGGCGGGGCTGTAAAGACAAGGTTGGTGGGATGGGGCCATGCTTTCCCATCTTGGGCTGGTGGGAGAGACACATTGATCGCGGGCTGAAGCCCGCTCGCGATGCAAAAATGAAAGCGGGTTCGGCACGACCAAGGTCGTGCCCTGACGCGAAGCCTCCCCTCCCGTGAGTTTTTCGGTGGCCTAAAGCTGCGCCCCTTCAAAGGCAAGCGGGGTTGCGCCTTTTTCGCCGCTGCGCGTGAAGTCGACCAGGTTGAGCTGCAAGCCGCCGAAGTCGGGATGGTCGTTGTAATCCAATGTGAACGCGATATTGAGGACGTCGCCGAGGGCAAGCGCCTCCTCGGCCGAGCGCCCTGCCATGCGCCAGCCGACGGCCTGGTGCGCCTTCTGCCAGCGGCCGTTGTTGCTTTCGGGGATGACGCGCAGCTTCATGTGCTTCTCCTTCAGCACCTTGGGCGGCTGCACCAGACGGGCCTGGCGGCTCACAAAAACCGGCAGAGGATTGCCAACCCCGTAGGGCTCCAGCCTTTGCAGTGATCTCCAGAGCGGCTGATCGATGGCTTCAAGGGCAAGCTCGTCGTCGTATTCGAGGATGGGGACGAAGTCGGCGAGGCTGAGGCGCTGGCGGGCGAAGGCATCGAGGCGGGCGCGCAGCTCGGGAAGGCGCTCGACGGGAAGCGAGCAGCCGACGGCGTGGGCGTGTCCGCCGAAGCGGGTGAAAAGCTCGGGGCAGGTCTCGAGGGCCTGGAGGAGATGGAAGGCGGAAATGGAGCGGCCCGAGCCGTGGGCCTCGCCATCTTCGCAGGAGAAGACCAGTGCGGGGCGATGGTAACGTTCGACTACGCGGGTGGCGCAGATGCCGATCACACCGCGATGCCAGGCGTCGCCATCAATCACCATGCAGTAGGCGTCTTGCAGCTCGGCGGATTCAGCCACCTTTTTGTGGATCTCGTCGATGATGCCCTGCTCGTGTTGCTGGCGGTCGCCATTGAGCTGATTGAGTTCCATGGCCATCTCGGCTGCTTTCGCGGGGTCGCGCTCGGTGAAGAGGCGAATGACGCGGTCGGCGATATCCATACGGCCGGCGGCGTTGAGGCGAGGGGCGACGCGGAAAGCGATGTCTCCGGCGCTCAAGGGGCGCGAGCCGTCGAGCTCGCAATTGGAGAGCAAGGCACGCAGGCCGGCATTGACCGGGTTGCGCAGGCCCTCGAGTCCAAGCTTGGCGAAGATACGGTTTTCGCCGGTAAGCGGCACGGCATCGGCGATGGTGGCAATGGCGACCATCTTCAGAAACGACGGGATGAGCCGTTCGCGGCCGGAGGCTTCGAGCAGCGCCTGCGCGATCTTGAAGGCTACGCCGGCACCGCAAAGTTCCTTGCAGGGGTAGTCGCAGCCGGGCTGATTGGGATTGACTACGGCCAGGGCGCGGGGCACGCCTTCCGCCTGCGGGAGGTGATGGTCGGTGACGATCAGGTCGATGCCACAACGCGCGGCGGCTTCGGCGGCAGCGAAGGCGCGAATGCCGGTATCGACGCTGATGATGAGGTGGAGGCCACGCGCGGCGGCCTGCTCGATGACCTCGTCGCGCATACCGTAGCCTTCGCGGATGCGATGTGGGACGTGATAATCGGCCGTGCCTCCACATAGCTCGATGACGGTCTTGAGGATGACGACGGCGGTGGTGCCGTCGACATCGTAATCGCCGTAGATGAGCACGGTCTCGCCGCGCGCGATGGCAGCCTGAAGGCGCTCGACGGCCTCGCGGAGGCCTTTCATCCGGTAGGGCGAGTGGAGTCCGGCGAGCGAAGGGGCGAGAAAACGCTGCGCATGGTCAGGGGAATCGATGCCGCGTGCAACCAGCAATCGGGCAAGGGTTGCGGGGAGCTGGGCCTCGCGAGCCAGACGCTCGACCTGTCCAGCATCGGCACTGCGAAGGAGCCAGCGCACGTCAGCGATCGTCGTCCTGGTCGGTTTCGTCGATGGTCAGGGTGCCGAAGTCTTCGACCAGATCGAGCAGGTGCTGATAGCGCTCATACCATTCGGTGGAGACTTCGTAAAGGAACATGATGCCCTGGTGGGGCCAGCCAAGCTGAATGAATCCGGTCTTGCCGGTGTAGTTGCGCAGCCAGCGTGCCTCTTCGACGTCTTCGTCGCTGGGGTAGTTGGTGTGCTGCAAGCGCTGGATGAGGTAGTCGATCTCGTCGCGCTGCAGGACCTCTTCGTCCATGGAAAGGAAGGAGGAGCCGGCTTTCTTGGCGAGCTCGACGAAATCCTTCCAGCTTTCGGGATTGTCGCGCGGGTCCCACATGACGCTATGAACGTCTTCGGTGACATAACCCTGGAAGCGGCTCATGCCGTGTCCCAGGATAAAGGCCACCATGTCGTCTTTGAGGGAGGTTAGATCGTCGGCCATTATCGGAATTCCTCGGTGCAAGTCCGGCCACGGCTGAGCCGAACACGTGAGACTAATGATACGCCGGTGAGGGGTGGGCGGTGCATGACGTGAGGGGTGGTCGAAATGTCTGCAGTGCAAAAGAGGTAAGATCGCAGTATCGATGTTGCAAGCTCTGATCGAGGCCCGCAAGTGGCTGGTGGCTGCCGCCATTGGAGTAATCGCCATTGTCGGCATCTCCTACTATGTCGCCAAGACCCGGGTCAGGCCCACGCTGCACAATATCCCCGAGCAGCTAGGTATCGACATCAAGCAGACCAGCGAAGGGTTTTCGCTGTCGAAGTCCGAGGGCGGGCGTACGCTGTACACCATCCGCGCGTCAAAGGCGGTGCAATTCAAGGGAGGCGGACACGCCGAGCTGCGTAACGTACACGTGGTGGTTTATGGCCATCAACATAACCGCTACGACGAGATCTACGGCGAACACTTCAGCTACGACCCGCAATCAGGAGAAGTCACCGGCACGGGGGTGGTGAACATCGACCTTCAGGGTTATGCCGAGGGCCCCAGCAAGCCTGACCAGGCGCCGCCGGAGGAGCTGAAGAACCCCATCCATCTCCGCACCCAGAACCTGACGTTCAATCAGAAGACGGGCATTGCGCAGACCAGTGAGATGGTCGACTTCCTCAGCGCGCAGGCGACAGGCTCGGCCAAGGGCGCTTATTACGATTCCAAGACCAGCGAGCTGGAGCTCAAGTCGGACGTGCACATCGTCACCACGGGAGACAAGGCAGCGGTCATCACCGGCGCCAGCGGAACGATTCAGAAAGAGCCGCGACAGGCGGTGTTGCTCGAGGCGCGCATCGAGCAGCCCACACGCACTCTGACCGCGGACAAGATCACGATGTTGTTCGAACCGGACAACACGGTGCAGCATGTGGTGGCCGAAGGCAATGTCCACATCGAGAGCCGTGGCCCTACCGCGGTCGACATCTACAGTCCACACGGTGACGTGAACATGGGGCCGAACAATGGAGTGCAGCAGGCGATCCTGACGGGAGGGGCGAAGTTCGTAACGCGGGGCGACAACCGCAGCAACGGCTCGGCGGGCACTTTCATCCTGGATTTTGACGGCCAGAACCAGCCCTTGCGCTTCCACATGGTGAACAATGCGCGCCTGCATCAGGAGCCGAACCCGGGCAAATCGGGGGTGGGGCCGGCTAGTGGACAACCGATGGACATCATGGCCGACGCTCTGGATTTTCAGTTGGCAGACGGCGGCGAATTGAAGACGGCAGACACCATAGGCAAAGCGCAGATTGTGATCCTGCCGAGTCCCGCGAGGTCCAAGAGCGGCGACAAGAACGCGCAGGAGATGGGGAATGCGACCACGGTGGCGACCGCAGGAAAGTTTCACGCCATGTTTGGCGATGGCAACCAGATGCAGTCACTGCACGGCGAGCCGGATTCGCGCATCGTGTCGACATTGCCCGGCCAGCCGGAAAAGGTCAGCACCTCCAACAAGCTCGACGTGGCCTTCGATCCCGACGGCGGGGTGAAGAAGCTGGTGCAGACGGGCAACTTCCAATATCACGAGCCTTCCGGCAAGCCGGACGTCGGTGGCCGCGCAGCGTTTGCGGAAAAGGCAACGTACACTCCCTCCGATCAGTTGCTGGTGCTGAATGGCTCGCCTCGGGTGATCGACGGGGGCATGACGACCACGGCCAATGTAGTGCGCATGAACCGCCAAAGCGGCGATGCTTATGCCGACGAAGACGTGAAGACGACATACAGTGAGCTGAAGCCGCAGCCCAACGGAGCGCTGCTGGCGACTTCGGACCCGATCCACGTGACGGCGGAGCACATGGCATCGCGCCAGCAGTCGAGTATTGCGCATTACAGCGGCAATGTTCGCCTGTGGCAAGGGTCGAATGTGGTGCGGGCTCCCAAGATCGACTTCGATCAAGACACGCGCACGGTGACGGCCTTCGGCGACGAGCGTCATCACGTGGTGAGCCTGTTCGTGCAGCAATCAGACGACGGCAAGCTCACACCGGTGCAGGTCATCGCCGATAAGCTTACCTACGCCGATGCAGAACGGCGGGCGCGCTATACAGGCAACGTGGTGGCCAAGAGCCAGGACAGCACCATCACGGCGCAGCAGATCGACGTGTATCTGAAGGAGGCGGGGGAGCAAACCGCGTCCTCCGCCGCGTCCAAGTCTCCGGCGTCGATCCTGCCCGGCAGCGAGGGACCGAGCAAGATCGATCACCTGGTGGGCACGGGAAGGGTAGTAGTCACCGAACCGAACCGGCGGGCAGTCGGTGATCAGCTGGTATACACCGCCGATGACGCTAAATATCACCTGACGGGAAAATCCCCTAGCATTTTCGACGCGACCCGTGGCACAGTATGGGGCGATTCCCTGACTTTTTACAGCCGCGATGACGAGGTCCTGGTGGATAGCAAGAATTCCTCTTCGACCGTCACGCGGGCGAGAATTACGAAGTAGAGATGCAAACCTTAACTGCTGAAGAAATCGGGAAGAGCTATCGCGGCCGCAGGGTGGTCAACGACGTCAGCCTGCATGTCAAGCAAGGCGAGGTGGTCGGCCTGCTGGGACCGAACGGCGCGGGCAAGACGACCAGCTTCTACATCATCGTCGGGCTGATTCCCACCGACACCGGTCGGGTGAGGGTCGACGAGCAGGACGTCAGCACGGTACCGATGTACCTGCGGGCACGCAACTACGGCATCAGCTACCTGCCGCAGGAGCCGTCGATCTTTCGCAAGCTGACGGTGGAGGACAACATTCTGGCGGTGCTGGAGGCGCAGCCGCTGTCGTGGCACGAGCGCCGGGAACGCATGGAGAACCTGATCGAGCGGCTGGGGCTGGGAGTGATCCGCAAGAACCGGGGCTATGCGCTGTCGGGCGGGGAACGGCGCAGAGTAGAGATTGCGCGCTGCCTGTGCATCTCGCCGAGTTTCATTCTGCTGGACGAACCTTTTTCGGGAATCGATCCCATCGCGGTACTCGATCTGCAAAACATCATCGCGGGCCTGCGTGCGAGTGGCATCGGAATTCTGGTAACCGATCATAATGTGAGGGAGACGCTGTCGGTAACCGATCGCGCCTACATCATTAACGAGGGAAGAATTTTCCGCGCGGGCACGCCGGAACAACTGGGACACGATCCGGAAGTGAAGCGAGTTTACTTAGGCGAGAGCTTCTCGTTGGTTTAGAATCAGTACAGCAAAACAGTTCTCCAATGGTGTTGTTGCAGCCCAAACTGAACCTCAAGGTCTCTCAGAAGCAAATTCTGACGCCCGGGCTCGTGCAGATGGTCAGCGTGCTGGCCCTGAACAAGCTGGAACTGGCGGACATGATCAACGCCGAGCTCACCGAGAACCCGGTGCTGGAGGAGTTGGACAACTCCGTTCCCCTGCTCGACGAGGTTTCCGCCAAAGAAGAGAAGATGGACCGCGACAGCTCTCCTACAACCCAGGAAGAGCAGGCGTTGCCTTCGGAAGAGAAGGACCCGTTCGAGGAAATCGATTTTGGTTCGTTCTTCAAGGAATATCTCGATCCCGGTCTGCGCACTTCAGTCGAGATGGAGGAGAGCGAAAAGCCTTCGTTCGAGAACTTCCTGTCGAAACCTACCACATTGTCAGACCACCTGATGTGGCAGCTCGGCTCACTGCACGTAAAGGACGATGTCTACCGCGCGGCGGAGCTGGTCATCGGCAATCTGAACGAAGAAGGCTACCTGACGGCGACCGAAGACGAGCTCCTCGGGCTGATGGATGAGGACATGGGCCGGGTTGCACCGCTGGCCACGGCCGGCGAGCCGGTGATGCCGGGCATTGACCTGGCCTCGGGGAGCGCTGCGCCTGTGCGGGGCGATACGTTGTCCGCTTCCGAGACAGCATATGGCGAGGCGGCAGTGGCGACAGACGGTGCGATGGCAGAAGTTGCGGTCGCCGAGCCGGAAGAGGAAGCTGCGCCGATGGCGGCGGCGGCACGGGCTATGGGGGCCACTGCGCGTCCTCACCTGGTGCCGCCGCGCACTTCGCCGGCACGGGTGCCCTTCAGCCGCGATGCGCTGCTGGAGGCCATCGACCTGGTCAAGCAACTGGATCCGGTGGGCGTGGGGTCGCGTGACCTGCGCGAGTGTCTGCTGGCCCAGCTCCTGAACCTGAAGACCCTGCATCGCAAGAACGGCCACACCAACCACATCGCCGAGCAGGAGGCATTGGAAGACGCCATCACGCTGGTGAGCGATCATCTTCCGGCGCTGCAGAACAAGCATTACAAGGAAGTCGCCAAGGCGATCAATCGCCCGCTGGAGGCGGTAACCCGGGCCATGGATTTCATCCGCACCCTCGATCCTCGTCCCGGCCTGCGCTACAACAAGACCGAGACACGGCTGATCGAGCCGGACGTGGCCTTCGTCAAGCAGGGTGATGAATACATCATCGTGATGAACGATGAGGAAGTTCCCCAGTTGCGGCTCAATTCCTCGTATCGGCGGCTGCTAAACCGCGACGCTGCCGAGAAGGATGTGCGCAACTACGTTAAAGAGCGTTACAAGTCGGCGATCCAGCTCATCAAGAACATCGAGCAGCGGAAGCAGACGATTTTGCGGGTCTGCCACGCCATCCTCGAGCGCCAGCGCGATTTTCTGGACCAAGGCATCGACCAGTTGAAGCCGATGATGATCAAGGAAGTTGCCGAGGAGATCGGAGTGCATCCTTCGACGGTGAGCCGTGCGGTGGCCAACAAGTACGCTCATACTTCGCAAGGCGTCTTCGAACTACGTTACTTCTTCACCGAGAGCGTAAACGGCCCGGAAGGCGGCAGCACGTCGCTGCTGATCCTGAAGCGCCGGGTCAAGAAGCTGATCGAGGAGGAAGATCCCACCCGGCCGTTGACCGACGAGCAGATCACCCGCATCCTACAGTCGCAGGGCATCCAGGTCACTCGCCGCACGGTTGCCAAGTACAGGGAGGACATGCGCATCCCGAGCACCCACCAGCGCAGAGTGAAGAAATAGGGTTGTACCGGCGTCCACGGCGTCCATCCGTGACACGAGCACGAGGTTGGCCGCCGGTTGAACGTGACGCCGTAGTGGTGAAACCGCCGCGGCCAAAACGAACAGCAACCAATCAGGCAGCGGCAGGAGGGAGCTCAATGAATATCGAGTATTTCGGCAAACAGTACGAAATTACTCCCACGGTACGCAAGGAAGTCGAATCCGGCCTCAATAAGCTCACCAAGATCCTGGGCGAAAACATCAAGAGCAAGGTGATCCTGTCGGTCGAAAAACGCCGCAACATCGCTGAAATTACGGTGAAGCGCCGGCGCGGGCAGCTGGTTGGGCTGGCGGAGGCGACGGACATGATGAGCGCCATCGGCCAGGCGCTGGAGCACATCGAGACCCAGGCGGTACGGAACAATGGCCGCCGTCGCGCCACCCACCGCAAGGCCAAGGACAAGAGCTGGAAAGAGCCGGTTGAGGCGCAGGCGGAGATGCAGATTGCAGTTGGCGCCAATGCTGCCACCGCGGTGCCGGTGCTGGTACACAAGTTTCCGTCGGTGTCGCGCACTACGGAAGCGCACCTGGTACATGCCACCGATTCTGTCGCGCTGCGGCCGATGACGGTGGAAGAGGCGGTGAAGGAATGCGAGTTTCGCGACCGCGAGGTGTTCGTCTTCCGCGATCCCAAGGGCAAGGCCAAGGTGCTGCATCGGCGCAAGGACGGGAAGATCGAGCTGATTGAGGTGCCGTAGAACCTGCGATGTAAGGAATGGAACGGGTGCGCAATGCGTGCCCGTTTTGATTTTTGCGGCAATTGGATCTCAGTCCGTCCAGTAAGGGCCGGCCGGATCTGCGATGGCTTCTTCGATCATCGCAAAAGCGTCCTCGAGCTCCTGATATTGCTGAAGCTTGTGGCTCAAGCCGAAACCCATTGTCCTGGGAGACGCACCGTGGTACAGGACGATCAGCTTCTCAGCGGCAGCCATGCCCAGCTCATTCTCCTGCCAACTGGTTACACGGACTGGCGGGCCATTGACGACCATCGCCATGGTTGCGTAGGTCTCGAAGAACAGGACGTAGCGACACGAATTCATTGCTTTGCGCAAGTGCTCAGCCAGAGCCTTATCGGATCCGGGTGATCCCGCTTCCGACTGCTGGAAGGGATGCTCTTTATCGATCCATGCATGGAACCGATGTCGCTCCGCGATGGCCTTCAGGGTTCGGGCTTCCGGGGCGTACATTTTCCACTTGTAGCTGATGAAGAAGTCGTACTGGCTCATGGTTCCAATCCGTTAATTCGTAGGATCAGGCTTTCGGTGCAAGCAAAGCTCGCTCCAGAACCTCGCGGATAAAACGCGTGTAAGGGATGCCCCGTGCTTTGGCGCGGGCTTTGATTGCGGTCAGCAGAGGCTTGGGCACGCGCATATTGATCTGTTCATCCTTCTTCTCGAATTCGAACCGCACGGGCTTGAACTGCGAGAAGTCAAGGGTCGACAAATCCTGGTCAAGGAACAGCTCCGCTGCTTTGCTGGTTTTGAGTCTAGGGACGTGCTTCTTCATAGGCGGCGATCTCCTTGGCATGCATATAGCGTGCGGTGACTGGGCGTATGAGCCGGCCGCGCTCCGTTATTCGGAAGGCCACGAACATAGGGCGCCCGGCGCCGTTCCGTCCCACTGCAATCAGGCGGTCCTCACGGTGCGAGTGCTTCGGATCGGGCGCAACATAGGGCGAGCCGGTGAAGAGTTGCTCAATTTCGGCGATGGTGACCCCATGCCTTTGGCATTTCGCTCGGTTGCCGGAGTCCCAGTCGAACCCGGTTACGCTCAGATGCATTATGTTACACGACTATACTATTGTATATACGTCGACGCCAAAGTATGCAACTTAGCCGCCTGCTTCTGGCAGCCGTCAAAGGTTGGTCTTCCGGTAGCCACGCGATCAGCGTGACAAGGGTGTAAACAACACGTCGTCTTTTTACTGCGCAAAATGCTTTGCACAATTCTCGGGCTTCGGTATGCTTCTTGCCAGCGGCCCAGGCACTTTCCTGCGGATTATTCTGAACTTTTGCCCGAGGACCGCGTCCGGAGCACGATATGTGGAAACCAACACGCAAGGAAGATGAGAGCCCTATGCCGATCCAGGAACCGAGCACTGCTTCGCACAATCCTGCCGCGCCGCCTCGCCCGAGTGAGTCTATGCGCAGCGAACCTGTTCGCAATGTTGACGTGGCAACCATCGGCAAGTCGGTGGTGGTGAAAGGCGAGCTCTCGGGCAGCGAGGACTTGTACGTGGACGGCCAGGTGGATGGCTCGATTGCGCTGCGCGGACAGAGCCTGACGATCGGTCCCAATGGCCGGGTGCGGGCCAATGTCGAGGCGCGCAACGTAATTCTTCACGGCCAGGTGGACGGCAATATTACCGCCAGCGACCGGGTGGAGCTGCGCAAGAGCGCATCGCTGAAGGGCGATATCACCACCGCCCGGATCGCCATCGACGATGGAGCTTACTTCAAGGGGACCATCGATATTCAAAAGCCGGAAGCGGCGCGGGTGGAAGCCAAGCCCCAGGTGGTGACAACCGCGGCGGGTCCGACGTCCGTGGCCGCATCATCGCAGGCTTCATTGCTGGAGCCGAAAAAGGCATAAGCGGACCGCCGGCTACCGTAAAAGATGAGGGGGGCGCGATGCCCTCCTTTTTATTGAGCAGCCCAGTTATTCGAGGAATTCTCACGGCGCCCTGCCCGCGTGAGTTTTGATACCCATGCCGACCAGCTACAACCGCATTGCCGGACAGAGCGTGGAACGCCTGGCGGCGCTGAGCGACGGGGTGTTCGCCATCGCCATGACGCTGCTGGTGCTGGACCTGCGTGTGCCGGCTGCGGAGACTATCCATGGAGAGAGCGACCTGTGGCGCGCCCTGATCGCGCTGTCGCCCAGGCTGGTGATGTTCGGCATGAGCGTGCTGACGCTCGGCATCTTCTGGATAGGCCAGCAAACCCAACTCAATCATCTGCGGCGCTCGGACCGTAGCCTGTCGTGGATCCATATCGCTTTTTTGGGGATGGTATCGCTGGTGCCGTTTTCGACGGGCCTGCTGGCCGAATACCCGCATTACCGGGTCGCGCTGCTGGTGTACTGGGCCAACATCCTGCTGCTGGGAGCCACGTTGTATTGGAGCTGGGTTTGCGCGGTGGGCAGCGGGCTGGTGAAGGACGACCTTTCGCCCGAGGTTTCCCAAGCCATGAAGCGGCGCATTCTTGTGGCGCAGTCGCTATACGCGTTGGCTGCTGCGCTGTGCCTTGTCGACACGCGGTGGAGTATTGCGTGCATCGTGCTTCTGCAACTGAACTATGCGCTGGCGCCCCGCCTGACCCGCAACTTCTGAGCAATTCTGCGATAGCCTCCGGTTTCGGAATAGCCGGATAGGTTACGATTCCAAGGAAGCTCTTTTCTATGAAACGCACTCTTTGCGGTATTGCGGCTGTTTGCCTGCTCCTGGTTGCTTCATTCTCCTTAGCCCAGGCCCCCATTCCCGGTTCTGCAACTCCCTCCACACCCGAGAAAGCAGCCCAGGTTGTGCCGGGGGTGCAGACTCCTGCGACGCCGGACTATTCGCAGCAGGCTTTTGTGGTGGAGCACTCCCGCCAGGTCATGCGCTTTGAGAACGATGGCACCGGCAGCGAGGAACATGAGGCGGTCATCAAAGTCACCAGCGAGAGCGGAGTGCAGGCGCTGGGACAGTTGAAGATCGGCTACAGCGCGCTCAGCGACAAGCTGCAGATCGACTACGTGCGCGTCCTGAAGCCCGACGGAACGGTGGTCACGGCGCAGGAGTCGGCCATCCAGGACCTGACCATCCCGGACGCTCCGGTCTACACCGACTATCACCAGAAGCACATCAGCGTTCCCTCCCTGCGGCCGGGAGACACGCTGGAATTCCGCTATGTGCGCACCATCGTGAATCCGCTCATCCCGGGACAATTCTGGACCAGCTATACCTTCACCGAGCGCGGCATTGTGCTGGATGAGGAAGTGGAGATCAACGTCCCCAAGGACCGGGCGATCAAGCTGAAGACGCAGCCGGGGTTCGATGCCAAGACCAGCGAAGAGGGAGACCGGCGCATCTATCGCTGGACGCACACGCAGACCAAGGCGCCAGAGTCGCCCCTGAAGCGGCGCAACAGCTCCGAAGAGCCGCCACCGCCATCGATCCAACTAACCACGTTCCAAAGCTGGGAGCAACTTGGCGACTGGTACCGGTCGCTGGAGAAGGACCGCCGGGTGCCGACGCCGGCCATCAAGGCGAAAGCGGACAGCCTGGTGGAGGGCAAGACGACGGACATGGCGAAGGTCAAGGCGCTGTACGACTACGTATCGCGGGA
This sequence comes from uncultured Acidobacteriaceae bacterium, assembly GCA_963815775.1. Classification (GTDB taxonomy): domain Bacteria; phylum Acidobacteriota; class Terriglobia; order Terriglobales; family Acidobacteriaceae; genus CAVVDY01. The sequence goes on along the minus strand of CAWFIB010000007.1, from coordinate 127,864 downwards.
CTTTCGCTATGTGAGCCTGTCGCTGGGACTGGACCGCTATCAGCCGCACGCGGCTGAGGAGGTCATGAACGTGGGCTACGGCGATTGCAAGGACAAGAACACGCTGCTGGCGGCGCTGCTGCAGGCGGAAGGCTTCGAATCGACCTCGGTACTGATCAACGCCCGGCAGAAGATCGACCCTGATGTGCCTTCGCCGTCGCAGTTCGATCACGTCATCACGCGTGTTCCCGTGGACGGCCAGGAGATCTGGCTGGACAGCACGTCGGGCATCGTGCCGTTTCGCATGCTGTCGTTTACGTTGCGCGACAAGCTGGCGCTGGCGGTGCCGCCGGAAGGCAAGCCGACCCTGGTTCGTACCCCTGCGGAACTTCCCTTCCCGGCCTACGATAAGAGCTGGATCAACGGCTCGCTCAGCGACATGGGCAAGTTGTCGGTGCACATCGCGACCACCATTCGCGGCGACCAGGAGCTGGCCCTGCGATTCGCCCTGCGGCAGATACCCAAGAACCGCTGGAAGGACTTGATGCAGGCGTCACTGCAGAATTCGCCGCTACGGGACGCGGACATTGACAACCTGCACGTGAGCGATCCCAGCGACACCGACAATCCTCTGCAAATCGATTACGACCTGATCGCTGCCAATTATTTTGACTGGTCGGCCCCCGAGGCCAAGCTGGTGCTGCCGCTCAGCATCTTGCGTATGCCGTCACCCGACGAGGACGAGGACGAGGACGACAAAAACAACCCCATCAAGCTGGGACCGCCGCAGGAGGCACAAAGCCAGGTCTCGCTCAACATTCCCATCAAGTACACGGTGCAGTTGCCAATCGGGGTCGACGTCAAGCGCGATTACGTGGAGTACCACTCCAGCTACAAGATGAACAACAACACGCTGGTCGCCAGCCGCAGCCTGAAGGTTGCAATCTCGGAGATTCCCGCGGACCGGCGCGCCGATTATACGGCGTTCCTCAGGGTGGTGAACTCGGACCAGTCGCAGGTCATCCGGCTGACTAACAGTAAGCCCGGGATGTCGGGGCTCAGCGGCGGAGGAACGCCGAAGGAGTGGTTTGAGTCGGGCGTCCAGGCGTTGAGTAGCCGGAACTACGATCTGGCGCTGCAGCTTTTCGAACAGGTGCAAAGCGCCGATCCCAGCCATAAGGACATCTGGAAGTACCTGGGACGGGTGTATCTGGCGACCGATCAGGACCAGAAGGCGGTGGAAGCTTTTCAAAAACAGATTGCCGCCAACCCGTATGACGACTCGGCGTACAGCGAGCTGGGGCAGGCCTATGAGCAGCAGCAGAAATACGATGAGGCCATCGCGCAATTCAAGAAACAGCTAGAGATCAATCCGCTGGATGGCGCGGCCCATGCCAGCCTGGGCTACCTCTACCTGACCCTGAAGCGGTTCAACGATGCGGTGCCGGAACTGGAGAAAGCGGTCTCGGTACAGCCCAACAATCCACTGATTCTGGCCAGCCTGGGGCAGGCCTACCTGGGGGCCGGTCAAACCCAGAAAGGCATGGATGCGTTCGACAAGGCGATAGCCATGGCGCCGTCGCCGCTGGTGTGGAACAACGTGGCCTACTCGCTGGCCGAGCAGGATACAGAGCTGAAACGGGCCGACGGTTATACCGATACCGCGATCAGCGCACTGGAAACACAGTTACGCGACGTCTCGCTAGCCACTTTGCGCATCCAGGACCTGGGCAATACGCAGATGCTGTTCAATGTCTGGGACACGAAGGGCTGGGTGCTCTACAAGAGCGGCGATCTGGACAAGGCCGAGGCGTACATTCTGCCGGCGTGGCAGGGCACGCAGAGCGGCGCCATTGCCGAGCACCTGGGCGACATCGCGAACAAACGAGGACAACGCGATCAGGCGATGAAGTGGTACGCGCTGGCGCTGGTGGGCGATAGTCCAAGCACCACGGCACGCGACAAGCTGAAGAACCTGGGGGTAAGCGGCCACGCACTGGAGTCGATGATCTCGAAGGCGGACAAGGACCGTATCGCAGAGCGGACGGAAACCCTGAATGCGGTGCAAAGCGGCAGCGCCGACTTCTTCCTGCTGGTAAGCCCGGGCAAAGTGGAGGACGTGAAGTTCATCAAGGGCGAAGACAGTTTCAAAACCTTTGCGGAGATGCTCAAGGGCGCCACTGTGCCGATGCAGTTTCCGCCGTCGTCGCAGGTCCATGTTGTCCGCCGGGTGCGCGTGACCTGCGGCAAGTCATCGGCATCGAAGAAGAAAGACGAGGACAAAGGCTCGACATTGCCGGGCCCGTGCACGGTGGAATGGATTCCCACCAGCGAGGTCCGCGGCCTGGAGTAAGTGTCATAGCAGAAACAAAAGCGAGGTGTGATGTGACAGATCTGCGATACCCGATTGGGAAGTTCGAGTGGATTGCGCCGGAGGACGAAGAGCAGATGGCGAAGCGGCGGGTGCATTACATCGATGTGCTTCACAAGCTTCCCGCCAGTTTGAGCGCCGCAGTGGAAGGCCTGAACGCCGAGCAACTGGACACGCCTTATCGGCCGGAGGGCTGGACGGTGCGGCAGGTGGTGCATCATCTTCCCGACAGCCACTTGAACGCCTATATCCGATTCAAGCTGGCATTGACAGAATCCGAACCTGCCATCAAAACCTACCGGGAGGACCTGTGGGCGAAACTGCCGGATTCCCGACAAGCCCCGGTAGAGGCGTCGTTGCGCCTGTTGCAGGGCCTGCATGGGCGATGGGTGACCCTACTTCGCGCCATGACGGCGGAAGATTTTGCCAGGACATTGCAGCATCCGGAGCTGGGAGTAGTCTCGCTGGATCGGATGCTTGCCTTGTACGCCTGGCACTCGGCACACCACACAGCGCACATTACCAGCCTACGGCAACGCATGGGTTGGAGCTAGCGTATTCGGCAGTTAAGGAGATTCTAATCACGTCCGGATCGAAGATCCTCAGGGGCTAAACAGGCCGCTGAAAACCCCGGATATTAAGGCAAAAATAAAGGCATTTTCGGCACGACCAAGGTCGTGCCCTGACGCGAATCCTTCCCTCCCGTGAGTTTTTCAGCAGCCTGTAAAGCCCAGCTTTATTCCAGCCACTTATGGGCAGCCTGAAGGCCGTCCCCTTCAAAGCTCGGAGTTGATCAGACCTTTCTTAAGCCTTTGATAACGATTTCACTGCCAGTCTCCATTTCTAGCCGCAAACAGCCAACATATTCTGAAACTGCCGCTAATCGTTGGTATAAGTTATCTGTTTCTTTTGACTGCAACTCATCACGAAATTCTGTAGGCTATCCCGCTTGACAGGGCTGCGCTTAACACTAGTTAACACTTTTCCCGAGCATACAGGGAACTACGCGACTCACCACTACGTAATAGCTACTTGTCTACAGTTCTTGAAACTTTTTTCGCGCATCATAGTCAATATCGTAGGAAGCAAAGCTCTGAAATTTAGATAAAAGCCGAAAAACATTAACGAATCCAAGTGAGGTGTAAATAGCGATGAAGCGAATCTCAACTCTAGTGTGTGGTGCGGCGCTGACCGTATTGCTGACAGGCGCCGCCTTCGCGGGCACAGTTTCGAAGTCATTGACCTTCACGGATCCGGTCCAGGTCAACGGCACTACGCTTGAGCCCGGCCAGTACAAAGTGACGTTCAACGACAACGCTCCGACGACCCAGGTGACATTCAAGAAGGGGAAGAAGGATGTGGCCACCGCATCGGCGCAAGTGAAACCACTCGCCACCAAGACCTACGCCACCTCCGTCGAGTATAACGGCGAAGGCGCGAACCGGCAGCTGCAGGAAATCCACTTTGGGGGATTGAATCAGGCGCTGGTGCTCGGGGAAGGCGGATCGAGCAGTTCGGGCAAGTAGAGCAACAACCGGTTGGATATCAAAGGGAGGCCTCGGCCTCCCTTTTTTGCTGGCTTCAGAAAATTGCGGGGAACGGTCACGCGCCTGCCGCCACCAGCCGGGGCGCGTTGCCCTGCATGCGCACGGAGACCAGCTTGGAGACGCCGGGCTCCTGCATGGTGACGCCGTACATAGTGGGCGCCATGCCCATGGTCTTTTTGCTATGGGTGATGATGATGAACTGGGTCTGCGAACTCATGTCGCGGACCAGTTCGGTGAAGCGCGCAATGTTGGCCTCGTCCAGCGGAGCGTCGACCTCATCGAGAATGCAGAACGGGCTAGGCACATACTGGAAGATGCCCACGAGCAGCGCTAATGCGGTCAGCGCCTTCTCACCGCCGGAAAGCAGCAGGACATTCTGCAGCTTTTTGCCCGGAGGCGAGGCCACTACATCGAGGCCGCTCTCGGCTGAATTTTCCTGATCGGTGAGGCGCATGAAGGCCTGGCCGCCACCAAAGAGTTTGCTAAAAGTACGGCTGAAGTTTTCGTTAATGGCGGCAAACGCCGCTTCAAACTTCTGGCGCGAGACGATCTCGATTTCCTTGATGGTGTTCTGCGTGTTCTCGATGGAGTCCAGCAGGTCTTTGCGCTGAGTTTCGAGGAACTCATGGCGCTCAGCGGTCTCCTTGTACTCCTCCAGGGCCATCATGTTGACGGGACCCATGTTCTCGAGACGGGTCCGCATCTCTTTGTAAGCTTCTTCTTCGCCGTTCAACTCGTCGCCGGCGATCCGGGGCAGCGATTCATCGCCCATGAGCTCGTCGCGCTGCAAGCTCAGCTCCTGCACGCAGGTGTCGGCCAGGTGCTGCATGTCAGAGTGCAGGCGGGCCTGCTCGGCAGCCAGTTCGCCTCGGCGATCGCGGGCCGCGTCCAGCTCGACGCGCGCTGTTTTCAGCTCCTCTTCGAGTTGCGCCAGCCGGGCCCGGACCTGTTGCAGCTCTTCGGCAATCTCCTGATCACGCCGCTGGGCGGCCTCGCGCTCCGCCTCCCAGGCAACGGACTGCTCAGCAAGACGCACATTCTCTGACCGGCGCTGCTGCATCTCGGCGGCAGCGGAATCGATCTGCGCCTTAAGCTTGGCCAGGCGGGCGGAAGCCTCGGAGGTCATGGACTCCAGGCGCTGCACGCTGGCGATGGCTCCACGCCGGCGCTCTTCCAGGGTGGCGACCAGGGCACGGGCGTCGGTTGCGAGCTGCACCGATTCGTCGCGGCGAACGCGAAGTTCTTCGACGCGGCTCTGCGCTGCCTCCGTCTCTTCTTCGATCTGGCGTTGCTTCTGCTCCAGTTGCTGAAGCTCTTCCGCCCGGCCTGCGATGAAGGCCTCGCGCTCGACACGTTCTGCGGACAGCCGCTGCAATTCGGTTTCGTAGGTTGTAAGGCGCTCGCGCACCCGCGTCAACTCGTTGCCGAGCTGGGTGAGGGTGTGCTCGGAGGTCATGGCGTGGCGCTCCGCTTCGCGCCTGTCGTCTTCCAGGCGCTGTAGCAGTCCGCCGAGGTCGGCGATCTCGCGCGCGATTTTCCCCAGATGCAGTTCCTTATCACGAATCGACGCTTCCAGATCGGCCATCTGCTTGAGCACGTCGCGCAGCTCGCGCTTCATGGAGAGCGGGCCCTCGCTGCGCTGTTTGCCGCCGGTGACGGTGACGTTGTGGAAGCACTCACCCGACTGCGCAAGGAAGAAGGCGTCAGGATTTTCCAGCGCCAGCTCGCGACCGACATTGGGGTCGGGGACGATGTAGCCATTGCCCAGCTTGGGCAGGATTACTTCCAGCGACTTGCCGAAGCCGTTGAGCACGCGAATGCAATTCTTGAGCGGGACGACGCTGTCGTTACGTGTGCCTTCGTATGTGGTTTCGCCCTGGATGAACGAGAACTTCGCCTGCGAGTCTTCGGGATGGACGAGGAAGGTGGCGCGGCCATCGACGTCGCTGCGCAGCAGGCGCAGGCCTTCGTCGGCGGCGTCCCACGACTTCACCACGATGAAGTTGAGCTCATCGCGCAGGAAGTCCTCGACCACGTGCTCGTAACGGTCCTCCACTTCGAGGAAGTCGGCGAGAACGCCGGCGGGGGCATGGCCGCCATGCAGGGCCCCTGACTTGAACAGGCGGCGAACCGATTCGGTGGAGTAGCCGTGCTCGGCGATGACGGCTTCCAGCGAGCCACGGCGGCCCATAAGCCCGGCGTATTCCGACCGCAGGGAATCGAGGTGGCGCTTGCCGGCGGTCTCGGCCTGGCGAAGATCGTCGAGCTTCTGGCGGGTCTCGGTGATACGCGCATTCAGCTCGGCTACGCGCTGGGTTGCGGACTCAAACTCAAGGCCGAGTTGGCCACGCTGGCCGCCGAACGTCTCGAGCTGCTGATTGGCGGCGGCAATCTCAGAGGTCAGGCGATGGGCATCGCGATCGAGTGCGGCCAGCCGCTCTTCGGCCTGGGTGATGCGGTTGCGGAGCGACGAGCTCTGCGAAACCGCCTGCATGATGTCGCTGCGACGCTGCTCCTGCTGACGCTCCAACTGTGTCAGGTTGGCCGAGGCCGCGGAGGCTTCCGCCTGCCGCTGTTGTAGCTCGGCTTGCGCGCCTTCGACGTCACCGTTGGCCGACTCCAGGGTGGCGCGGTTGGTTTGTAACTCATCATTCAGTTGCGAGAGCTGCGCCTGGTTGGCGGTAATCTCGGCCTGCGCACCGGCGGAGCGGGCTTCGAGTTCGGCACAGCGCTCTTCGTTGGTCCGGCGCCGTGCGGTGGCGCGCTCCAGTTCCATGGCCAGGGTGTTGAGCTGCTCGCGATTGGTCTGGGCCTGGTGCTCGATGGCGTATCCGCGCTGGGTCAGATCGCTGTGGCCGGCTTCCATCTGCTGCGCAGCGTCGAGCTTGGCGCGCATCTCTTCGGCAAGCGCGCTGAGTTGCGATTCAACCGCCACGCCCTCGGAATCCAACTGCGCGAACTTGCTGGCGAGAACCACGCGCAGCCTGGCGCGCATTTCGTCACGCAGCCGGGCATAGCGTTCGGCTTTGCTGGCCTGGCGCTTCAGCGAGTTCATCTGGCGGGTAACTTCGTCGAAGATGTCGTTGATGCGCGACAGGTTCAGCCTGGCGTCTTCCAGGCGGGCTTCGGCCAGGCGCTTGCGCGCTTTGAATTTGGTGATGCCGGCGGCCTCTTCGATGATGGCGCGGCGGTCGGTGGGCTTGCTGCTGAGGATCTGGCCAATGCGGCCCTGCTCGATGATGGCGTATGACTCCGGCCCCAAGCCCGTCCCCATGAACAGGTCCTGAATGTCGCGCAAGCGGCAGAGCTTGCCGTTCAGCAGGTATTCGCTCTCACCGGTGCGGAAGAGCCTGCGGGTGACGGCGATCTCGCCCGCTTTGAAGGTGCGCTTGAATTTGCGGCGGCGAATCTTGAGCACGACCTGCGGGCCGGCCGTCGCTGCCTGTTCGGCAGCGGGTTCAGGCGGGGTAGCCTCATCTTCGTCGCTCTGGCCTGGACGGACTTCCTCAATGTAGCGCTCGGCTTCGTCTGAGCTGGCAGCGCGCACCGCGGACTCGTCCCAGTCGCCGGGCATGTCATCCAGCACATCGACTTCGGGCTCGCCGACGTCGCCGTAGACCGCCGGGTCCACCAAGGTGAGCGTGACCTCGGCCATTCCCGTGGGCTTGCGATCGCGCGTGCCGTTGAAGATGACGTCCTGCATGTGGACGCCGCGCAGGGAGCGCGCCGACTGCTCGCCCAGCACCCAGGAAATGGCGTCCGCGATATTCGACTTGCCGCAGCCGTTGGGGCCGACGATGGCGGAGATGCCTTCGCCTTCGAAGCGTAGCTCGGTGCGATCGCAGAAGGACTTAAATCCCAGGATTTGTAATCTCTTTATTTTTAGCAACTTCTACTCCTTACGCTCGCCGGGCCGCAGGTTCTGTCGGCGGATTCCCGGCCGAGGAGAGTGCCTCTTTCTGTAGACGCATGAGTCTGAGCAGAAGAGGCAGAGGTTCGCCGAATCCTTGGTTTCCCCATGCACTGGATCAAAGGCCAATGTACTGGCGTTTGGGGGAGGGGTCAAGATGTAAACCCCATATTTTGTGCCTGAGTTGTGGAAACCACATGATATTGCACCGTAATTGCAGCAGATTCCCAGAAATCAGGCGCGAAGATTTTTGAGGAGATCGAGGAGAGCCGGAGAGCTTGCCTCAGTTTAGGTGCAGCGCTACGAGGAATCAACGGACAATTCGGGGCGGTATCCAGTCGGTCAATGAGAGTTTGATTTTAAGATCGCTGCCCATGGCAGAACCGGAAGCTGTTCCGAACTGGGCTTAGACTCACTTTTTCCTTGACCCTTCGATAGTCGTGATTTCATATTATGTCCTAAATTTAGATATTCGTTCGCGCTCGCTACATCCATTCCCCAACCCTCAACCCAACCGAAAGCAATCAGGAGGAAACATGAGGAGACTTACCCTGTGCGTGTTTGCTCTGCTGTTCTTCGCGGCTGTCGCGAACGCCGACACTCTCTACTTCTACGGCGGCGACATGGACCCCAACGATCCGAATTCCCGCGCTCTGGCGAATGAGACGGACGCCACCGTCACCGGCGATCCCTACGGATCTGCCACCTACCAGAACTTCTATGCGCAGTCGAACATCAACGTTACCGGTCTGTTCACCAACAACCTGAGTTCCAACATTCCGACGTCGGGATACTGGGAAATCCGCAGCGGCATCACTGAGGGCAACGGCGGAACTCTGATCGCTTCGGGAACCGATCCTAACATCACCAACACCCCGACCGGCCGTAGCCGCGCCGGTTACGACGAGTACCACAACCAAGTTGCGGCAAATGTGAACCTGGCTGCCGGGCAGTACTGGTTCGCAGTCGTTCCGGTCTGCGACACCTGCGATGGCCGTTCGTTCAACAGCAACACCTTCGGCCTGAATTCTGTGGGCACCTCAGACCTGAACCTGGAGTACGCCAACAGCGCGTACTTTGGCTGGAACTTCACCAACGCGAACAATGCCAATCCGCCTTATGTCTTCCCGGCCTTCTCCAACGGCGTGTACGTTAGTGACGTCCCGGAACCGGGGAGCTTGATGTTGCTTGGCTCGGGGATTTTGGGTGGGCTCGGAGTACTGCGCCGCAAGCTGTTCTAAATCATCAGTGGTTTGCGAAGCCGGGGCGAAAAATGCTCCGGCTTTTTGTTTGCATTTGGAAGGAACTGATGCCGGGTGTTGCACGTAGATCGCATCATGTGGGGGTTGCGATGGGTTTGCTGTTTTTACTTTGCTCCCTGGTGCTGAGCTCAACGATCGATTCGCCGGCATCCGCCGTCAAGTTCGAAGCGCTGGCAAAAACATGGGACTCAGAAGCGCGCCAGGCGGAAGTGCCCGGATACACGGTCGCAGTGGTCACGCCGAAGGGCATTCTGTTCCAGCACAATTTCGGATATCGCGACTGCGCCCGAAAGAAGCCAGTCGATGAGGAGACGATGTATTACATTGCGTCGTCGACCAAGCCGTTGGTGGCCGCTGCGGTACTGAAACTTGCCGACGAACATCGCCTCGATCTGAACGCTCCAGTCAAGAAATATCTGCCACGTTTCACCCTCGCCGATCCCGCCGAGGCAGAGAGCATCACGATTGGCGACCTGCTTTCGCATGGACGCGGTTTCGACGAGTTTGTGATTACCTTCGGCGAAGCCTTCACGGGAGAAATGAACGATGACAAGTTCTATCGCCTGTTGGGGACGGTCCATACGAAGGGGCGGTTCTCATATTCGAACCTGGACTACACCCTTTTAGGCCGCGTGATTGAGAGCGTAACCGGAGAATCGTGGCAGAGGGACATTCAGACCGCGATTTTTGGGCCCCTGGGAATGGGGCACACCACGACCAGCGCTACGCGTTGGCTGGCTGATGGCGACCATGCCTGCCCGCTGGAATACTGGAATGGCAGACTGCAAGAAAGTTCGGTGGTGAAGAGCGATCGCACCATGCATGCAGCAGGGGGCGTAGCTTCGACCGCCTCCGATCTCGCGCGTTTTCTGCAGATGGAAATGTCCGGCGGCGTGCTGAATGGCAAGAGAATTCTGTCGGCAGAGCTGGTCCAGGAATCCCAGAAGGCGCAGGCTACGACGGACGCGCATTACTACACGTACCACCGCTCAGGGTATGGATACGGGTGGTACATCGGTGAATATCGCGGCCAAACATTGCTGCATCATTTCGGCGGATTTGACGGCGCCCATGCGCATCTCTCCTGGCTGCCGGCCGAACACATCGGAGTGGTGGTGCTGGAGAATTTTGACGGTCCGGCAACGAACTTTGCGGAAGTGGTGGCGAACTCGGTGTACGACAGCGTTCTGCATCTTGACAACGAACAAGGATGGGAGAAATTCCAATCGCAGGTCGACGAAGCACGTCAGAAGGCCAAGAACTATCCCGCGCTGCGGATTGCACAACTGCACCAGCCGATTGCCACTGTGGCGGGAAGCTATGTCAACAAGGACTGGGGAACGCTGGTCATTGCACAGGAGGGTGACCGCGTAGTGGCAGGGATCGGTGAATACCCGCTGCATCTCTCCCTGGAAGCTGACGGAACCCCGATCGCCATCATCGAAGGCCGGGCATTCAAAATTTCGTTCTCTGGCACGGAGGAGAAACCCACGCAGGTCGATCTGCGCTCGGGACATATGGATCTCATATTTGAGCGGCAGGCGAATTAGATGATCGGTGCGATGCGTCCCTGGGCTTCTATGAGACGGCTAGACTAGCCTACCCAGGTTAGCGTCCAACCGAAGGACGCGAACCTGGGGCACGGGGACGCGCCAGCCAGTGCGGAACCATGCGCACCAGCGCGGCGTTGATGAGGATGGTCATCAGCGAGGCGGCGAGGGTAGCGTGGTAGAAGTTCTCGGTCAGCAGGCCGCTGTTGCGCGCCGCCTGCACCAGGATGAAGGAGAATTCGCCGATCTGGGTAAGACCGGCGCCGACCAGCACGGCGACGGCGGTTGAGTAGCCAAAAGCCTTGGTGATGGCGGCCCAGATCACACCTTTGCCTAGCACGACCATGGCAATGATGGTCAACAGGACTCCGAGGTCGGCGAAGATTCCACGCGGATTCATCAGCGTGCCCACGGTCACGAAGAAGAGCGCGACGAAGGCATCGCGCAGAGGCATGAGGCGCTGCAAAGCATGGTGCGCGTGTTCTGAGCCGCTGATGGTGAGGCCGCCGGCGAAGGCCCCGATAGCGAGCGACAGACCGACAGCTTGCGTCACCGCTGCGGCGCCGAGGCAGATAGCAAGCGCGACCAGGAGAAACACCTCGTCACTGCCGATTCTGGCAACGACTGCCAGGAAGCGCGGTACCAGAAACTTGGCCACGATGGCGAGAGGCACAAGCACCAGGAACGCCAGACCCAACTCTTTGCCGAGCGCCAGAAGATGGGCGGGAGCGAAGTTCGCCAGCAGGGGCAGAAGGATGATGAGCACCACCGTCGCGAGGTCCTCGACCAGGGTGATGCCGATCATCACGCGACCGTGCTCGGATTGCAGCTCTCCGCGGTCAATGAGGAGGCGCGACAACACCATGGTGCTGGCAACCGAGATGATTAAGCCGAGAGCGAATCCCGGCAAAAGCCCCCATCCGCAGAGCCAGCCAACAACCAGCCCGAGCAGGCCGCAGGCAATGATGCCCAGAGGCGCACCGATCAGGGCAATCCCCTTGACCTGGAGCAGTTCCTCGATGGAGAACTCGATCCCGATGGTGAACATGAGGAAGATGACACCGACTTCTGCGAGCAGCTCGAAGGTGCGCGATTCATGGATCGCGGGGCCAGGGGTGAAGGGGCTGATCAGTATGCCGGCGAAGACATATCCGAGAATCAGGGGCTGACGGAGGCGCCAGGCGACGATCGCGCCGAAAACGGCAGCGATGAAGACGTAGGACAGTTCCTTGAAGATGTCGGAATGCGGCATGACGTCAGTTGGGACAGACTACTACAGCCCCAAGCCGGAAGCTGTCTAGAAGCGGTAGGTGTAGCCGGTAGAGAACTGCAGATTGCCCTGGTTCACCCAGTACTGGTCGGAGATGTTGCCGCCGATCTCGGTGAACCGGGTATCGGTGCGGTCGGTGAGGTAGCGCACCATTGTGGTGCCGACATCGATGCGGATTGTACCGTTGCGATGGGTGTAAAACTCGGCGACGCCGCCGAGGTCCCAGGCGAAGCGGGAGATGCTTGCCGGAGCCTTCGCCCCACCGCCAGGCCATGCTTCGCTGTAGTAGATGAAGCCGGGGCGGACTTTGGCGAAGATGCCCCAATTCTTCCAGCGCTGACCCAACTTCATGCCGAACAGGCCCTGCATCATGCCCCCGGTACCGCCCTGGCCGGGGAGGAAGTTCAACGCGCTGTCGAAGGCAAAGCCACGGGTGAAGTTGTAGTCGAAGCTGAAGCCTCCACCGGAGAGATTGGCACGGCAGGTAGTGGGGCAGCCGGGGGTAATCACCGGCAGGCTGAGGTTGGTGTACTGAGTGCCGAGCGAGTAATGCTGCAGGGGTTGTTCATTTGGGTCTTTGACTTTGGGCGGCCTGGAACGCTGGTGCACCACGAAGTTTTCCTCGGGAGCGGGAAGCATCCAGGGAAACTTCCCGGCGAAGATGGCGGCAAAGGAGCGGGTGGGTTCGAGTGCGCTGCGCAGAACGCGGCCACCCAGGATGCGGTGCTCGCGGGCGATGGGCGTCACGATGTAGCGGTCGATGGTGTCCTCGGCGAGGATCCAGCCGAAACCCACCGCGGGAGTGATGATGAAGTCGGTCCAGCCGGTATTGTTGGTAAGGCCACCCACGCCAGTGTACTTATTGGCGCCCTGGGAATAGGGCGGCGTGGTCAGGCAGGCCTTGTCGGTACCGCATCCGATGCTGTAGTAGTAGCCACCCTGGTTACCGATGGAGGTCTCGCTTAACGGTCCAACCTCGAACTGGGTGGACCAGGCAAACATCCAGGGCAGCGTCCAAAGACGTGAGCTCCAGTAGCCGTTGTGCCTGCCAATCTGCACAAAACTCTTGGGATCGTTTTGCAGAAAGATGCGCCCGAATACGGCCCCTTCCATGGGATGGCCGACATCGTTCACCACAAAGTCATCGCCATCGCTCCAGTGATTCATGTTGTAGCCGGTGAGCGAGGTCCCATAATCGTGCCAGAAGGGTTTGTGCGCGATCAGATACCGGAGCCCGGGGTCCCAGGCCGCCCGCCAGACGTGCTGGAAGACGGTGAACTCGAGCGCTTGTACCATCATTGGCTTCCACTTGATCTTGTCCGAGGGCGGATTCACCGAATCCGGCGTTGGCGTTATGGGAAGCAGCTGCTGGCCGCCGGAAGATTCCTCAGGTCTGCTGGAAGACTCCCCGGGGGAGGCGGCGGAGGCTAGTGTCGCACTGGGGGCGTCGGGCAGAGGAGTGGCGTCAGCGAGCATAGTGGTGCGGTCCTGCTCGCGTTGTGCCGCCAGCGACAGGGGCACGAGCACGCAGCTGGCTAGAATGTAGAAAAATAATGGCTTTAGTATTGCAACTACCCGGCAAAACACCGACACTAAGGCGCACCTCTACCTGAATCGAATAGCCTGGGGGGCGCTAAGGGCCAAGGAGATGATAGCCGAATTGCGGAGGAGAGTTCTAACGAAAACTCTCCTCCCCGGAAAAAACCTGGCCGCTTACCGCACTAGGCCCCGAGCTTCTGGAAGAAGCGAATGAGCGATTCGATCCCACGGTAAAAGTTCGGGATGTGGAACTTCTCATTCGGCGCATGGAGGTTGTCGTCGGGAAGGCCCATGCCCATCATGATACTGGGAATCTTCAGGTCCTTCTCGAACTGGGTGACGATGGGAATGGAGCCGCCGGAGCGAATGTAGACGGTGTCTTTGCCGAAAACCTCGTGCATGGCCTCGACCGACGCCTTGGCATACTTGTTATCGGTGCTCACCACGCACGCCGGGCCCTTGCTGAGGACTTTGATCTTGGTCTCAATGCCCTTGGGCGTGAGCTTCTTCACATAATCGGTGTACTTCTTGAGGATGTCGGCGGGGTCTTGGTCGGGCACCAGCCGCATCGAGACCTTGGCCGTGGCCTTGGCGGGGATGACCGTCTTGGCGCCGGCGCCGACGAAACCGCCGACGATGCCGTGTACTTCCAGCGTGGGCCGCGCCCAGGTGCGATAAAGCACGGAGTAGCCGGGCTCGCCGGTGAGAACGCTGGAGCCAACTTCGTTCTTGCGATATTCCTCTTCGTTGAAGGGCAGGCTGTCCCAGGCTTTCAGCTCGGCGTCGGTCGGCTTCTGCACGTCATCGTAGAAGCCGGGGATCTGCACTTTGCCGTCGGAGTCCTTCAGTTTGCTGATGATTTCGATGAGGCCAAAGATCGAGTTGGGGGCGGCGCCGCCGTACACACCGGAGTGCAGATCGGTTTTGGAGCCCTGCGCTTCGATCTCGGTGTAGACCAGTCCGCGCAAGCCAACGCACAGCGTAGGCAGATCGGGCGCGAACAGCTCGGTGTCGGTGACCAGAGCGAAATCGGCCTTGAGCTTGGGTGAGGTGGCATTCTGCTTAACGAAGGCTTCGATGCTCTCGCCGCCGACTTCTTCTTCACCCTCGAACAGCACACGGACGTTGATGGGCAGCTTGCCATTGCCACCCTTGAACAGCGACTCGAAGGCTTTCATCTGCATCCAAAGCTGGCCTTTGTCGTCGACGGCGCCGCGGGCATAAATGTTGTTGTTGCGCTCGGCAGACAATGTCCAGTTTTGTTTCGATTGTGATTCCTCGGCCTTAACGGGATAAGCATCTTTGCCCACGAACGGGGGGGACTTCCATTCGTCCAGCGGCTCGGCGGGCTGAACGTCATAGTGCGCGTAGCACAATGCCGTCGGCTTGCCGGCGGCGTGCAACCAGTCGCCGTACACCAGGGGATGGCCTTGGGTCCTGATGATTTCGACATTTTCAAAACCAATGCGCTTGAGTTCGTCGGCGCACATCTGGGCGGCCTTTTGAACGTCGCCCTTGTGTTCTTCCAGGGTGCTGATGCTGGGGATGCTGAGAAGATCTTTGAGTTCGTTTAGGAATCGTCCCTGATTTTCGCGGGCAAAAGAAACTGCCGAGGAAGCCATGATGAGGTTTCTCCTTCTAATAGAAAGCCTTACAGCGTTCGAATAAAGCAGAGGGGCAAACTAGCAAGTATATCGCACCGGCGGCAGGCGGGGTGAATTCCGGGGAGCCCATCGCCGGCATAAACCACGCCAGGTGAACCTTTTGGCATTCTCGCGCGTACCTCTGCCTGTGACATCGCGTGCACCTCAGTGGCTCATCTTGATCGGCTCCGGTGTTTTCATTCTCATGCTGCTCGTGTCTGCTCTGTGGGACCCGAGCATTGGTTGGCTGCACTTCTTCCAGGCATGGATGTATCTGGCCGCCATTTGGCTGAGCCTCCGAAAGAATTTGTGGGGCTACTTTATTGGGCTGTCTGCCGCTGGGCTGTGGGTCTACAGCAACCTTTTCGTCACGACCTTCTTCATCAATGGACTCCAACAGCTTGCGCTGTGGGCGCAAAGCGGACATTTGGGCCGCCCGGACCTGCTGATCGCGGTTCCAGCATGGTTCTCCAACGTACTGGTGATGATCGGATCGATCTGGGGATATTGTCAGGCACAGCGCAAGAAGGTGGCCGACGCGGGCCGATTCGTGGTCGCCTTCGCGCTCACCACCGGATTCTTCGCCCTGGACATGGCCCTGTTCCAGCCACGATATCTGGGGCTCTTTCCACGCCTCCTGCACCCTCACCTTCCGTAGCCATCGCAAAAGCAGCCGTACCGAATTCTGCAATGCTGTATTCACCGAGGCTTGGCAGAATTGCCAATGGGCCTTCGGCGGCTTTTAACATGCCGCAAATGATGTTAGTTTCAAGGCGCACCTCTGACCTTCTGCAAGTTTCCTGGTGAGCGCACGCTGGAGAAATCCCGAGAGCCCGCATGATGGAACCGGTAAAGAACAGCACGTATGACTTGGTGGTAATCGGCAGCGGCCCCGCCGGCCAGAAGGCGGCAATCTGCGCGGCCAAGCTTCGCAAAAACGCTGCCGTGGTCGAGCGCAAGCGCAGCATCGGCGGGGTATGCGTCAACACCGGTACCATTCCCAGCAAGACCTTGCGAGAAGCAATCCTGTACCTGAGCGGGCTGCGGCAGAGGACGTTCTATGGCCGGGGTTATGCGCTGAAGGAAAACATCACCATGCAGGACCTGGCGTTTCGGGCCGACGCGGTGATGGCGCGCGAGATTGAGGTCATCAAATCGCAGCTACGGCGCAACCGGGTGGCGGTTTACGAGGGCAATGCGAGGTTCATTGACGACCACACGGTCGAGGTTGCCAGCGACAGTGGGTACACCCTGCTGCGGGGAGAAAACTTCGTCATTGCCTGTGGAACCCGCCCGGCGCATGACGCCTCAATTCCCATCGACGGCAAGCGCATTTTCGATTCCGACCAGGTGCATGAACTGGAAGAACTGCCACGGGAGCTGATCGTGGTGGGCGCCGGGATCATTGGTCTGGAATATGCGTCGATGTTTGCGGCGCTGGGTGTGAAGGTCACGCTACTGGACCAGCGGCCGGTGCTGCTGGAATTCGCCGACCGCGAGATCATTGAAAGCCTTTGCTTTCAGCTTCGCCAGCTTGGAACGGTGTTCCGGTTGGGTGAAAAGGTGGTTGAGGTTGGCTTCAACGACGACCGGGACCGGGTCTTTGCCAAGCTGGAAAGCGGCAAGACGGTGCATGGCCAGGCGCTGCTGTATGCGGTGGGGCGGCGGGCCAATAGCGATCAGTTGAACATCGAAGCCCTGGGGCTTACCGCAGACGCCCGGGGAAAGCTGGCGGTCAATGAGAACTATCAGACGGCTGTACCGCACGTCTATGCTGCAGGCGATGTGATTGGGTTCCCGGCGCTGGCCAGCACATCCATGGAACAGGGCAGGCTGGCGAGCTGCCACATCTTTGGCGTGCCGGGAAACGTTCCTGCCAACCTGATTCCCTATGGGATCTACACCATTCCTGAAATCTCCATGGTGGGGCCGACGGAAGAACAGCTCACGCGTGAAAAGATTCCGTATGAGGTAGGGACCGCCCGCTACGCAGAGCTCGCCAAAGGGCAGATGCTGGGGGATGATGATGGCTTTCTGAAGCTGATCTTCGATCCCGCAACACTCAAGCTGATCAGCGTACACATCATCGGGGATCGCGCGACCGAGATCGTACACATTGGACAGGCAGTGCTGGCCATGGGCGGGACGATCGAGTACTTCCGCGATACCGTGTTCAACTATCCCACATTGGCGGAGGCCTACAAGGTTGCCGCGCTGGATGGGCTGAACAAGCTGTAGGGGCCTGGCGCTTACTCCCGCACCGAGACTGGGGCGGCCTCAATCGGTACCGGCCCGGGAGTCGTGAAGTACAAACGCTGGAAATAGAGCGCTACGTTGACCAGCGCAATCATCACCGGCACTTCCACCAGCGGCCCGATCACTGCCGCAAATGCCGCTCCCGAGTTGATGCCGAAGACCGAGACCGCAACCGCGATGGCCAGTTCGAAATTGTTCGAAGCGGCGGTGAAGGCGAGGGTTGTGGTCTTCGAGTAGTCGGCCCCCAGCTTGTGTCCCATGTAAAACGAAACCAGGAACATGATCACGAAGTAGGCCAGCAGGGGCAGGGCAATGCGCAGTACGTCGAAGGGAAGCTGCACGATGTACTGGCCCTTCAGCGAGAACATGACGACGATGGTGAACAGCAATGCGATCAGCGTCAGCGGGCTTACACGGGGTACGAAGCTGTGGTCGTACCACTCGCGCCCCTTTGCGCGCAGCAGCAGCGTGCGCGTCAGGTAGCCCGCGAGGAACGGAATCCCGAGATAGATGAAGACGCTCTTGGCAATCTCCGCGATCGAGACCGAAACCACGGCCCCCTTCAGCCCCAGGTGTGCTGGCAGCACAGTAATGAAGAGCCACGCATACAGCGAATAAAAAAATACCTGGAAAAGTGAATTGAACGCCACCAGGCCGGCGGCGTACTCGGTGTCGCCTTTGGCAAGTTCGTTCCACACGATCACCATAGCGATACAGCGCGCCAGCCCGATCATGATCAGCCCGGCCATGTACTCGGGATAGCCACGCAGGAAAACGATGGCCAGCACGAACATGAGGATCGGTCCGACCACCCAGTTCTGGATCAGAGAGAGACCGAGGATCTTCTTGTTGCGAAAGACCTCGGGCAACTCTTCATACCGCACTTTGGTGAAGGGCGGATACATCATGACGATCAGGCCCACGGCAATGGGAATCGAGGTGGTTCCAAAGCTGAAGCGGTTGAGAAAGGGGACGACGGTAGGTACAAACCAGCCAAGGGCCACGCCGGCGGCCATGGCTGCGAAAATCCAAGCCGTGAGATATCGATCGAGAAAGCTAAGCCGCCGTCGTTGATGCATGTGCCCCGCCTGGCTAAATGGTCTGCCCGGTTGCAGCCGATATTTGTCCTATGTCGTTCAGTTGCTTCTTCAGTGCAAGCCGATCCAGACTGGCTATGGGCAAGCTCAGCAGCAAGCTGATTCTGCGTTCGAGCATGAAGAAGGCGTCGCGAAATGCGCGCTCAAGGTCGGTGGCACTGCCGGTGACCGCCGCAGGATCGGGCACTCCCCAATGGGCGGAGATCGGCTGCCCCGGCCAAACCGGACAGACCTCCTTGGCGGCGTTGTCGCAGACGGTGATGACGAAGTCGAGTTGGGGCGCGGCCGGGGCGGAGAATTCCTCCCACGACTTGCTACGCAGACCTTGCGCCGGTATGTGGGCCGTCTCCAGTTGGCGTAACGCTTCCGGGCGGACGCTGCCGCTGGGGTGGCTACCCGCGCTATAGGCCGTGAAGGCCGGCTTGCCCTTGCGGTTCAGGATGGCCTCAGCCATGATGGAGCGCGCGGAATTGCCGGTGCACAGGAACAGTACGTTGTAGTGTCCTTCCATTGGCGTTCTCCCGGCGTCAGTTGCAGCAGGTTGGGCCGCAACAGGCCTTCGGCGAAGCAGGCTTGACGGCTCGCACAAATGCACTCATGAGCTTGCCGTCGACCTCCGCGGCAATGGCATCGACGTCGATACCTTCAGCGGAGAGGATGGCCCGGGCTTCCTCGGTTTTGTGGATTCGGGTCGGCTCAATGTCGATCTGCTCGAAGCCGGCTGTCGCAAGCTTGGCGCGATACTCGGATTCGTCGAGCGCGCCCGCCACGCAGCCCACCCAAAGCAGAATGCTTTGCCGGATCTGCGGGTTGATTTCGCCGCGCGTGACCACGTCGGAGACGGCAAAGCGGCCGCCGGGCTTGAGCACGCGGAAGGCTTCGCGCAGAACTTTGTCCTTGTCGGCCGAAAGATTGATGACGCAGTTGGAGATGATGACGTCGACGGTATTATCGGGCAATGGAATGTTCTCGATTTCGCCCTGCAGAAACTCGACGTTCTCCATCCCGGACTTGCGCTTGTTCTCGTTGGCCAGGGCAAGCATCTCGTCGGTCATGTCGAGACCGTAAGCCTTTCCCGTCGGGCCAACGCGGCGCGCCGAGAGCAGGACATCAATACCGCCGCCGGAGCCGAGATCGAGCACCACTTCGCCGGGACTGAGCTGCGCCAGAGCGGTGGGGTTGCCGCATCCCAAGGAGGCCAGGAGGGCTTCCTCGGGTATTTGCTGAATCTGCGAGACGTCGTAGAGATTGCCGGTAATGGGGTCGCAGCAATCGCTTGCCGCGGTGGCTCCGCAGCAACCGCTTCCGCCAGTGGTTACGCGCAGCGCCGCCTGTCCGTACTTCTCTTTCACAATCTGCTTGATATCGGTCGTACTCATACTGCCTCCTATTTACAAAGCTGAATGATGGCCTGCGGTTTGACAGCCTTACTTCGGGTACAGCATTCGGCGTAGAGGAACTGAAGCAGCTCCTCGAGAGCCTGGATGTTCGCGGTGTAGCGCAGGAAGGTGCTCTCGCGCTGGACATTGACCAGACCTTCGTTCTTGAGCTTGTCGAGGTGATGGGACAAGGTCGAGTTGGGAATCTCCAGCTCTTCCTGAATCTCACCCACGACCATCCCGTCCGGATGTGCCGACAGCAACAACTGCACGATTCGCAAACGGGCTTCGGTGCCCATGGCGGAAAACATGTCGGCGTATCTGGTGATTGCTTCCTGATCGTTACTGGATTGAATGGCCGGCATATTTCTATATTAGTAGAAATATAGAATTGTGGCAAGGGGCCCTTCCGGGCTGCGGATTCGCATCGGAGAATCGAAGAGCAAGATCAAAGGTCTGCGTTGCAGGCCACCGTTGCAGCGGCCCGGTTTACCCTCAGCCTGATCGTGGTGTGAAAGCCAACAATTGTGGACGAGCGCCGGGCAAGAAAATGTGTTACCGTCGCTGCACTTCTATCTCTCATGCATTGGAGGTGAGTTTCACGATGCAGGCAAACTCCAAACTACTTCTCGCGGCGATGGCAGGACTGGCACTCGGTTTCAGCACTCCGGTCGTGGTGCATGCTGACGAGGCTGCTCCAGTGAAATGTTGGGGCATCAATTCCTGTGGTCAGCACGCGAGTTGCGCCGTCAAGAGCGATGACATCGCGGCCGTCGAGAAGCTGCTAGGTAAGACAGATTTTCAAGCCAGCTTCGGCAAGACAACAACCCATGGTTGCGGCCATCATGCCAGCTGCGGCGCAGCGTCAGGCATCCTCAACTGGACACAGGCCAGCGAGTCGGACTGCCGCCAGGCCCACGGCATCGTCATCGAGACCAAGGACGGGCAGAAGATTGCGCGGAAGCTCTAGTAATCGCAAGAGCTTTCAAGCTGGACTGAAAAAGACTGCGGGGCGGGAAAGGGTCGGTTTACGCAAACCAGAGCAGCAGGTCCCTCGCCTGGACAAGAATGATGATCGTAAAGTTCGCCTCTGTAGAAGCGGACGACGAGGGCAACGTTACCCGGCGGCGACGCCTCGCGGCTTCACGTTGGCGCGGATGAAGTCGATGATGGAGTCCATCGGCGTACCCGGCTGGAAGACGGCAGCCACACCGGCGGTCTTCAGGCCCTCGACATCCTGATCGGGAATGATGCCACCGACGACGACCAGCACGTCGTCCATCTGGTTCTGCTTCAGCAGCTCCATGACGCGGGGCACGATGACGTTGTGGGCTCCCGAGAGAATACTGAGGCCGATCACGTCCACGTCTTCCTGCAGCGATGCGTTGACGATCATCTCGGGAGTCTGACGCAATCCGGTGTAGATCACTTCCATTCCGGCATCACGCAGCGCGCGGGCAATTACTTTCGCGCCACGGTCGTGGCCATCCAGACCAGGCTTGGCAACCAGCACGCGGATTTTGGGGACAGGCATAAGGGCCTCAGTAGAAGGCAGATTCGATCACGAAACACGCAACATTGCATGATACCGCCTGGCTGTGCTTTGGTCACGGACAACCAAGGCCGCCGCCACTTTGGATATGGGAATCCCGCAGTGATGCCCCGGACCCGGTCAGGGTGGCCCGGAACAGCAACAGAAACGCCAGCGGGCGGATCGAGCTCAAAAAGCGACTACTCGCCCAAAAACCGCACAACACGTGCCGCGCGAGTGCCATCCTACGGAGAAATCGAATCCCGAGTTGGAGGACGACACCATGGCTCTTTTCACCATGAAACTGGAAAACCTCGAGCAGCTCTTCTTGCAGGAGTTGCGCGACCTGTACGATGCGGAGGACCAAATCACCGAAGCGCTGCCCAAGATGATCGAGGCAGCAAACCACGAGGAACTCAAGAGTGCCCTGCAACAGCACCTGGAAGTCACCCGCCAGCAGATTCAACGGCTGGAAAATATCTTCGAGACTTTGGGCGAAGACGCTTCCGGCCAAACCTGCAAAGGCATGAAGGGCGTCATCAAGGAAGGCGACGATATTGTCTCCCAGGGCGGCGATCATGCCACTGTCGACGCTGGGATCATCAGCGCCGCGCAGCGGGTGGAACACTACGAAATGGCCGGCTATGGAACGGTCCGGACGTACGCCGAGTTGCTGGGGCAGAAGAAGATTGCAAGCCTATTGCAGCAGACCCTGGACGAGGAGAGGGAGGCCGACGAAACGCTCTCTCAAATCGCACGCAGCGTGAACCTCGAGTCCAAAGCCGCCTAGGCAGCGGTCCATAAAGCAACCCACAAGGCCTCGCCGCGAGCGAGGCCTTTGTGCACGCGCGCGATCTAGAAAGGATTGCCTCCAGGCGCAGGAGCGAATTTCGGATGGATATTTCCCTTGACCTTCGTCGCGCTCCAGGTCACCGGCGGGCAAGTGGTTTCGCGCACAAACCTGGGAACCTGATCGTCGTTGGTTTCGAAAATAAAAGCGCGAATCTTCAGGCAGACGCGATTTGGGCCGGAGCTATCGTTTGCCTGCGTCTGATCGAGAACGCTGAGGCCCTCGGGCATTCCGGCGTAGGGGCTGTTCGTGGTCGCCGATGAGCCACCAGCGGGAATAGCTGCTTCGGGATTACCGGCCACTTCCCCGAAGGCGGCCACAGAAAACATCAGCAAGGAGAGGAGCAGTAAAGACTTCATGGGATCCTCCCAGTTGCACAAAATGTTAGCACTGGTTAGGCGGTAGCGGCGGATTTTTGGGACCAGCCGCTATCAGGCGGAGTTCCAGTCCAGGCTTCACTTGCTCCTGGCGCAGGAGCTTCCTTTTGCGCTCGACGCCCCAGCGATAGCCGGCGAGGTCTCCGCCTTGGCGTACCACGCGGTGGCATGGAATAACCACCGCAACCGGGTTGGTGGCGCAAGCCCGGGCTACCGCCCGCGCGGCTGATCGGTCGCCGATGGAGCGGGCGACCTGGGAGTACGACCGGGTCTCGCCGGCGGGAATCTGGCGCAGAGCACTCCAGACCTTTTGCTGGAAGGCAGTGGCCCGAATGTCGAGCGGGAGATCAAGAACCGTCTCCTGCCCGGCCAGTGCGTCATGGATGGAAGCCACGAACTCGCGCAGCGCAGCATCGTCGCGCTGCACCTCAGCGGCGTGAAACTCCTGACGCAATTCGCGTTCGAGAAAGCGAGCGTCTTCTCCGAACCTGACGGCGCAAAGCCCGCGCGTGGTAGCCGCCACCAGCATCTTGCCAAGAGGCGAGTCAGCGATGGCGAATGCGATGTGTTCTCCAGCGCCGCCCTTGCCGTAGGTCGCCGGAGTCATGCCGAACTGTCTGCCGGCGTTCTCGTACAAGCGGCTTGGGGAACCGTAACCAGCGTCGTAGAGCGAAGTTGTTACGTCAACGCCATCGCGCAAGCGCGCCTTCACCTGCTGGGTCCGACGCGCCGCCTGGTACTCGCGGGGGCTCAGCCCAGTAGCCCGCTTGAAGAGCCGTTGCAGATGAAATGCACTCACCCCGACGCGCCGACTCAACTCCTGCAGGGTCAAGACGCTCTCGGAACTGTCCAGCAATTGGCGTGCGTGCAGTACATACTGGGCTTGCTCGGAAACCTGCGTCGGCTTGCAGCGCAGGCAAGCACGATATCCGGCGCGCTCGGCGGCTTGGGGGGAGGCGAAGAACTCGACCGAGTCGCGGCGAGGCCGACGGCTGGGACACGACGGCCGGCAATATACGCCAGTGGTGCGGACCGCGAAGACAAAGCGGCCATCCTGGCGCGCATCGCGGGAGAGAACCTGTTGCCACTGTGATTCGTTTTGCATGATGCAAATCTAGCGCCGGCGTCCGGTGAGCATCTATCCGGGGCTTGCGGGCAAAGCAAAATCGGGCGCGCCGGGGCCGATCAGCTTCGGCCGGGCCCGGGGGCTGTTGCCGTGACCTCCCGGCGATTACTATAATCCGCCCACAGCGCGAAATCGGGAGATTGCCGTTGCCTATCGGAACCGCGCTTCACGAGAGGACCTTTTCACTTTGCCAGAGCCTGAACTATCGGGAATGGTCTGGCTACTACGCGGTCAGCGTTTACGAGACGCATCACGAGCACGAATACAATGCGATTCGCAATGCTGCCGCGCTGATCGACGTTACTCCACTCTTCAAATATATGATCAGCGGCCCTGACGCCACCCGCTTCGTGAACCGGGTCATCGCGCGCGAGATCAACAAGGTCGCAGTCGACCAGGTGATCTACTGCTGCTGGTGCGATGAAGAGGGCAACGTCATTGACGACGGCACGATCACTCGGCTGGAGGAGAACCGCTATCGCTGGACGGCCGCCGATCCCAACCTGCGCTGGTTTCGACAGAACGCGATCGGCTTCGATGTTGAGATTAGCGACATCACCGAGCAGGTTGCCGCGCTGGCGCTTCAGGGGCCAACCTCGGGCGGTCTGTTAAAGAGCATTGCCGAAGCAGACATTGCGAATCTCAAATACTTTCGCAAGACATCCGGCAAAATTGGCGGCGTACCCGTCGATATTTCCCGCACCGGTTACACCGGCGATCTGGGATACGAGATCTGGATCGCCTGGAACGATGCGGTGGCGGTGTGGGATGCGCTGATGCGCGCCGGCGACAGGTTTGATATTCATCCGACCGGCATGCTTGCCTTGGATGTGGCCCGTATCGAGGCTGGGCTGATTCTGGCCGATGTCGATTACGTCAGCAGCAAGAAGGCGCTCATTGCCTCGCAGAAGTACTCGCCTTTTGAAGTCGGGCTGGGCAAGCTCGTGCACTTTGAAAAAGAAAACTTCATCGGCCGCGAAGCTTTGCTTAAGGAATCCACGCAAGGCTCGAAGCGGCAGCTTGTGGGTCTGGAGCTCGATTGGAACGAAATGGAGGCGCTGTTCGATGAAGTGGGTCTGGCGCCGCAAACGCCTGGCATCGCCTCACGGGTACACGTTCCGGTCTACAAAGGCACCAGGCAGGTGGGCAAGGCGACCTCGACGACGTGGTCTCCCCTGCTGAAGCAGCTCATCGCGCTGGCCAGTGTGGAGCGGCAACACGCAAAACCAGGAACCCAGCTTCAGATCGAAGCGACGGTGGAAGCAGTGCGCAAGAAGGTGAGAGCTGTAGCGCGCCCACTGCCGTTCTTCAATCCTTCTCGAAAGACAAAGACGCCGGTTTAGGCTCTGTTTCTCTTATGGCCGGAAAGCTGGACAGGGGACGGTGAACCGGCCGACTTATTTGTGAGCCGCGACTCTGTGGTGCTCCCGCCGATCGAGGAGCTGTGCCACAGTCTTGTCCATGGTGTCGAGCAGGCTTTCTGAAGGGATCCTGGCGCGGGCTTCGGCCAGGGCATCGTTCCAATCCTTTGGCCGTTCATCCGACCTGGTTTCTCCCGCCAGCAGCGTCTTGGGATAACCAACGTATGCCAGCCAGATGAGGCATGCGATCACATAGGCACCGCTGTTAATGGAGGACAGTGTGGTACGCTGCAAAATCGTCTGATGCGCCACTGCGGTCGCCACCAGCATGTGAATCGCAGAGATGAAACCAAAGCCAACGGCCACTCCAAACAAAACGTGGCGTCGCGAGATTCCGAGATACTCGCTGAACATCAGCAGGAAGAACACCAATCCGCAGAGCATGACCCGCACATTGCGATCCACCAGCAGGACCGTGCTGGTAATGTTGTCGGGTTGATTTTGGTTTATGGCGGCGATTGCCGACATTCCGGCGACTAGTAGCAGCACCAGAGCGGCCCATCGAAAGAGAATTATGCTCAGGTCGCGTAAGGCCTCGAAGGGGCGGAAGGCGTCGCGGAAAACTTCCTGCAACACAAAGAACGAAAGCACCACGCTAACGCAGATGGTTCCCCAATACCCGTAGTAATACAAGTAAGGCCATCGACCTTGCGCCAAAGTTAAGAATGGATCGGAGACGACCTGTACGACGATATAGTAAAAAAATGCCGGATAATAGTTCTGGATTCTTCGCCGATACATGCACACCAGCACTGCGAGCTGGAGGGCTTGGGCACTGAACCACAGCGTAGTCTGGGACAATAGAAGATTCATTACCGCCCTTAAGGATATCCTCGTGGGGCAGTCGTAGACAAGCGAGAAATCTATCATCGCACGAAGGTGCCCGCTTGAACAGGCACACTACGGCCCTTCGTATTCCTTAAAAGTGCCTAGCTGCGTGCCATCGCAGGCTCGGCTATGCGCGCGTTGGCGATCATCTGCTGCTGGTCACCAGGACCGCAGTCCTTGCCCGGATAGCAGGTCGGCATCGGCGCCCCTTCGCCCGCGATCATCTGCTGCTGGCTGCCCGCTCCGCAGTTCTTGCCCGGATAACAGGTCGGCATCGGCGCCCCTTCACCCGCGATCATCTGTTGCTGGTCACCAGGACCACAGTCTTTGCCCGGATAACAGGTCGGCATCGGCGCCCCTTCACCCGCGATCATCTGTTGCTGGTCACCAGGACCACAGTCTTTGCCCGGATAGCAGGTCGGCATCGGCGCCCCTTCACCCGCGATCATCTGTTGCTGGTCACCAGGACCACAGTCTTTGCCCGGATAGCAGGTCGGCATCGGCGCCCCTTCACCCGCGATTATCTGCTGCTGGTCACCAGGACCGCAGTTCTTGCCGGGATAGCAGGTCGGCATCGGCGCCCCTTCACCCGCGATCATCTGCTGCTGGCTGCCCGCGCCGCAGTTCTTGCCCGGATAGCAGGTCGGCATCGGCGCCCCTTCACCCGCGATCATCTGCTGCTGGCTACCCGCGCCGCAGTTCTTGCCGGGATAGCAGGTCGGCATCGGCGCCCCTTCACCCGCGATCATCTGCTGCTGGCTGCCCGCGCCGCAGTTCTTGCCCGGATAGCAGGTCGGCATCGGCGCCCCTTCGCCCGCGATCATCTGCTGCTGGCTACCAGATCCACAGTTCTTGCCCGGATAGCAGGTCGGCATCGGCGCCCCTTCGCCCGCGATCATCTGCTGCTGGCTACCGGCTCCACAGTTCTTGCCCGGATAGCAGGTCGGCATCGGCGCCCCTTCACCCGCGATCATCTGCTGCTGGCTGCCCGCGCCGCAGTTCTTGCCGGGATAGCAGGTCGGCATCGGCGCCCCTTCACCCGCGATCATCTGCTGCTGGCTGCCCGCGCCGCAGTTCTTGCCGGGATAGCAGGTCGGCATCGGCGCCCCTTCGCCCGGAATAACATTGACGGAAGCCTGCAAGGATTGTGACTGATGTACTATATGAACACTGAGAGCAGTCGCGGGAGCCGCGGAGTGGACCTCCAGCGCACCAGCAACCATTGTGAACGAAATGACACTAACCAGAGCACACAGGGATACTTTCTTCATGACATGTCTCCTGGTCGCGGGGGACGACCTCTGCTGATAAAGCGTTAACTTTTTAGTGCGACAATGAGTCGCCGTACGAAGTGGCAAAGGGTGCACTGATCAGCACCGGTGACGAACCCTCGTCAAGCGTAAAAATAGCCGCAGGAGCAATGTGAAAAACAGGCTCGCTGGCGCCGGCGAGAACGCCGGCCAACATTAAACTCGCAAGTGCAGCAATGAGAGTTCGTTTCATTGTTTCGAATCTCCTATACTCAATTGTGGGTACCTAGCGAACGGTCCGTACCGTTCCTGGAATGGAGTTGTAAAGCTTCCTCGGGGCGTATTCTGACTACTCGCATTATATGAACGTTCAGCACAAAAGGCAGCATCAAAACGGTGTATTCAAGCTGCCGCACCGTGCGGGATGAATTGCGCCTTCCTGTTCTTTCCCGTCGGGCCAATTGAGCAATTTTGCGTGCTGCGATTCAATGCCTCGCTCGGGCCACGCAGAATGCTAGCACTCGTTATACGTCCTCTGACTCGGGTTCGTTGAGAAAAACCCCAGCTCACTTTGTCGCAAATTTGCGGATATCGCAAGGCCCACAGGTGGGAGGCCCCCGTTACGAAAAGGCTATTACGACTTTCCGAAGGTATAAACGGTCCTCAAATTGACTATGGGATGCAGCACGCCTTCACTCGCTTCGTGTACCTTGGAGCAAAGCGATTTTTCTGAGGAGGTCTTTGAAATGCAGCGTACAGCAACGGCACATTGGTCCGGTGGCCTGAAAGATGGCAAGGGAACCATATCGAGCCAGAGCGCAGTTTTAAGCAACACACAATATTCGTTCAGCACGCGTTTCGAATCAGGAATCGGAACGAATCCCGAAGAACTCATTGCCGCTGCCCATGCCGGGTGCTTCACGATGGCCCTGTCGTCAGAGCTGGGCAAACTCGGAATGACTGCCGAAAGTCTCGACACGAAAGCCACTCTTACTCTTGAATTCATCGACGGCACCCCCACCATCACCACCTCGCATCTGGAGGTGACTGCGCGAATTCCAGGGGCTGATCGCGATAAGTTTCAGGAGGCAGCACACAATGCCGAAGTGGGCTGCCCGGTTTCGCGTGTTCTCAACGCTAAAGTGAGCATGACCGCCACTCTCAATTCCTAGAACGCGAACCCGCGACGGAACACTCAAGGCGCTGGCTGCTTATAATCCTGGGCAGCCAACGCTTTTGTTGCTGCGTTCCTGGCGAACTGTCCAAGCCCGGGCCGAGATAGCGGCTGGAACCTGGGTGCTTAACTCTGAGAACGGAGTATGTCGCGGATTTCCCGGTTGATGCGGGCGGCATCCTGGGTGGCCTGGTCGATCAAGTCCAGCCACTTCTTGTTGGGCTCTTCCAACTTCGCCTGCGCCAGAAGATAAGAAGCCTGCATTACGGTTTCAATGGAATTGCTGAGATCATGCGCGAGGCTGCGCAGTCTGGTTACGGTGTCACTCTGTAATTTGCCAGAGTTTTCCATCGTGGTATGAGGCACCTTTCTCCTCGGACATCTGGCGTCCCTCCAGATTCTAATTGGACGCGACCCATGCGGTTGGCGTTGCATTTCCGCCGTCGTAACTCACCGCCGCAGTTCAACGTACCACAACCCAGCAGTAACGGGGGAAAGTCTGGGCTTAGCTCGGGGGGTGCTGATCGCTGATTTTCGACATGCTGCACCTCACACAAATTCAGCCACCTACCTCCAGGACAGAAGAAAGCTCTTCCCATTCCTCCATACGCTGAACAAGGTCGGCGCGATGCCGGGCCAGCAGGTCAGTTTGTTTTTGTGTTTCTTCAACACTGACGAAAGACTGCAACTCAAGCTCGCAGTGTGCGATTCCCTGCTCAAGGCGGGTAATTTCTGCTTCGATTTGCTGCTGGCGGTCTTGCAATTGTTTCAGCTTGATGGGGTTGATGCGTTTCCTGGCGCCCTTCGAATTGGCGTTGGAGGAGGATTCATCGGAAGATTGCCTGGGGGCGCCGGCGTGGTCGTACTTCTGCACGTATCCCGGCACGTCGGACAATGTGGGATGGTCGCCGCGCGAACCGTCAGCCGTCTCTTCGTCGCTGCCCACTCGCTGCTTACGCCAGAGATAATCCTCATAGTTGCCGGGAAAGACTTCGACGCCTCCGTCGCCCACCTCGAAGATCCGGGTCGCGAGCTTGTCGATGAAGTAGCGGTCATGAGAAACGAAGACGACGGTGCCGCTATAGCTCTGTAGCGCCTCCAGCAAAACGTCCTTGGCGCGCATGTCGAGGTGGTTCGTAGGCTCGTCCAGCAGCAGGAAATTTGACGGATGCAGCAACATGCGGGCCAGCGCATAACGATTGCGCTCGCCGCCGGACAACACCCCAATCGGCTTGAAAGCGTCGTCCTCCGAGAACAGGAAGCAGCCCAGCAGCCCGCGCAGCTCCGACGTGGTCTTTTGTGAAGAGACGTCGGACAGATCGTCCAGCATGCGGCGATCGGGATCGAGTTCCTTGTACTGGTCCTGCGCGAAATAGTCAGGCTCGACGTTGTGTCCGAGATGCAGTGTGCCATCGGTCAACGGCTCGATTCCGGCAAGCAGCTTGATGAGCGTCGATTTGCCGGCGCCATTGACCCCGACCAGAGCAATGCGATCGCCACGCTGGAGGGTGAAGCTGACATCGCGAAAGACTTCCTTCGGCCCGTAGCCTTTGGCTACCCCGGCGGCTTCGACCACCGTACGCCCGCTGGGCTTCGGCTGCGGGAAGCTGAAGTGGATGGTCTTCTCGTCGGGAGGAACCGCGATGAGCTCGATCTTTTCGAGCTCCTTGATGCGGCTCTGCACCTGCTTGGCTTTGGTGGCCTGGTAGCGAAAGCGATTAATGAACGCCTCAAGCTGCTCGATGCGCTCCCGCTGGTTCTTGTAGGCGGCGACCAGCGAATCACGGCGCTCCTGCTTCTGCTGCAGATACTTCTCGTAGTTGCCGCTATAGAAGTGAACGCCCTTGTTCCAGATCTCGATGATGCGATCGACCGTGACATCGAGGAAGTAGCGGTCGTGCGAGATCAGCACATACGCGTACGGATATTGCAGCAGATAGTCTTCCAGCCAGTTGCGGGTTTCGAGGTCGAGATGATTGGTGGGCTCGTCGAGCAATAGCAGACTCGGCTTCGACAGCAGCAGCTTGCCCAAGGCAATGCGCATCTGCCAGCCGCCGGAGAATTCATCGGTCAGCCGCGTCCAGTCTTCTTTGTGAAAGCCGAGGCCGTCGAGGACAGCGCCGACCTGCGCCTCCAGCGCATAGCCGTCGCGCACGTGGAACTCGCCGGAGATGCGCTGATAACGGTCGGCCACCTGCTGGTACTCGGCCGAGGTGTGATCGAGATCCGCCATCTTGTGGGTGAGCTCTTCCATTTCGCGTTCCATGTCGTGAAGATCGGAAAATACCGACATGCACTCAGCAAACACGGTGCGTCCAGACAGGCGGAGGCCGTCCTGTGGCAGGTAGCCGAATGTTGTGTTCCTGGCAGGCGTGATGCTGCCATAGTCGAGCGACTCCAGCCCGCCGAGAACTTTCAACAGGGTGGATTTGCCGGTGCCGTTGGCGCCGACCAACCCGACGCGGTCATGCGAGGTGATGAGCCAGTCGAGGTTTTCGAACAGCAGCTTGGGGCCGAAGCGTTTCCCGGCGGAGGAGAGCTGGATCATGTCGGTATCTGTACTTGGGGCGTAAGAACGAACTCAGCGTCTCCCATGCTGGGACGGAGCGATAACCAATACCAAACGGAGACACCAGACACGAGCAGCAGAAGTCCGGAGATAAACAAGAGCGACTTCGTCATTGCTCAACGCCAGCTTGGAAGAACCTCAGGGGCTGAAGCCCAAATCGTAGTATTTGATTCGGCACGGCTGAAGCCGTGCCCCTTCACATCGAAGGCGTTGTACGCTGGCCTGAAGGCCAGCACTACCCAATCGCGGCCAGCACTACCGAGTTAGCTTAACGGCCGCGTCAATTCGACTTCTTCTGTCCTCGGGGGATGCGGTCGTCGATCGGTTTGCGGCCGGCGAAGCCGTCGTTGGTCCCGTGATAATGGGTGATTCCCTTCTCACCCAGCTTCCAGCAGAGCAACACGATCTCACCTTCGACCATGCAGGGGAAATCGAGCAGGCCGATGTCGAGGTCTTTCACCTGGACGCCGGCGGCGTCGATCTCGGCAACGGCGTCCTTGGCCTGCTGTACGGCTTTTTCGCGTTCGGCCTTGCGCTGAGCAAGTTTGGCTACGTCGACCAGCGTGCCACCATTCAGGAACACCCGGCTGCGCACCGCTTCGAACTCGGATTCGATTTCTTCGATCTGGGACTTGGCCTGCATGGCCGAGCGTAATAACGACTCCAAAATGGGCAACAGGGTTTCGGCTTCGGAAAGAGTAAAGGTGCGTGGCATGTCAGTCTCAGCCTCGCTGGCTTCGAGCAATCGCAGGGCCGCCATGTGGCGGCCGTCAATACGGCGCCGGTGCTCCCTTAGATCGAGCAGAAAGCGGGGCACGCGCCGCAGGTACTTCTCTCGGGGACGTTTGCGTATGCGAATGATCACTGTATCTCTAACATCTTATCAAGCGCGACGCGTGCCCACCTCTTTACATCTTGTTTAACTTTTATGGGGTTCACCACATTGCCATCTACCAGGTTCTCCAGCGCCCAGCAAAGATGCTGGGGGGAGATGCGGAACATCGTCGTACACAGGCAGCCGGAGTCGTCGAGCGTGATGATGTGTTTGTCGGGAAACTGCTTTGCCAAACGGTTGACCAGGTGAATTTCGGTACCGATGGCAAATGCGCTTCCCGGCTTGGCCTGCTTCACGGTCTTGATGATCTGGTCGGTTGAGCCGATGCCGTCGGCCTTCTGGCAAACCTCCCAGCGGCACTCAGGATGAACCACGACCTGAATCCCCGGATACCTGGCGCGAACTTTGTCGATATGCTCCGGCAAAAAGCGCTGGTGCACCGAGCAGTGTCCCTTCCACAGGATGACCTTGGCGCGGCGCAAGCGCTCCTCGGTTTGCCCTCCCTGGAGCATGTAGGGGTCCCAAACCACCATTTCGTCCAGAGGAATGCCGCGGGCAAATCCAGTGTTGCGGCCCAGGTGCTGGTCAGGAAGGAAGAAAATCTTTTCGTTGCGCGCGAAGGCCCAAGAAAATGCGGACTTCGCATTCGACGACGTGCATACCAGTCCTCCGCGCTCGCCGCAAAACGCTTTGATCGCGGCGGTGGAGTTCATATAGGTGATGGGCGTGATGCCATTGCCCGCGTCATCGGTCAGGCCCAGGGCGACGAACTGCTCCCAGGCGTCCTCGACTTGCCCAATCTCCGCCATGTCGGCCATGGAGCAGCCGGCATTGAGATCGGGAAGAATCACCGATTGCGACGGTCGCGCCAGAATGTCGGCGCTTTCAGCCATGAAATGCACGCCGCAGAAGACGATGTACTTCCCCTCTGCCTGCGCGGCCATTTGCGAAAGCCGGTAGGAATCGCCGGTGTAGTCGGCAAAACGCACAACTTCGTCGCGCTGGTAATGGTGTCCGAGGATCACGCACTCGCCTCCCAACTCTGCGCGGGCAGCCGTGATGCGAGCGTCCATCGAGTTGTCGGGGAGAACGAGATAGTTCTCGAGCGAGCAGGATACCGGTTCTGTTACAGGTGCCGTAGCCACTTTGTATGTCTCTGCCTTCAGTCCCGGCGGCGTCTTCCGTTGTGATCGGAAATGGCACCCCGGAACGGGGATGTTGAAAGCTGGCCCGCGGCTCCAGTAGATCCACTGCCCGCCTTTGGCGGACCCGACCTACGGGGATGTTGAAGCTGCAAGCTGACGCTTTTACTACTCAGCCTATTGGATGCCCCGCCACCGCCTGCGTTACAAAACCTTAACTTGCCCGGGGTCTCAGGCCGGTTAGGTCACACGGCGATGTGACAGGAGCTTCCGAAGGGTATTGTTACGCGGAGGTGAAGATTAAGCAAGGGGCTAGCCGCCGATGTGGACCATCGTCCTTGAAGCCGGCACAAAACCCGGCTCGCCGATGTGGTGACGCTCTTCTTTCTGATCGACTACGCGATAGATGAACTCGGTGAGCTCCTCATCGGACGCGCCCGCTGCCATGCGCGTTACCAGATCGTGCTCGCGGACAGAGAACAGGCAGGTGCGAATCTTGCCGTCAGAAGTTATGCGGACGCGGCTGCAATGGCCGCAGAAGGGATGGGAGACGGGCGCGATGATGCCAATCTCGCCAATGCCGTCCTCAAAGACGTAACGGCGCGCGGTTTCGCTGTTGGCGCGGTGGATTTCGCGTAGCGGCATGAACTCGGACATGCGCGCCAGAATCTCCTCCAGCGGCACCACAATCTCGGGCGACCAGACGCGGTCCTCTTCCAGCGGCATGAACTCGATGAAGCGCACGACCACGCCTTCCTCGCGGGCGAACCTGCCGAAGGCAGCGACCTGGTCGTCATTGAAGCCACGCAGCAGGACGCAGTTGACCTTTACAGGATTCAGGCCGGCACTCTGGGCGGCGCGTACTCCGGCAAGCACTTGCTCGTAGCCATCAGGCACACGGGTGATGCGCGCGAAGCGAGCTGAATCCACTGCGTCCATCGAAACCGTCACCCGAGAAAGGCCGGCGTCGGCGAGCGGCTTCACCATGTCGGCCAGCAGGTGTCCATTGGTGGTGATGGCGATATCGAGCGGATCGCCTTCCAGCGTTCGCATCCGGCTTAGCTCGCCAACCATGTCGATGAGACCGCGACGCAACAGCGGTTCTCCGCCGGTCAGGCGGACCTTGGTGATGCCTAGCGAGACAAAGAGCTGAGCCATGCGCAGGTAGTCGGAGATAGGCAGCTCGGCAAACTGCGCGCCATTGTTGCCGGAGCGGCAGTAGACGCACTTGTAGTTGCAGCGGTCGGTAATGGAGATTCGCAGATCGCTGATGCGCCGTCCGAATTTGTCGGTGAGAAACACGCTGATGCCGCCATTCGCTCTTGGCTCTTCGCTTTTCGCCAGACAACCTGGGCGCCAAGATCAGCTCTCTCCGAAATCTGGCGAAGAGCGAAAGGCGAACAGCGAAGCACGTGGTTTCGATTTTGCGCTGAGAATAAGGAGAGGACAGCGGGGCGAGAAACGTCCACGCGTTGCGTCTGCTTCCTTTCCAAGCACGGGAGGCGTGGACGTTTCCCTCCACACCCTCGGTCCAGCCGTTTACGCTTGCCGCATCAAAACGCCATTTGCGCCTGAAAACGGCTGAACACCGCCGCCGTAGCCATCGGTATGCCGGTTAGGCTGCGGAGGTCGGAAACAATTCACAATTATAGATGCAGTACTGGGCTAAAAGAGACCGGAGCTTTTTCGGGGCTTAGCGCGAGCTTGGCCCAGCCACTGTCTTGAATACCTGCCCGCCTTTCATGACGAACTGCACCTTGCCCAGCGCTTCGATATTGGTCAGCGGATCGCCTTCGACGGCAATGATATCGGCGTAAGAGCCTGGGGCAATCACGCCGATCTGTCCCGTCATGTCCAGCATTTCCGCGGGGCGGATGGTGGCCGAGCGCAGAGCCTCCAGCGGCGACATGCCGAACTTCACCATGTAGGGAAAGTCCTGGGCAATAGGCTGGTCCCAGGAGAAGCCGCCCACGTCGGTGCCGTAGACGATCTTCAGTCCCGCCTGCAAGGCCTTCTTGAAGGACACCTCGTGGTCGGCGGCCCGCGCCCGATCGCGCTTGCCGTCCGGAGTGTTCTCCGGCGCCCACTCCTTGTAATAGATGGCAATCGTCGGGCAGTACCAAATGCCCTCGCGCTTCATCTGCGCAATCTGTGCATCGCTGAGGAGCAATCCGTGTTCAATTGAATCGCAGCCGCCGTCGAGCGCACGTTGCAGGCCCTCACCGCTGTAGGCGTGGCAGGCCACCTTGTGTCCCCAGCCGTGCGCTTCATCGGTGATGGCCTTGATTTCCTCCAGGGTCAGCGTGGGTTGCGAGACCAGGTTGCCGTTCTTGTCGACCCAGGAGCGGTGCGTCATGTAGACCTTGATCCAGTCAGCGCCGTGGTCAAGCTGCTCACGCGCCGCCTTGCGCGCCTCCACGGGCCCGTCAATGATCTGCACCCCCTTCGGTACCGTGATCTCCGGCGCATAGCCTTCGAGCGGGTAGCCGCCCGTGGTCGATATAGCGCGCGTGGTGGTGAAGATGCGCGGGCCGGGAATGCGCCCCTCATTGACGGCCATCTTGATGCCAACATCACCGTAGCCTGCGCCCTCGGTTTCCATGTCGCGGATGGTGGTAAAGCCCTGCTCCAACGCGCGGCGCGCCGACACCGTAGCCCGGGCAGCGCGATAGGCGAGAGGAAATTTCAGCAATTGAATGTCGTACCCGCCGAGCGCCGGGTCTTCACCTTGCAGAAAGATGTGGGTGTGCGACTCGATCATGCCCGGCAGAACGGTCAGGTTCGACAGGTCAATGACCTTCGCGCCCGCCGGAATCGGGGAGCCGGCGTCGCCAACGTTCTCGACGCGGTTCCCGCGAATGAGGATCACCTGATTGTGCTTCGTCTGGCCGGAGGCCGGGTCGATAAGAGTGCCGGCCCGAATCACCGTCACCGCGGGAGCCGAAGGCGAATTTGGCCCGCTCTGTGCCCATATAAGCGAGCAAGCAGCCAAACCAAGGGAGAGAACAAACAGCCTGCGTTTCATAGATCACGCTTCCAGTCGCATACCAATGTGGCAAGATCCAGTATCGAACCGCTGGGATCGGGCCCTACTTTTTCCGGCCGTGCCGGGCGGGGGCATGTCTTGCACCCTGCTCGGCGATATCGCTGAGCCGGATCACGGCCGCAGCAGCCGAGTACTGTACTTCTTCTTTCTCGTCGGTTAATCCGTCTTCAGGAGCTTTGATGAGCTTGGGATCGCCTCGTTTGGCGAGCGCGTTCAAGGCGGCGGCACGCACAATCCAGCTCTTATTGCCGTCCGCGGCATCGACCAGTGCCTGTCCGCTCTTGGGGTCAGGATCGTTCGCCAGGGTCAGAGCCGAGGCCGCCAGGATCGGCGAGACGTCGTCCTTGCGGAGCGTCTTGAAGGCCGTCCAGCCAACACCGGCAAAGGGAATAAATCCTATGCCGGTCTCAAAGCCAAACTGGGCCATCTTCCGAGGATCTTTGAGCATTTTCTTCTGCTCGTCCAGCAGTCCCTTGCCGGTCTTGGTTTCACCGGTGAGGATGGCGTAATAGACGTTGTAACCATCCTTGTCGCCCAGGTCGAGCAAGGCACGCGCCGCGGCCAGGATCACGGTGACATCTTTGTCCTCAAACATCTTGCGCAAGTCGGGAATGGCACTCTTGGCGCCCATGTTTCCCAGCGCGGCAGCGGCAGCCGCACGGACCTCAGGACGCTCGTCAGCCAGTGCCTTGAGGGCCATGCTCTCGGCTTCCTTGTCGTCCTTCAGCAGCCCGAGCACTTGCACGGCTTTGGAACGCTTTTCGTAGCTGGAGTTGGCGACCCCGTTGTCCAGAATCGTCCAGGCCTGGACCTTGGGGCTAAGGTTGGAATTAGGATTGGCCGTCTGGTGAGCGAATGCTGGGACACCCATCGTCAAAAATAGCCCCAGTGCAACCAGTAATCGATTCACGATTTCTCCTGTAATCAAGCGTTGAAAAAGGCTGAGTGGATCAGTTTAGGATTGCCGCTGCGGATTCGCCAGCAAATTTGCCACCAGAAACCGCGCGACGCAAATCGAGCACGCGGGAAAGCCAACAGTCCGATTCATGCATGATGGGCGCGAAACTTAGTGCGCACACGCTGTTGCAATGGCATTTGCACCAGTGGTCAAAACGCCGATTAATGACAAGGTTAACCTTGACATAGGGAACATTCGAGAATAGCCTTCAGCATTGCCAAAGCTGGGGTTATGAATCCGCGTGCAAGCGGTTGCACGCGAGCAGGAGTACCTTGGCAGCCGTCGTCAAAGCTGCTAGTGACGATACCGGCAAAGTAAGGCAAAAAGACTCACTCTTACTTTCTACGACGCCTGGTTACGCGCCCAGCGCGGTCCCGCCCGCCCAAGTGGAAAGCGTCTTACCTAAGTGAGACAAGCGAAGCTTTGTCTATTGGCACAAAGCTCCTTTCCCCTCGTAAGTCGCGAAGCCCCTTCGATCAACCCACCTTCCGTCCGCCGGCAACCTACCGGGGTGCGCGAACCAGCAATTCGGACGAATGAACGAATACCGAGGTAACAACATGTCCGCCAAGAAGAGTTTGGCTCGGAACATAACCGAGGCGCGAATTATTGAGGCCGCAGTGCAGCTGTTTGCGCAACATGGGTTCAAAGGCACCAGCACGCGCGACATAGCTAACCTGGCGAACGTCAATGAGGCCACCTTATTTCGTCACTTTCCCAGGAAGACCGATTTGTTTTGGGCGGCGGCGGACTCACGGCTCAATGGCGTCAAGCTGAATCGCGAGTTGCAGCAGGGGCTTTCCTCCGATGCCGATCCGCAAACCGTCATTCCCATGATTGTTGCCTTCATCACCGAAAACATGTTCCGGCCGCCGGAGTTGATGCGCCTGCTGTACGTGGCGAGCTTTGAGCTGGCCGGCGCCGAGCGGCTGCTGGGGGAACACCTGGGCCCGATTTTTGACGCCATCAACTCGTACTTCCGGCGCTGTGCCTCGAAGGGCATGATTGAAGACTTCGATCCCGTGGTGGCGACATTGGGGCTGGCCGGAGCGGTGGGGGCACACTACACCCTGCAGCCATTCTTCTCTGAAGTTCAGGACCAGAAAACTCCCGAGTACACTCGCTTTCTGTTGAATGCGCTCCAGAAACAGCAAGCCCCGGGCAGACGCGCTGTCTAATCCTCGACAAGCCGATACTTCCATGCACATGCTTCTTCCACGTCTCCAGAAACACTGTTCGCTATTTCTTGCCTGCCTGCTGTTCTGCTTGCAGGCCATGCCATTGGTGGCGCAAGCCAATAATCCCGGCGTTGGGGCCAGCGACTCGATCCAGACCTCATTTTCGGAACTCAGAACGTATTTGTCTGAACATCCCGAAGTCGCCTCTGAGTTGAAATCACTATTGGCGGACAAGCTGGGAGAGCAGGGCAGCGCCATCACGGCTCAGTCCATCAGCGACGAAGTCCTCATGGGACGCCTGCAATCCGATCCGGCATTCCGCGCTGAAGCCATTCGTTTGATGGTGAACCGGGGCTTTATCACGGAGGAGCAGGCACAGCGGTGGTCACAAGCTTTGACCAGCGCCCAAGGCCGGCTGTCCGAAAGCGGAGGCATGCCACCAACCACCGGACAACCGTATCCGGCGGGGACGTATCCTGAAGCACAGTATCCGCAGGCACAGTATCCGCCGCCGCAGAATCCCCAGGCACAGTATCCGCAGGGACAGTACCCGCCACCACAGTATCCCGGAGCGCAATATCCGCAGCCGCCGGGTTATGCAGTGCCGCAAGCGGGAGCAGGAACAGCCGAAGGAACCAATGGTGAGCAGGCCACGCAGGCCGGACCGGTTTCGCCCGAAACGACGACGCAGGGATATCCGGGCCGGGTGGGACGGCCAACTCAACCTTCCGCCGTGGCCGAGCCCGCGCCACTATTTCCCAAGACCATACCGCAACAGAATCCGTATCCGGGACTGCCGTCCACCGCCGACCTCTACCGGCGCTATGAGGTTCAGGGCCAACCCCTCAAGCGATTCGGCGCCGATATCTTCCGGCCTGATGTCGTAGGTTTGGACAAGTTTCCAATGGATCTGCCGGCCGGCCCGGATTACGTATTGGGGACCGGGGACACCCTGGTGGTTGACATCTGGGGAGGCATATCGCAGCAACTCATTCGAGTGGTGGACCGCGCAGGCCGCATCTCGCTGCCCGACGTCGGCCCCATCACCGTGGCCGGATTCACCCTGGAGGATGCACAAAAGCGGGTGCAAGCCCAAATGCAGCCGCAATTCCACGATGCGAAGATCGCTCTCTCGGTGGCCCGGCTGAGGACAGTGCGAGTGTATGTGGTGGGCTACGTACAGCGGCCGGGAGCCTACGACATCAGTTCGCTGTCAACGCCGTTAAACGCCCTGTATGCGGCAGGAGGTCCTACCGCGGCCGGCTCGATGCGCGTGGTGCAGCACTATCGCGGCACCACTCTGATCAGCCAGCAGGATCTGTACGACCTTCTGATTTTTGGAGTCAGGAAGGCTATCGAGCATCTGGAGCCTGGCGACACGATTATGGTTCCTGCCGCCGGCCCGCAGGTAGGAGTCTCGGGAACCGTTCGGCGTCCGGCCGTCTATGAACTGAAGGACAAGACGGACCGGCTTTCGGACGTGATTGATATGGCCGGCGGCGTCACCGTCTCCGCTTCGCTGACCGAGGCCAGAGTGGAGCGCGTCGAACCACATGAGCAACGGGTGAGTCTGAAGGTTCCCCTCCCGATATCGAAATCAGGCACCGCGGTTGCCGATGAAGCCTCTCCCTTCATGGTGCAGGACGGAGACCGTATCTATGTGGGAGCCATCGATCCCTACAAGAACCAGACGGTCTACCTTCAGGGCCACGTGTACCGGCCCGGTCCCTATCCCTTCCAGCCGGGAATGAAAATATCTGACCTGGTGAAGAGCTACCAGGACGTCCTTCCGGAGCCTGCCGCACACGCTGAAATCGTTCGCCTGTTGCCGCCGGATTATCGGCCTGTCACCCTGGAGTTCAATCTGACGGACGTACTCGGGGGCAGTGAGGCCATCCCTCTGCAAGCGTTCGACACCGTCCGCATCTTCGGGCGTTATGAAATCGATGCGCCGAAAGTTGCC
The DNA here is from genome assembly GCA_963815775.1 of uncultured Acidobacteriaceae bacterium. GTDB lineage: Bacteria > Acidobacteriota > Terriglobia > Terriglobales > Acidobacteriaceae > CAVVDY01. The sequence continues at coordinate 87,813 of CAWFIB010000007.1, read as the reverse complement.
ATTTACGGTCAGGTGCTGCGGCCTGGGCAATACCCGATGAGTGCCGGACTGACTGCGTCAGACCTGGTGAAAATGGCGGGCGGATTCAACCGCAGCGCGTATCTGGACTCGGCAACGCTGGCAAGCTACGTCGTGGAGAATGGACAGCGCGTGGTGACAGACCAAAAGACGGTGCGCATCGGCGCCGCCGTCACGGGAGATGCAGCAGCGGATGCTCATCTTAAGCCGGGCGACGTGCTGACCATCCTGCAGATTCCGGGTTGGAACGACATAGGGCGCTCCGTCACCATCAAGGGCGAGGTGCTCTATCCAGGCAGCTATGGCATTAATGAAGGCGAAAAGTTGAGTACCTTCGTGAAGCGAGTGGGGGGCTTCCGCTCTGCCGCCTATGCACCCGGCATCGTGCTGGAACGTGAGGATGTCCGCAAACTGGAGGAAAGGGGACGGCAGGAGTTGATCAACCGTCTCCAGTTGACCTCGCCTACCGTGCGTATCTCCCCCAACACCACGGGACAAGACCAGGCAGCCGTCTTGCAAGCGGTACAGAGCCAGCGGCAGCAGGCCATCGCCGGGCTCCAGAACCAACCGGTGCCGGGCCGGCTGGTCATCAACGTCACATCGAACATCGCGGATTGGGAGAACACTACGGCAGACATCAGTTTGCGTGCCGGAGACGTCATTACCGTACCCAAGAAACCGAACTTCGTCTTGTCCTATGGCCAGGTCTACAACGCCAATGCCATAAGCTACAAACCAGGCAAGACGGCTTCGTGGTATCTAAAGCAAGCCGGAGGCCCTACCCAACTGGCAAACAAGAAAGGCATCTATATCATTCGCGCCAATGGCTCTGTAGTTTCTTCGGGGGGGAGCGAAGGCTGGTTTTCAGGCGGTGTACTTGCCACCAAAATGCAACCGGGAGATGTTCTGGTGGTTCCCGAGAAGTTCGTCACCGGTTCCTCTGCATGGAAAACTACGCTGGAGACAGCTCAATTCCTTGCTTCTCTTGCGATCGCAGCGGCTGCCGTAGCTCAGTTGTAATTCGGTACTCATGTCGTCGGAACTTTGCATTCCTTTTCGGAGCCTTCCAGCTTGACTTGTAGTGTGGTTGCGCGATGGACCAGAAAATCCTTGGCGTTGGCCCTGGTTTGGACAAGCACGCTACCCTGCGTGCAAGGGCAAGTTCAATCTGGCTCGAGTGTCGTGCATAGTACACCTGCGGAAACCCAGAGCGTCGCCGCTTCAAAGACAGAGAGCGACCGGCTAACCAAGCTGTTGCGCGATCATCCCGAACTGGTTCCCGTGGTAAAGACCTATCTGGCGAAGCAAATGAAGAGTGCGGGAGCGCAGGTCAGCCAGCAATCGATCACCGATGCCATGCTCTTTGCCCGCATCGAAACTGATCCCATTTTCGCCAAAGAAGCCTCGCGGTGGCTGATGTCATTGGCACAAACCACTGCTGATACGTTGAAGCAGCCACTCGCTCTGCCGGCCTCAGGCGCAGTGGCAGAAAGTGACAAAGGGAAGAATCCGGCGCCTTCGGTTGGGGAATCGGAGGCGAAGACGGCAACTCAGCCGGCAGTGGCAGCGCCGGGGTCAGTTCGTACGGCTCCAGAGACCGGGGCGGAGGCGAGCCCTCCTGCTATGCCCGCAACCGTCAATCCCACTGCTTCCAGCACATCGGCCCCGGCATACCAGGAGACTTCGAGCTTAAAGGTCAGTTCGCTGCCAAAGTATCTTCTGGAAGACCAGAAGGCATTCTGGACGCTGCCGGGCCGTGCCAGGGTACCGAGCCTCTACTTCTATGTTCCGGCAACCATCGGTACAGCGCTCTTGGTAGGAAGTGACACGGCGATCGAGGGCCATTTGCCAACCTCGCCGAATACCATCAAGCTGGCCTCGCGGGGATCTACAGCCGCAGCGCTGGGCCTGGTGGGAGTCGGCGGAGGCTTATTTTTACTCGGCCAGGCCAACAAGAACGAACACCAGCGCGAGACCGGCTTTCTCGTCGGGGAAGCTGCTATCGATTCCTCCGCTATTTCGACCGCTTTTCAATACATGACGCAGCGCGAGCGCCCATTTACCGGCGACAACAAAGGCAAATTTTTTTACGGAGGAAATTCATTTCCCTCTAATACCGCCGCTGTGGCGTGGTCGGCGGCGAGCGTCATCGCCCACGAATATCCCGGATTCCTGACAAAACTTCTGGCCTATGGCGTCGCCAGCGGAGTGAGTGCGGGAAGAATAATCGGGCAGAAGCACTGGACCTCCGACGCCATAATTGGCAGCGCCCTGGGTTGGTACCTGGGGTGGCAAATCTATCGCGCAAGAAGCAGCGGAGCGGAAATTTCCGCATCGAACTGGGGCACCTTCGAGAAATCTCCCGACGACAAACTACCTGATCCCGCATATATGGGAACAACCTATGTTCCATTAGATGGCTGGGTCTACCCCGTCTTTGAACGGCTCACTGCCATGGGCTATCTACCGACGGAAATTCTGGCCATCCGCCCCTGGCCACGACTGGAATGCGCTAGGTTAGTGTTGGAAGCGGAAGAGATGGCGGGAGGATCAGGAGAAAATCCGGCGGTGGCTCCACTCATTCACGATTTGCGCCGGGAATTTGCGATCGAGCTGGCGAATTTGGAAGGCGCGCACAACCTTGGCGTGGAGCTCGACTCAGCCTATGCCCGTATAACGGCTATCGGTGGCAGGCCTTTGCGCGACAGTTTTAACTTCGCCCAAACACTTTACGACGACTATGGCCGTCCCTACGGAGAAGGCTTCAACACGGTTGATGGCGGCGCGGTGCGGGCAGAAGCCGGCCCACTTGCTTTCTATTTTCGTGGAGAATTCCAGCACTCCACTTCGCTTCCAAACTATACGCCGGAGCAGGCACAGCAGATTGTCATGACCAATGGCGTTCCCCTTCTGCCATTGTCCTCGGTTCCGACATTCAATGCGACCAACCAGTTCAGCCCGATTGAGGCCTACGTTGCTCTGAACGTCGCAAACTGGGAAGTTTCTTTCGGATATCAAAGTTACTGGTGGGGGCCGGACAACGGCTCGTCTCTGATGTTTTCCAATAATGCCGTTGCCGAACCCATGTTGAAATTCGGCAGAATTTCACCCTTCCAACTTCCCGGGGTCCTGTCATGGCTGGGCAAGATTCGCAATACTGCGTTTGTTGGCGCACTGCCAGGCTATCACTGGTTGCGCGGACCCTATCCTGAGTTCCCAGTCTATGGAAGCCCCTACCAGACCATTAACCCCTTGCCTTATACCTGGGGGGATAAAGTGGCGGTGAAAGTAACCCCGAACCTGGAACTCGGCGGCTCCTTGTCCGTCATATGGGCAGGCCAGGGGCGTCCCGCAACTCTCGCAACTTGGCTTCACACATTCAATTCCAACGGCAATTTTCAGAAAAATGACCCCGGCAAGCGCCTTACCGGATTTAATTTGTCTTACCGGATACCAAAATTGCGGGATTGGGTAACCTTTTATGTCGATGGCATGGCCAATGATCAGCCCAATCCAATCAATTCCGAGAGACAGTCAGCATGGAACCCTGGTCTCTATTTTCCCAAGCTGCCCCATCTTCCGAAACTGGATCTCCGTGTTGAGGGAGTCTACACAAACCTGATCAACTATCGTGGCATCGGAGAATATTACAAGAACGAACGCTATGCCCAGGGCTATACCCTTTACAACCAGATCATTGGAAGCTGGGTCGGGCGCCAGGGGGATGGCATCCAGGCGTGGAGCACTTATTGGTTTTCACCCCGCAATAAGATACAGCTTGGGTATCGCCGCCAGTGGGTGGACAAGGTGCTTCTGGAAGGCGGCGGACTGAATGACTTCTCGGGCTCGGTGGATTGGCTCTTCAAACACAATATCCAGGTATCTTCGACCGTTCAATACGAACGCTGGAACTTTCCGTTCTTGAGCTCGTCTCCCATGAATAATGTAACGACGCAGATACAAATTATGTATGCGCCATGGAACGGCAGAATTTGGGGAGCGCGCTCGCAATAGACACATTGCGTAAGTAGCCATCGTCGAGAGTTCCCTTTATGACTGACAATTTAGACTCGATTGTGCCCGCCTCTGGAAAGGTGGACAAGGTGGAAATGACCCCTGACGGGCCTTCCGATGCACACTGGGCATTCCTGTTCTTGCGCGATAGTTGGAGGCCCTTGCTCCGTTACACGGGCATAGGTGCGCTGGCATTCATCCTTCTCGCTTTTCTCATCCCTGCCCGCTATCAGGCAATCGCGCGGCTAATGCCTCCCGACCAGTCGGGATCGAGTAGCGCTCTGATGAGCGCCCTCATGGCCAGCAGTGGCGATTTGCTGGCTACTCTCGGCGGAGGAGCGCTAGGTACGCATACTTCGGGAGCAACCGTAGTAGGGGTGCTTAATAGCCGGACCGTCCAGGACGACATCATCAGCCAATTCGATCTAAGAGCGGTGTACGGGAAGAAGCGTACCGAGGACGCGCGAAAGGTGTTGCAGAATCGTACTTCCATTGGAGAAGACAGACGAAGCGGCATTATCACCATAGCCGTGCAGGACAGAAGCCCTGAGCGGGCAGCGAAGCTGGCGCAGGCGTATGTCAACGAGGTAAATACCAGGGTTGCGAACCTGACTACCTCCGCCGCACATCGTGAACGCGTCTTTCTGGAGGGGCGCCTGGACAAAGTCAAACAACAATTGGACGACGCCACCCTGAAGCTGAGTCAATTCTCCAGCAAGAATAAAACTCTCGATCCTCAGATTCAGGGCAAGGCTATGCTGGACGCAGCTTCGGCCTTGCAAGGCCAGCTTATTGCCGCCGAAACCGAGCTGAGCGGATTACTGCAGATTTATGGCGCTGAAAATTACAGGGTGAAAGCGGCATCGGCCAGAGTGGGCGAGTTGCGCACAAAGCTGAAGACCATGAGCGGAACTCAAGCTAGTGATTCGTCCGCCGCAGGTGGACAGTTTTACCCCTCCCTGGAGCAATTGCCTCTACTCGGGAACACCTACTATGATCTCGCCCGCCAGGCAAAGATCGAAGAGGCCCTGTACGAGGTACTTATTAAACAATATGAGTTGGCCAAGGTAGAAGAAGCTAAAGAGCTCCCGTCAATCAAGGTACTCGACCAGCCTGTAGTTCCTGAGCGCCGCTCCTTCCCTCCAAGGGTTCTCATCATCGTGGGCGGGACAATTCTCACCTTCTGTTGTGCGGCGGCCTGGTTATTTGCCCGCCAGGTCTGGATGAAGCTTGACGACAACGATCCTGTAAAGGCCGGCGTACACGAGCTGCTTGCATCGTTTTCGAGCCGGCCAAGGCATCCGGCCCCAGGAGCCCGTTCTTGATCCAGCGCCTTCTGGCTCTCGCGGACACATTCCGCAAGCGTCTGGGAATGGACCGCGCGATAGCGTATGTGTTCGCTGCGCGCGTATGCATGATTGTGGGCAGCACGGGTACCGTACTGCTCATCGTCCACTTTCTTAGCAAGGTCCAGCAGGGCTATTATTACACACTGCTAAGCCTGGTGAATCTGCAAGTCATCTTCGAACTTGGCTTCTCTTTTGTAGTTCTTCAACTAGCGGCCCATGAAGCGGTCCACCTTCGTTTTCATCCCGATGGCCACATCGAGGGTGAGCCTGCCAGGCATGCTCGGCTGGTAGCTATATTTCGCAAGACACTAGGCTGGTATTGTGTCGCCGGGCTGGTGATGGGGATCACGTTGTTTCCCGCCGGCATGCTGTTCTTCAATCGCACCGCACCGGGAACTAGCTCGACATGGTTCTGGCCTTGGACATTTGCTGCCCTGGCGACAGTAGCGCTGTTTGTATTGAATCCTTTCTGCTCGTTCGTCGAGGGATGCGGCCAGGTGCGCCAGGTGGCTGGTATGCGCTTCGCCCAGGCTATCGTTTCCGTCTTCGCCGCCTGGAGTTGCATGCTGCTGGGCAAGGGACTGTACTCGCCGGCATTTGTAATGGTGGCCTACGTTGCAGTCGCAAGTACCTTCCTCTGGAGCCGCCGGGGTCTGTTCAGCGGTTTGCTTCGCGCAAAGTATGATCGCAACGCCCTCTCCTGGCGGGCTGAGGTGTGGTCATTTCAGTGGAAGATCGCCATCACCTGGCTCTGCTCCTACTTTACGGTCCAGGTGTTGACGCCTGTGCTGTTCGCTTCGCGAGGAGCGGTGGAGGCCGGCCGTATGGGCATGTCGATCTCTATCGCCGGTTACCTGTGGAACCTGGTGTTCGCCTGGATGTCCACCAAAGCTGCGCCCTTCGGCCAACTGATCGCCAAAAGAGAATATGCCCAGTTAGATCACCTTTTCTTCCGGACCTTATGGCAATCATTGTCCGTGCTGGGCGTCCTGGTTGCCATGTGCATGGTTGCAGTTCTCGCCATGCAAAAGCTCTTTCCTGGCTTCGCGGCGCGTATGGTTTCGCCGGGAGTTTTTGCTTTACTGCTGCTGACGGCGGTCAGCACCTTGATTGTGCAGAGCGAGGCCATCTACTTGCGGTCCCACAAAGAAGACCCACTCATGTGGCAGGCACTTGCAGTCGCAGCCCTCACCAGTGCCGGAGCATATCTTACCGCTCCCCGGTGGGGAATCCCTGGAACTTCCATCGTCTATTTTGTTTGCACAGGCATTATCGGGCTCGTCGCAGCGACGGCTATTTTTCGCACCAAACGTCGGTCTCGTCAGCGCGCTGAGGACGCCATAGTTCCGTTTCGTGTGGAGGCCATCTTGTGAGCTGGCATGCTCCCGAGAAGGTATTGATCACGGGAGGACATGAGACTGGAGGTGTGGCCAGCTTTGCTGAAGGCTTGGAGAGCGGGTTCACCGAACTGGGTATAGCCTGCGAAGTTATCCGTCCTTCACGAATTCTGTCTCGCTGGAGTGAACTCCGTGACCGGCGTGTGCTGAAGATTCTCAGCACCACCAGTGCTTTGGCCGTTCCGTTTGCAAAGCGGGCGATCTGCATTGTGCATGGTCTGCCCTACCTGCCGGAGCAAGGCTGGACCAAAGTTGCGGGGTTCGTGGCATCGTACAAATTGGCGAGTGCGAACAGAAGCGCTCGCCTGGTTTCAGTCTCGCACTACAGCGCGGCCCACCTGCATGCTTTCTATAACGTCAAAGGCGACGCTGTAGTTCACAATCCAGTGAAGCCCTTGTATTTGGAACATTTTCCCTTGAACGAGAACGGCCGTGTCTATATTACCTATGTCGGCCGCCTGGTTCCGGCAAAGAACCTGGATCGCATCCTGCCGCCCGTTCGTGATCTGCTTGACGATTTTCCCCGGCTTAGGGCCCTCATAATCGGCAACGGCCCGGAACTGGCGAAACTCTCGGCAAGTGTGGGTGATGATCCGCGTGTAGAGTTCAAAACGAATCTCAGCGATCATGAGGTAAGAGATTACCTGCGTCGGACCAAGATTTTTGTATCTGGCCATCCCACAGAAGGTTTCGGAATTACCTATGTAGAAGCGCTCAGCCAGGGCTGCGTGGTGGCCATGCCTGCTTCGGGCGGAGGCATCGAAATCGCGCTGCCCAGGATAGGCGATGCTATACATCTCTTTCCCATATCACTGGACAGGAGAGAGGTTTTGCAAGTGTTGCACCGCGCGTTGAATGCGAATCCATCTCCGGTGTCCGTCGACGCATACAGCGCCAGAGCCGTGGCTCTTGCCTACCTCGATGTGGACCGCGGGCTCTCTACACAGCCGGCGCCTGTAACACAAGCCGTAAAAGCATAAGTATTGTAAGCTGTGACCAACTCTCTCGAACAACCAAGGCGCAATTCACTAACCTGGCTGTTCCTTGGCACTTATGCATTCTCGTGTCTGCTTTTTTGGTGGTTGCAGAGCATCTTGCTGCGATTCTGGCTGGGGCTCGACAGCCCCATTGAGGCGAGGTTTTTGTGGATTAGTATCGCTGCCCTCGGGCTTTTTGCCGTTGGCTATCTTCTGCCGGTTCCCAGGATGTCTGGCCTTGGCAGCTCGCAAGATGTGCTGGACCGGTGCGAGGCATTCTCTTATCGCGCGGTCGTGTTTCTGGCACTCCCTACATTCGCCGTCGCCATACAATTCGCCGCATATCGCTTCACCGTAAACTATACGGAAGGCCACGGAATTTCTTTCTTCCAGCAGGCGGTTCTTTATATCCACCTATTCTTTGGTCTCATGTATATAGGATGTGCAAAGGATGCTTTATCCGACAAGCGACAACTTTTCTGGGTCGTCTTTCTCACGATTACTCCACGGCTGCTCATTTCACTCCGATGGGGGCGCTTCTTTGCCGCTCAGGCGATTGTGCCAATACTCTTCATCGCCATAGCACGAGGATGGATCGGCGTGAGCTTCAAAAGACTCGTACAAATTGTCCTGATCGGGGCATTCATATTGGTCGTTCCAGCAATGACTCGCGGGGATACCATTTTTGGGGAGGATGAACAGGGAAGGCCGCAAATCGTAGATTATCTTGGCTACATGAACACGATGGTCTATTTTCAGGACAATACCGACATAACCTATCCCTGCCAGCCGCTTTTGGTTTCCCTGACAGCCAAGATCATCCCCTATAGCGCGTTGGGAGCCTGCACGATTGACGTCGGCGAGGACAAGAATATCCCCGCGACCATGGACCGGCTGCTGACGAAGCAGTATAGCGATGATCTGCTGGCCGGAACGGGCGGCAACTATCTCCTCGAGCTTTATTTACTGGGCGGGGTTACGGCTATTATGATTGGCTCCGTAATTTTCGGATTCACCTGCCATTGGTTTGTGCAATCGATAGGTTACCGCTCGCTCTACGCCGGAATCTGGGCAGAATGCTTGAGTCGAGCCCTTTTTACGCCACGCGGAAACCTGGGATATGTCTATGAACGAATACCCAGTCTCGTCCTCGCCACCCTGGCGGTGGTTGCGTTCTCCTGGGCTCTCAGCAAAGCCGGGGAGACACGAACTGTCGCGGCGCAGGCACCACAGGGATGACAACGGGATATAGCCGTGTTTCTGTCTCGCTGTAGGAAATATATCGATACCTATGTCCCGTCCGCTGGCCGGCTCTATCGCGAACTACGAGATGCGTCTGTTGCCCGCCGCCCCAGGAACACGGCCTATGGATTTACATTGGCCGGAGATCCCCGGATGGCTCAACCCGACTGGGAACATCATGAAGTGGCGGTATTCCTGGACCTCATGCCGATGCACGATGTCGTCATCGACGTCGGCGCGAACATCGGCTTTTACTCTTGCCTGGCTTCGGCGCACGGAAAACATGTCCTTGCCTTCGAGCCTTCGCCCAGGAATCTCCGTTTCCTCTACCGCAATCTATGGCAGAACGGATACGGCAACGTCGAGGTTTTTCCCATGGGCTTGGGCAGTCAATGCGGCCTGGGCTTGATACACGGATTTGGGGGCGTCGCTTCGTTCGTCGAGGGCTGGGGCCAAAGCCAGGGCCAGTTTGCTCAGATCGTTCCCCTTACAACCTTGGATACGATGCTTCGCGACCGCTTTCACGGCGATAGAATGGTGATCAAGATTGATGTCGAGGGGTTCGAACTGGAAGTCTTGCGGGGAGCGACCTGTCTGCTCCAGCGACATCCTCAGCCTACCTGGCTTACGGAAATCATGCTGACAGACGGACTCATGCCCAACGGTACAAATCGGCATTTCGAAGATACATTTCGTCTTTTCGCGGAATTTGGGTATGAGTGCAGAACCTTGGACGCTGCCTTTAATCTGGTTACGAGCGATACCGTCAAGCGATGGATCGACTTAGGCCGGGTTGATGACGGGGTGCATGACTTTCTCTTTCGCAGTACTGAGTCGACATAGGATTTTTGCTCGATGTCTATTGCCGTACTGATGTCTACATATCGTGAGGAATCGCCCGAGCATCTCAGGCAGTCTCTTGATAGCCTCGCTGCCCAGACCTTGCAGCCCGACGAAGTCATAGTCGTGAAAGATGGGCTCCTTACGCGCGAATTAGAAGACGTCCTGGCACACTATGCTCGCAAGCTGCCGCTGCTCGTCATTCCGCTGGCGAAGAACGCGGGGTTGGGAACGGCCTTGGCCGAGGGCTTACGTCATTGCTGCTCGGAATTCGTCGCCCGAATGGATACGGACGATGTATGCCCGCCCACCAGACTTGAGGTGCAGGTCAATTTCATGGCACAGCACCCGGAGTGCAGCGTGTTAAGCGCTTCGGCTGCGGAGTTCGCCAGCGACTATCTCCGCCCCTATGCCATCCGATCGGGTCCAGATATTGTTAAGAGGGGGCCCTATGCCCGCTTTCGAAATCCGATCGGTCATCATTCCGCCGTACTATTCCGCAGGGCCGATGTACTGGCTTCTGGCGGCTATCAGACTTGCCCCTTCTTCGAAGACTACGACCTATGGGCTCGCATGATGATGCTCGGTTACAGGCTCTATAACATGCCTGACGTGCTCGTATTTGTTCGCGCGGGCACAGAAATGCTCCGGCGTCGTCGTGGGATGACCTACATTCGGCATGAGTTCAATTTTCTCAGGAAGATGCACAAGATAGGTTTTCTATCAACACCTTACTTTCTGGCAAATCTTCTGCTTCGTATTCCCTGCAGACTCCTTCCGGAGACTCTGCTTAAACGGTTTTATCGTACATTCCTGAGAGAGCCCATCCTTCAGCCATCTAAGTTAGTCTGAACCCGGCAGACGACAAGACGCTAGCTGGGTCTGGAAACCATCGGTGCGAGTAGCTATCAATGCTGCCTTTATTGGAAACAAATATGGCGGGATCGGTACTTATGTTTCCGGCCTGACTGAGTGCCTCGTAACTCTTGGCCATCGGATTGTGATCTATGGCAGTTCTCAACATATCCAGCCTAGGCCGGAAGTACAGATTGCGCGGACATCTGCTGAGATCACAGCCGAGAATGGCTCGGTCGCCTCTGCGATGCGACTGGTATGGACGAACACTGTTCTGCCCGTCCGCCTGAGATCCAAGCAGATTGATCTGCTGATTTCGCCTAGCGTAGAAGGCCTGTTAAGGTGCCCCGTACCACAAATTGTCGTTGTACATGACTTAATTCCGATTTTTTATCCTCAAGAGGCTCCAAGGCTTCGGATTTATTACAAGAAAGTTCTTCCGCACCTTTTGAGACGAGCGCCCGCAATCATCGCGGTATCGAATCATACCCGTGCTGATCTCATTCGGGAATTTGGCGTGGAGCCGAAAAGAGTCGCAGTCGTCCATAACGGCTTGCGTTTCGGCCTGGCCGACGACACAAACGACCGCAGGCCTCCTGGATTACACGAGGGGCGGTATTTCTTGTTTGTCGGCACCTTTGCCCCGCGAAAGAACTTGCGCACTGTTATTGAGGCTATGGGCAAGGTGCGCCGGGAAATTCCCGAGTCCCTGGTAATTGTCGCCTACCCTGATCGATGGAAGCCAGAAATCACTCGGCTGATCAAGGAGGTTAGATTGTCCGATAGGGTTGTAATACTCAGCGGTCTTCATGATTTTGAAATGAGCTATCTCTACCGCCACGCGACGGCGCTGTTTCTTCTCAGCGAATATGAGGGATTTGGATATCCGCCGCTGGAGGCAATGCTTACTGGCACTCCGGCAGTCGTCAGCGACTCGACCTCGCTGGCAGAGGTTGTGGCAGATGCTGCCCTCAAGATCAGAGCTCATGATGCGGACGCGGCCTCCGCAGCGATGCTTCGCCTCTCGCAGGATCAGGACTTCCGCTGCAAGCTGCAGCAATCAGGCGTCGAGCGGGCCCGCAAGTTTACATGGGTTGAAGCAGGCAGCGCACTGAGTAACGTTCTATCCCAGGTATCGCTCTCATAGTTGGGAAATGCTGAAAAGGTAGCGCCGGCGAATGGGCACCTCTTCATTTTGTTTGTGATGTCTGGTTGGCGGCCGCGTGCGAATCGCTTTACTCACGGAGCTATTTTCCCCGAACATAGGTGGACAGGAAATTCGCTATGCCGAGATGGCAGAAGCATTGGCCCGCCGTGGACACTGGGTCGAGGTTTTCTGCAACCGGAATGTGCCTGGAAGTGAGATCGTGGAAGTTCATGGCAACCTCACCATCCACCGTTATCCGACGGCATATGATTACCAGCGGCCTATGCTCAAGTGGCTCCGCCGGCGGCCTTATCCCCTGCTTCGCTATGCGGCATGGTGCCGGGATATCGACTCCGAGGCATTCGACTTCTTCATTTTCAATCAGTGGCCGCTTGCGCACATAGCTTTGGCTCCGCGCGCTATACGACGCAAAGCCGTAATCGATTGGTGCGAATTTCGCAAAGGCACATTATTTGCTGTCCTGCAGAGGTATTTTCCACGCTTGGTCTTCAAGAATATTGCCAACAGCGCCGCTTTGAAGGGACAGATGGAACTACTGTCAGGCCGTTCATTCGAATGCCTGCCCAGCGGAATCTATCCTAGGCAGTACCGCTGTGCCCCGGTAACAGAGCGCGAGGGCTTACTCTACGTGGGGCGTTTGGCCAAACATAAGAATCTACCACTCACGCTGGCATCCTATGAACGCCTGCTCAAAAAAGGGTTCACGGGAAGATTGCGTATAGTGGGAACTGGCCCGGCCATTGAGAAATTGCCCGATCTTGCAAGAAGTCTGAATATCGCCGATCGAGTTGATTTTCTCGGACAGGTGACCGAGGAAGAGAAGGCGAAACTTCTGTCAAGCTCGCAGATCTTGATTCTGACTAGTCGGCGGGAAGGGTTTCCACGAGTCATCGCGGAAGCTATGGCAAGTGGACTTCCGGTAATTACCACCGATTACCCTGAAAACGGCGCCAAGGACGTGGTGAAGCAGTACGGAATCGGAGGCGTTACGGAGCCTTCGGCAGACGGAGTTAGTGATGGAGTTCTGCAACTATTGCAGGCCTGGGACCTATACTCTCAAGCCGGTCTGCAGGCAAGCAAGTCCCTGGATTGGGATGTCCTGATTGACAAGTTATTGCAGATGCCCGTCGTCGAATCGGGATCAATGTGAACAAATTATCCAAGATTATCGTAACCGGTGGCGCAGGCTTTATCGGTGGCCATCTGGTTTCGGAATTAATCTCGCGTAAGCATGAAGTGCTGGTGATCGACAACCTCTACTCGGGCCGTCGAGAGCACGTCCCGGGAAGCGTGCAATTCCTGGATCTCGATCTAGCTCTCGCCGACGAAGGGACCGTATTTGAGGTTATTCGGGGCTTTCGTCCTGACGCCGTCATCCACCTGGCAGCGATACATTACATCCCGCACTGCATGGCCAATCCCGCAGAAACGTTTCTCGCCAATGTGAGGTCAACCGATGTGATAGCACGCGCTTTGCGTGGCCTTCCCACGCGCAAGCTGATAGCGGCGTCTACGGCAGATGTATATCCACTGCTTGACCAGGTACACAAAGAGACGGAGACACCTGCACCAACCAATCCTTATGGCTTGTCGAAGTTCCTGCTCGAGGAGATTATTGCAGGCGCCGCCAAAACGAACCCTGCTCTGTCATGCGTCGCGCTTCGCATCTTCAATGTCTATGGACCACGCGATACGAATCCGCACGTGATTCCAAGAATCATCGAATTGCTGCGCAGCCCTTCGCCAGAGATTCGCATGGGAGCGATAGAAACAACCCGAGACTTCATTCACGTCGAAGATGTAGTCAAGGCGATTTATGCGGCTCTCACTCACCCGGCCGAAAGCTATGAGGTTTTTAACGTTGGGACCGGCCGGGCAACTTCCATCCGGGACGTGTTGAACATCCTTTTGGGGACTGCTGGGGACAAGCGACCGGTCATCCAGGACAAGGACCTGTTTCGCACCTACGATCGCGCGTCCCTCACCTCAGATATCAGCAAGATCACGCAGGCCCTGAACTGGCGGCCGATGGTCGGCCTCGAAGAGGGCCTCACCCGCCTGCTTCAGCAAACGGTTCCGCTGCCGCCACTGAGCATTCCATCCCGCCCACTCGCGGAGTTCTAGCGCGGGGCGCGGCCTCAATCGCCACCAGATCACAGCAATCACAACATTCCGCCGGTCTTTGTAGTCAGGATGCTGAGGGCCATCTCCAGGCGCTCGATTGCGATCTCCAGATCGGGATGTGCATCGAGCTGTTGGCGAAGCTGGCCCAGCCGACGGTGCGCCTCGGCTACATGTTCGATCGCGTCAGCGTCTGCGTGTTGGTTTAGATCCTTTGCGTCGTTCGTCATGGCTACATCTTAGCCCAGCGCCCAGCTTCCACTCCTCAAACCTCCACTCACCATAAGCGGACTCCCGGTTCACTCCGGCTCCAGCGGTGTAGTCGCGCCTTGCTGGACAACCACCAGCCGCCCACCCAGACCGATCCACTCTTGCGTCCGGTACTTTAGCGGCGAATCACCCCGCCCCACGTGCTAAAATTTCTTCATCTCTCGGGAGAGAAGTGTCTTTTTGATTCAGCTGGCGCCTTCTATTTTATCGGCTGATTTTGCCCGCCTGGCCGAGGACGCTCATGCGGCAATCCGAGGTGGTGGCACGGTGTTGCATGTCGATGTGATGGATGGTCACTTTGTGCCCAACATTACCATCGGGCCACCGGTGGTCGCGTCGCTGCGTAAAGCGGTAGACGTCCCGCTCGACTGCCACCTGATGATCGAGAATCCTGACGAATACATCCCGGCATTTGCGGATGCCGGAGCAAACTGGATTTCGGTGCACCAGGAGGCAACTCGCCACCTCAATCGATCTTTGCATCTGATTCGCAGTTGCGGCGCGAAGGTCGGGGTGGTCATCAATCCGGCAACGCCGGTGCAGACCCTGGGCGAGGTACTGGATATCGTTGACTACGTGTTGGTCATGTCGGTGAACCCGGGATTTGGAGGGCAGAGATTCATCCCCGGCGCGTTGGAGAAGGTCCGTAAGCTGACCACCATGCGCGCTGCGAAGGGGGTGGATTTCCGTATCGAGATTGATGGCGGCATTGATCTTGAGACGGTGGGTCCAGCGGTGCGGGCTGGCGCCGAAATACTGGTTGCAGGCAGCCACGTTTTCGGGCACGGCAATCCCGCCGAGAACGCCGAGTCACTACTGCGGGCGGCGCAGGATGCCATGCTGCTGCAAGCATAACTTGTAAGGGAATCGTACCTGAGGTGGTTTAGATGTTTCGTCGCATAATCGTGGCTCTGCTGCTGGGCGCCATGCTCCTGGTAGCCGGCTGCACCAACAAGAGAGTTAAGAACCCCATCGCCAATATCGACTCTAAGCAGCCGGACAAGGTGCTCTATGACCGTGCGATGGATGCGATGAAGCACAACAAGTACGACGTTGCGCGCCTCAGCCTTCAGACCCTGATCAACACCTATCCTGACTCCGAATACGTGGCCCGCGCCAAGCTGGCCATCGGCGACTCCTGGTACGCGGAAGGCGGCTCTGCTGCCTGGACCCAGGCAGAGAGCGAGTACAAGGACTTCCAGACCTTCTTCCCCAACATGCCTGAGGCCGCTGAGGCCCAAATGAAGATCGCGAACATCCACTACAAGGAGATGGAGAAGCCAGACCGCGATTATACCCACGCCAAGCGCGCGGAGGACGAATACCGCCAACTGATCCTGCAATATCCCGACAGCAAGCTGGTGCCGGAAGCCAAAGAGCGCCTGCTGCAGGTGCAGGAGGTATTGGCAGAGCGCGAATATCTCATCGGCCACTTCTACTACATGCGCGAGGCCTGGCCGGCGGCCATCGCCCGTTTCAAGTCACTGGTCGACACT
Source organism: uncultured Acidobacteriaceae bacterium (assembly GCA_963815775.1). GTDB lineage: Bacteria > Acidobacteriota > Terriglobia > Terriglobales > Acidobacteriaceae > CAVVDY01. Next base: position 72,066 of record CAWFIB010000007.1, on the reverse strand, counting down.
TACCCGCTCTACAGCGGCGCCGACGAGGCCCTCTATGAGTTGGGTGAGTGCTATCAGAAGGAAATCGACGTCTTACGGGCTTCGAGACTGACCGAGCAGCAAAAGGGCGGCCTGATCAAGCAGTACACACAACAGGCTACGGATGCCTATTCGCGCATCATTACCCGCTATCCCCTTGAGACGCGCGTGGCCGATGCGAAGAAAGAGTTGGAGGCGATGCATCAGCCCGTTCCGACTCCGACTCCGGAAGCGATTGCACAAAACAAGAAGGAGCAGGAGAGCCGAGGCCATGAAGGTATGTACGGCAAGCTGATGGAGAACTTCAAGCATTCTCCAGACGTGACTGAGGCTGCCACCGTGGGAGAGCCGACCCTTGTCGATCCCAAACAAGCGAGCGCTCCTGATTTCGTGCGCGGGGCCGCTGCTACCTTGATGACCGGGATTGTCGGCGCCGGGAACGGCCACCCAGCGACGGAAACCACCGGCGCCGGCGCAGCTCCTGCGGCTGGGGGAGCAGCCTCGTCCGCGGGTAATTCTGCGGGTGCCGAGATCTTGACGCCTTCTTCGGGCAGCGGCACTGGCACGGCTCCGGCGGCTGGCCAGCCTTCACCGATCGGCGCGGGATCGCCCGACGGCCAGCCCGCAGCCAAAGACGCGAATAGTCCTGCGACTGACTTGGGCAACGATCTGGCACCGGCGAATTCGGCAGCCTCCGGCACGAGTACAGCGCCGGCCGCCTCCGCAGGGGAAACTTCGACTCCCGGCTCACCCGCTTCAACCGCTCCGGCAGCGACCGCTAGCGGAACGAGCTCGGGGGCGACGGCAGCCTCACAGACTGCGGCTCCGCCGGTCGACAAAGCGACCGAGAGCACATCCAAAAAGAAGAAAAAGCATCTCTGGCCGTTCTAGCCCATTGCGCAATTTAAATCGGAACCTGAAACATGGCACTCGTGCACGCGATTCGGCCTGAGGCAAGTTACAGTTTCTGAATTGGTCCGGGATATTGAGCGACCACTGGGTCGGTAGTCAGTAATGTGATCCCCTCGACCATCGCCTGTGCCACCAGCAGGCGATCGAAAGGGTCTTTGTGAATCTGCGGCAGGCTCGCGATGGCCACAACATGGTCGCTCATGATCGGGAGCTCCAGGTAGCCGTTGTCCAATAGGCCGCGGCGCAAGAGACGGGCATCGACAACGAAGTCTTTTCGGCCCAATCCGCTCTTGATGGCCACCTCCCACAGACTGGCAGCACTGAAAAGCGGTTGGTTGTTCGTGCCGCTGATTAACCGGCGACCCTTAGCTGGCAGGCGCCGGGGATCCCCCGCGGCCCAGAGCAGCAGGTGGGTGTCGAGCAGTAGTTTCATGGCTCACCTGCAAACAACCGCTCGATCTTTTCTCTGCCCATCTGGTCGAAGTCGTCAGGCACGGCGATCTGTCCCTTCATGAACCCCAGGCGACGAACTCGCCGGCCTACAGGGGCTTCCAGAGCAATTACTTTCGCAACCGGCTTGCCCGCCTTGGCAATGATGAAGGGCTCGCCTTTGCTCGCCTCCTCAACCAGCCTGGAAAGCTGCGTTTTGGCTTCATGAATGTTGATGGTTTTCATGTAAACTAAGTTCACTTAGTCTAGTCTAATCTCCAAGCTGGATGCAAGAGCTAAATCTGCCGCAAAAATCCTACGCCTGGGTTTCGCCCGCCAGTTTGCCCTCCGCCCCGGTTTGACCCCACTTTTTCTGCCGCTTAATATCGAACTTTATCTTCCACCGAACGGATTGCATGCCCCACGATCTCCCTAAAGCTTATGAGCCCGGATCTATCGAGCCGCGTTGGGCGGACTACTGGGTCCAGCGCAAGCTGTTTCATGTCGAAACCCCTGCGTCTGGATCAGAGCAGCCGACCTTCACGCTGACCCTGCCCCCACCCAACGTCACTGGCCGCTTACACATGGGCCATATGCTTAACCAGACGGAGATGGATATCATCGTCCGCTGGCACCGCATGCGCGGCTTTGTGACCCTGTGGCTACCCGGTACCGATCACGCCGGCATCGCAACCCAGATGATGGTGGAACGCGAGCTTGCCGGCGAAGGCATTAACCGCCGCGACATGCCGCGCGAGGCCTTCATCGAGCGGGTGTGGGCGTGGAGGAAGCATTACGGCGGGGCGATCCTGCAACAGATGAAGCGGCTGGGCGCGTCGGTGGACTGGTCACGCGAATACTTCACCATGGACGAGCGCATGTCGCGAGCTGTGCGCGAGGCCTTCGTTGGCCTTTACGAAGAAGGACTCATCTATCGCGGCAAGTACATCGTCAACTGGTGTCCGCGCTGCATCACGGCGGTTTCCGATCTGGAAGTGGTCCACGAAGAGACGCCGGGCAAGCTCTACGAGATTCGCTATCCGGTGGTTGGCAGGCCGAACGAATTCATTATCGTTGCCACGACACGACCCGAGACCATGCTCGGCGATACGGCGATAGCGGTGAACTCCGCCGATGAGCGCTACAAGCACTTGCATGGCAAGCGCGTGCTGCTGCCGCTCATGAATCGCGAGATTCCCATCATCACCGATGACATTCTCGCCAATCCCGAGTTCGGCACCGGTGCGGTGAAGGTCACGCCCTCGCACGATCCCAACGACTTCGAAGCCGGATTGCGCAACAACCTGCCGCAGGTTGAGGTGATGAACGAAGTCGCGCAGATGAACGAGAATGCCGGCCCATACGCCGGACTGGACCGCTTCGAGGCGCGGCAGCGCGTGCTCGAGGACCTGGAAAAGGGCGGATACCTGGTTGCCAGGAAAGACTACGTCGTCCCGCTGGGAACCTGCAGCCGCTGTAAGACCATCATCGAGCCCCGGCTTTCGACGCAATGGTTCGTGAAGATTCAGCCCCTGGCCGGCCGCGCCATCGAAGCCGTTGAGCAGGGCGAGATCAAGTTTGTTCCCGAGAACTACACCAAGACCTACTTCGAGTGGATGCGCAACATCCACGACTGGTGTATTTCGCGGCAACTGTGGTGGGGACATCGCATTCCGGCGTGGCACTGCAAAGATTGCGGCGCGGTCATTGTCTCTCGCCAGACGCCGCCCAATTGCGTGCAGTGTGCCGGCAGCAATCTCGAACAGGACAGCGATGTTCTCGACACCTGGTTCTCTTCGGGGCTGCTGCCATGTTCCGCTCTCGGCTGGCCGGACAAGACTCCTGAGCTCGATGCGTTCTATCCGACGACGCTTCTCATTACCGGCTTCGACATCCTGTTCTTCTGGGTAGCGCGCATGATCATGATGAATTGCCATTTCATGCGCGGCCACGAGCACGGCGACGTTCCTTTTCGCACCGTCTACATCCATGCCCTGGTACGCGACGCCGAGCGCCAGAAGATGTCCAAGACCAAGGGCAACGTGGTCGACCCTATCGCGGTCACTGAGAAGTATGGCACTGACGCCGTGCGGTTCACGCTGGCCATCATGGCCGCGCCGGGCACCGATATCGCCTTCTCGGAAAACCGCATCGAGAGTTATCGCGGCTTCGCCAACAAGATCTGGAATGCTGCGCGCTTCCTGTTCATGAATGTCGACCGGGCGCAGGAAGCCGGGGTGTGGTCGCTGACGGAAATCGAGCATACCGCCGCCGATCTCGCTAATCCTGGACTCTCGAATTTCAAGGTCATCAGCCTCGAGGACCGCTGGATTCTCTCGCGCTTCAACCGCGTGGCGCAGGAGCTCAACCAAGCGCTGGAGAGCTACCGCTTCCACGAAGCGGCTCATGTGGTCTACCACTTCTTCTGGGGCGAGTATTGCGATTGGTACATCGAGCTCATGAAGCCGCGCCTGGCTGCGACCGATCGCGAACAGGCGCGCGCGGCATTCGCTAATGTGGTCAGCGTCTTCGAGGCTGCACTGCGGCTGCTGTCGCCGTTCATGCCCTTTATTACCGAGGAGCTGTGGCACGCGGTTTACGATGGAAATCCGCCGCTGCAGTCGATAGCCTTGGCCGCATATCCCAGGGCTGATACGTCGCAGGTTGATACTGCCGCCGAAACCGAGATGGCGATCCTTCAAGACTTGATCGCTGCCGTACGCAACGTTCGCACCGAACTGAAGGTCGATCGCAAGCGGAAGCTTCCCGTCGAAGTCTTTGCCGATGCTGAAGTTCGGTCCTGGATTGGGCGCGACCGGAATGCGGTCGAGCTACTGGCGGATGTTGACGAGATAAGATTCGTGGACAGTTCGCTGGCAAAGGTTCCCGGCGCACGCAGCACCGCGCGCTTCGACGTGCGCGTCATCTATGAGCGCAAGGTTGACGTTGCGGCCGAGTGCGATCGCCTCAACAAGGAGTTGACTAAGCTGTCGGGCGAACTGGGCCGCGCGACGGCACAGCTTTCCAACGACGCCTTCCTCGCCAAGGCGCCGCCCGCCGTTGTGGATGGCCTGAAGAAGCGGAAAGGCGAAGTTGAGGTCCTTCTCGAAAAAGCGAAGGCCGCCCTGCAGGAATTAGGTTGCTGAAGCGAATTGTGCTTCCGGAGAGTACCGGTGGATTGGACAGGCCGCAGAATTACCGCACTTCTTGAAAACGCCCTGAAGGAAGATTCCGCCACTCAGGACGCAACCAGCCAGGCCTGCATTGATCCCATGCAGCGCGCCTCGGCCACCATCATCGCCAAGCAGGACTGCGTTCTCTCCGGGCTCGGCTGCATCCAGCCGATTCTCGACATTTACGCGCAGCTCGACGGCAAGGTCACATCGCACCCGGATGTCCGCAGCAGCCCCGAGATTTTCGACGGAGTCCGCTTGCGCAAAGGCCAGACGGTCGGCGTCATCTGGCACAATGCCCGCGTGATCCTCTCCTGCGAGCGGCTCATACTCAACATCATGCAGCGCATGAGCGGCATCGCCACAGCCACACGTCACTATGTCGATGCCGTCGCCGGAACCAACGCCGTAATCCTCGATACGCGCAAGACGGTTCCCGGCCTGCGCCTGCTCGACAAGTGGGCGGTGCGCTGCGGCGGTGGGACCAATCACCGCCTCGACCTGAGCGACGGAATCCTGATCAAGAACAATCACATTGCCTTGGCTGGAGGCGCCATCCCGGCCTTGGAGACGGCGCTGCGAAATCGGCGCAACAATATGCCGGTCGAAATCGAAGTTCGTTCCCTGGAGGAATTCGAGCAGGCTCTGCAACATGGGGCCGAAGCCATCCTGCTCGACAACATGGGTCCGGAGCAGGTTCGCGAAGCCGTTGAGCGGGTTGCCAGGCTCGATCGCAAAGTCCCGCTTGAGGCCTCGGGCGGCATCAACCTGTCGAACGTCCGCGCCTACGCCGAAGCCGGGGTCGATTTCATCTCCATCGGCGCGCTGACCCACTCGGTGCCGGCGGTTGACATGAGCATGCGCCTGCAACCGGCGTAAGCCTAAGTGTGGAATATCCGACCCAGTGACTTGACCTGCGCCATTGAAATCGCTTCATCCGGATTCTTCACTTAGCCCGGGCAAACTGGCCATCTTCGAGCGGCTGACAATCGAAATGCTGGTGCAGTCTCTCATACCAGGTCAGAGAGACTGCCTGAAGGCTCGTCCGGATGGGACTATATCTCGATGGACATCATCGCATCTACCTACTTCGGAGACGTGGGATAGATGTCGACAAGCTGCCACGTGAAGGTAGTTACGAAGGAAGAGTTCTAGGTATGGCGACGAAGCTCTACTGGGTCGATGGAAACTGGCGAGGCAAGGTGGCGATCTCCGCTCGCCCTCGCGGCGGTTACTGGCTGCCCCACGAGATGCGGAGTTGGCAGTCCTCGGGCGTTGGAACCGTGCTCTGCTTGCTGACTTCGAACGAAGAACAAGAGCTTGACCTGCAGCAGGAACGCCGAGAAGCACAAAGGATTGGCTTTGAGATTTGTTTCGCTTCCAATTCCTGACCTCCAGGCTCCCTCGTCTCCGTCAGAAGTCGCGACCGCGCTTGACGCCATTGATGCTTCGCTGTCATCCGGAGAAGGCGTGGTGATTCATTGCCGGCAGGGAGTTGGAAGGTCCGGGCTCATCGCCGCTTGTTTGCTGACGTTGAAAGGAATAAGCCCTGACTCAGCGGTCCAGATAGTGGAACGCGCCCGCGGCGTCCCCGTCCCGGAAACTGCGGAGCAGCGAAGCTGGATTGACTTCTTTGCTGCCAACTTGACCCACAAGCATTAGGGATTCCGGCTGCTTGCGCTGTTCAACTTACCGCCGAAAGCAGATAATTCTTCCATTGCTACCCTTAACCCAAAGCGCGACCCATCGCCCGACGATAGCGCCACCGATTCGCGCCTCGGCCGCATTGTGCGACTGTTGAGCGATAATGCCACCATCGTCATCAGTGGGACGCGCATCGCCGAGGAACTCGGGACCAGCCGTTCCGAAGTGTGGCGAGCGGTGCAACAGCTTCGCGAGCTGGGTGTGCAGATCACCGGACACTCCGCAACCGGATACCAGATAAATGCTATGCCTGACCTACTCTTGCCAGAGATACTCACTCCCATGCTGCCGGGAAATACACTCGGCGCTCGCATCCACCATTACTTCAGCATCGCCTCGACCAACACCGAGGCCATGAACGCCGCCGCCGCCGGTGAACCCGAGGGCACAGTGTTTTTGGCCGAGGAGCAGACCGCCGGACGCGGGCGCGGCGGGCATACCTGGGATTCGGGGCCCTCGGTCGGCATCTATTGCTCAGTAATCTTGCGGCCCCCGCTTGCTCCTGCCGACGCTTTGCTATTGTCCCTGATGACGGGCATCGCTGTGGTCGAGGCGGTCCAAGGAACCACCGGGTTACATCCTGATTTGCGCTGGCCCAACGATGTTCTGCTGAACGACAAGAAGTTCTGCGGCATTCTTACGGAGATGAATGCGGAGGCAACGCGCGTTCGCTATATCGTTCTGGGCATCGGCATCAACGTGAACCATACCTTGTTTCCCGCCGAATTGGAGCCCATCGCTACTTCGCTGCGGCTGGAGACCGGGCGCGAATGGTCGCGCGTCGAACTTACGGCTGCTTTGTTAAAATCGCTCGACGCCGCGTATCGCGAATTGCTTGAAAAGGGCGAGCAAGCACGGGCCGCAATTTTCCGCCGCTTCGAAGAGCACTCTTCTTTCACCCGCGAACGCTACGTCCAGGTCGACGAAGACGGTGGATACGAGGGCGTCACCCAAGGGCTCGATCAGCGCGGATTCCTGCTGGTGCGCACGGCTGATGGGCTGAAGACAGTGCTTTCGGGTACAGTGCGGGCAATCGACCGGAAAAAGTAAATGCTGCTGGTTCTGGATGTAGGCAACACCAACACGGTCCTGGGAGTATTCGAGCCGAAGTCATCGGAGGCATCCGACCGCCGCCTCATCGCTCATTGGCGGGTGACGACCATCAAGTCGCAGACCGTCGATGAGTACGGCGTTCTGTTTCGCAACTTATTCGCGATGAGTGGGCTGGAAGTCGCGTCCGTGCGGGGAACAGTCGTCTCCTCGGTCGTGCCCCCGCTCGACTCTACCCTGCGCGAGGTTTGCGAGCGCTATTTCCGTATCAAGCCGCTGTTCATCGAACCGGGCGTGAAGACCGGCATGCCGGTGCATTACGACAACCCGACGGAAGTCGGCGCCGACCGTATCGTCAATAGCGTTGCTGCATTTGAAAAATTTGGCGGCCCCTGCATCGTCGTGGATTTCGGCACCGCCACCACCTTCGACGTGGTATCGCAGAAAGGCGAGTACCTGGGAGGGGTGATCACCCCGGGAATCGGTATCTCCGCCGACGCCCTGTTTTCGCGCACCGCGCGGCTGCCCCGTGTCGACATTCGCAAACCCACACGTGTGCTCGCCACCAACACCGTAAGCAGCGTGCAATCCGGCCTGTACTACGGGTATCTGGGATTGATCGACGGCATCCTCGAGCGGCTGATGGCCGAGATCGGCGGCGAAGTAAAGGTCGTCGCCACTGGCGGTCTGGCTTCCCTGATGAGCGAAGGCTCGAAGTACATCCCGGAAGTCGACGAATTTCTCACCCTCGAAGGGCTCAGAATCATCTACGAACGCAATCAGCCGCACACCCGCCGTCACGCTGCTGTCCCCAAGGACGAGTCGCCTCGCACCCCCGATTCGGATGGCATAACTTCGAAGCGCGGCTGAATCTCCCATTCGATCTCGGACCATGGAGCTGCTGCACCCAACCTGCCACATCGTAAGCCGAAATGGGCCGCTGAAGAGAGAACTTGCTGGTTCCCAGGCCCGCTACGGTACCACCCCGGAGAACGAAACGCGTGCGCGCCCTTCAATCTTTCGAGGGTTACACGCCCCGTGTGTTGTCGCCGGCAACTCCCTGCCCGTATTTAAGCGGTCTGGGTGGCGCTTGCGGCATCGTGATGGTTTCCATGCGGGTTTCCAGATAGAGTGGACGTGATCCGGCAACTTCAAGACCAGGTGGCATGGGCATAAAGTCACGCTCGCTTTCGCAACCGCGCCGGCGGGCCGGCCTGAGAAATGTGGCGCTGACCGCGACATTTTTTGTGAGTGGGACCGCGTACGCTCAGAGCACTCCTGCGGCTGTACCTGAAGCCAATCCCGGTCGCCCAACCGTCTCAGCGCCGGCAACTCTGACGCCGGTTGGCTACCTGCAGTTCGAAACCGGAGCACTGTTCGCGCAAACCTCTCCCGAGTTCTCGCACCTGGCAAATATGAATGAAGTCACGAAGCTGAGCGTCCATCCGCGGCTGCAGTTCATTCTGGAGGTGGTTCCCGTTGCCGGCGCGACCGGTCAGATCAACGACACGGCTTTCGGTGGCCTTTTGCTCGGCTTCCAAGCCGTGTTGCTGGGGACGGGTGACGCCAACACCACGTTGGCGATCAGCTACCTTCACGAGACGGTTGGTTCCACCGTGCCCGACACCGACATGGGAACGCCGACGAATTCAGGAATCGTGCTCCTAAGCACCAACGCCGCCAAGTTTCACTTCGATATCAATGGGCTCTTCAACCAGCAGACCGTCGGCAATGCCAGCCGCACCCAGTATGGACAGACCCTGTCGATCTCGTATCCGGTGTGGAAGCTGAGCGGTCAAGGCGAGATCTGGCATTTCACCCAGCCTTTCCTGCATAGCGACGCGGTGGGGCTGCTGTGGGCTGTTTCGTACTCGGTACGCAAGAATCTGGTATTTGACGCCGGCTTTCAACACGGTCTGACCAACACTTCCAGCCAATGGGAAGAATTCTTCGGGTTCACTTACCTGCTGCCGCATAGGCTTTGGAAGAAGTAGCCGTTGGGCCGCAAACTTGGGGGTTACGCGCAACGGAAGAGGCGCCTATAATGAAGAGAGGAGTGGATCATGTTCCGCCAAGTCGCCTATCATCGCTCGACCGGCCGGGCCCGTCTCGGTGTCTCGCGCTGCTCTGGGCGAGCGGGCAACCTGGTCACGGCCCATCTCCGCCCGCGCTGACTTGAAGTTCGCTCCCTGCCAGGCCCGCCCTAATCTCTTCTCCGGCGATTAGCTAGCTGCCGCAATCCTGAAAGCGATCGGTATCCAGGGGTTTCGCATTCGTTCAACATCCTCGACTTCCGGTCCGATCGCAGGCCAGCAACCGCACCGCCGCGTGCCCCAGCCTTTCACAGGAGAAAACCAATGGCCACAAATACTCTCGCTCATGTCGCCGGACCGAAGATCATCACTCCCTTGCCCGGACCGAATGCCAAGCGGATTCTGGAGGGCGACGAACGTTACATCTCGCCTTCGTACACCCGGTCGTATCCGCTGGTGGCAAAGCGCGGACGCGGTTGCATGGTCGAAGACGTAGACGGCAACGAGTTCCTCGATTTCGCCGCCGGCATCGCCGTCACCTCCACCGGCCACTGTCATCCTGAAGTGGTTGCCGCCATCCAGAAGCAGTCGGCCGAGCTGATTCACATGTCGGGCACGGACTTTTACTACGAAGGCATGGTGCAGTTGGCCGAGCGGCTTTCGAAGGTCGCGCCCATGAAGGGGCCGCACAAGTTTTACTACGGCAACTCCGGCGCAGAGGCGATTGAAGCGGCGCTCAAGCTGGCGCGCTATCACACCAAGCGGCAGCAGATCATCGCTTTCCTCGGGGCCTTCCATGGACGGACTATGGGCGCGCTGTCGCTCACCGCTTCGAAGCCGCAGCAGAAGCGCCGCTTCTCGCCGCTGGTTCCGGGCGTGACGCACGTGCGCTATCCCGACGTCTATCGCGGCTGCCCCGGCGGTCCGGGAGAAGCCGAGGCATTCGCGCTTGGTTGCGCGCGCTATATCGAAGACAAGCTGTTCAAGACGGTGCTGGCTCCCGAGGAGGTCGCGGCGATTTTTGTCGAGCCCATCCAGGGCGAAGGCGGATATGTGGTTGCCCCGACGGTTTTCATGCAGGAGCTGCGCCGCATCTGCGACCGGCACGGCATTTTGCTGGTCGTCGATGAAGTGCAATCGGGCGCGGGCCGCACCGGCAAGTGGTGGGCGGTCGAGCATACCGGTGTGGAGCCCGACATTCTTTGCATTGCCAAGGGTATTGCCAGCGGAATGCCGCTGGGCATCACCATGTCGCGCGCCGAGATCATGGACTGGGTGCCAGGCTCGCATGCGTCAACGTTTGGAGGCAATCCTGTCTGTATCGCGTCTGCGCTGGCTACGATGGATGTGCTGGAACGTGAAGGTGTCAAGAACGCTGAGGTGGTTGGCAAGCACATCATGAAGCGTCTTGCTGATTGGCCGCAGCGCCTCGACCTGGTCGGCGATGTTCGCGGACGTGGTCTGATGATCGGTGTCGAGATCGTGACCGACAAACAGGCGCGCACTCAGGGAGGCGCCGAGCGCGATCGCATCGTCGAGCTCGCCTTCGAGCGCGGTGTGCTGCTGCTGGGCTGCGGGCCGAACACCATCCGCATTGCGCCGCCCCTCATCGTCACCAAGGAGCAGGCTGACATCGCAATGGATGTGCTGGAAGAGTGCATCACGCTGGTGGCAAAGGAAAGCCATAGCGGAAAGCACTAAATAAGGACCGCAGGTTTAACAAAAAGCCCGGGGACATGCGTTCTCGGGCCTATTTTTGCCCAGTTCGTTGGAGCGCCAATTCCTGAACCCGTAGAACGTTTCGCGAATCCAATTGCCGTTGTTCTTCCAAATCCCGGTTGTAAGATCTAGCGAGGAGAGATTGTCATGGCCGCTTCTATTCCTGAGAACTACATGCCCTTGTTCAGCAAACCGGTCTTCGGTTTCTTGACTACGCTCATGCCCGATGGCTCACCCCAAACCCAGCCCGTATGGGTCGACTACGAGAAAGGCCGCGTCATCGTCAACTCGGCCCTGGGCCGGCAGAAGGACAAGAACATGCGCCGCGATCCGCGCGTGGCCATCACGCTGATGGACCCCGACAACCCTTACCGCTACGTGGAGGTTCGCGGCAAGGTAGCGGAGATTACCCAGGATGGCGCTACCGCTCACATCGACAAGATGGCGAAGAAGTATTTGGGGAAAGACAAATATCCCTTTGCGCAGCCCGGCGAACAGCGCGTGCTGTACAAGATCGAGCCGGTAAAGGTTCACACCATGGAGTAGAGATCAACCGCTAATTGCCGCGGATTGCCGCAGATCAACAAGATCCGCGACCGTCCGCGTGAATCCGCGGTTCAATCTCTTGTTTCGCCATCCCGTTGCGAACAGGTCGGCTCGTTTCCCGGCTTCACGAATCCATAGGGGCAATGCCGGCATCCGGACTGGCAGCAATAGCCGCGATTGCGTAGGTAATACGCGGTGAACACCATCAACCCGTTTTCCACGTAGTAGTCCACACCTTGCACCAACGGCGGAGTGCTCATTGCGCTGCGGCCTCGCGCAACATCGTAGATAGCAGCGGGTCCACCGCAACGCCGTCGCGGAAGCTGACGAAGCGTCCCGAGATGGCGGGCACGCGCTCGCCGGGAACAATGAGGCCCACCAGGTTGAGTGGATCGGCCGCCGAGACAGTGACGATCTCTCCGCTTGGCGGACGGTTGCGCATGGCGCGCAGCGACTCGACGGCTTCGGGCAGGGCGAATTGTTCGCCCAGGAATCCCTTCACGAAGCGCCCTCCGCGCACTTCGCCGCGATCTTCCAGGCGGCGGAAGGCGATCAGCAACTCGCGCCACTTCGGCAAGTTCGACTCGCGCGCCAGCACGTCGCGAAACACCACGCCGTAACGGCGCAGCAGCATCCAGCACGTGGCCTCGACTGTCTTTTGACGGTCAGCCGGCGGATCCGTATAAAGCAACGACCACCGGCCCGCAGTGTTGCGTGGTTTCGCAACCTTGGTTACGCCGCTCGCGCCACTGCGGCGGTTGGGGCTGATCAGGGACCGCAGGTTCTGGAAGCCATCCGCGGTCACCAATCCCGCTGCCGCCAATTCCCACAGCGCGGTCTCGACCTCAGCCTTCAGCTTTCCGGTTCCGCGAACGATGTCGGGGAAGAACGAGGCACCACGCTTGCGCAAGAGATCAAGCACCGCCCGGCCAGGTTGGCTCAGCATCTGCTCCTGTCGCTGCTCGCTTTCGGGGCTGCGCGGCTGCATCCAGTCGGCATCTTCACGAACGAACAGCGTGATCGGCGCCACCCGGGTCGGTACGACGCGCCGCCGGCTCTCGCCCGTATCCTCCAATGTGGCGGGATGCGGCGACAGCCGTCCCCATCCCACCGCTCCGGTCAGGCAGAGCTGGTCCAGGTACGCGGGATCGTAATCGCTGACGCGCCCGGCGAGAATATTCCGCTCCCAGGCGTTCGCCGGGATTTCGAAACCCTGCAACTGACGAACGACTTCAAGCAGTCCCCGCTCGCCGGCAGCTTGCGACTGCGGCGCCACATGCTGCCAGCGCAGCAACCAGTTCATGTACTGCGCGGCGGTGACCGGCTCGATCTGCTTGCGAAGGGTTGCGACCGTCAGATGGTGAATGCGCGATAGCAGGCGCCGCTCGCACCACTCGCAGGTGTGGGGATCATTGCCGGCGGCATTGCCGGTAAAGTTGCCGCGAAGGATGGAACCACCGGCTTCGAGCCGGAACAAATGCCTGCTCGACCTCAGCCGTGCTGAGACCTAATAAATAGGACAGCGCAGCGGAAGTCGTCGGCCCCGAATGCATCATCCAGCCATGGACCATGGCCAGCAGGGCGTCGTCGCGCGAGGCGCTGCGGGAAGGCAAGTCCGGCGGCGCAACCTCGAAACTTGCTTCCGGAAAAATGAATGCGAACTCCGCCGCGCGCTCGGAGGCAACGTAGTAGCGCCGGTCACCGGCCACGGCGCGCACCACGCGCCAGCTTTCCAGCAGCTCGGCAAGGTAAGGCAGCCAGCTTAGTGCCGCCTGGCGCCAGGCATCATCGGCGATGTCCTCAGGCAAAGCAACCAGGGTTTGCAGCGCATCGTGCAGTTCGTCGGCATCGCGGACCTCAGGACGCGCCTGCTCGCGGACGTGCGCGATGGCCTCCTGATCGAGCCGGCCGACCTCATTCAGCACCGCCTCCGGCAACATGCGGCGCAACTGCACGGCGCGTGCACGGCGCTCCTCCAGCGGAGCGTCGTCAAGGAATGCATAGGGGTTGGCATTCAGAATCTCGTGCGCAAACTGCGATGGCACCGGGGTGTCGACCGCCAGAGTGCGAATGCTGCCGTCATAAATGCCGGTGAGCACGCGCCGCAGGCCATCAATGTCCATCGCCTCGGTGAGAACGTCCTTCATCACTTCGTCGATCAACGGGTGGTCGGGAAGCTTGATGTCGCCTTCGAGGTTTTCAAAGCAGGCGGCCACATCCGGGAAAACCGACGCCAGAAGATCGTCGCTGCGAATGCGCTGAATCGGCGCTGGAACTTTCTTGCCACCCTGGAAGCGCAGCAACGCCAGGGAGCGGTTGGCGTCCCAACGCCAGCGGGTCTTGAAGATGGGCGAAGCCAACGCGGCCTGTTCCAGGATTTCGCGGAAGGTCTCCAGTTGCAGAAAATGGAAGACATCGCCCAGCGGAAAGCTGTGCTGCTCGGCCAGTGAGATGTTCAGGCCGTCGTCAGTTGCAGAAGCCTGCAACTCAAAATTGAACGAGCGGCAGAAGCGCTTGCGTAGCGCGAGCCCCCAGGCCTTGTTCACGCGCGCTCCAAAGGGTGCATGAACGATAAGCTGCATCCCGCCGCCTTCGTCGAAGAAGCGCTCGGCAATGATGGTCTGCTGCGTGGGAACATCGCCGAGCACGGCACGCCCACTCACGATGTACTCGACCAGTTGCTCGGCGCCGGCATCGTCGAGCCCACATTCCTCCTTCAGCCACACAACCGCACTCTGTACCTCAGGACTTGAACCAATGCCCCGCAGGCGGGTCTTTGGCTTGGAAGGGGCACGGCTTTCAGCCCCGCCAAGTGCGGATGGTTGAACTTGGGCTTTAGCCCCTACGGTGGAAGGGCACGGCTTCAGCCGTGCCGAAGAGTCGTTTTCGGGTACCGGCTTTAGCCGCGGCTCGCCTAGGCTAAAGCCACTCACGGAATCGCAGATTTCACCGGGCTGAAGCCCGGTGCTTTCACCGTCCTTCACCGGAGGATCCTGCTCGAATGCCCGAGGCGCTGCCAAAGGTGCAGTGTTGCGCAGCATTGCGCTTAAGGTCCGGCGCAGCTCTCCTACATTGTGGGACAGCTCCGCCGTTCTGCCCGGAGCCTCGCCCCGCCAGAATGGAATGGTGGGCGGTGCACCATGGGCGTCTTCCACCAGCACCCGGCCGGTGTTCGACTCCACGCGCCTGATGCGCCACGAGGTGTTGCCCAGCAGCATGATGTCGCCGGCATTGCTCTCCACTGCGAAGTCTTCGTCGAGAGTACCGAGAGCAAGTTCGTCGGGCTGCGCGATTACGGAGTACAGTGCCGTCTCCGGAATCGCTCCCCCGCTGGTGATGGCCGCCAGCCTGGCCCCGCGACGCGCGCGCAACCGACGGTTGACCTGATCGCGGAACAGATATGCGCCGTAACGCCCGCGTTTAGCGGCGATTCCCAACGACAGCATTTCAAGAATGCGCTCGTACTCCGAGCGCGTCAGATCGCGATAGGGATAGGCGCGCTGCACGGTTTCAAATAGCGCGTCTTCCTCCCACTCCTCGCAGCAGCACATGGCCACGATCTGCTGCGCCAGGATATCGAGCGGAGCAAGAGGCACTTCGAGACGGTCAAGATCGCCATGCTTGATGGCGCGAATGGTGGCGGCGCATTCGACGAGATCGTCGCGCGTGGTGGCGAAGAACCTTCCCTTGGGAACGGCGCCGCGCCAGTGGCCCGAGCGGCCAAAGCGCTGCAAGGTGACGGCGATGGAGCGCGGCGAGTTAATGTGGCAGGCCAGATCGACAAAGCCCACGTCGATGCCAAGCTCGAGTGAAGCGGTCGCCACCAGGGCGCGAATTTCGCCGTTCTTCAGCTTGCGCTCGGCGGCAAGACGCAGCTTGCGCGCCAGCGATCCATGATGCGCCGCGACCTGGTCTTCACCCAGCCGCTCGCTCAGGTGCAACGCCACACGCTCTGCAAGCCGGCGCGTATTGACGAACACCAGCGTGGAGCGATGCTGCAACGCCAACTCGGCAATGCGGTCGTAAATTTCGCCCCACATCTCGTTGGTCGCAATGGGCCCAAGCTCGGACGCAGGCACTTCGACTGCAAGATCCATGGTGCGGCGATGGCCAATGTTGACGATCGCCGGAGCGGGCCGGCCATTGCCGGTCAGAAAATGCGCGACCACCTCGATGGGCTTCTGCGTGGCCGAGAGTCCGATGCGGGTAGGTTGCCTGGCCAGCAGGTCAAGCCGTTCAAGCGATATCGCCAGGTGCGCTCCGCGCTTGTCGTCGGCCACAGCGTGAATCTCGTCGACGATCACCGTCTCAATATCGCGCAGGATGGCGCGGCTGCTGTCGGCGGTTAAAAGGATGTAGAGCGATTCGGGCGTAGTGACAAGGATGTGTGGCGGGCGGCGCAGCATCTGGCGCCGCTCTTTCACCAGGGTGTCGCCGCTGCGAACGGCGGTGCGAATCTCCGGCATCAGCAGCCCACGCTCAGCCGCCAGCGCAATGATCTCGCTCAGCGGGCCATCGAGGTTCTTCTGGATGTCGTTGCCCAGCGCCTTCAGCGGGGAGACGTACAGGACTTCCGTGCGGTCGAGCAGTGCGCCTTCCAGTGCCTTGCGCACCAAGCGGTCAATGCAAATGAGGAAGGCCGCCAGCGTCTTGCCCGAACCGGTGGGCGCCGAGATGAGTGTGGTGCGTCCGGCCAGGATCTCGGGCCAGCCTTGCGCCTGCGGCTCGGTGGGCGAGCCGAACTTCGCCAGAAACCACTCCGCCACGAGCGGATGCGCCCAGGAAAGCGAGACGGGAACTGCGCTGGGAGGCATTGAAGAATTCTAGCAAAGTTTCGCCAATTGTTCGCTGTTAACCCATCTCGGAAGGCCGGCTTGCGCAAAATTTTCTACACTGCACCGCAAACCGGCCTATAATGTTGGCCCTCTGGCCGCTGTACTCGGAGTGCGGGTGCTGTGTCGGTGACAAGTGCTGGGGCCCTTCGCTTAGCATGAGTTTTCACGACCCTCCCCAGAGGAGGAGGAGGAACAATTCTTCGAGAGTCTTGCTTCCCGTTGGCGTGCGAACCTTTCGGGGAAAACGGGAAGACTTTGGATTAACCCAATTTGAGTTGGCAGATCGGCAAACCCAATGCCGAAGAGGAGGCAACAGTGGTACGCGGCTCAATCACCATCACGTTAGCATTGCTGTTAACGTTCCTTGTGTTTGCTGTGTCGGCGCAGGCCGACATCATTCTCGACCAGAATAATCAGCCCTTCGGCAGCCTGGGCTTGAACGATGGCCTCGAGTGGCAGCAGCAGATCACCGTGGGTATCGGCGGCTCGCTGGCCGGCATCACGCTTTATACCATTTCCGGCACCGACACCGACACCGTTAAGATTGGAGTTGGCCCGGCACCCTTCCAGGGCAACTACTCCTTCACGACGACCGCCGACATTACTCCCGGTGGTACCTTCATCGACACTTCGTCGGCGGGCATCTTCCTGAACCCCAACGACTTCTTCACCATCGACGTGTCGGGTGGTCCGGGATGCTGTAACCTGGCCGGCTCCACCATTCCCTACTCCGGTGGCGACTTGTATCTCGACCTGAACGGCCAGTTCACCGACTACACGCAGCTTTTCGGCTATAGCTTGGCTTTCCAGACCTATATGAACACCGTGCCCGAACCGGGCAGCCTGGTGTTGCTGGGCACTGGAGCGTTGGGACTTGCTGGTGTATTGCGCCGCAGGATCAACCTGTAATCGAGTCGCAGTTTCTCTTCCGAGCCGGGGCTAGGTCCCCGGCTTTTTTCATTTGGTGGCGAGAACCGATCGTTATCTAATCAGCGAAAATCTGGCTGTGAGCAAAGCCACGGGCCAATGTAACGACGATCGACGCTGCATCGATCAGCAGCGTGAACGGACAACTGACGAGTGACAACTTCTGTCACTGCACCCTCGTCGCCGGATCGGTGCTGCGCGAGGCGATGTATTCGTCGATGGCGCGCTGCAACGAGCCCTGTGCCTGGAGCACGTATTCGATGGCATCGCGCACGGCACCGTGTCCACCTTCGTGCTCAGTGACGTAATGGGCTTCGCGCAGCACCTGGGGGCGCGAGTTCTTCACCGCAATCGCCAGCCCGCATAATCGCATCACCGGCAGGTCGATCACATCGTCGCCGACGAAGCAGACTTCCTCCGCGCGATAGCCGTACTTCTCAAGGATCTCGCGGAATGCCTTGGCCTTGTCCTGCTGGCCCTGGTAGAGGATGTCGATCTTCAGATCGCGGGCTCGCAGGACGACCGTCTCGGAAATGCGCTTGGTGATGAGTCCGGCTTTGATTCCTCCCAGCCGCAGCAGCGAGAAGCCGGTGCCGTCGTGCGCGTTAAAGCCCTTGGCTTCCATCATGCTGGCGCTGGCAATACCGAATCCGCCTTGGTCGGCGAATTGCTCGCGGCGTTCGTGGGTGCCGTGGCCGGCCGCTCCGGCGGGCGCCGGAAACAGGAAGATGGTGCCATCCGTCATGACCCCATCTACGTCAAACAGCATGAGCTTGATCTTGCGCGCGCGCTCATCGGGCATGAAGAGATGGTAGCAGGAAGCCGCGAGCTACGAGCGTCGAGCCGAAAACCAACAGCTCGAAGCTTAAAACGAAGAACCCTCCGCAAAGCAGGGGCGAATTGCTCCGCGGAGGGCATAGCCGTCGTTGAAACGACCATTCTCAGGGTTGTACGTTTCAACCCCGGTGGGCGGCGAGAGTTTCGTTCGCCCACAACAATTCAAAGCAAAATCCACCGCTACGGGTCCCAAGCGGAACAGGCGCCGGCGGGGAATCTGATGGTTGGCAGGAATTTATCAAGCAGAACTCGCATCCCCGTGGGCTTGGCAATTTTTCGGCTAGCGTAATCAAGCTCTCGCAGTGCGTTAATCGCCTGATACGCCCTCCAACCTCAGTAGGATTTTGTACACTTGGTCATCGCAGCCCCGCCTCATCCTTAAGTAGCCCCTATTTGTGGACTTGGTTCCCGGTTCCCATAAGCTCGATTTTTGGGTTGAACTCCAGCGTCAGAATACCTAGTATCGAGAGCAGTTTGGACCAGGATGCAGAGCTAGCGAATCCTGGTCCCTAATCGTGTACATAGACTTGGGATTCGCCAATGATTTTCCCCCGCGCCATGTTTGTTCGCGTCGCTGCTGCCTTGCTGCTGTTGCCCTTCGTGGCCCCTGCGGCTACCATCTCGGCCCACCCTTCGAGCTCGAGTTCGCATAAGTCATCCAAGGTTTCCGAATCGGCTTCGGCGAAAAAGAAGATGTCCAAGTCGCGGCACAGCAGCAAGAGCTCTGCCAGCCGCAGCCACTCGACGCACACCGTCGCCAAGTCTAAGTCGCGGCGCCACAGGTATTACGAACGATTCACCGCCAGTTCCTACGCCGACGATCAGACCGACGGCGACATTACCGCGGGCGAGGACCCGGTGGTCCGCGCGGCTGCGATTGACGCGCTGGGCAACATGAATGGCACCGTCGTCGCCATCGATCCCGAGAGCGGACGCATCCTGGCAATGGTCAACCAGAAGCTGGCGCTTTCCGCGGGAGCGCAACCCTGCTCGACCATCAAAGTCGCTGTAGCCCTGGCCGCGCTGAGCGAGAACGTGATCACCAAAGACACCCTGGTACCGCTGGGCAAGCATTATCGCGTTGACCTGACCACCGCGCTGGCACACTCCAACAACGCTTACTTCGAGGCTGTCGGCCGCAAGCTCGGATTCGAAAAAGTCAGCTACTATGCCAGGCAGTTTGGCCTGGGCGAGTTGGCGGGATACCACATCCCCGGCGAGCACTTGGGCGAGTTCCCCAGCGAGGTGCTCGATGCTAAGCTGGGCGGGGTGGGCAAGATGTGCTCGTTCGGCGAGAGCATCTCCTTGACCCCGCTGCAATTGGGCGCGCTCATCGCCGCCGTGGCTAACGGTGGGACGCTGTACTACCTCCAGCATCCGACGACGCCGGAGCAGGTCGACGACTTCATGCCCAAGGTGAAGCGCCAACTGGACATCGGCCCCCTCATCCCTGAGATCTCCGAAGGCATGTCGGGAGCGGTGCAGTATGGCACAGCGCGTTCCTTGCGCACCAGCTTTGTTGAAGAGCCTGTACTGGGCAAGACCGGAACCTGCTCCAAGGCAGGCACGCGCTTTGGCTGGTTCGGCTCGTTTGCCGACACCCACTACGGCCGCATCGTGGCTGTCTTCTTCCTCGAAGGCGGCCGCCCTACCTTTGGCCCCAAGGCGGCGGAGCTAGCGGGCCACTTCTATCGCGATCTGTACGACCATGACTTCTTCGCCTATAAGCCGGCTCCGGCTACGGCCGAGAAACAGACTACGACCACAGAGGTGGGTGCGACGCAGTAGCAGCAATTAGCAACTAGCAACTAGCACTTCGCATTTAGTTGCTAGCTGTCTCATGAATCCTTTTTAAAGAGCGCGGCTTCAGCCCAGTGAGGCACTCTTAGAAGCCACCCATTCCTTGACAATAACGCTACTGGCTTTTGACGCTTGAAGTCCGCAGCGTCTGTTGAAAGCTGACAGCTACGAAAGGTGGGACGTGGCTGGACGGGGGATTTTTACTCTTTGTCCGGATTCTGCTCTAGTCCAAAACATTAAAGAGGTATTGATGAAATCCCTCGAGCTTGGTACTTGACTTTCTCTCGGGCTGGGCTAGAGTGACTTAGGGGAAGGAAACCCGCATGGCTCGGGATCTGCTGCTGTTCGGGTCTAGGTTGCACAGTTCTCTAACTACCCTGACAGACACTAGCCATTCTTGCCGCCAATCCTTGAGAGGAAACCATGAAGCTGAAGACCCTTGCCTGTTTGACCCTGATCGCATTTGCTGCCTCGTTCGCCTCAGCGAAAAGCCCATCCTCGACGAGCCTGGTGCGCAGCGGAGCGAGCCGCAGCAATGACCTGATCGACTGGGCGCAGTTTAACTTCGACCCAGCGCACGATGGATACAACCCGTACGAGACCATCCTTAACCCGGCGAACGTCGGCAACATCACCCTGAAGTGGTCCTATGCGCCGGCTGAAGGTCGTGTAGAGGTGGCACCGGCGGTAGTCAATGGCGTGGTCTATTTCGCCACGGGTTACTACCCCCTCTCTTCCGGTAGCACCAACCCCAGCGACTTCAACGCGATATACGCCATCAACGCCGATACAGGAGAGTTTATTTGGAAGTATGGGATCGATACCCCGTCCTTCGGCTCACCAGCAGTGGCCAATGGCGTGGTGTATGTCATCACGGGAGATTACTTGCATGCCTTGGACGCTGTTACAGGAGCGCTCATCTGGCAATACGAAGTGTATGGCAGCAACTATTCTTCGCCGACGGTGGCCAATGGCATTGTCTACATCGCATCTTCGGATCGCCATGTATATGCCCTGAACGCCACCACGGGAGCGCCCATCTGGTCATATGCGACGGCGGGCGGCATCTACGTCTCCCCGGCGGTGGCCAACGGTGTGCTGTATGTCAGCTCGGGGCCCGGCATCGTATACGCCTTGAACGCCGATACCGGGGCACTTGTCTGGAAGAAGCAGTTTGGAAACACCATCGGTCCTTCGCCGACGCTTTCCGGCACTCAGGGCGGCCAGGCGGTTGCCAATGGCGTGCTCTACGTCGAAATCCAGAGAAAAGCTTCGACCTATGACTTATATGCCTTGGATGCCGGCACCGGAGCGCCTCTTTGGAGGGCGCCGGTGGGTGGGGTGACGCCGGCGGTGGCCGGTGGCGTCGTCTACGTCGCTTCCGGAGGTTTGGCATCCGCCTTGGATGCCAGCACGGGAGTGCTTATCTGGCAGAGCGCACTCACTGGCGGGGCCCGTTCAGCCGTCGTGGCCAACGGCGTCGTCTACGTTGGAGGTTGGTATCCGACAGGCGATAACACCGGTTACGGTACCATCGATGCACTCGATGCCAGTACCGGAACTATGCTCTGGAATTATCAGTCGTCCAGATCCGGCGGATATGACATCTTCCCCACACCGGTGGTGGTAAACGGAACGATCTACGGCTCTCTTATCTCGTCAGGTGGAAACGAGGTGGGCGCCTGGGGCCTGCCGAACCAGTAAGACAGGAGACTAGCCAAGCAGGATTGGCGGCACCACGTGGGGATGGTGCACTGATCTCCTGATCCGGGCGCAGTTGGTTGTGCGCCGCTTAATTCGTTGCTGCCCTTGGGGCGCTTCGCGGTTGTGTGTCACCGGCTTTGAAAGAGCGTGGCTTCAGCCGTCCCGCCACGACACGCCACAGTTCGCCTTTAGGCGCCGAGGGGATGCTTTCCCTCCGAGGCTAAAGCCGGTTCTTTGGCTATCTGTGCGGCCGCCTGAAGGCGGGCCCTTTCAAAGCAGGGTACGCCACCTCGGGAAGCGCTTTCGTCTTATCGGGCTGGTCGCGACTCCTTTGGCCTGGCCGCTAATACGAACTTCGCTTCGGCGATGGCCTGCCCGTTAATGTATGCCGCCTGCGTCAGCACCCGGCGCGCATAGTCGGCGACGATTTCGACCCCCGCCGAATACTTTTCATTGGGATTGCGAACCCCGCCGTTGTAGGCCCCAACAGCTTCGGCAACGTTTCCGTTGAATTTATCCAGCAGGTCGCGGAAGAGCAGTCCGGCATAGGTTGTGAGGACGTGGGAGTTGATGTCGTTGAAGTCGAGTTTGCGAGGCGGCCGCAGGCGCGGCGGCAGCTTGGAATAATCGCGCTTGTCCTTCAGGTACAAAGCGTGGGCATAGCGTAGGGTCTCCCGGGTGATCTGCCAGACGCCAATCGAGTAATTCATTACCAGGACTCTGTTGCCTTTCCGGCGAATTACGATGTCCCCGGGCTGCGCATGCCGCTTCCATGCGGTATGTTTTAAGTCGCCGCGGACGTTGAGATAGTTATTCTCCATGGCGCCGATGCCGAGGAAGAAATCCAGCGGCAGATCGTAGAAGTCCGCCACCGCAATGACGTCCGACGCCAGATCGCGCGCCTCTCCCTTGGACAGTTTGGGAGGCGCCGGTTCGATTCGCTGCTGGACCCGGCGGTCGGTCTTGGATTTGAACAGGATGAAGCGGGCTACATTGGTGGTCAGCTCGCTCCGAGGCAGCGAACTCATCTTGGTTCGCATCGGCGCTTCATACGCCGATAGAAACAACTTCGTCTGTGCGTAGCCGCGTTGCACCCGGAAGCTGTTTGCCTGGATCACGTCGAAGGAGGAGATGAAGCGCTGTGCCTCCAGATTCGCGAGATATGGAATTGCCGTCAGCAGATCGTTCGGCACTGACAAGTAGACCGTGAAGATTGTTCCCGAAGGCGCTTCCTTCGCCGTGAGCAGCACCTTGGAGCTGTCAATTAGCTTCAGGCTGCGGAAATACTCGAAATAAAGATAGGCGGTAAGTTCGTCATCGTACCTCCCGATCAGACCCAGCAGCTCGCCGGCAGGCATACGTAATTCAAGTTGCCGTCCGCTCCAGACGGGCGCAGGCAGCGCCGGCACGGCTACAACTCGTATCTCGCGCGGCCAGAAGCGCTGATAGGCCCACCATGCCGTGCTCACTGCCGCAGCCAACAACAGAAGCGCGAACAGTGCCCAGATGACAACTCGCTTTCGCAGTGGATGATGAGCGCGAAGGTTGGTCGTACTTAGCACCTCGAGATGCTTCCCTCGTGAGTATGTACTAACTTTGAAGTTGCAGCGATCATGCCTGCGGGTCGCACGATTCTGTTTGGTTCGGCCTTCGACAGAGCTAAGATGCAATCAGGAACGTATCTGCGACTGTTCTGTCGTGTCCAGGTCAGTTGCACTGCGCATTGCGAGCGGATGAGGGGTTGCCGGTGACGCTGGAACCGCATAGCGTGATTGGCCTGGCCATCGCTACCCTGGGTGGTGCGGCCGTTGGTCTGGAGCGCGAGTGGTCCGGGCATACCAAGGAGCCGACCGCACACTTCGCCGGTATCCGCACCTTCACCTTGCTGGGTGGGCTTGCCGGCCTTGCTGGTTGGGGTTGGACCCAAAACCTGCAGCCGATTGCCATCGTACTTCTCGCAGCCGCAGCCGGATTGGTCGTCGTTGCCTATGCCGCGGCCAGCCGCCGCCACGTCGATGGCACCACAGAGGCTGCCGCACTGGTTGTGTTGGCGGCGGGCGCGCTGGCGGGACTAGGTTACATCGTTCTCGCCAGCGCGGTCTTCAGCCTTACCACCCTCCTCCTGATCGAGAAGACGCGCCTGCATTCGGTCATCGCCCGCGTCGACGATGCCGGGCTGCGGGCCGGAATCCGCTTCGCGGTCATGGCCGTGGTCATTCTTCCCCTGTTGCCGCGAGGGCCTTTCGGTCCGCTGGGAGGAGTCAGGCCACGCCAACTTTGGCTCTTCGTCCTGTTGTTCTCCGGACTAAGCTTCGCCGGTTACATTGCGCGGCGAGTATTCGGCAGCGAACGAGGTTATTCGGTAGCTGGACTCATCGGAGGCTTCATCTCCTCCACCGCAGTGACCTTTACCTTTGCGCGCACCAGCCGGCGCGAGCAGGATGCCTCGTTTCCACTGGCGGTCGGCGTGATAGCGGCTTGTACCTTGATGAACCTTCGTATCCTGGTGGCGATGGCGGTCCTGAGGCCCGGCCTTGCGGTCGCGCTGGTTCCCTACCTGCTCGCGCCCTTCCTGGTGGGCGCGTGCTTCGTGATATTTGGTTTCACCCGCGGCGAGCAGAAGGCGGATGTGAAGCCACCATCCAATCCTCTTGAAGTTGTCTCGGCATTGCAGATGGCAGTCCTGTTTCAGGTGGTCCTGCTTGCCGTCTATGCGGTGCGCTCGTATTGGGGGAATGCCGGTATGCTGTGGTCGGGCGCCATTCTCGGATTTGCCGATGTCGATGCGCTCACCATATCGATGGCGAAAAGTGCTGAGGGTCAAATCCCGGTTGCGGTTGCCGCACGAGCGATCGCCATCGGCGTACTTTCCAACACCGTGCTGAAAGCTCTGCTGGCGATCACGGTGGGACGAAAGCACTTTCGCACTCTTGCGACCGCATGGCTGGCTGCGATTGCGGCTGCCACCGCGGCATCGCTTGCCATCCTTCATTAACTCCCATGGACGAATTCCTGCACAGAGGTGGGTGCGATGCAGTAGGAGATACCGCTCTTAGCAGTTCCCTGTTCGCTGTTCACTGTTCGCGACCACGAGCCTCCCACAAACTCCAGTTCTGGCCACCGGTGACGGGCACTGAGTACCCCCGCCCCCCGTCGCTCCGAATCACGGCGCCGCCACGCCGGAGCCGCCCACCCCTTTGCTGTATCATGCTGAGGGCTTTATACAAGGCCAGGGGGAGCCACCATGAACAAACCATCGATTTTCAGAACAACATCGTGGATCAGCGCTGCCATCTTGACGGTTGGCCTCATGCTGCCCGTCTTTGCCTCTGCACAGGCTGAAACCATCGACGCCACCGCTCGCGGCACCAGCACGCAGATGGGCACAATTCGCAATATCAAGATTGTCATCACCCAGTTCTCCACGCCCGAGGACAAGCAGATGCTGGTCGACGCTTTCAAGAAGGGCCAGAACAAGGGCCTGGTCGACGCGCTGTCCAAGATGAAGCCGGTGGGACAGATTCAGATGCCCGGCACCGTGGGCTTCGGTCTGGCCTACGTTTCGCAGACGCAAACGCCGACCGGCCGCAAGATTCGCTTCGTCACCAACCGCAAGATTGCTTTTGGCGAAGCTTTTCGCAACACGCCCTCGCAGGCTTATGACCTCACCGCCGGTGAGATCAACATCAACGACCAGAACAAGAAGGAAAGCAAGGGTGTTCTCTTCCCGGCGACCCAGCTCATCGTCAACAGCGAAGGAAACTTGCAGTGGGAGCTGCGCAAAAATCCCTGGGACCTGACCAACATCATCGACTGGAAGAAGAACAAGGAAAGATAGGACCCGGATTTAGCGAGCAGCAGAAGTAGAGGCTATCTCATAATGAACCAAGACGGTAAAAGTTGCTTTCCGTCAGGGGCCAAAGCTCCTAGCTGTAGAACTCCGCTATCGCCGTAACCACGCGTTGCTGCTCGTCTTCACGCAACTCGGGAAACATGGGAAGGACCAGGACCTCGGCGGCGGCCCGCTCCGCCTCCGGCAGGTCGCCCTTTCCGCATCCCAGGTAAGCGAATGCCTCTTGCAGATGCAGAGGCACCGGATAGTAGATCTCGGTTCCGACTCCGCGCTCTGCCAGGAAGGCCCGCAGCTCATCGCGTCGATGGGCACGCACTACGTATTGGTGAAAGATATGGAACGCCTGGGTACGAACTACCAGCGGCGCGATCGGAGCCCGCTCCGTGGGTCGAACGCTTCCACTCGTCGTTAACCCGGATTGCTCAAGCGCTGAAGTGTAGCGAGCGGCAATAGCGCGCCGCTGCGTATTCCAGTCATTCAGGTGGCGCAATTTCACGCGCAGGATCGCGGCCTGCATTGCGTCGAGGCGGCTGTTCCACCCAAACTCCTCGTGGTAGTACCGCCGGCTGCTGCCGTGATTACGCAGCCGGCGAAGTCGCGCCGCCAGATCAGAATCGTTCGTGCTGACGCAGCCTGCCTCGCCGTATGCCGCAAGATTCTTGGTGGGATAGAAACTGAAGGCCGCCGCGCGCCCGAAGCTTCCCGCCATTTCCTCGCCCCACTTGGCGCCGAAAGCCTGGGCCGCATCCTCAACAATGCCCGATCCGAACGCCTCTGCCAACGGAAGGAACCTGCTCATGTCAGCGCATTGTCCGTACAGGTGTACGGGCATAATGGCCTTCACACCCTTCGCGCCCGCCCTCTTCAGCGCCGACTCCACCGACGCCGGATCGAGGTTGAATGTCTCTGGGTCGATGTCGGCGAACATCGGCGTGGCGCCGCAGCGCGCAATGGAACTGGCCGATGCGAAGAAGCTGAAAGGCGTAGTCAGCACGAGATCGCCCGGCTCAACTCCGGCAGCCTGCAGCGCGAGCCAGAGGGCGTCGGTACCCGAAGCGCATCCCACCACCGCCTTCACGCCCAGAAACTGCGCTGCCTCGGCCTCGAACTGCTCCAATTCGGGACCGCCAATGAAGCGCTGGCTGCTCAGTACCCGATCCAGCGCTGCATGGATCTCGTCTTTGATGGCTTCGTACTGCCGGGCGAGGCTGAATGCAGGAATTGGGGAGGTTGAGCGGGTGGCGGCAGATTCTAGTTGTGAGGTGGACTGCTCCATCGCAAGACTAGATTCTACCAGTGCCGCCACCCAGCACTATCGCTGCACGAACATCAGGTAGTGGCTTGAAACGCCCATGAAAAACAGCATCGGAAAGGAAACCCAGAAGCTGATGCGGGCAATCAGCGAAGAAATCTGCGCCATCTTGGCTGCTTCCGGGGGCATCGGACTGCCGTCGGCCAGTGCGGCCTCGCTCCAGCGAATGATTTTCTTCTGCATCCGCCAGACAATTCCCCAGACGTTGAGCATCATGAACCAGCCCAGCCCGCCCCCGATTCCGATGGCCAGGGTGCGATTACTCTCCCACCCATTCTGATTCAGGGCGAGGAAGATATAGGCCCCGGCGGCAAGTACGACGGCAACCAGCACTCCCAGGGCCGGGAACTTCTTCAGCGCAGCAACCGGCGACATCACCGCTCCCATCTCGATGGCGAACGCCACCGTCCAGATCACGAGAAAGCTGCCGATAACGGCGCCCGGCGACGCTGTCCCGCCCATGGTAATGGCGTTCCTGGCGTCGGTGGCCACGATGTAGTTCCAATATCCGAAGCCGACGATCACGGTCACGAGGGAGCTCCAGCGGAACCACCACATGGCGCGCGGCATGAGCTTGGGGATGACCATCATCCGCGACTTGGGATCGAGCTCGCCCAGGAACTGGCCGTTGACCAGGACAAAAAAGTACAGCAATCCAATCCAGGTGATTCCAGCGACGATGTGCAGCAGGCGCACCAGAATCAGGACGCCTTCACTGCCGTGGGGAAGAACTACAGACGGAGCTGCGGATGCCAGCATAGGGAGGGTCATAAGCGTTTCCTAACCCGGCGACAGAGAGCCGGGGGGGCCGGCGAGAGTGTGTATCCGGGCGCGACAGCTAATTTAGCGCAATGGGAAGGCGTTTTCATTGAAATTGCGCTTGCGACGCCGTATGGTTACTGAGAGTCTTGTGTGCTTATGACCGAGGGTATTCGGTCGTGGGCCTGTAGTACTTCCGGACCAGCAGCGCAGCAGGCGCTTCGCTGGCGCCGTTTTCTATGGAAGGTCGGGAGGAAAACAAACAATGGAAAGCAAACCGGCACAGAATATTCAGGACTCGTTTCTCAACACTGCCCGCAAGGACAAGGCTGTCATTACCATTTATCTGCTTAGCGGGGTGAAGCTCACAGGGAGGATTCGGTCGTTCGATAAGTACTCCGTGGTGCTTGAAACCAACAACCAGGAGCAACTGATTTTCAAGCATGCGATTTCGACAGTGGTGATTTCGCGCGCCGCTCATGTGGAGCGCCACGACAACCGCCCTGCCGGAGAATCCACTGCCGCTCCGCCGACCGCGACGCAGAACAGCCAGGTTCAAAGCTAAGGTCTTTGCCCGCGCGGAACAGTACGCATCAAGCAAGCGGCGACTCTCGCCTGCCTGGGGCGGAGCGCGCCTTTCTGGTTGGGGTCGAATTTTCAACCCGCGGCCCTCACTCTCCGGCGCCGGCCAAGGCATCGGCATCTTCGCAGGAGCCTCTTGTTTCTCCTGCCGCGCCCCGCTTGTCTGTGCCGCCCAGTGCGCGCCTGGCACGAAGCGCCGTCGCTCAACCTGCGGCCCTCGAGGTTGGTGAACTGGCCGGCTTTTCGGCCGAAGACTCGATGGCGGAGCTGCGCGAGCTTTCCGAGAGTGCAGGCGCGGTCATCGCCGGCCAGGTTTTGCAACGCAGGCCGCGTCCCGATCCCGCGACCCTGATCGGCAGCGGCAAGGTCGATGAGCTGAAAGGCGCGCTGGCGGCGGTCGAGTCCGAGCTGGCCATTTTCGATCACGACCTCAGCCCTTCGCAGCAGCGCAATCTGGAGCGCGCGCTGGATGTACGCGTCGTCGATCGCACTCAACTCATCCTCGACATCTTTGCCCGGCACGCTCGCACCCGCGAAGGCCAGCTGCAGGTGGAGTTGGCGCAGTTAGAGTACATGCTTCCTCGCCTGGCGGGACGGGGCGCGCAGATGTCGCAGCTCGGCGGCGGCATCGGCACCCGAGGTCCCGGTGAAACTCAGCTCGAAACCGACCGCCGCAAAATCTACCGGCGCATTCGTCATGTCAAACAGCAACTGGAGAATGTACGCCGTATCCGCGGGCAGCAGCGCCGGCGCCGCGAATCGGTCCCCATCGCCACGGTTGCGCTGGTCGGCTACACCAACGCCGGCAAGTCCACGCTATTCAACGCGCTGACCAAAGCGGGCGTTCTGGAAAGCTCGCGCATGTTTGCTACGCTTGATCCCACATTGCGGCATATCAAATTACCCTCCCGACGCGAGGCTCTCCTGTCTGACACTGTGGGATTCATTCGTAATTTACCTCACACCCTGGTCTCCGCCTTCCGTGCCACATTGGAGGAGGTGCAGCGTGCCTCCCTGCTCCTCGAAGTATCGGATGTCACCAGTCCGGCAGCTCTGGAGCAAGAAGCTCAGGTGCAGGAAGTTCTGCGCGAGTTAGAGGTGCACAACAAGCCGCGGCTGCACGTGATGAATAAGATCGATCTGCTGAGTCCGATTAAGCGGGAGAGCCTGATCGACACCGATTCGATCGTGCATGTCTCGGCGCAAACAGGAGAAGGCCTGGACCGGCTGCTGGGACACATCGACCGCATGATCGAGCAGGACCCCATCAGCCGCGTGCGCTTGCGGGTGCCGCAATCGGAGGGCAAAGCGCTAGCGGCGATCGATGCCAGGGCCGTGGTGTTGGGCAGGGAGTATCGCGATGGATTCGTCGAGATCGAGGCTGAGGCCCCTGAATCGCTATTGCGTCAGATGGAACGATTTCTCAGGAATTGAGTGTCTTCCGGGTCAATCTACAGCGGCGTCAGTTCCCCAAAATGCTGGGTGTAGGCTTGGGTGACAATTTGGTCGTTTCGTTGCCGAACAACATCTTGAAGCGACGACCTGATCCGCTCATTCGAGCGGTAAGCTGTCAATACCTCGATGGCCTGTGCTGCGGTTTGTGGGCTTGCTTCTCTACTGATCGCAAGTAAGCATGCAATCGCCGGTTCCAGCTTCGAGCAGGCCATGGCCAGCAACAGCACGCGGCGGAGTGGCCCTCTCACACTACGCTGCCATTTGTCTTTCAGGATTTCAAACGCGCGCTCATTTCTCGATTCCCCGAGGGCCAAGATTGCAGCTTCGGCAACCGCCTCATTCGCTGAATCGACATACTCTCCCACAAGACTCACCGACCTTTCAGGGGCGGAGGCAAGCAAGCCGGCAAAACACTCCGCCAAGACCTCAGGCTCCGGATCGCCCGTATGAACCTTGAGTTTCAGCAGAAGAACTCCGGCCTCACCTCCGTTCGTTGCCAGCGCTTTCACCGCGCCCGCTCTCGCGGCAGGTTCACGGTCCACCAGCAGCCGCACGACCTCATCCACAGCGCTTGGATATCTCGTGCGAAGCAAGCCTTGAGCACACAAGCCCCGCAGCTTGGCTGCCGCGTCCACCGGTGGGCCATAGGAGCCTTCCATCTGAATGTGTCGAAGCCCGATGAGATAGGGGTCAGGATCGTCGCAGTCCAACTGGTACAGTGCCGTCACAATTTCGGTCAGCGCGGCACAGCGTTTGTCCAACCGGAGGGGATCTATCATCAGTCTGTGGAATGAATCTGCGAGGTCAGGGGCAACTGCCCGCATCTCCCGCTCGCCAGCCACCTTGGCCGCCTTGGCAACTACCAGATTTGAGCGGTTGCGCAGACTATGCCGAATCTCGCCGATCACTTGATCTGTCAGGTCGGCGTGTCGTAGTTCGCCAATGCGCTCCAGAGCCCGTTGTACCAGATCCGGCTTGCTCACCAGCGCCCCCCGAAGCTTACGTCAAATGGTGCTGACGCGTCCCCGCATCGGCCTGCTCATGCGCGTGGTAGCTGGAACGAACCAGCGGCCCTGACTCCACATGGCGGAAGCCCATCTTCAGCGCTTCAACCTTCATGAACTGGAATTCGTCGGGCGTGTACAGCCGAGCCACCGGCAGGTGATCCTTCGACGGGCGCAGATATTGCCCGATGGTGAGGATGTCGACATTCTTCGCCGCCAGGTCGCGATAGACGGACAACAGCTCGTCGGTGCTCTCTCCCAGCCCAACCATCACGCCGGTCTTGGTGGGAATCGCCGGATTCATCTCCCTGGCGCGCTCCAGCAGACGCAGGGTGCGCTCGTAGCGAGCGCCCGAGCGGGCCACGCGATAAAGCCTCGGCACCGTCTCCGTGTTGTGATTCAGGATGTCCGGGCGGGCATCCATGACGATCTGTAGTGGCTCTTCCAGGCCCTGGAAATCGGGGATTAGCACTTCGACGCGGCAGCCGGGAACGCGCTTGCGAATCTCCATGATCGTGTCGGCGAAGACGCGAGCAGCTCCGACATTGTCGTCATCGCGGTTCACGCTGGTGACCACGGCGAACTTCAGTCCCAGCTTCTCGACCGCCTCGGCGACGCGTGCTGGCTCCTCGAAGTCGATCGGCATTGGCCGGCCCTTGGGCACCGCGCAGAAGCCACAACGCCGGGTACAGAGATTTCCCAGCAGCATGAAGGTCGCGGTGCGATGGTTCCAGCACTCCCCGATGTTAGGGCAGCGCGCCGACTCGCAAACGGTGTGCAGATCGAGCTTGCGCGCCAGCGTTTTCAGATCGTGATAGTTCTCGCCCATGGGCGCGCGCGCCTTCAGCCATTCTGGCTTGGGAGCAGGAACGGGGGGAGCAATCTCGATCTGGATGAGCTCGGGAGCTGTAGCCATACGCTTGTCTGATTCTACTCGGCCCGCGGCGGTTACAAGGTGTGCAGGTAGGCCATCAGGTCGTCAAGTTGCTGCGGGGTCAGCTTTTGCTGAAAGGCCGGCATCTTGGCCCGGCCCAGCAGGATGATGTCGGTAACCCGCTCATTATTGGCCGGCATGCCGTTGTCCATGAACTGCTTCTTAAACAGGCCATGGAGGCTGGGACCGCGCAGGTTATGCGCGCTGTAGGCGAAATGGCATTCCGCACAGTGCGTGTCATAGACCCGGCGGCCGGCCGCCTGCTGCGGATTCAGTCCCAATTCCGCATCCGTCTTGTGCGGCTCGACGTCACAGGCGGCAAACAGGAAGAGTAGGGCCGCGACGACAGTAAGAACCGGGAAGCGTTTCCCCGCAGTGGATGGTTTTCGAGTAGCCAAGGGGTGGTGAATCAATGCTATCGCAATTTGCCTAGGACTTATCAGCGGCCGCAGGAAAGGTTTGGCTTATGCGGTCATGCCAGCATAGCGAATCCACATCTACGAAATACCACAGCACCCCCATACCGAGCGAGAGCACGGAAAGGTAGAGGCCGGCAACCCGCAGCCGGCGCTGGCGGAAATTAAGCGGGCGTCCCTTGAACGTTTGCAGGCGCACGCGCGCTGCGCTCATGCCCAGGGTCCGCCCTCCGAACACGAGAAACAGATACTGATAGCTCGCCCACAACATGACCGAGACTGCGAGCGCACCACCCACAACGAACTTCATGGACGGAAGCTGAGTCAGGAACCGGCTGGCCACCGCGGCGCAGACGCCCACGCCGCCCAGCACAATCGCCATGTCAACCAGCGCTGCCCCGGCACGTCTCGCACCGCGCACGGGCGCGCTGGGCAGCTCCAGCAAGTCCGCGCGTACGCTTGGCGCGGGTGCAGGCGGCGCATCCAGCAGGCCTTCCAAAAAGGGTGACGCCGGACTCGCCTGCAGCTCTTCGGGCACATCCAGGATGCGCAGCTGCTCGGGCTGCACCGGATCGGCGAGGCGGCGCGCAGCCTCTACGGGAGCATAGGCAGGAGCGGGAAAGGCGATTATCTTGCGGCGCGGCTGCGGCCGCGGGGGCAATTCGATCACCGGCACCTGCATCTCATCCGGCTCCGGCTCTGGTTCGGGAGCGGGGAGGGCGGGACTGGGCGCGACGGACAGCGTGGCCACGGCTTCAGGCTGATTGACTTCTGCGCCTGACGAAATCTTAGCCGGCTGCTTGCTTGGCGGCTCGACAATGGCCAGCTCAACTGCTTGCCCGACGATGGCTTGCTCGGCGACGGCCACTGCGACCGGCTGCTCGTCTATGGGCTCGAGGGCAAAATCGGCTTCCGCCGCTGGGGATTCTTCCGTCGGGAAGGGAAAGCGCATAGTGAAGGCGCCTTCGATGCGGCGGCCACGCCGGCGTTTGTAATGCTCCAGCCGCGCTTGCACTTCATTACGCCAAATTTCGGGCGGCGGTCCGGAGTCGTCGAGAGATGGTTGCTGCTCTGTCATGTCGTGGCCCGACTACCGGATACGGCAGACCCGTATGCGAAGAGTAACGTTCCCGTTTTGCCTGAGAGCATAGGGCGTGCTAACGTGCAAGATTCCGGCTCACTGCGCGAATTTACCGGCGAAGGAACGCTCGGCGATTGATGATTCCCCGCACTCGAATAATTATCACGGTACTATTCGCTTGTCATTGCCTTCTAGCTCCTCAGCTATTAACGAGTCAGTTGCGGAGCGGCTCGCCGGAAACTGGCGCGCAGATCGTGCCGCAGGCCGTGGGTGATGCATCAGCCACCCAGCTCCAGCAGCAGGACGCGCACGACGCTCAGAAAACCCTCGACCAGTTGCAAGCCGGCGGCGACGAACAGGAAACGAATCCTCGGCCCGCACTCAACGCCCCGCTGGGACGCGATGAAGTTCTGATCACCGCCGACCGTCAGAAAAAAGAGCAAGATATTTACTACGCCATCGGGAACGTGGTCATCCGTTTCCGCTCGAATACCCTGCATTGCGATGAAGCGACCTACGATTCGACCACCGGCATGGTCACCGCCAAGGGGCACGTGGTGTTCAACGGGGAGCTACACAGCGAGCACCTCACCGCCACGCATGGTACCTACGACGTTAGCCGCGACAGTGGCAAGTTCTACGACGTGAACGGATCCACGGGCGTGCGCCTGAAGAACAAGCTGATGTTCCTCACCTCGTCCACCCCGTTCTTTTTCGGCGGCAAGGAAGTGGACAAACTCGGGCCTGATCGTTACCAAGTCCACCATGGCTACCTCACTTCCTGCCAGCTTCCGAAGCCGAAGTGGCGGTTCATGGCCAAAAGTGCCACGGTAGAGGTTGGGGAAGACGCGCGCATGCATCACGCCACGCTGCGCATCGGCAGGATTCCGGTCTTTTACTTCCCTTATGCGGAACACCCCATCGACAACCTGGGACGCAAGAGCGGCCTTCTCATCCCGGTCGTCGGCATATCCAATACGCGCGGCACCATCATCGGGGATGGATTCTACTGGGCAATCAACCGCAGCTCCGACGCCACCATCGGCGCCGAGTTGTACAGCAAACGCGGATGGGCACAGTATGGCACCTACCGCGCCATCGGATACACCTGGCACGCACTCGCGGAATATTTCGGCGTCGTCGATTCCAAGGGGCAGCCAAAGACCGGGCAGAACCAGGGTGGCGAAGAGGCAAAGTTCAACGGTGACATTCTTCTGCCTTATGGATTTCGCGGAGTGGCGTCGGTCGACTATCTGAGTTCGTATCTGTTCCGTTTGGCTTTCGGGCAGAACTACGTCGAGGCCGTCAACTCTGAGGTGCGCTCTTCGGGATTTGTCAGCCGCAGCCGCGATGGAAGGTTCAACGCACTTCTTGGTTCGCGCTACCAGAACTATCAAAGCTCGGCCGAGGGAGACGTCATCGACATCGCCCACCTGACAAGCTTTCAGTTTGCCGGCATGGAAACGCCGATCGCGGACTCGCGCTTCATGTACACCTACGATGCGGCCGCCGAGGTACTGTCGCGCCATGAGCCGGGATTCGAGACCGCAACGGCCGTAGGCCGTGGCGACATCCATCCCACCGTCAGTCTCCCGGCATTCATACGCGGGTGGACGCTGCGGCCCGAACTGGGAGCAGAGGAGACCATCTACAGCCAGCGACTGCAGCCCGCCACCACCGTCATGTCCCTGCCCCAGGCACTGAACCAGGCAATCAACCGCAACGTGATGCACTTCTCGATGGAGGTACGGCCGCCCACCCTGGAGCGAATCTTCGATCACAAGCCTTTTGGCTACGCGTATAAGCACACCTTCGAGCCCTACACCACCTATCGCTATCAGACGGGAATCGGTAACTTCGCCAACATCATCCGCTTCGATTATCGGGACATTCTGGCGGACACCAACGAGATCGAATATGGCGTTATCAACCGTCTCTACGCTAAGAAGACCAAATCTTCCGGCAAATGCTTTCGCGACCCCCACCACCTTCCTCTGGGATCGCAGTCTGGTGCAGAGCAGTGGACCGACAAGCAGGAGAAAGAGGGCTACTGCGACGACAGCCAGGGCGCGGCCAAAGAGATCATCACCTGGAAGCTGGCGCAGAAGTATTTCTTCAACCCGACCTTCGGCGGCGCCGTCGTCCCCGGTGCACGCAACGTGTTTGACACCTCGGCTGACTTTACCGGCATCGCTTTCATCTATGGTCCGCGTCACTTCTCGCCGCTGATCTCCCGCCTTCGAATCCAGAACAGTACTTCCGATGTGCAATGGGACATCGATTACGATCCGGTGTTACAGCAGCTCAACGCCAGTACCATCATGGTCAGCCATCACTGGCGTCAGTGGTTTGCCACCGCAGGGCAGAGCATACTGAAGGTTCCGGCCTCCATCGTGACCGGCGGCCAACCTATTCCGGCCGGCACCTTCAATCAGATCAATTTTCTGGGAGGCTACGGCAATATCGCTCGCAAAGGGATCAACGCGGCGGCAACGATCGGCTACGATTACCAGCTTGAAGCGTTGCAGTACGGCGGTGTTCAGGCTACCTACAACTGGGATTGTTGCGGCGTGACCTTTGAATATCGCCATTGGGGCCTGGGAGTGGTACGCAACGAAAACTACTACCGCTTCGCCCTGAGCCTGGCGAACTTCGGAACCTTCGGAAACATCCGCCGGCAGGACCGCCTGTACTGACCGGCGCAGCATATCTTCGCACTGTCTTAGTTCGCACTGTCTTAGAATGAAGCGATGTCCGAGTCGCGCCCCATTGTGGAAATCACGCCGCAGGGCTTCGCAACCAAGCTGGAAGTGCTGCGCAGCAATCTTCGGTCGCTGGGCTCCGTCATGGTTGCCTACTCCGGAGGCGTCGATTCTGCCTACCTTGCCTGGTCCGCGCATGAGGAACTGGGTGAAGCAATGCTGGCCGTTCTGGCCGATTCGCCCAGCCTGGCCCGATCGCAAAAGCGCGACGCGATCAGGTTTGCGGAGGAACAGGGCATTCCGCTGGCAGTGGTCGGCACCAGCGAGCTGAATAATCCGGAGTACATTCGCAACGACGGGGCCCGCTGTTTTCATTGCAAGGACGAGCTGTTCAAGGTGATGGAACGTCATCGCGAACAGACCTCGTTCAAGACGATCGCGTATGGCGTGAACGTCGACGATCAGGATGACTACCGTCCCGGACAGCGGGCGGCGCTGCAACATGGTGTCGCGGCTCCGTTGTTGGAAGCCGGGTTGACCAAGGCCGAAATCCGTCAGCTTGCGCGCGCGGCCGGCCTTCGTATCTGGAACAAGCCCGCTTCCCCTTGCCTTTCGTCACGTATCGAGTACGGGCGGCCCGTGACTCCGCAGGCTCTGGCAGCCATCGAGCAGGGCGAGGACGCGCTACGCGAGCTCGGCTTTGAACAGTTCCGGGTCCGTCATCACGGCGACATCGTCCGGCTCGAAATCGCACGCGAGGAGCTGTCTCGTGCCATGACGGCAGAAATGGCGGCGGAATTCACGCGCATCTTCAAGGCGCTCGGTTTCCAGTACGTCACCCTCGACCTGGAAGGCTTTCGCTCGGGATCGATGAACGAGATTCTGTTGGTTGAGGAGCTGAGAACGCGCTAGCAGCCGCAGGCGGGACCTCGATTCCGGCAGCCCGCATGAGATAATCAGAATTCGAATGTCATCCACTAAAGGTTTGCGTTTCTTGTTGATGAAAAGACTAGCCGTTCTGTTTCTACTGGTGTGCGTGGGTTGCTCGGCGCAGTCCAGCAAAGTATCCCAGCCCGCCACCGGGTCGACCAACACGCTTTCTCTCGAACTACAGCAGCGCATCGAGCACCGCGTCCGGGCGCAGTACGATCTGCCGCCTGAGGTGACGATCAGCGTAGGCCCGACCCGTCCCAGCGACATCGTCGGCTTTAACACCGTAACTCTCATCCTGAATGGACGCGGCAAAGAGCAGAAGCTCGATTTTCTCTTGTCGAAGGACGACAAGACGCTGGCCCGCATGACGAGCATGGACCTGACACATGATGTCTACGCCGAGCGTGCCGGCAAGATGGACCTGCAGGGCCGGCCGGTGCGCGGCAATCCGGACGCAAAGGTCACCATTGTCAACTATGACGACTACGAGTGCCCTTTCTGCTCGCGGCTGCACGCCACCCTGACCAACGAGATCCTTCCGCAGTATGGCGACAAGATCAAGATCGTTTACAAGGACTATCCCTTGCCCATGCACCCCTGGGCCAAACATGCGGCCAATGACGCCAATTGCCTTGCCAAACTGAGCCCGGCCAGTTTCTGGGAATTTGCCGACTACGTGCACGGCAACCAGCGCGAGATCAGCGCTGACAAGGACCTGAACAAGTCCGTCGCCGAGTTGGATCGCATCACCTCGGACTTGGGCAAGAAGAACGGCGCCGATATGCCGGCCCTGCAGGCTTGCATCAAGGACCAGCCGGATGGCGTGTTGAAGGCTTCCATGAGTGAAGCCGAGTCGATGGGCGTGGAGGCAACGCCGACCATGTTTATCAACGGGCAAAAGCTGGAAGGTGCAGTGGATGCCAACGATGTGAGGCTGGTGCTGAACGAGCAGCTGAAAGCTGCAGGGGTTCAGCCGCCACCCGAGATAAAGTCCGGCGCCCCTGCTCCGGCAAAGTAGTGACTCAGGAGCCGCTACAAACTCTGATGAACAACTTTATGAATCCATCCCCCGGAGTGGTGCACGATCCGGTCTCTCCGAAAACTGCTTCGATGTCTCCGCTTGCGCTGACCCGCATCGCGCTGGCTTGCAGCGCTGCGCTTCTGTTGCTCTGCGTCGCCGGATGCAACGTGAACAAGGGCGGGCCGGGCGTTATGGCGGTAGTAAATGGCCACAAGATTGAGCGCTCCGAGGTCGACAAGTATTACAACAACCAGACCTCCGGCGCGCCGCAGAACCCCGGCCAGGAACAAGGCGACAGCCTGCGCTTGAGCATCCTGAAGCAGCTCATCGACAATGAGATCCTGATGCAACGGGCCGAGAAGCTGGGCTTGCTGGCAACCGACGACGAAGTCAACGCCAAGCTGGCCGAGATCAAGGCGCCCTTCAGCCAGGAGGAATTCGACAAGCGACTCAAGGACAAGAGCATTACGCTCGACGACTTCAAGCGCGATCTCCGCCGCTCCATCACTGTGGACAAGGTGCTGAACAAGGAGGTCACGTCGAAGATCAACATCACCGATGCCGACATCACCTCCTACTACAACCAGCATAAGGCGGAGTTCAATCTGATCGAGCCTCAGTATCATCTGGCGCAGATCATCGTCACCGCTCAGCCCAATCCGCAGATGAAGATGGCCAACAAGGCGCAGAACGAAGCGGATGCGAAGAAGAAGATCCAGATCGTAGAGAACCGGCTGGATAGCGGCGAAGATTTCGCCACCGTGGCGATGGCGTTCTCGGAACAGCCGGAAACCGCACAAAACGGCGGCGACCTGGGCTTCGTACCTGAGTCCTCCCTGAAAAACGACCACATGGCCTACGACGCCATCAACAAGCTCAAACCCGGCCAGTTCACCCCGCCATTGCCGGTCGGCGACCCGAACAGTCACCAGATTTACGGCTATCGCGTGGTCAAGCTGATCAGCAGAGAGAGCGCCGGACAGCGCGAGCTGACCGACCCTCGAGTACAACAGGCGATTCGCGAGCAGCTGCGCGACCGCCGTGAGCAGTTGCTGAAGACCGCCTACTACGACGTGATCCACGACGAAGCCAAGATCGAGAATTTCTTCGCCGAAGAGATCCTGAAGAAAGCCGGGTCGGAGGCTAAGTAGGGGTATTCGCACATCCGCCAGTGCCGCAAATTCCTGCGGCCTTTGGCTCAGAAGCGAATGCTATTCAACATGCGGTCGAAGGTGGGCCGGAAGTGGTCAAATTGCGCCTGGGGCGCAACAAACACCAGGTAGATGGCCGATCCGTCTGACCGGGGAACCGTGACCAGCCAGTCGCGTTCCTCTTGCGGCTGGCCCTGTGAATCGGGGAACGGCGATGTCGACTGCATTATCACCGAGCGGCCTTGCGCTCCGGCAACTCGGATCGCCTGCGGGCTTCCCATGGCTCGCATATTGTTTCCGCCATTTTCAAAGCCGCGCACCAGATCGGCCGTGATCTGATCGATGCTCAAACCTTGCTGGCGTGGAGACACGCTGTCGATGGCCACACCGTAGCCCACGGCGTTGCCGGTTACGCCCGCTCGCGGCGCGATGAACAGGTCGGCCCCCTGCCCGGCCGATATGAGCTCCCAATTCTCAGGACGCGACACGGTAAACGGCCCAAGATCGGCTGTGACCATCCTCGAGCTGGGAAGCACACTTTGCAACGGAACCGTATCGGACGATACGCCACTCGCGGACGCCGGCTGGCTCACCGCAACACCGGAGGGCGGCCGAAGCACTGCGCCGTTGCGCTGGTTCAGGGCGGCCCATTGGCCCGACTTTGCGCCCTGGGCGATTTGCTGTGCGCTATAGGTTGCCAGCCGTCCCGCCTCCCGTTTGGCGTTAACAAAAGTCGCGTTACTGGTGTCGTAGCGCTTCGGCGGCCAATCGGCGACCTCCTTCTCGATGGCCTGCTCGCGGTTGCCCGGGTTCGGGTGATCGCTCAGGAACTGCGGTCCGCTGCCCCCCTCAGATGCCAGCTTCTGGAAGAACTGGGCCATCGCTTGCGGGTTGTAGCCCGCCTTGTACATGAGGATGGCGCCAACTGCGTCCGCCTGGGCTTCGTCGTCTCGCGAATACTTCATGATGATGCCGTTCGCGCCGATCTGAATGCCAAGCGCTGCCAGCTGGCTCACCCAACCGCCGGAGCCAAGGAATACCCCCGCCAATCCTGCCAAGCCCGCGATCCAGCTGGTCTTGCCCGCCTGCTTAGCTGAGTGCTGCATATACACGTGCGACATTTCGTGCGCCATGACAGCAACCAGCTCGGCCTCATTGTCTGCGGCCGTGATCGTGCCCAGATTGATAAACATCGGGCCTCCCGGCAGCGCGAACGCATTGATCTCTTTCTGCGGGATGACATGGAACTGATAGGGCCAGGAATACTGCGACGGAATCTGCGCCACCAGCTTGGCGCCCAGCCGCTGTACGTACTGCGTTACCGGACTGCTGTCGGGCAACACAGGCATCTGTTTGTAGACCTGCGCGGCTGTCTGGTAACCGAGCTGGATTTGCTGGTCCTTCGACATCCCCGCGTCGCCGGGATTGGGCAATTCGGGTCCACTGACAACGGCAAGCAGCTGTGTCGCCGCCAGCACCACGGCCATCATCCACGAGAGTCGTTTGGAAACGACACCGCACTTTCTCATCCGTTAACTCCGCCTGTGGAATCCGCCTTCGCGCCCACGAAGGCTGATACCCATGTGTTGATCTAAACCTTGGGAAACTACTCGCCGCCCACTCGAACGACCATTCCTCTCCAAGGTTAAGATGCGCCCGGCGATGCCGGTGTCACATCGTTTTCTTACAGGTGCACCAGGTAGTCGAGAACGAAAAGCATGGCCACACCAATAAACACCACGAGCGCCATTTTGACGCCGGGCTCGTGATTGACCTCGGGGATCAGGTCGGAGGCGGCGACGTAGATCGTCACCCCGGCAGCCACGGGCAAACCATAGCGCACCGCGTGCTGGCCAATCGCCATGGTGAGAACGCCCGCGATAGTCGCCAGGCCCAGCAAGACTGAGGCAAACCACGATTTACTCTTGCTCAATCCGCTGGCCAGCATCACCGAAGTCACCGTAAAGCCTTCCGGAATTTTGTGGAGGAATACGGCGAGGAAGATGATCCATCCCAGCCAGGAGGAAATGAGAAAGCCGCTGGTGATAGCAATACCATCGAAGAAGGTGTGAATCATCAGGCCCAGCAGAACAGATGCGCGCTTGTGAGAGTGCACAAACTCGTCGGCATGGGTCTCTTCACCATAATGAAAATGGGGCGTGATGGTGTGCTCGAAGAGATGGACGATCAGGTAGCCTCCCAGAACCAGAAGCGGGCCGTAGCGCTGTTCGAGGCGAAGGCTCTGGGGCACCATTTCCACCAGCGACGTGGCCAGCATGAAACCGGCGCCGAGGGCGACAAAGTAGCGCAGGTAACTGCGGTCCCAGTCCTTTTGCACGATCACGGCGCCGCCGAATACATTGGCGGCGGCAGCCGTAAGGCCGAGCAGGATGCTGATGAGGATCGGGCTCATAGGGGCAGCGAGCAAGAATAACAGAGTGCGCACGCCCGACGCCGGTTGCGATGAATCCTGACGGTTGCTCTATGCTATCGGTTGCTGTGTGATAGTTGAATGGATGCATTTCCGCCCTAATCGTTTCTCACCGGCGTTGCTGGCGATGGTCTTCGTGGCGCATGCGGCCATGGCCCAGTCCACTTATCTGGGGATGGACCGCAACGACTATCCCGGAGACGCCAACATGCGGGCGCTTAAGAAGACCTTCGCGTTCACCGGCTACTGGCTGAACAATCCGCCGGGGGCGGCAAACAACACCTGGACCGGCAAGCGGCCGGCGCTGGAGAAGATGGGCTACGGCTTTCTGCTCCTCTTCAATGGACGCGAGTATAAGGAACTCAAGGCATCAGGCAACGCCGCGGAAGTCGGCAAGCGCGATGCTGAGGCTTCGGTCCGGGCCGCGCAAGGCGAAGGCTTTCCCAAGCACGCGATCATCTTTCTCGATCAGGAACAGGGCGGGCGCATGTTGCCCGAGCAGCGCGCCTACATTCACGCCTTTGTTGACGAGGTAATCCGCGGCGGCTATCGCGCCGGCATTTACTGCTCGGGCATTCCTTATCGTGAATCAGGCAATACGACGGTCGTAACCGCCGATGACATCCGCGAACACGCCGAAGGACGCCAGATCGCCTTCTTCATCAGCAACGACCGTTGCGGTCCTTCGCGCGGCTGCGTCTTTCCGGCAAACCCGCCGAAACCCGGAGCCAGCGGGGTAAGCTTCGCCAGCGTCTGGCAGTACGCTCAGTCGCCCCGGCGTCCTGCGATGACAGCCGCGTGCCGCAAAACCTACGCATCCGATGGCAGTTGCTATCCGCCCGGTTTTGCCGCTGCGGGTCTGTATGTGGACGTCGAGTCGGCAACTTCGGCTGACCCATCGGCGGGTCGCACGCGATAATAGTTCGCAGGTTGCATGACTCTCGAAGAGCAATTTGGCATAACCGAGCAACAGATACGCGAGGCTGCACAACTGCTGCGTGATGGGGACCTGGTCGCGTTCCCTACCGAGACGGTCTATGGGCTGGGCGCCAACGCGCTGGACTTTGTGGCCGTGTCGCGCATCTTCGCCGCTAAGGGCAGGCCTCAATCCAGCCCGCTGATCGTGCATGTCAGCTCCATCGAGATGGCACGCGATTTGGCGGCCGAGTGGCCGGAGCCTGCGCAGACGCTCGCCGAACGCTTCTGGCCGGGGCCGCTGACCCTGGTGGTCAAAAAGAAACCGATCATCCCCGACATCGTCACCGCCGGGCTGCCGACCGTCGGAGTGCGGATGCCGGCGCATCCGGTGGCCCTGGCGTTGCTCCGTGAAGCCGGTATACCCGTCGCCGCACCCAGCGCCAATCGCTTCACTCAACTCTCACCCACCTCGGCAGAGCATGTTCGTCGAGGACTCGGCCGACGCGTGGGCTACATTCTCGATGGAGGCAGCTGCGAGGTCGGCATCGAATCGACGGTCTTGTCACTCGTCGGAGAAGTTCCGGCGATACTTCGTCCCGGCGGCGTTCCACGCAGTGAGATCGAAGGTGTCATTGGCCCGGTCGCTACCGGTATGCGGCGGGACGAGGGCGCGCATCCGTCGCCGGGCATGCATCCGCAGCACTACAGCCCAAAGACTCCGCTGCGTCTGGTGACGGCAGGCGAGGTACCAGGACATGGCAAAGGCGCCTACCTGCAGCTTCACAGCGCGCCGGTCCACCCTGCACACGTTGTCCCCATGCCCGACGATCCGCGCGACTACGCGGCCAGGCTGTATGCGACCCTGCACGAGCTCGACGGTCGCGGCTATGACTGGATCGCGGTCGAGTCTCCGGATGAGACTCCGGAGTGGGAGGGGGTGCTGGACCGCCTAAGGCGTGCCTCGGCACGGTGAGCTTCTCGTATAGTTGAGCCGTGCCCGACTCTTCCCGGCAAGACGCGCAACAGTTTTACGACGGCGCGTTACTGCGCATTCGCCGATTTATGATCGGCATCTCAGGCCTGGGCGCGCTGCTGTGCGGATGGTTCTTCGGGATTCCCGGGCTGCTGGGGTTTCTGATCGGGGCCGGCATCTCGTATGTCAACCATCGCTGGCTGGAGCGCATGGTCGACGCCCTGGGCGAGCGCATCACCACAGGCCAAAGCAGTGAGCGTGGCGGACTGCTGGTGCTGCGCGCCGTGCTTCGCTACGTCTCCATCGCGGTGGCTGCATATGTTATATTTAGAGTTTCGAGAGCAGGTCTCTACGGCTTCCTGGCGGGCGTTTGCCTGCCCATCGCGGCAATTGCCTGCGAAGTCGGGGTCGAATTGGTTTTAGGCCTGCGGCACGAAACCTGATTTCCCGAACACCTCTCAACGTCTGAATTTGAGCGCCCTAGCTGCGTCGAGAGCCCGGCAGGTCTGATCAAGTTTACCGAGCGTATTTCTCATGCCCGAGCAACTTTGGCTTACAGCGCTTTTCAACCAATACTTCGGCGGCCTGGCGAACGCTATCTTGAACGCCGTGCATCTGCCGAGCAAGCATCCCCAGGCTCCCATCACCAATTATGTGGCGATGCAGTTCCTGGTGTTTGTTCTTCTGTTGTTGATCTTCGTGCTGGTCCGCATGCGATTGTCGGTCGACAACCCGCGGCCATTGCAGCACACCTTCGAAAGCATCGATTCGTTCATCAGCACGACGGCCCATGAGGTCATCGGCCACGGCTACGAGCAATACACCGCGTTCTTGTCGGCCCTGGGCATTTACATCCTTTCCTGCAACTTGATTGGGTTGATACCCGGCTTCGAATCGCCCACCGCCATACCCTCGGTTCCTTTGGGTTGCGCTGTGGTTGCCTGGTTCTATTACCACCTGAACGGCATTCGGAGGAATGGCTTCGGCTACATCAAGCACTTCCTGGGCCCGGTTGCGTGGCTCG
Organism: uncultured Acidobacteriaceae bacterium; assembly: GCA_963815775.1. Classification (GTDB taxonomy): domain Bacteria; phylum Acidobacteriota; class Terriglobia; order Terriglobales; family Acidobacteriaceae; genus CAVVDY01. Next base: position 27,830 of record CAWFIB010000007.1, on the reverse strand, counting down.
CGCCCTTGATGTTCATCATTGAAGTGGCCAGCCATCTGGCGCGAATTCTGTCACTCACCGTCCGTCTTTTTGCCAACATCTTTGCCGGTGACATGGTGACCCTGGTGTTCTTTTCGCTGGTTCCCATCGGAATACCGGTGGTCTTCATGCTGCTGCATATTTTTGTCTCGTTCATCCAGACCTACATCTTCGTGCTGCTGCCGACGGTGTACATCGGAGAAGCAGTGGCGCACGAGCACTAGAACAGTGGTCAGTGGCGAGTGGTTAGTAGAAGCTACAAGAGGCCACCGGACTTAAAAGATTTCAGCCCTTCGTCGTGGAAGTGCCAATAGCTTGGCGAAGAGCGAAAGGCGAATTTTTGAAGCTGTTAGCTGACAGCTGATAACTGGTTCTTGCTGCAAGCGTGAGGGTGCCAGCACGGTGAGCGCCAACCACCCACTGGCAGCAGTTCATACAAGGAGAAACCGAAAAATGCGGAAAATGATGCTTGTATTCTTTTCGCTGCTGGCCATCTCGATGATGACCATACCGGCGTACGCGCAGGGCGGTGCTGCCGCTCCCGCGACCAACTGGGTCGCCATCGCCTCGGGCTTCGGCATTGCGATCGCCTCGGGTCTCGCCGCCCTCGGTCAGGGGCGCGTGGGTGCGGCTGCCTGTGAAGGCATGGCGCGCAACCCTGCCGCCCGCCCTGGAATTCAGCTCGCGCTGATTCTGGGTCTGGCCTTCATCGAGTCGCTGGTGCTGTTCGCACTGGTTATCATCTTCGCCAAGGTTGTCTAGAACCGGGGATAGAGTTTTGACTGCGGCCCCGTCTGCGGACGGGGCCTCTGCTCGAACTAGACTGCTGATCGAAACAGCCGATGACGACCGGGCAAGCCGGAAAGTGCTATTGTGAGTGTTTCATCACTGTGTTTAGCTGAATTACGAATTTCCAGAATTCTTAGGAGAATGGTTTTGAAAAACTCCCTGCTATCTCTCTCTCTACTGGTCGCTTTGACAGTAGCTCTTCCGCAAGCCGTATTCGCCCAGGAAAAAAGCGCATCGCAACCGAATGCTGCGGCCGCCGAACAGGGCAAGACCATCACAGACCAGGATGTCGAGCTGCTACGCTCGGACCTGCGCTCGCAGAAGAAGCAGATCATCGCCCAGAACATGACCCTGACCGATGCGCAGGCAGAAAAGTTCTGGCCGGTGTATGACGACTATACCAAAGAAGTTTCGAAACTGAACGACACTCGGATCGCGCTGATCAAGCAATACGCCGAGAACTATGACACCATGACGGATGCCCAGGCCAACAGCTTGCTGAAGCAGGCGATGTCTCTGGATGAATCGTACGTGAAGCTGCGCCAGGCCTGGGTGCCCAAGTTTGAGAAGGTGATTTCGCCGAAGCAGACGGCTGCCTTCTTCCAGATCGACCGCCGCATCCACCTGCTCATGGATTTGCAGTTGGCTTCCATGATTCCCTTAGTCAAGTAGTAGCCGGGCCTAGCGACTTTGCTCTAAGGCCGATGCCTCCGCATCGGTCTTTTCTATTGCGCGAAGCGCCGCGGCGAAAAAGGTTGGAGATCGAACTCAATGGCCGCACCGGTGATGGTCTGGGTCATTAGCTCCGCCGTAATTGGCGCCAGCATAATTCCATCGCGATAATGCCCGGTGGCGGCAAAGTAGCCGGGCAACATTGTCTCTCCCAGTATGGGTAGGTTGTCCGGCGAGGCAGGACGCAGGCCTGCCCAGGCGTCGTGCATTCGCATCCCGCCAATCTTCGGGACTACCTGCGCCGCTGCACGATACAGCTTCTCAATCGTGTCGGCGTCGGTCCGCTTGTCGAATCCGGCGTCTTCCACAGTTGCGCCTAACAGGATGCGGCGATCGCTGCGCGGAATGATGTAGACGTCCGGCGTGCGTATGACATGTTGCACCAGAAGCTCGCCCCCTGAATCTTCGGGCGCAGGAATAACGCAGACCATCTGGCCTTTCACCGGATGCGTAGGCAGCCAGAGCGGCTGAACCTGCGACGCCCACGCACCCGCGCAATTGACGACGACGCCTGCGGGATACGACAAGTGCGCTGTCTTCACGCCGGTTGCGCGGCCATCGGCTGCTTCCACCGCGAGCACGGCCGAGCCACTGACGAAATCGACTCCGCAATGCTTGGCGGCTTGCATAAGAGCGTTGCACAAGCCTCGTGGATCAACGCTGCATTCGGGAAGCCACCAGGCGCGCGTTCCCTGGCCCAATGGTGGTTGAGTCAACGCCGGCTCCAGCGCCTCGATTTCGTCCTCGCCGACGGAACGCGCTCCCGCGCAGCCAGGACGCTCGCCTTGTGAAAGGAATGCGATCACGCCCTGCTCGCGGAGATCGGCCGACTCCCCGGATTCCTCCTCGAGCTGGCGCACCCATTCACAGTACATGGCCGCGCCGGCGTTCGTCAGCGGCCGCAGCGCATCGGGCAGATGCGGATCGCAGTGCGCGATCATGCCTCCTGCGGCGTGCGACGCCTCTCGACCGGGTTCACCCTTGTCGATAATCAGAATCCGAAGCCCTTCGCGCCTGAGCCGCCAGCCCAGCGACAGTCCAATAACTCCTCCGCCAACGATGACTGCATCCCAAGACTTCACGGATCGATTGTAGAGGACGAGGCCCCGACGCAATCTTCCGCCGGATGAATCGTCCGGGATAAACTTCCGCATCGAACTGACAAAACCCCGCGAGTGCCGGGAAGAGAAAAATCTTCCGGGAACGGAGGATTATTTGGCAAAGAAATTTCGCGAATTGTCGGAACGGGACATTCTGGCGTTGGCAATTTCTCTGGAAGAAGAAGACGCGCGAATCTATGCCGACTTCTCAGATGGCCTGCGCGACGCCTATCCCGATACCGCAAAAGTATTCGACGAAATGCGGGCCGAGGAGATCGAGCACCGCAACAGCCTGATGGAAACCCACAAAGCGCGGTTTGGCGAGCACATTCCATTAATCCGGCGGCAGGACGTAAAAGGGTTCATCCAGAGGCGCCCGTTATGGCTGGCGCGGCCGCTGCGAATCGCGGATGTGCGCAAGCAGGTCGAGGTCATGGAGTACGAAACGCGTCGCTTCTCCGAACGCGCCATGCAACACGTAAGCGACCGCGGAATCCGCAAGCTGCTGGGAGATTTGGCTGAGGTCGAACGCCGTCATTACACCGGAAAAATCGTCGACAGCCATGTGACATCTCGCCCTCTCTCCGCGAATCATGATTCGTGACAGCAATTGATACTCCCGGCATTGCGGACCTTTACCGTAGGACAGGAGACAGCATCAGCATGGAAGATCAGCGGAAGGAGGAATTCGAAGCTCTTCTGCAGTCCAACCGTGCCATTGTCTTCAAGGTAGCGAACACCTATTGCTGGCGCCAGGAGGACCGGGCAGACCTGGCTCAGAAAATTGCAGTGCAACTGTGGCGGGCCTGGCCCCGCTACGACCCCGCTCGCAGCTTCACCACGTGGATGTATCGCATCGCGCTGAATGTGGCGATCAGCTACGTACGCAAAGAAGTTCAGCAGCGCGAGATCTCGCTCCCGCTGGAGGAAGAACTGCACGACCACTCAGGTGTGAGCTCGGCCGATCCAGCGCTTGAAGAGCGCCTGCAACGGTTGCAGCGCTTCATGGAACGGCAAGCCCCGCTCGATCGGGCACTGCTGCTGCTTTATCTCGAAGAAAGATCTCAGAAAGAAATAGCCGACATTTTGGGAATCACCCAGACCAACGTCTCCACCAAGATCAGCCGGCTGAAACAAAAAATACGGGCCGAGCTCGGGGCCTGATAGGGAGGGAATTCTCAAGGATGGACACAGCTATGGAACTCGATGAACTGAAAGCAGCGTGGCAAACGCTCGACCAGAGGCTGCAACGCGAGCAGGCAATCAGCCTGGCGCTGTACAGCCATCACAAACTCGACAGCACGCGGTCGAGTCTGCGGCCGCTGTATATGGGGCAACTGGTACAGCTCTTTGGCGGCATCCTTATCATCCTGCTGGCCGGTCTCCTGTGGAGCACGAAGCCGACCGCCATACCGGTGATCGTCGCCGGGGTGATCGTACACGTCTACGGAATAGCCTGCGTCATCATGGCAGCGCTGGTGCTGTCCGCAATCCGGCGCATCGACTACTCCGGATCGGTGGTCGAGATACAAAGCAAGTTGGCGCGCGTGCGCCGTGCGTACATCATCGGCGGCATCGTTATCGGGCTGAGCTGGTGGCTGCTGTGGATTCCCTTCCTGATGGTGCTCGCCGGGCTGGCTCATGTCGACGTATACTCCCGCGCCCCGTCCGTTGTCTGGATTGGAACTGCCGTCGGTGTTGCCGGACTTCTGGGCACGCGGTGGCTCTGCCGCTATTCGCAGAGCGAGCCTCATTCGCGTCTGCGGCATGCCGTGGATGACGCAATCACCGGGCGCAGTCTGCAACGGGCCCAGGCCTATCTGGATGAGATTCGGAGATTCGAGGCTGAAAGTTAATGCACAACGGGTGCCGGTCTATGCGAGTGCTTTCGCCGGACCGGCGTCAGTCGGAAAAACTATCGGTATCAACCAGGCGCGATTCGTTTAGGTCCAGTTCCCGCTCGATGCGACGTAATACGGTGTCATTGATGCGTCCCTCATTTCGCAGGCGAATCGCCGTCTCGCGCTCCACCCTTAGCGCCTCCAGCGATATTGCCAGGTACTCCTCGTAATTGACCACTTCCGCGGCCTCCCGATTCACCTGGAGACTCACCAGTCGTTGGCGGTAATGATTCGCCAGGTCCTCATACACGTCGTCGGTACGGTTTGTATCGCGGACTTTTGCGCCTTCAAGGTGGGTTACCGCAGCCTGTGTCACAATCCGCCGCGCTTCCAGTTCTTCGCAGTCGGGCCCTTCGGCTCCGGCCAATCCGAGGAAGCGAATTAACGGCGGAAGCGTAAGCCCTTGCAGCACCAGGGTCACCAGAATCACGCAAAAGGTCAGGCAAATGATCAGGTCTCGATGAGGGAACGGCGCTCCGTCCGCCAACACCGTGGGAAGGGCAAGAGCGGCCGCGAGTGAAACAACACCTCGCATACCGGTCCAGCCGACGACGAAGAGCTGACGGGGGCCCGGCAAGCTCTCCTGCTGATGCATAAATCGCCGACGTATCCAATAGGACAGGCGCGCACCAGGAAAGACCCAGGCGAGACGCAGGAGGATGAGCAGAGCGCTAAAGGTTCCGCCATACACAATGATGGTCGACACCCCGTACTCGCGAATCGAGCCGAGCATTCCGCGAAATTGCAGGCCGATAAGAACGAAGACCAGCCCGTTCAGAATGAATGTCAGGGACTCCCATACCGACCAGGCGCCGATGCGGACCGCCGGAGAGAAGAAATTGGCGCTGCGCCGGGAAAGATACAAGCCGCAGCTCACCACCGCCAGCACTCCCGAGGCCCGAATGGATTGCGCCGCCAGGTAGGCCACAAAGGGAACCAGGATACTGATGGCAACTTCGATGGGGCCATCATCGATCCACTGTTCGAAGTGATTGACAATCCAGGCGACGGCCAACCCAACCGCGATTCCTCCCGCCGTCAGCCAGACCAGCGTCAGCACCCCACTGGAGACGGTGGGAAAGCGCCTGTTGACCAGAATCGCGATGGCAAATTCGAGAGCCAAAAGACCGGTCGCGTCATTGACCAGGCTCTCGCCTTCGAGGATGTCAACGATGCGGCCGGGAAGCCCGATCCGCCGTGCGATGGAAGTTGCCGCGATGGCGTCGGTGGGAGCAACAATGGCTCCCAGTACCAGGCCAAGCCGCCAATCCACACCGTTGAAGACGTGTGGTGCTATCACGGCCACCCCGATAACGGTGAAGGTCACCAGGCCGAAGGCAAGGGCCGAAATGCTGACGATGTTGTACCGAAAGTCGCGCCAGGACGTGGTCCAGGCGGACGAGTAGAGCAATGGAGGCAACACAACCAGGAATACCAGGTCAGGGCTGAGAGTGATGGCGGGGACGGCAGGAATGAAACTGAGCGCCAAGCCGCCAATCACCATGACGATGGGGTATGGTGTGCCTAACTTGCGGGCGAGAACCCCAAATGCCACGATGAAGAACAGCAGCAACAGAAAAACGAACTCGACTGCTCCGACTTGGCTCATGGCTCACCCTGAGGGAAAGTTGCGCGGAGTCGGCATTCCCGATGGTCGAGAAGCGTCGTCGCATGGAGTGCGCTGATTGTAACTTGTTTCCCGGACAGTACGGTGGTCGCGGCAAAGAAGTGACCGGCCCCGCGGCCCAACCCGTCGAGTCGAGCTGGAATCTTCACCCTGCCTTCGGTTTTGGCTGAAAGTTGTCTCCGGTTTATCCTCAAACCAAGTCAAGATGCACGCAGGTGACCATAATCACTGACGGCAACCGGGGCACACGTCAACATAGACTGGTATGCCTGTCACCTGTGCGGAGGGCCGAGCTTGAGAAAACACGCCGCTGAACGACGTCTGCACATGTTCTTGCCGGCGTGTTTTTTGTTGGTTCTCTGTCTTTCCGCATGTTCGAACAAGGGACAGGCAGGAGCAGCCGCTTCCGGTGGGCGCCCACCTGCCCCGGTTGTCGTCGCCGGCGTTGAGCAGGCAACCATTCCGATTCAAATCACCGCCATCGGAAATGTCGAGGCTTACCAGACGGTACAGATCCGCTCCCAGGTGAACGGCCAGATCGAGAAGATCTTCTTCAAGGAAGGCGATGACGTCCGCAGCGGCCAAAAGTTGTTTGAGCTCGACAAGCGCCCTTTCCAGGCAGACCTCGACAAGGCGCTGGCGCAGATAAAACACGATGAGGCCCAGGCCGAGAATTCGCGCATTCAGAGGGAGCGTTACGAGGGACTAGAGAAGGAAGGCATCGTCTCCCACGAACAGGCCGGCCAACTGGCTGCGCAAGCCAAGGCGGATGAATCTGCGGTTGACGCCGACAAGGCGGCGGCCGAGGCCGCACGCGTACAACTCCAGTACACCGATATTCGGGCTCCCATCGACGCCCGCGCCGGCGCGCTGATGATCAACGCCGGCAACCTGGTGAAAGCGAACGACACGCCGTACCTGGTGCAACTCAACCAGGTCACTCCCATCTACGTGACCTTTTTCGTTCCGGAATCGAACCTGTCCCGGGTGCGCGAACGCGCTGCCGCTGGGCAGCTCAAGGTGCTGGCGTATCCCAAGGGACAGCCCGAGAGTCAGGCGGAAGGCCGCCTCACTTTCATCGATAACGGCGTCGACACCACGACGGGAATGTTCAAGCTTAAGGCGACCTTCGCCAACAACGATCGCAAGCTGTGGCCCGGCCAGTTTGTAGATGTGGCACTTGAGCTTTCCACGGAGAGGAATGCCGTCGTCGTGCCCACGAAAGCGATTCAGACCGGTCAACAGGGAGAGTACGTTTACGTGGTTCGGGCAGACAACACGGCTGAATCACGTCCGGTAAAGACCAAAGGCACCTACCAGAACATGACGGTGGTTGCCGAGGGCTTGCGTGCAGGTGAGCGAGTGATCGTCAACGGGCAGTTGCGGGTGGCGCCGAATGCCAAGGTCGTTGTCCAGAGCACGCTTCCCGCCACCCAGTTGAACTCCCCCGGCTCGGGGCCGGACGGGGGCGGTCTGTGAGCATTTCCGCCATATTCATAAAGCGGCCGATCATGACCACGCTGGTCATGGCCGCCATCCTGATCTTTGGAATCTTCGCCTATCAGCTTCTGCCGGTCAGCGACCTGCCGAACGTCGACTTTCCCACCATTCTGGTGAGTGCGTCCCTGCCGGGTGCAAGTCCCGAGACCATGGCGTCTTCAGTGGCCACGCCGTTGGAGAAACAGTTTTCCACCATCGCCGGCATCGATTCGATGACCTCGACCAGCTCGCTGGGCCAGACGAATATCACCATCCAGTTCAATCTCAGCCGGAGCCTGGATGGCGCCGCTCTGGACGTGCAGGCTGCAATCACGGCGGCGGGCGGCCAGTTGCCGCCTGAGATGCCGACACCACCCACCTTCCAGAAGGTGAACCCGGCCGATTCGCCCATCATCTATCTCGCCCTGAGTTCGCCGACGATGAAGCTGTCCGATGTCGACGAAGCCGCCGAGACTACCATCGCGCAGAACATCTCGATGGTGAATGGCGTGGCGCAAGTCATGGTATATGGATCGCAGAAGTATGCCATGCGGGTGCAGCTTGACCCCAGTGCCCTGGCGTCGCGTCAGATTGGCATCGACGAAGTCGGCGCGGCCCTGCAATCGGGAAACACCAATCTGCCCACGGGCACCCTCTACGGGCAGAATCACACCTTCACCATCCTGTCCAACGGACAGCGGATGAACGCCGCGCAGTTCGGGCCGATGATCGTCGCCTATCGCAATGGCTCTCCGGTCCGCCTGAATGAACTCGGGCGCGTCCTCGACAGCGTGCAAAACGACAAGACGGCGAGCTGGTTCAACGGCAACCGGGCCATCGTGCTGGCCATCCAGAAACAGCCGGGAACCAACACGGTGGCGGTGGTGGACAGCATCAGGAAGCTGCTCCCCCGGCTGGAGGAGCATATTCCTGCCGCGGTGCAGGTCGACACCCTCTATGATCGCTCCGTTTCCATTCGGGCGTCGGTCAACGACGTGAAGTTCACCTTGCTGCTCACCATTGTGTTGGTCGTGATGGTGATCTTCCTCTTTCTGCGGAACGTCTCCGCCACCATCATTCCTTCGCTCGCGCTGCCCATGTCCATCATCGGTACGTTCTCGGTGATGTACCTGCTGCGCTACAGTATCGACAACCTCTCCCTGATGGCCCTGACCCTGTCCGTGGGTTTTGTGGTGGATGACGCCATTGTGATGCTGGAGAACATCGTCCGCCACATGGAGATGGGAAAAACACCGCTCCAGGCGGCGATGGATGGAGCGGGGCAAATTGGCTTCACCATCCTCTCCATGACCCTGTCCCTGGCCGCGGTATTCATCCCGCTGCTGTTCATGGGAGGCATCGTCGGGCGGCTTCTGCACGAGTTTGCGGTCACCATCGGCGCCGCCATCCTGGTGTCGGGATTCGTCTCCCTCAGCCTGACGCCCATGCTGTGCAGCCGTTTCCTGCGCCATCAGACGTCGCATGGCCGGTTCTTCAATCTGGGTGAGCAGGTGTTCAATGCCGGACTGTCGGGCTACAACCGCAGCTTGAGGCTCGTGCTGCGGCACAAGTTCTCAACCCTGATGGTTTCCTTCGGCTTGATCGTGGCAACCGTCTATCTGTTCACGGTGTCGAAGACCGGCTTCATTCCCGACGAAGATCAGGGGCTGGTCTTTGCGTTCACCGAAGCGCAGCAGGGCATCGCCTTCAAGGACATGTATGAGTTGCAACAGAAGGTTGCCGATGTAGTGCGCTCCGATCCCAGTGTGATGAACATCATGTCCTCCATCGGGCAACCGATCAATCAGGGCCGAATGTTTTTCCGGCTGAAGGACAAGCAGGACCGCGTGAACCACATGAGCGCGGTCGAGGTGATCCAGGAATTGCGGCCCAAGGTGTCGCAGATTCCCGGGCTCAACGTGTTCATGCAGGTGCCGCCGACCATCCGCATCGGCGGATCGCTGACCAAGTCGCAATACCAGTACGCTCTGCAATCGCCCGATACCGCGCAGCTCTACCAGGACGCGCCCAAGTTGGAGGCCGCGCTGCGTGCGCTTCCGGAGATCCAGGACGTCACCAGCGATCTTCAGATCAACAATCCGCAGCTCACCGTGCAGGTGGACCACGATAAGGCGTATGCGTTGGGATTGACCCCGGCGCAGGTCTCCGACGCACTTTACTCGGCCTACGGCACACGGCAGATCAGCACCATTTACACCCCCAACAATGAGTATTACGTGGTCATGGAGCTGCTGCCGGAATACCAGAACAATCCCGACAAGCTGGCGCTGCTGTATGTGCGCTCCAGCACCGGCAGGATGATTCCGGTCAACACCTTCGCCAAGCTGATACCTTCCGTCGGACCGCTCACGGTCAATCATCTGGGGCAATTGCCGGCGGCCACCATCAGTTTCAACCTCAAGCCCGGAACCGCCCTGGGCGATGCAACGAAACTGGTCGAACACGAGGCCAATCGTGTGCTCCCGGGAGACATCCAAGGAACATTCCAGGGGACGGCGCAGGCTTTTCAGAGTTCGTTTGCCGGCATGGGACTGTTGCTGTTAGGGGCGGTGCTGGTGATTTACATCATTCTCGGAATTCTGTACGAGAGCTTCATCCATCCCCTGACCATCCTTTCCGGACTGCCTTCCGCCGGGGTCGGCGCACTTCTGACGCTCAAGCTCTTTCACCAGGAGCTGAATCTGTACTCGTTTGTGGGAATCATCATGCTGATCGGGATCGTGAAGAAGAACGCCATCATGATGATTGACTTCGCGCTGGAAGCGGAAAGGAACGAAGGCAAGCATCCCGAGGAAGCCATCTACGAAGGCGCCCTCACCCGATTCCGTCCCATCATGATGACCACCATGGCTGCCCTGATGGGAACCTTGCCCATCGCCATTGGTTTTGGCGCCGGCGCTGAGTCCCGCCGGGGTCTGGGTCTGGCCGTGGTTGGCGGCCTAATCTTTTCGCAGATCGTGACCCTCTACATAACACCCGTCTACTATGTCTACCTCGACAAGCTGCAGACCAGATTCCGCAGAAGGCCGCGTTCGGGATCGGTGCGACCGGACAGCGAAAGCCGGCCTGAAGAGCTCGTCTTGTCTGGACACGACCGGTAACAAATCCTTCTTAGGTTAATTGAGAAAATTGTGGACGTTACAGGGCGGCAGAGTATTTCATGTCCAGTGGCGAAGCGAAACCCGGACTCCGGCGTGGTGTTTCAAACCACTGAAGCAAGCAGGGGCAACGCCGGAACAAGCGCATGAACACTCTTTTTCTCGATCTTCGTTATGCATTAAGGACACTGGTGCGGACGCCCGGGTTCACCGCAATTGCCGTCCTCACCCTGGCTCTCGGCATCGGCGTCAACACCGCCCTCTTCTCGGTGATTAATGGTGTGCTGCTGAATCCGCTGGCCTATCCAAAGTCCAGCCAACTGGTCGCGATCTACGAAAAGACCCCCGGATACAACAAGGCGCCGATCGAGTATTTGAATTTCCTCGACTGGCAACGCGATAGCCATACGTTCGCGTCCATGGCTGCCTACCGGAACGAAGATTACAACTTCATCGGAAATGGCGAGGGTGAGCGCCTCAGCGGTTATATGATCTCCGCCGATTTCTTTTCGACGCTGGGCGTCGCACCGGTCCTCGGCCGCACCTTCCGCCGCGACGAAGACCAGCTCGGCGCCGCACCGGTCGTGGTCCTCAGCGGAGGCTTCTGGAAGCGCAAATTTGGCTCTTCGCCGGACATCATCGGTAAGCCGATCACCCTCAACGGCACGGCCTACACCATCGTAGGTGTACTCCCCGACAGCTTCAGCTTCTACGGCAACATGCGCGATGTCTACACGCCCATCGGCCAGTGGAGGGACCCTTCGTTCCGCGACCGCCGCATATCGGTGAGCGCGCGCGCCTTCGGCCGCCTGAATGCGGGAGCGACTCTCCCCCAGGCCCGCGCCGAAATGGACGCGATTGCACGCAATCTCGCTACAGCCTACCCGGAAGCAGATACCGGGAAAGGCATCACGCTCGTGTCGATGAAGGAAGACCTGGTCGGCAATGTCGAGCCCTTGCTCTACGTGCTGCTCGCGGCGGTTGGGTTCCTGCTGCTGATTGCCTGCACCAACATCGCCAACCTGCTGCTGGCCCGCGCGGTGGGAAGGTCGCGTGAATTTGCTATTCGCGCAGCGCTCGGAGCGAGCCAATCGAGAATGATCCGCCAGCTTCTGACGGAAAGCGTTCTGCTCGCGTGTTTGGGCGGAGCGCTTGGCCTTGCCCTCGCGTTTGGAGGCATGAAGGCGATCCTTAAGGCCCTGCCGGCTGCATTGCCGAGGGCCGGCGAAGTTTCCATCAACTCGTCTGTCCTGCTATTTACGATGGCCCTGTCGCTGTTTGCCGGAATCCTCTTCGGACTGGCTCCGGCGTTGAAAGCGACACGCGCGAACCTGCAACAAACCATGAACCAGAGCGGCCGCAGCTCAACTGGCGTTCGTCAACGGCTGCAGGGAACGTTCGTCGCCGTCGAAGTGGCGATGGCTCTGGTGCTGCTGGTCGGCGCCGGACTCATGGTCCGCACATTAGCGGCACTATGGCGCGTAAATCCGGGATTCAATCCTGGCCATGCCATCACCTTCAATTTGGCGTTAGCAGCGACGCCCAGCACCAGTTCGGCAGAAACCCGCGCCCGGCTGCGTTACTTCGACCAGAAGATGCGCGCCATTCCCGGTGTGCAGGCAGTGTCGGTGACGTTGGGAACACGCCCCATGATCCACGATTCCTCGCTGCCGTTCTGGATTGAAGGCGAGCCCAAGCCTGCCAATGACGATGACATGCATCAGGCGATGTTCTTCCTGGTTGAAGCCGGCTTCCAGCGGGCCATGGGAATCATGCTGGAGCGCGGCCGCTTTATAAGCGCGCAGGACAACGAGAGCTCGCCTGTCGTGATCGACATTGACGACTCCTTTGCCCGCACCTATTTCCCAAACCAGGATCCGATTGGCCGCCGCGTCAACCTGACCCAGTTCAATGTGCAGGCGGAAATCGTCGGCGTCGTAGGACACGTGAAGCAGTGGGGGCTCGACGCCGATCCCAAGGGCGCCATCCAGGCACAGTTCTTCTATCCCTTTATGCAGCTACCGGAGAAGGTCATGCCTCTGGTGGCCAAGGCAGTCGCCGTGGTTCTGCGCACGGACGGTGATCCGACTGGGGTCATGGGACAGGTCCGCGAAACGGTCAAGGAGATCGATCCGCGCGAGGTCATCTATAGCGTGCAGACGATGGACGACGTCGTCGCCACGTCGTACGCCGCGCGCAAGCTGACGATGATTCTGCTGGCGGTGTTCGCGGCGCTGGCGCTGGCTCTGGCATGCGTCGGCATCTACGGCGTTATCTCCTACCTTGTGGGACAGCGCACCCAGGAGATCGGCATCCGCATGGCCCTTGGCGCACAACGGCGCGACATTCTGAATCTGGTGCTCAGCGAGGGGACAAGAATGGCTCTTGTAGGGGCGGTCGTCGGCATGGTGGCGTCATTGGTCCTGACCCGCCTGATGTCGGCGCAACTGTTCGGAATCAGCGCACACGATCCGCTGACCTACGCAACTGTCGCAGCGCTTCTGATGTCGGTAGCCATTGCCGCGTGCTACATTCCGGCGCGGCGGGCTACGCGCGTCGATCCCATGACGTCGTTGCGTCGCGAATAAATCGGCAGTCGAATCCGGCTGATTTTGCGAACAGAGATCGACATCGTCAGCAGGGGCCAGCCAGGTTCTCGCGCTCACGCTGCTGTCACTGAGACATCACTTTTGGTGAGCCACCGGGCGCGCAGCGTTAATCACGTCAGCGCTCTATAATTTAAGAGTTCGCCCTGAGAGCGATGTGATGAACTCCATAACTCTGCTGGTTAACGGGAAAGAACACCAACTGACTCTTTCGCCAGAGCAGCCGCTGCTGTGGGTCTTGCGCGATGATCTGCAATTGACCGGGACGAAGTACGGCTGCGGCGAAGGACAGTGTGGCGCCTGCACAGTTCTGCTCGAGGGCAAAGCAGTCAGGTCCTGCATAACTCCTGTATCCGCCGCTTCCGGGAAACAAGTTGTCACCATAGAAGGTCTGGAACAAAGCGGCGAGCTGCACGCCGTACAACGAGCCTTTCTTCGCCAGGAAGCCTTCCAGTGCGGCTACTGCACTTCCGGCATGATTCTTTCCGCGGTGGCGCTGATCAACAGCAACAAGAATCCCAGCAGCGAGCATATCGTGGATGCGATGAACGGCAATATCTGTCGCTGTGGAACGTACCCTCGCATCATTGCTGCCATACGCGACGCAGCCCAGACGGCGCAGAAGACGAAGTGAGATCATGAGCTCGGTTCCCGACAGTCAACTCGAGATTGAAATCCGGCAGCATGAAGTGGATGGCGACCGCCACCAATTCGAACTCGACCGTCGGGATTTCCTCAAGCTGTTCGGCAGTGGCGTTCTGGTCTGCGCTTGTGCGGGGCCGGCGGTCGCGCAGGAATCAGGCCACATTCGCAACCCCCACGAGTTACCCAGGAACATCGCCGCGTGGCTGTATGTCGCCGAAGACGGGCACACGACGGTTTTCACCGGCAAAGTAGAGATTGGACAGAACATCCGAACCTCACTTGCCCAGCAAGTCGCCGAAGAGCTGCGTGTCCCTTTCGAATCCATATCCTTGATTATGGGCGACACCGACCGGGTGCCCTGGGATGCAGGCACCTTCGGCAGCCGCACCACGCCAACCATGGGTCCGCAGCTGCGAACCATGGCGGTTGCCGCGCGCGAGCTTTTGGTGAACCAGGCGGCGAAGGAGTGGAAGGTCGATCCTTCCACGCTGGTTGCGGCTGACGGCAAGGTTACCAACCCGAAGACCGGCCAATCGCGCAGCTATGGCGAGCTGACAAAGGGACAGAAGCTGACGAAGGTGGTCGAAGGAGAGCTTCCGCTGACCCCGGCCTCGCAATGGAAGACTGCAGGCCGGCCGGTCCCGAAGGTTAACGGCGCAATGTTCGTCACCGGCCGGCATCAGTTTCCCGCCGACATCGCTCGGCCTGGCATGTTGCACGGCAAGATACTTCGGCCGTCGGGCTTCCATGGTGCGCTCGCGTCGCTTGACGACTCTGCTGCGAAGAGGATTGCCAACGTCACCGTCGTACACGGCGGAGATTTCGTCGGCGTCGCTGCGCCCGATCTCTGGTCAGCCGAGCAGGCGCTGAGCGGATTAAAAGCGAAATGGAAGGTGCCGCCGCAAGTCTCGGACCGTGAATTGTTTTCCTACCTCAGGCAGAACGCCGACAAGGGACGGAGTGAGCCGCCTGAGCTAACCGGCTCGGTTAGCGCAGCGATGGCCACGGCGGACGTCAAAGTTTCCCAGACGTACACGGTCGCGTATATTCAGCACGCGCCGTTGGAACCCCGTGCGGCGGTAGCAGAGTGGCAGGGGGACAAGCTCACGGTGTGGACGGGCACACAGCGGCCGTTCGCCGTACGCGATGAGTTGGCGGCAGCCTTCCGCATTTCGCCGCAAAATGTCCACGTCCTCATGCCTGATATGGGCTCAGGGTACGGAGGCAAGCACACCGGAGAAGTTGCCATCGAAGCTGCCCGGCTGGCCAAGAGTGCGGGCAGGCCGGTGAAGGTGATCTGGACGCGCGAGGAAGAATTTACCTGGGCCTACTTTCGTCCCGCCGGTGTGATCGACATCAAGAGCGGGGCCCGGCGCGATGGAACTCTCACAGCGTGGGAGTATCACAACTACAATTCAGGCCCAGCAGCCATCGACGTTCCCTATAACATTGCCAACAAGCTCATCCAGTTTCATCCGGTCGAGGAGCCACCGTTGCGGCAGGGCTCGTATCGCGGTCTCGCCGCTACCGCCAATCACTTTGCCCGCGAATCGCACATGGATGAGATGGCGCATGCGCTCAACCTGGATCCGCTGGAGTTTCGCCTCAAGAACACGACGGACGACCGGCTGCGCGCCGTCTATGAAGCCGTCGCCGAGAAAGCCTCATGGAGCAAGCAGAAGTCCACTTCGGAGCACGGGTTCGGCATCGCCGGTGGGTTCGAAAAGGGCGGACATGTGGCGACCATCGCCGAAGTCGAGCTCGGTCCGGCGAAGCAAGTTCGCATCGTCCGGGTGGTTGAGGCGTTTGAATGTGGAGCTATCGTCAATCCGAACGGCCTGCGCAACCAGATTGAGGGTGCCATCATGATGGGAGTCGGCGGGGCGCTGTTCGAATCCATGCGCTTCGCAGACGGGCGCATCCTCAATCCGCACTTTGCGCAATATCGTGTCCCGCGTTTCAGCGACATGCCCAGGATCGACATTGTCCTTGTCGACCGCAAGGACCAACCCTCGGCCGGCGCGGGTGAGACTCCCATTGTCGGAATCGCACCGGCCGTCGCAAACGCTATCTTCGCCGCTACCGGTCAGCGGCTTCGAGCCATGCCTCTGATGAAAGGCTGAGCCTGCAGTTACAACTCCTGGTTGCGGTACGCTGAGATTATCTTAGCCGTCGGTCAATCCAGTCGACCACCCGTAAGTCCAACAAAAGAATTGGTGGGCGCTACAGGATTCGAACCTGTGACTTCCACCGTGTGAATCTGAGCAGGATAGGTTTTTCAACGACTTACAAGACCGCGGAGGCTGCCTAAGTACGCGGAAGTCGTACAAGACATCACTTTTTGTGGGTTGGATTGTGGGTTGAAGATCAGAGGGACGGACTCCCTTTCGACGCGGATTTGCCACCCTGACAGGCATCTCGATCTCTCGATCTACGCAGCCTACGCTTTGTTTCTCCGCTGCGCCCAGCGCTGCTTGGCCAGATCGGAAAGTTTCTTCCGGGTCTCTGCACTCATCGGGCGGCGACCCCTAGATTTCTTCGGTGCTACGCTCTTTTTTCCGCCGGCTTTCTTGCTCGCGGTCGCGCCGTTGTTCGGGCGTTGAGCCGATCACCGGAACTCGTTTGTCCAGGACCGGCCTGTACACACCAGGGACTATGTTCCGAATCGACGTTAGAATCACGGCGGAGAGAAGAAGAGAGCCCCGATACAGCTTTGACCATATAGCGTTTTAGCAAGCCTTTTTGACACAAACAGTTAACTTCAACAAAGAGAGGCACATTTACCTTGCATCTCTCTCGAAAATCAATGGGTTGCGAGTTGTGGCAGCTTGTGCGTTGTTGTACCAAAATGTGCCATGTTGCCGTTGGTGTCCCCACAAAATCACCCACAGTCGCGCTGTAGGTGTTTAGCGATCTGCGCAGGGTGCACGGATGAGCCGCGCCGGGCGCGTCGGCTGCGGCGCCCCAAACAGCCCTTGCAGGCGCTGCTTACTTAGTGTCGCAAGTTGTATGGGCTTGGTCCAAACTCTTATTGACATGCACGGCGACTCAGGACTAGGCTGCTTTGCCACAAGCGGGCTGGTGCTCGTCACCGCCGATAGCTTTTTTTGGATGTCGACCATGCGCCGAAAGTCAGTTGCGGATTTATGCTCGGCTCTCGTGACTGGCGGTCGTCAGCAACGCCCCTGGTCTGGTGAAGTCGTGCGCCGAGTTCGCTGTGCCCGAATAGTCGATTATGGATCACCGACAAGACTGCTGCTGACGGGCTTGCTGTGCTCACTGATACTGTTGTGCGCCTTACCACATTCTGCCTGTCTGGGGGCCTGTCCGCTCGCTTTTGGGCGTAATTCCGAACCCGCAACTCAGGAATCGAGGCTCCCTACGCTCGAGCTCGGGAGACGCGTACAGGGCTCTATTGCGGACAAGCAGCATTATTGCTACCGGCTACCTCTGAGCAAGGGGCAGTTTATCCAGCTGGCGTTGACAACGATCAATAGTAATCTTGTTTTCACGCTCTCCTCTCCAAAGGGCGAGAAGCTCATTGACCTAAACACCAGTGATGGCCCGGGCGGAACACGACCTGTGTTCTGGATTACGCAGGAGCCTGGGGACTACGCCATTGCGATAGTTTCCGCGAACGAGACTGCATTGATCGGGAGTTATAGCCTGGAGCTTCAGGAGCTCAGGACCACTGTAGCGAATGACAAAGTTCTGGTGGAAGCCCAGACTGCTTTCCTTGAGGCGGAGGCACTTCGTAGAACCGAGAACGGTAATTCACTTGAGGCCGCTGTTTCGAACTATCAACGTGCTGCTGAGCGATGGAAGGCCGCACTAAAAACTATACAACAGGCTCAAATGCTAACCCAATTAGGCTTAGTCTACAATAACTTGGGGAAGAATAATGAGGCTATTGCGCCGCTAAATGAGGCCTTGTCACTGGCCACGCAGGGCCGGGCTGTGCCGCAAGAAGCGGCCGCGCTCCACAACATAGGCGAGGTGTATTACAACCTCGGCGATAAGAAAAAAGCGCTCAGCTTTTATAACCAGGCACTTTCTTTGCGTCATTCTTTTCCTGCTGCACAACAGGAATCTGACACCCTGAACGACATTGGTGTCGTTTACGACGACATGGGCCAATCCCAGTCAGCACTTATTTATTATGAGCGAGCCTTGAGATTGAAACACGAGACGGGAGAACGCACAAGTGAGGCGGTCATCTTGAGTAATCTCGGTATTGTCTACGATAATCTCGGAGATAGCACAGTCGCACTTGAACACTACAAGTCCGCAGTTGCGGTTCAGCACTCGTTAGGTAACAAGAGGGAAGAGGGTATCGTGTTGAACAATATCGGTTCCCTATATCATCACACCGGAGACGAGCGGGATGCTTTGGAATATTACGGCGAGGCGCTACAGCTCCTGCAGCAGGCCCATGCGCGGCTCGAGGAGGGAAAGACCCTCAGTAACATAGCCCGGAGCTATGCCACGCTGGGCAGGAACCAGAAAGCACTGGATTACTTCACTCGCGCCCTCCCCATACGCGAAGCGGTTGGTGACCGGCGTGGACAGGCATACACGCTAAGCTACATGGGAGCTGTCTACTTGAGGCTGGGGGAGCACGACAAGGCGCGCGAGTATTTCAATCGAGCATTGTTGCTGGCGCAACAAGCGTCCGCTCCCAGCATCGAATCCACCACGCGTTATGGAATGGCGCGTCTCGACCTTGACCTGGGTGACCGGACTGCTGCTCAAGCCCAGATAGAAAAGGCTCTAGCCATCATTGAGGAGCTTCGCAGTGAAGTTCAAATTCGCGGGCTCCGAAGCTCTTATCTGGCGACAGTGCAACCGGTATACGAATTCTATATTGACCTCCTCATGTCTCTCGACCAGCAATATCCCGGAGAGGGCTATTCGGCCAAAGCACTGGAAGCGGCTGAGAGGGCTCGCGCCCGTAGCCTTCTGGAGATGCTAGTGGAGGCGCAAATAGATATTCGGAGTGGCGTCGATCCACAGCTTCTGGAACGCGAACGTAATTTGCAGAAGCGTATCGACGAGAAATCTGAGCAGGCATTCCATCTACAAAGCCAGAAAGATACATCGCAGCAACTGGCGGCGACCCGTCGCGAGTTGGAGGCACTAGTGCTTGAGCTTGAAGGAGTGCAGGGAGAAATCAGGCTCTCCAGTCCGCAATATGCAGCTCTTCCACAGCCTCAGTTGATCGGTGTCGCGGATATTCAGCGCATGCTTGATCCCGACACTGCGCTCCTGGAATACTCGCTTGGCGATACGCGTAGCTTTCTGTGGGTGGTCACACAGAAGAGCCTTTCCACTTTTAAGCTTTCGGCCCGCAGTCAGATCGAGTCACCGGCGAGGCAACTCTATGGCCTTTTGACGAGGCGCAATCAATCTGCAAAGAATAGCACCGCGGCGTCTCTTCCAGACGAGGCTGCGCTTCAGTCGGTCCGAACCGAATTGGGCCGCCTCCTGCTTGGGCCGGTGACGGGATTCGAGAGAGTCAAGCGACTGGTGATCGTTAGCGATGGCGCTCTGCAATACATTCCGTTCGGCGTTCTACCAGCACCGGAGTTCCTGGGGCTGGCGCCGGGTTCGGCCCAATACACGTCATTAATCGACAAGTACGAAATCATCAACCTGCCGTCCGCTTCAATCTTAACGGTGCTGGGGCATGAGAAGCCTGGAATCTCCACGCCGGCCAATTTAGTGGCGGTCTTGGCGGACCCGGTATTTGACGCGTCGGACGAGCGAGTTAGTCACACGGCAAAGGGGCATGCGAGGAAAGCGTCGGGGCACACGGCTTCTGTTTTCTCGCTTGGCTTTGCAGAAGGCCGGCTAACTCGATCGGCGTCGGACGTAGGTCTCGCAAAGGATACTTTGAAGCTTGCACGGCTTCCCTTCTCACGCCAAGAAGCGGATTCCATCGTCGCCTTAGCGCCTCCAGGCAGCAGCCTGGAAGCTCTGGACTTCAAGGCAAGCAAGGCCACCGCGACCAGTCCTGAGTTATCTGAGTACCGGATCGTACATTTTGCAACCCATGGGCTACTAGACAGCGAGCGCCCCGAACTCTCGGGGCTGGTCTTCTCACTTGTTGACCCGTCGGGTAGGCCGCAGAATGGCTTCCTCGAATTAGAAGATATCTACAACCTCAAACTTCATGCTGACCTGGTAGTCTTGAGTGCTTGCGAAACCGGACTGGGTAAAGAGATCAAAGGCGAAGGTCTGGTGGGCCTCACCCGAGGCTTCATGTACGCGGGAGCGCCGCGGGTGGTAGCCAGTCTCTGGAAAGTCGATGATGTGGCCACTGCGGAGCTGATGGCCCAGTTCTATAAGTATATATTGCAGCAGAAGCTGAGTCCGGCGGCAGCGCTGCGGGCAGCGCAACTGGATATATCCCATCAGCGCAGGTGGGCCAATCCCTACTATTGGGCGGGATTCACGATTCAAGGTGAGTGGCGGTAGTTGCGCCGGCTATGGCGCGAGTATCCGAAAGCTGTAAGATTGAATAGCTTCCGACTTGCCGGATGCATCTGTTCCGCTCAAGCGCACAATATAGTCGCCAGGCTTAAGCCGGTGTGAAGGAACTCTGAAAGACACTACCGCCTGTCCGTCTGACTTCCGGCTTGTAAATCGGCTGCTGGTTTCTATACTTTCCCCCTCCACCGTCTGCAGCTCTACCGTGTACTTCGCATTGCTGTCATACCTGACGGGCAGCTGGAATCTGACGGACGCTATGTTTGACGGTAGTACGAGCTCGTTGCGAACGCTACCCGCTCCCCTGACTGTTCCTGGCTGTATAGTAAACGTCAGCACCGGCTCTCGCGAGAGGTCTAGTGCAGCGATATTGGTGTTATCGGCTTCCTTTGTAGACCGGCTGCCACCATGGGCAACAATCTTTGATCCTGTCGTGCTTGGCTGGTTTATCTCGTTTCCGGTTTGAGGGGTAGGGGGCTTGCTGACGAGTTGAGCGTCTTGCCGGGCACTGCGCGACTGATGTTTCTGAAAACAGCCACCACCCTCCACTCACGGCAATGAGCAGCGACGCCGCGAGCGCGGCCCACCGCAGACCTTGATAGCGCGCCGAAAAGAAATGCAGACCGAATTTCCATGTATTAGAGTGCTTCTCTGCCGCGGATTTGCGAAATTCATGGCGCGCCCGCTCCAGGGAGCGGGCGAATTCCACTCGTGCTAGGCGTTCCGGTGAGCTGAGATATTGGGATTCGAACTGCTGACTCTCCGCAGGAGACAACTGTCGTCGGACGTAAGTATCGATGAGATCGTTCTCGACACCGACAAGCTCTTGGAAAAGGTCACTGTCAGCAAAATATTTATCTTCGAGCCGTGTTCGCTCGTCTTCTGCCAACGTGCCCAGCAGATACTGCCGAAGGAGAGCTTCACTGGTCATAGTGACTGCCAAGCCTTCACTTGTGTTCCCTCCCATTGGGAGCTGTGGTGATCAATCATCTATTTACCGGCCTCCACCACAGTGATAAGGCGGAGGTGTGTCCCCGCTTCGCCATCCCTGGTTCTCCTTCCCCTCTTCCAGAGAACCACGACAGGCTAAGCTCTCTCTCAACTTCAAACTGGCTCAGTTCTCGGGTTTTGGGTCACGAAGCTGTGCCCATGTAACCTAAGCTGCCATGACACACTCAAGAAGTTCACCAAGGCCCGAATCCGGCAGGAGGGCCGGGATGGCCCTCCTGCGAGGATGGCGAGCTTACTGTCCATTCGCGTGGCTCAGAATAAAGACGTCGTTGAACCCCACTCCTGTGTGAAAAACCCCGCCTCCGAAGACGACCATCTCATTCGTAGCTGGCGAATACACTGCGGTATGCGCCCCCCTGGCATATGGGAAGTAGAAGGAGTTTGCGGCGATCTGCATCCATGCGGGGGTCCCTCCAACTCCGTTTGCGTTGATGAGAACCCAGCTATCTCCAAATCCGCTCGAGGAATTACCGCCGCCAAAAATAGTCATGCGGTTGGTTGTGGGATCATAGGTAGCGCTCACGTACGCCCGCACCGCTGGAGGAGTCCCCGTGGGAGAAAGCTGCGTCCAAACAGGAGCTCCACCGAAGCCGTTGGCGTTCGAGAGCACCCAAACATCGTTGAAGTAAGTCGCGTTATCTTGGCCCCCAAAAACGATAAGTTCGTTGCTCGTCGGATCATAGACCGCGCCCACCGTAGTGCGCGGTTCTGGTCCCCCTGATGCTGGAAGTCTTGTCCATGTCGGCGTTCCCGTGACACCGTTGGCATTCGAGAGCACCCAAACGTCGTTGAAGTTAGTTGAGAAGCAGTCGTTTCCACCAAATATGATCAGCGTGTTCGATGCTG
Source organism: uncultured Acidobacteriaceae bacterium (assembly GCA_963815775.1). Classification (GTDB taxonomy): domain Bacteria; phylum Acidobacteriota; class Terriglobia; order Terriglobales; family Acidobacteriaceae; genus CAVVDY01. Next base: position 5,468 of record CAWFIB010000007.1, on the reverse strand, counting down.
GATCGTAGGTGCCTCCCTGTCCCCACCTTGCCGCTGGCGGGCCACCAACCGGGCTTAACTGGGTCCAAGCGGAAGATCCGCCGGATCCATTTGCGTGGGTCAGAGCCCAGACATCATTCGCGCACGGCGATGAATGTCCCTCAGCGCCCCCAAAGATAACCATTCGGTTGCTTCCTGGATCATACCCCGCGGAATGCCCAAATCTTGGCGCCGGTGGTGTGCCTGTGGGATGGACCGCAACCCAGTTCCGAATGCCTGCTAGAGAGGTAGACGGCAGGAGGCGCCACACATCATTCAAATTCTGCGGCGAGTTCGAGCCGCCGTCGCCGCCGAATACGATCATTTGCGTTGTTGATGGGTCGAACACAGCGGAGTGGGCACCTCGTGGCAAAGGTCCATTTGGGCTCCAACTCTGTGCTGCGAGGTTCGGCCCGATTGCACCGAACAGAAGCACTAAACACGTGATAGCAGCAAACTTCTTCATAATCGTCTCCTTTGACGTTCTCAATTGATACTGGTCAGCTAACGTTCTCAATTGATACTGGTCGGCAGAGCGAATACATTACAACCCTCAAATTTGTTCCCAAGCCAAGCGTCGACTTCACAAGCGCTTAGCCTTGCACGCCGGAGTTCTCCGAGCGAACCCTGCTGCTCCGCGCTGCCAAGCACTGCTGAACGCACTGCTCAAGCTTTTCCCTGGCGCGATTCATGCGAACCCGCAAGGCATCCATTTTCAGACGCATTCTTTCCGCTAAAGCTCGCCGGTGTTCGTAGTCTTTGACGCCCTCGGCACTATAGTAGTCAAGAATCAAATCCCTATCCCGAACTCGGAATTGCGTCAGGCACTTCTTCAAGCACTGCCGCCTGGTTTCCTTATCCATCCCGTCAATGATGTCATTTTGCAAGTCATGATGATCCGTCACGCCATCAACCCCTTCGGGAATGCAGTCGATGTACACCATCCGCTGCGTCCGTTTGCGGTCCTCTAACCGTAAATTGCGGGCAACACCGATGGCGAAGGAAGCGATATCTCGGATCTCCCTAATGTCGGACCTTATCGCGATCCGGTCGAGGACTTCGTCGGCATACTCTTCGGCAGGCCAGCAGCGATGACACTCGAAGAACTTGAGCAGCTTGCGGCGGATCAGATCATATTCTGCCCAGGCCTTTTCGTCGTCAGCATCGAGGCGCGACAACAGGCCGCTCAGGGCGTCACGGTTGGCGTCCCCGCTCTTTGCGATTGAGTTGCTATTCGACATGACGAACTCTAGGCCGGTGCCGTTCTGCTGCCAGATGGTGCAGGTAATCTGACACAGAATTCGCCTTCCGGTCAACGCCCCATTTAGGTTGGGAGATTCTTCCCCGTAGTGCACGTCTGTTACCGGCACGACATCACGAAGCCGAGGTGAATCCGGGCTCAAGTGTCCCTTCCGCCGAGGACGCAACAGGCAATATTTGTAGGCGGCCCCGCTCTACAAAATCTGTAACGAATTGCGCCTTTGCGACAGTACTTGCAGTAACTGAGCGGATCTCATTGCAAATTATGTTTTGCTCAAGGAGAGGACGCATGATGATCAAATCTGCGGGCAATCAGCGGCGCTCCAGCGAGATCGCGGTTCATGGAAAGGAGCGACACATGCGAGCGCTTAGGCAGGTTTTCGTCGCGGTAACCGTTCTGAGTTTCGTCCTCGGGCTCTTGGTTTTCGCCATCGTCAAGTCGGATTCCTCGAGCAAGAAAGCGGACGCGGGTGTGACGCCCGATTCTGCCGCAAACGACGCGCCCGGATCCGGCGCGTCGGACGCCTCTGTTCCGAACGCGGCTGTTTCTGCCTCGAATGCTGCCGGGCCTCCTTCGGACCCGCCGGCCGCATTCTTCCCCCACGCGGTCGGTGCGCAGTGGGTCTAGCTGATTACGCTTGGGGCTGCGGAACCGCTGGAATACCGCGTGGTGGAATGGCCAGCCGGCAGGGCGCCATGGCGATTGCGGAGCGTGGCCGTTTCCCGGCGGCTCCCACGCTGATTCAGCGCAATTCTTTCTCAGCTTTCGGGTAGTGCTTTCGGCCTCCGCTCAAGGTTCCTCTCGTTACCCCGACGGCGTCGAGTTAGCCGTTGATCGGGACGATCTTGGGATCTTTTAAGTACTATGACCATCTGTTTTGGGCGGCGTCTTCCGCCGATCGCTTCATAGTGGACGAGGTCGTGTCATACCCCCCGGATACTCCGGGCGCCCCTGGTAGCGGTGCCTGGGGATCGTGGAACCAGGCTGACGGCGAGTCGCGCGGTCTCGTCTTTTTTGCCGATAGACCGGGCACACAGATCGGGTATGGTAGCGACCCCGCGGATGTGCTCCTGTTTGTCGGACCTGAGTCGTGTGATGGCACACCATGCCTGCATTTCGCGCGCAATGTTAGAGCTGGCGAACCGCTGGCGGGAGTTCCAGACACCCCCGACTCCAGCTGCACTGATTCGTCGTTCGTGGAGGACACCTGGTTCGCGAAAGACACAGGCTTGGTTCGCTCGAACAGCGTGTCAATGGACGGTTGTCAATGACGTGGTCTCTGCAGCGGTACACTCCCGGCCAGTAGGGCGTGAGCCGACCCGCATGCCTGCGTGTATCGGCAGAACTGATTGCGAATGGAGTGGCGCAGTCGTGTCCGCGCCCACTCCGGTCTGTGAGGGTCGTCACTGACGACCTTGCTCGCGCTGTGTATCTTGTGGGCTCAGCCGTGATCGGGAGCACATCGAACGTGACATTTTCGAGAGAGGTGGACAATTTATGCAAATCCTTAGCGGAGTACTAACATGTCTTCGATCGTTTAGATATTAAGCTGCGCGTTGGGATCTGGCTCCCATAGTCGTGGGGGCATCTCAATTCATCGCGCACCGGCCTATTTATAGATGGCGCAACGGTTGCGCTCTCTGGATTCTCTAGTCTTCGAAAGGAGAAAATATGAAGCGGACACTTACCTGCTCTTTGGGCTTGCTTTTGATACTCATTCCGCTGGCCACTGCTCAACTACGCGTCCTTCCGCCGCCCAGCCCGTCATGCGATGGACTCAGCAACCGGATCGATGGGGGTCGCAGTTCGGTTTGATGCCTGCCACACGGGTTACAACCCATACGAAGCCATTCTGAGCCCCGCTAATGTTGGAAATCTCGTCTTAGATTGGAAGTACGCGACCGGAGGTGCTCTTACCTTTGCTTCAGCCACCGTCGCCAGCGGCGTCGTGTACATCGGGTCCGACGACGGTAATCTTTATGCGCTGGACGCCGGGACGGGAGCAGTAGTTTGGAGTTATGCGACGGGAGATTACGTCAGTTCTGTCCCCGCAGTGGCGAACGGCATGGTGTACTTCGCATCGCGAAACACTCTCGTATACCAGGTAATGGCCGACACAGGAGCGCTCGTCTGGGTTTTTCCGACAGGGTGCGGCTTCGGGCCCTCACCGGCGGTGGCCAACGGCGTTGTGTACGTCGCCTCTTGTGACTACAACCTTGTCACCAACCTTTACGCTCGAACGCCAGCACGGGCGCCCTGATTTGGAAGTACGCAACGGATTATTCCTCGATTCTGATCCAGCCGTCGCCGCTGGCGTGGTCTACTTCGGTTCTGGCAACGGCAACGTCTACGCCCTGAATGCCACGAGCGGGGACCTTATCTGGAAATACGCGACTGCTGGTGGCATCAGTGGGCAGGCCGTAACCAATGGGGTGGTTACGTCGAGTCCGATTACCCGAACCCAGGTCTATACGCTTTGGATGCCGCCACTGGAACACTCACATGGGAATACACCGCGGGACTCGGTGGGACGCTTCGCCGGCGCTGGCCAAGGGCTCCTCTACCTAGGAGGGTTTGACGGCAACGTATATGCCTTCAATGCCAGCACCGGACACAAATCTGGACATCCGCGATTGGCAGCGGCGCCATCCAGTCTTCGCCGACTGTAGCAAATGCTGTAGTGTACGTTACTGCCGGCAACGCTGTTTACGCTTTGGACGCCGCTACTGGGACGCTCCTGGGGAAAGTCCACAACGGGAGGGGGGATTTCTTCGCCGGCGGTTGCGGATGGCCTAGTATATGTCGGATCTTCAGACTACAACGTCTACGCTTTTCATCTTCCGACACAGTAACGTAGGGCCGAGTTTCTCAGGTTGGGACTTTCATATCTGCAGGAGGTCAGCTATGACTTGCATTATCGGCCGAATCTATCGTTGTATGTCTCTCTACATTCTCTTTTTCGTTGCGTTGGTGTTTATCCAACCTTCGTTATTTGCCCAGAAGGCACCCAACAACATCAGTGACCGAGCTATCAAGAGCTAACGAGCCGGGTGACAGCTAACGCATCGAAGTTTTATATCTATCAGGACCAGGACTCCGGGTTCAATCATAGCTATCCTTCGGGAAAGTTTTGGTGGCAGAGTGGGCCTGTAGCTACCGATACAGGTTGTCTTGATGATCCTGCTGACATGGTAATGGGCTGTTATCCAACCGATGACACGACCCATCTCGATCAAGCGCATGGAACTGTGTACGTGTATCATTCCCGCGGAGTCACCGGGACAATACACGGGCCTGAACATCGAGGAACCTGAAGCTTGGGTAGTCACCATGATGGCGTGGGGTATGACTTACGCTCTGCTACGCAACTCATCTTGGATGTTCGCTCACCCAACCCCAATGGCATCCGACTGCAGTTCGGCGTTGATCAGTGCACAACTAACTTCATACCTATCCCTCAAAGTACGACGCGACAACAATGACATCCCGATTAGCTCCATGACCTTCGGGAATAACAACCCTTGTCCGCCGTCCGACCTTTCCAATACCAACGTGCTCTTCACCGTTGTCACCGATGGCTATCACCAGAGTAATGCCGCTACCGTGCTGCTGGATAACATTCAGCTAATGCCGGTTCCGACCCGCCAGATGTCGGATCCAAAGGCCCTGAGCGTGCCACTGAGTACGCAGACTTTCGGAGTCGTTCCGCAGACAGACTTCAATTTGGCCCCTCCTGACCAGGTAAATCGCAATGCCGCCAGCATCTATGAGGCCTCGCTTACGTTGCTCGCCCTCCTTAAGCATGGGGACTTGAATAACGCGCAGCAGATCGCAAAGGCGTTGGATTTCGTCCATCACGACGTCATGGCGACCCTTTCGCTAGCGCCCGATGGGTCAGCCGGTCTGCACAACGCTTACGAAAGCGGCGATATTGCCCTTGACGATCAACGGGCCCCCGCCAGTGGCAAGGCAGGAGATGTCAGGCTGGCCGGGTTCACGGCCAATTGTCAACCGACGGGCTTCTGTTTAGTTTCTGACGGGGCCACCGGAGGCAACAACGCTTTTGTAATCCTCGCGCTGGCTGCAGCATATGAACAGTTCGGCAACGTGACATATCACAACGATGCGCTGGAAATTGGGAACTGGATTTATGGAAATCTGCTCGACACCACCAATACGGGATACGGGG
>CAWFIB010000006.1:0-100446 GCA_963815775.1 uncultured Acidobacteriaceae bacterium | reverse complement strand
CGCGATTCTCGGACCAGGCTTTTCTTAGATTCAGACTGCTACACCGCGGCGGCGTTGTTCCCCGCCGCCAACCAACGTCCAGGTGCGACCTTCGCCCCGGGGAGCGCGACATCAGCGCTCACTGCGGCCCCCGCCAAGCCTGGCCGGAACTGATTTAGGAGCTTTATACATGGCGCAACAGAAAACTGCCAACAGAAATCGGTTCGACTTTTCCAAGATTCCGGCGACCATTCAGATTCCTAACCTCATCGAGGTGCAGAAGCGTTCCTATGACCGCTTTCTGCAGATGGATGCACTGCCGAGCGAACGAGATGACGCCGGTTTGCAGGCGGTATTTCAGTCCGTGTTTCCGATCACGGACTTTCGCAACGTGTCGCAGCTGGATTTTGTCGAGTTCGCGATCGGCAACTGGGAGTGCAAGTGCGGCCACCTCAAGGGGCTGAACCACCTGCGCACTACCTGCCGTAGCTGCGGCGCGACGGTCAAGACCGATCCCTTCCACCTGGGCGATGTGCTATGCACCAAGTGCGGCACATACAACGCCAACACCCCCGACTTTTGTAACAAGTGCGGCGATCCAGTCGGATTGCAACTGAAGTACGACGTGGCCGAGTGCGAAGAGCGCGGCATGACTTATTCCGCGCCGCTGAAGGTCACGATGCGTTTGACCATCTACGACAAGGACCCGGAGACCGGCAACCGATCCATCCGCGACATGAAGGAGCAGGAAGTCTTCTTCGGCGACATTCCGCTGATGACCACCAACGGCACCTTCATCATCAACGGGACGGAGCGCGTCATCGTCAGCCAGTTGCACCGTTCGCCGGGCGTGTTCTTCGAAACCGCCAACAACCGCACCTACTTCCTGGGCAAGATCATTCCCTATCGCGGCTCGTGGGTAGAGTTCGAGTACGACCAGAAGAACATTCTGTATGTGCGCATCGACCGCAAGCGCAAGTTCCTGGGCAGCATCTTCCTGCGCGCCCTGGGCCTGCGCTCAGACGAGGACATCCTGCGCACGTTCTACACCGTCGACCGGCTGGCGCTGCGTGACAACAAGATTTACTGGACGCTGGAGCCGGGAGTCGATCACCCCACCAACCTGCTGGGCATGAAGCTGGCCCATCGCATCGCCACCAAGAGCGGTGAGGAGATCGCGCACTCCGGGCGCAAGGTAACGCACGCGGTGATGAAGGAGATCCAGAAGCACAAGATCTCTGAAATCGAAGTCGACCTCAGCGATCTGGAAGGCGCATTCGTTGCGGCTGACGTCGTCGACGTCAACACCGGCGAGGTGCTGCTTGAGGCCAACTCCGAGCTGACGGCCGACAAGCTGTCGAAGATGCTCGAAGCCGGCGTCGCCGAGGTGCACGTGTTCTTCCCCGAGCGCGACGATGTGGGCACGGTCATCAGCGCCACCCTGCGCCGCGATTCGGTCAAGACACCGCAGGAAGCGCTGATCGAGATCTACCGCAAGCTGCGTCCCGGCGATCCGCCGACGCTGGACACCGCGACCTCGCTGTTCCACGGCATGTTTTTCGATCCGCGGAAGTACGACTTCTCCCGCGTAGGCCGCTTGAAATTCAACATCAAGCTGTTCGAGAAGGAAGACGCCACCAACCTCGAGAACCGCACGCTGGAGCCCGAGGACTTCTACGGCACCATCCGGTACCTGCTCAAGCTGCGCAAGAATATCGGCTCGGTGGACGACATCGATCACCTGGGCAACCGCCGGGTACGCGCGGTGGGCGAGCTGCTGGAGAACCAGTTCCGCATCGGGCTGGTGCGCATGGAGCGCGCCATCAAGGAAAAGATGAGCGTCTATCAGGAGATGTCGACGGCCATGCCGCACGACCTGGTGAACGCCAAGCCGGTCATGGCTGCCATCCGCGAGTTCTTCGGATCGTCGCAGTTGTCGCAGTTCATGGACCAGACGAATCCGCTGTCGGAAATCACCCACAAGCGCCGTCTGTCGGCCCTGGGGCCGGGCGGTCTGTCGCGTGAGCGCGCGGGATTTGAAGTCCGCGACGTGCACCCCACGCACTATGGCCGAATCTGTCCGATTGAGACGCCGGAAGGTCCGAACATCGGACTGATCTCGTCGTTGAGCTGCTATGCGCGCATCAACGACTACGGCTTCATCGAGTCGCCCTACCGCAAGGTGAAGTCGGGGCGCGTGCTCGACTACGTCAGCGTGGTCAACGCCGGCGACAGCGAGTACCGGGTTGGCGACCACCTGGAGAAGAGCGAAGTCCAGAAGGCCAATGCCGACCTGAAAGAGCGCCGCAAGAAGATGATCGACTTCGAGCCGTACTCTTTCTACCTCTCGGCATGGGAAGAGGACCGGCACGTCATCGCGCAGGCCAACGCGAAAATCGATGACAAGGACCGCATCGTCAACGAACTGGTCAACGCTCGCAAGGCCGGCAACTTTGTGCTGGTCAACCGCGACGAAGTCGACTACATCGACGTCAGCCCGAAGCAGTTGGTTTCGGTTGCCGCATCGCTGGTGCCGTTCCTGGAGCACGACGACGCGAACCGCGCTCTGATGGGGGCGAACATGCAGCGCCAGTCGGTTCCTCTGCTGCGTGCGCAGGCGCCGCTGGTCGGCACCGGCATGGAGGGCGTCACCGCCCGCGACTCCGGAGCGGTGGTGCTGGCGCGCCGCAGCGGCATCGTGGACTCGGTCGACTCCGAGCGCATCATCGTGCGTGTGGAAGGCGAACATCATCCCATGCAGCTTTCCCGCGAGGTGGGCAGCGATATTTATCAGCTCACCAAGTTCAAGCGCTCGAACCAGAACACCTGTATCAACCAGCGGCCCATCGTGAAGAAGGGGCAGCGGGTTGCCAAGGGCTATGTGATTGCCGACGGTCCCTGCACCGACATGGGCGAGCTGGCGCTCGGCCGTAACGTGCTGGTGGCCTTCATGCCGTGGCGCGGCTACAACTTCGAGGACGCGATCCTGGTCTCGGAAAAGATGGTGAAGGAGGACTATTACACCTCCGTCCACATCGAGGAGTTCGAGATCGAATCGCGCGATACCAAGCTGGGGCCGGAAGAGGTCACGCGCGACATTCCCAACGTCAGCGAGTCGGCACTGCGCGATCTCGACGAGAGCGGCGTGATCCGCATCGGTGCGACGGTGAAGGCGGGCGACATCCTGGTAGGCAAGGTCACGCCCAAGGGCGAGACCCAGCTCACTCCGGAAGAGAAGCTGCTGCGCGCCATCTTCGGCGAGAAGGCCGGCGACGTACGCGACGCTTCCCTCACCTGCCCTCCCGGGATCGAGGGCACGGTGGTCGACGTCAAGATCTTCTCCCGCAAGGGCCAGGAGAAGGATGAGCGCGCCAAGTTCATCGAAGCGCAGCAGATCGAGCGTTTGCACAAGAACTTGTCGGACGAGATTCGAATCCTCACCGACGAGCGCCTGAAGCGCCTTGAAGCCCTGCTGGGCAACAAGGAAGTGCTGGCCGACCTGCATGACGAGCGCACCAACAAGCGCCTGCTGACCAAGGGCGTGATTCTTGACCGCGATGCTATCGAGCGCATTTCGACGCGCAACCTCAAGCGCATCAAGTTCGCCGACAAGGACCCGCGAATCAACGAGCAGATCGACGAGATTGAAGAGATGACGTCGCGCCAGATCGACGTGCTCAAAAAGATCGTCAAGGAGAAGGAAGAAAAGCTGCAGAAGGGCGATGAGCTGCCGCCGGGCGTCATCAAGCTGGTGAAGGTGTACATCGCCATGAAGCGCAAGCTGAGCGTCGGCGACAAGATGGCCGGCCGGCACGGAAACAAGGGCGTCATCGCGCGCATCCTGCCGGAAGAGGACATGCCGTACCTCGAGGACGGAACGCCGGTGGAGATCGTCCTGAACCCGCTGGGCGTGCCCAGCCGTATGAATGTGGGCCAGATCCTCGAAACCCACCTCGGATGGGCCGGACACGCGCTGGGGCAAAAGGTGTCCCAGATGTTGCAGGAGAACTCGAAGGCGGAGCAGTTGCGCCGCTCCTTCAAGGATCTGTTCAAAGGCACGCCGTTCGTGCAGGACCTGGTCGATTTGGATGACGAGACCCTGGAGCGCGTGGCCGACGGGATGAAAGACGGCGTCTTCTTCGCGTCGCCGGTCTTCGACGGCTCGAAGGAGAGTGAGATCAAGTCGCTGCTGACGGAAAGTGAGCTTCCCTCCTCGGGCAAGACCTCGCTGTACGACGGCATGACGGGTGAGAAGTTCGAGCAGCCGGTAACGGTTGGCTATATCTACATGCTCAAACTGTCGCACCTGGTCGACGACAAGATCCACGCGCGCTCGATTGGTCCGTACTCGCTGATCACGCAGCAGCCGCTGGGCGGCAAGGCCCAGTTCGGCGGACAGCGTTTCGGCGAAATGGAAGTGTGGGCGCTGGAAGCATACGGCGCAGCCTACATCCTGCAGGAACTGCTGACCGCGAAGTCCGATGACGTGTATGGCCGCACCAAGATCTACGAGGCCATCGTCAAAGGCGAAGCGGCCATCGAGCCGGGTGTGCCGGAATCGTTCAACGTGCTGATTCGCGAATTGCAGTCGCTGTGTCTCGACGTTGAGCTCATCAAGACCCACGACCGCAAGGAAATCGTGGCTCCGGAGCCCATCGCCGCGGATTAACGCTCGGGTTAGAGGATCAGGGTAGCTGCCTCCATTGCTCCCGCAAGAGGCAGCACCCGACGAACATCGAAGTACCGGGAGCCGCCAACGGATGCGCAAAGCCGTGGCCCCTGCGCCCGCCAAGTGGGACCGCAGGGAAGGAGAACAATATGTACCGCTCGAGTCCATTCGATCTGGGAAACGCTATCGCCGATTTCGATGCGATCCGCATCAGCCTGGCCTCGCCGGAGAAGATTCGCAGCTGGTCTCACGGCGAAGTCACCAAGCCGGAGACGATCAACTACCGGACCTTCAAGCCGGAACGCGATGGCTTGTTCTGCGCCCGCATCTTCGGGCCGGTCACTGACTGGGAGTGCCTCTGCGGCAAGTACAAGCGCATGAAGCACCGCGGCGTGATCTGCGACAAGTGCGGGGTGGAAGTGACGCTGTCGAAGGTCCGCCGCGAGCGCCTGGGCCACATCGAGCTGGCTTCGCCCTGCTCCCACGTGTGGTTCTTCAAGGGACTGCCCAGCCGTATCGGGCACATCCTCGACATCTCGCTGCGCGAGCTTGAGTCCGTGCTCTACTTCGAAGCCTACGTGGTCATCGAACCCGGCGAGGCTCCGGTGAAAGAGCGCGAGGTCATCAAGGACGAAGCCAAGTTCCGCGAGCTGGATCAGCAGTTCCGGGCCACCGGCTTCAAGGCCATGATGGGCGCCGAGGCGATCAAGGAACTGCTGAAGCGGGTAGAGGTTGAGTCGATGTCCGGCGAGCTGCGCGAGAAGATGCGCACCGAGACCTCGGTGCAGAAGCGTCTGAAGTACGCCAAGCGCCTGAAGGTGGTGGAGGCCTTCCGCAAGAGCGGCAACAAGCCGCAGTGGATGATCCTCGACGTGATCCCGGTTATCCCGCCGGAGTTGCGTCCCCTGGTTCCCCTCGATGGCGGGCGCTTCGCTACCTCGGACCTGAACGACCTGTACCGCCGCGTGATCAACCGCAACAACCGGTTGAAGAAGCTGATGGACCTGCACGCGCCGGAAGTCATCGTACGCAACGAAAAGCGCATGCTGCAGGAAGCCGTGGACGCCCTGTTCGACAACGGACGCCGTGGCCGCGTGCTGCGTGGCGCCAACAACCGGCCGCTGAAGTCGCTCTCCGACACCCTGAAGGGCAAGCAGGGCCGCTTCCGTCAGAACCTGCTGGGCAAGCGCGTGGACTACTCCGGCCGTTCGGTAATCGTGGTCGGTCCCGAGCTCAAGCTGCAGCAGTGCGGGTTGCCCAAGAAGATGGCGCTGGAGCTGTTCAAGCCGTTCATCTATCACCGGCTGGAGCAGACCGGCCACTGCACCACGATCAAGCAGGCGAAAGAAATGGTGGAGCAGCAGGAGCCCATCGTGTGGGACATCCTGGAAGAGGTGATCAAAGATCACCCGGTGCTGCTGAACCGCGCCCCTACCCTGCACCGCCTGGGCATTCAGGCATTTGAGCCGGTGCTGGTGGAAGGCAAGGCCATCAAGATTCACCCCCTGGTGTGCACCGCGTTCAACGCGGACTTCGATGGTGACCAGATGGCGGTACATATTCCGCTGTCGCCGGAAGCACAAGTGGAAGCCAGCGTGCTGATGCTGTCGTCGCACAACATTCTGTCGCCCGCCTCGGGCCAGCCGATTACGGTTCCGACGCAGGACATGGTGCTGGGCATTTATTACCTGACCAAGGCCAAGCCGGGTGCGAAGGGGGAGGGCCGCGCCTTCGCCAACATCGAGGAAGTGCTGCTGGCGAAAGAGGCGGGCGAGGTGGAAACGCTCACCCCGATCCGTCTGCGCTATACCGGAGAGGTCATCGACCTGACCACCGCGTATGACGATCAGGACGTGACCCATACCGAGCCGACGCAGTTCGATCGCCAATTCATCTCGACGACAGTGGGCCGCGCCATCATGAACGATCACCTGAAGCGGGGCGCGGCCGACATGCCCTACATCAACGGCCTGCTCAAGAAGAAGGGCATCGGCCAGCTGGTGAACTATTGCTACCTGCGCTTTGGGCTGGAAACCACGGTGAAGATGCTGGACGGCGTCAAGCAGCTTGGCTTCCATTACGCCACGCGCGCGGGCCTGTCGATCGGCATCGACGACATGGTCATCCCGCAGAGCAAGGCGGGGCTGGTACGCGACGCTGAGCAGCAGGCCATCGCGGTCCAGCAGCAGTACCTGGACGGCGCCATCACCAATGGCGAGCGCTACAACAAGGTGGTCGAAATCTGGTCGTCGATCACGGAAAAGGTCGCCGACGAGATGTTCGGCGCCATGCAGCAGCGTGACAAGACGGGCGAGATCAACCCCATCTACGTCATGGCTGACTCCGGCGCTCGTGGTTCGAAGCAGCAGATTCGCCAGCTTTCGGGCATGCGCGGACTGATGGCCAAACCTTCGGGCGAGATCATCGAGACGCCGATCACGGCGAACTTCCGCGAAGGCCTCACCGTGCTGGAATACTTCATCTCCACCCACGGCGCGCGTAAGGGTCTGGCCGACACCGCGCTGAAGACTGCGGACTCGGGCTACCTCACCCGCCGACTGGTCGATGTGGCGCAGGACGTGATCATCAGCGAATACGATTGCGGCACGGTCGATGGCATCTACGTCACCTCCATCGTGGAGTCGGGCGAGATCATCGAGCCGCTGCGTGACCGTATCGTTGGCCGCGTTTCGCTGGAGAAAATCAAGGACTACGAAGGCAACGTCATCGTTGACATCAACCAGGAAGTCACTGAAGACCTGGCAGGCGCAGTGCAGGCTGCCGGTATCGAGCGGGTGAAGATTCGCTCGGTGCTGACCTGCGAATCGAAGCGGGGGGTGTGCGTCATGTGCTACGGGCGCAACCTGGCTTCGGGCCGGCTGGTCGAACTGGGCGAGGCCACAGGCGTCATCGCGGCGCAGTCCATCGGCGAGCCGGGAACCCAGCTCACCATGCGTACCTTCCACATCGGCGGCACGGCTTCGCGAGTCAGCGAGCAGTCGCGCCTCGATGCCAAGAACAACGGTACGGTGCGCTTTGTGAACATGGTGACGGTGCGCTCCAAGGAAGGCTTCCTGGTAGTCATGAACCGCAACGGCTCAATCACTGTGGTGGATGAGAAGGGCCGCGAAAAGGAACGCTACGCCGTGGTTTACGGCGCCAGGGTGAAGGTCGAAGACGGCCAGCAGGTTGCGCTTGGCGATGTACTGGTCGAGTGGGACCCGTACACCTTCGCCATCCTGACCGAAATCGGTGGAACTGTGCAGTTCAAGGACCTGCAGGAAGGCCTGACGCTGCACGAGGAAGTCGACGAGGTCACGGGCCTGTCGCGGCACGTGGTCATGGATTCGCCGGACGAGAAGCGCCAGCCGGCCATCGCCATCAAGGGCGGCAAGAGCACCAAGCGTTACCTGATGCCTTCGCGCGCTCACCTGATGGTGCAGGATGCCGACGAGGTCACGCCGGGCGATGTGCTGGCGAAGATCCCCCGCGAGACCACCAAGACCAAGGACATCACGGGCGGTCTGCCGCGCGTGGTCGAACTGTTCGAAGCCCGCAAGCCGCGCGAGACCGCAGTCATCAGCGAGATCGATGGCGTGGTGAAGTTCGGCGACGTCAGCAAGGGCCAGCGCAAGATCTACGTGGTGGCCGACAACGGCACGGAGAAGGAATACTCGGTGCCGCGCGGCGTGCACATCAACGTACAGGAAGGCGAGCGGATTCGCGCCGGCGAGCCCCTGATGGATGGCCCGCTCAATCCGCACGACATTCTTGCGGTGCTGGGCGAGAAGGAGCTACAGGCTTATCTGGTGAACGAAATCCAGGAAGTCTACCGCTTGCAGGGCGTGAACATCAGCGACAAGCACATCGAAGTCATCGTTCGTCAGATGATGCGCTGGGTGAAGGTGGAAGACGTGGGCGACACGTCGTTCCTGCTGGAACAGCAGGTCGACAAGTTCCGCTTCCGCGAAGAGAACGAGAAGGCGATTGCCAACGGCGGCAAGCCGGCCACCGGCCGTCCCCTGCTGCTGGGCATCACCAAGGCCTCGCTCTCGACCGACTCCTTCATCTCCGCGGCCTCCTTCCAGGAGACCACGCGTGTGTTGACCGAAGCCTCGATTCAGGGCGCGGTCGATCACCTGCGCGGACTCAAGGAGAACGTCATCGTGGGCCGTCTTATCCCCGCGGGCACCGGCATGGAGTATTACCGCAATGTCCGGCTCTCGGAGGAGATGGAACAGGCCGCAGCCAAGGTGCAGGAGGAGGTCACGGCGGCGTACGAGGAAGCCGAGCGCGCGCTGGAGCTGCTCCGCAACGAAGGCGAGAACGAAGGCGAAGAGTTGCTGGCCGAGTAAGGCTGGAGCAACGCCTCAGCCTGCAATGCGTCCTTCGCGAAAGCGGAGGGCGCATTTCTTTGCTCGCATTTATGACAAGGGAGCGCGCCATAATGGAAACGGGAATTCGATCAATATGTGGTTGAGGTTCGGCGAAGGATGCCGGAGACGACAATAAGTCGTTCCTCAAAGTAGAGGTCATAGATGATGCGGTAATTGCCGACGCGTCTGCGCCAGGCTGTCGGCTGGCCTTTGAGCCGCTGGATGTCGCCAGCGAACGGATCCTCCTGCATGGAAAGCAGGGATGCCCTAACGCGAGACCGGTCGCTTTTTGGCAGCTTTCGAAACTGTTTTTGCGCGGGTCCGGCGATTTGCAGATTCCAAGCCATTCAGGAACTCGCTTAAGGATAGCGAATCACCTCGCTTTACTGCAGTCCGGCCGCGACGCAGGGCGGCCAGTTCGGCTTTGGTGGCCCGGACCTCCGGATAGCCTTGATCGAAATACACGCGCAGGGCCTCGCGCACCAATTCGGAACGGGTGCGAGATTCCCGCTTTCTCACCTCTTCAAATTGCCTCAGCAATTCGGGAGGCAAGGATATGGTCATTATTTCGGTCGTTCTCATAGGATTACTAAGTGTTACTATCTAATACTCGCCCGAGTCGCTATCACTTGTCAAGATGCGCAGCGAAACTCCGGTATGCTGATGGCTGAGATACACAGGTAACTTGATACGAAAAGCGGGCAAGCCGACGAGTCGAGAAAAGAAGCGTAAGTTTGCCGACGAGCCTGCCGAGTTCCTCCCGCATCTGAAAGCCGCAAGGGAATACTGCTTTACTACGCAAGCGGTATCTGGAAGGGCGATCTCAAAGACTCCCGTAGGAATCGCGTCTGAGTTTCTCTGCAACCCACGCAGTCACTGACAACTGACCACCGACAACTGACAACTGTTTCCTGTCGCCCCTTTCTCTCTGCCTGTGTAAACTTCTTGTTCGGCACCCGATGCAACACTTCTTTCAACACTTGCGGCTGGCGGCCTGGAGAGCGTTTGAGCACGACGCCTTTTCCATCGCCAAAGCTGCTGCCTTTTCGGCCATTCTCACCCTGTTTCCCGCGGTTTTGGTGGTTGCCTCGGTGCTCTCCACGTCGAACACCACGGAAACCTTTCTGCGCGAGGTCTACCGTTCGCTGGGCCGCATCTTGCCGGAAGGCACCAGCAGCGCCGTGCTGCAATTCTTTTCCGCAACTAAACCGGTAAAGCTGAATCTGCTGCTAACGACCTCGATCTTCGCGCTGTGGACCGGATCCGGCGTGATGATCTCGTGGATGGAAGGTTTTCGCAAAGCTTACCAGATGCCAAAGACCTGGGGCCTGGTCAAGGAGCGCCTGATTGCGCTATTGCTGGTGGTGCTGGCCGGGCTGCCTATGGCATTTGCGTCGTTTCTGGTGGCCTTCGGCAACCAGATTGAACGCTGGACGATGTTCCACACCGGCCACGAGCTTGGACCCTACATCCTGGGGCTTTGGACTGCGGTGCGCTGGATCATCGCCGCCCTGACCGGCGTTGCCGTAATCGGACTCGTGTACCATCACGGTGTCCCCCGGACTCAGCCCTGGCATCGGGTCTTGCCTGGGTCGGCGCTGGCAACGGTATTGTGGTTTGTTTCTACTGCGCTGTTCGGCGTTTATCTCCGCCGCTTCGCTCATTACGACGTGATCTATGGCTCGGTGGGCACAGCCATTGCGCTGCTGATCTGGCTGTACATCGTGTCCATGGTGGTGCTGATCGGAGCAGAGTTTAACTCGCTGCGCTTTCCGCGCTTCCTGTTCGGTGCGCATTCGGAGATCAACGCAGAGAAGCGCAAGAACCGGGCGTGAGATCAGTTGTCAGTTGTCGGCTATCCGTTATCAGTAGTCAACTTTGAACATGATGCCCGACCCTCATCCCGCTCTGGATCCTTTGCGCGCTTCCGTTCCGCATCGCCGGCGGGCGAAGATCGTTTGCACCATCGGGCCCGCGAGCGCGTCGGAAGACGCCATGCGCGACCTGATGCTGGGCGGGATGGATGTGGCGCGGCTCAACTTCTCGCATGGAGCTCATGACGAGCACCTGCAACGCATTCACCGGCTGCGCGCAGTAGCGCGCGAGCTGGGCAGGGTGATCTGCATCCTTCAGGACCTCCAGGGACCAAAGATCCGCACCGGCACGCTCAAGGACCATGCGCCGGTTGCGCTTGTGACCGGGCAGACCGTGACCATCGCATCCGGCGATGTGCCGGGCACGCCGGAGGTCATCGCCACCACGTACAAAGATCTGGCGAAAGATGTGAAGCCGGGCGAGCGCATTCTCCTGTCGGACGGAAAGATCGAGCTGGCGGTTCGCCGGATCAGCGGCGGAAACGTGATCTGCGAGGTATTGAATGGCGGCATGCTGGCGGAAAACCAGGGCATCAACCTGCCGGGCACCAACATCAGCCTTCCCTCCCTTACCGAGAAAGACTTTGCCGATCTTGAATTCGGCATGAAGAACGGCGTCGATGTAGTCGCGGTGTCGTTTGTGCGATCGGCAGCAGACGTGGTGCGTGCCAAGCAGGCCATTGCCCGCTACCGCGACGATGTTGGCGTGATTGCAAAGCTGGAGAAGCCGCAGGCCATCGAGGACCTGGATGCCATCCTGAAAGAAGCGCACGGCGTTATGGTGGCGCGCGGCGATCTCGGCGTCGAGGTGGCGCCGGAGAAGGTGCCGCCGATACAAAAATACGTCATCCGTCGCGCCCTCGATTTTCGCCGCCCGGTGATTACCGCAACCCAGATGCTGGAGTCGATGATTGGCAATCCACGGCCGACTCGCGCCGAGGCTAGCGATGTTGCCAACGCCATCTTCGACGGTACCGACGGGGTTATGCTCTCCGGCGAAACCGCCGTCGGGAAGTATCCACGGGAAGCGGTTCAGATGATGGCGCGGATTGTGATGGAAGCTGAGGCCGCCAACCTGCATCCCTTGACGCCGGAGCACCGGAAAGGGCAGCATCTGTCGATACCGGAAACGATTTGCGAAGCGATGGCGCATGCCGCGCGTGACCTCAACATCCGCGCCATCGCCGTCTTTACGGAAACGGCAAAGACGGCGCGCATCTTGTCAAAGTACCGGCCCGCCGCCGATATTTATGGTTTCAGCTTCTGCGAAGCGGTACACAATCGCCTGAACGCGCTGTGGGGTGTCACGCCGATTCGCTGCCCTCGGGAGCTGAGCGTCGAGCGGATGGCTGAGTTCGCTGAGGATGAGCTGCGTCGTCTGGGCGCGCTGGCTCCGGGAGACGTGTTTGGACTGGTTGCCGGCACGCAGCGCGTGATCGGCGCGACCAACTTCATGCGGTTAATTGCGGTGGAATCCGGCGCCAAAGCTAAGGGGAGGTGAAGTATTGACTCACGAAATCGTATCTCTGGCAGTACTTGAGGCCCTGCCTGGCAGAGAGGAAGAACTGCTTGGTATGTTGCAGGAGTTCTATACCCTGATGCACACCAAGGGATACAGCCGCGATTCGCTGCATCGTGACACCATCCGACCCAACCGGTTCGTACATCTCCGCTATTGGAAGTCGGATGAGACGCGCGCCGAAGCGCAAGGCGATCCTGAGGTGCATCGCTATTGGCAGCAACTGCCGGAGCTGTGCACGATTCCGGTGGTCTATGAGGAGCTGGAAACGGTGTTCGAAACCTGAAGGCGTCAGTTCACCCAGCCCGAGCGACCTTCCCCATTCTTCTTACCGCCGCCACGGGTGCTGGGGTCCTTGAAGTTCCCGTCCTCGTCGAAATACTCATCGTGCTGATATCCGCTGCTGTCGTGCTTGCGCATGTAGACCTCGAACTTACGGGCGGTGCGGCGGCGTTTCCAGCGATAGTAGGCATTGCGCACACCGTAGTAGCGCTCCGTAGTCGCGAAGGCGAATCCCCGTCGCGGCACAAACTTCAGGAAGAGGTAGCCGAACAACAATCCGCCAAGGTGGGCCATGTAAGCGGTGGATTGTCCCAGCGAGTGCGGCCGACGACAACGCTCCATAGAGTGCCAAACCGATGATGCCGATGACGAAGTATTTGGCCTTGATGAGAAACGGCAACGGGAAGAGCATGATCTCCGAATCGCCGTGCAATATGCCGAAGGCCAGCAACAATCCAAAGACGCCGCCCGATGCGCCCACAGTGGTCGTTAGGGGATTCGCCCCCAAGAGACCAATGAAAGAGACGGCGATGGTCGTGAGCGCAGCGCCAATCACGCAGAAGAAGTAGAACTGCATGAACAGGCTGTAGCCCCAGTCAATCTCCAACTGGGCGCCGAACATCCACAAAGCCAG
Source organism: uncultured Acidobacteriaceae bacterium (assembly GCA_963815775.1). Taxonomy (GTDB): domain Bacteria; phylum Acidobacteriota; class Terriglobia; order Terriglobales; family Acidobacteriaceae; genus CAVVDY01. The sequence goes on along the minus strand of CAWFIB010000006.1, from coordinate 87,113 downwards.
CATGTTGAAAAGGATATGGAGCAGCCCTTCGTGAAGAAACGAGTAAGACACGAGCTGCCAAACCCAGCCATGCAGGATGGAGAGCGCCGGCACCAACCCAAAATGAGCATCCATCCAGGGGTGGAAGCCAGGCCACACCAGGGCGTCGATCGCCGCTTCCAGCAGGAACACTGCAAAGTTGGCGATCAGCAACTGCTTCACGGCAGGGGTGAAGGGCGGAAAGCTCAGCCCCATGCTACCCATGGTGGAAGTACGTCGCATGCAAGTCCATTCTAAATGCAATCATCAGGTTCACCACAGAGGCACCAAGGCACGGAGAGGTTCCGGTTATGCTCGGTGGCTCAGTGTCTCTGTAGTTCGTCCTGTCTTGCTTTACCGTTCCGGCAGCGGTACCACCGCCAGGCTGCGTTGGCCTTTCGCGTCCACCGCCTGTACAGCAAAGATCACGTTGTCTTTGGATAGCGGCAGGGTGGCCCTGGTCACATTGCCAACGTTCTTGGCGTGCTCCCATTCAGGAGCGTCGGTATCGCGCCATAAGACTTCGTACGAAGTCGCGAGCCCACCGGGCGAGGTTTCCCATACCAGGGTTGAATCGTTTTGCAGCCCTTTGGTCAGAACGCGGACATCGGCGGGAGGAGCCGGGGCCAAGGCCAGCGATGCCAGAACAGCCGCGTTCAGTCGAGCGACGTTTGCGGTGAAAGCATAATCAACAAACTTCGGCAGATCGCCGTATTCAACGCCATTTTCCGTGCGGATGTTCTGGTGCTGATGGTTGTAGTTCTCGCGAAACTCGGTGAAGCGCACGGCAGCGTAGCCCTGCTGGTTGAACGAAGTCTGGTCGCCTCCACGCAGGAACCGGTCCGGCCGGAAAACGAGCAGCGGATGAAAGGAAGCTGGCGGCAGATACTCCTGCGAGGTCGCGGCGATGTAGCGGGCGAGCTGGCGCGATTGGCTGTCGTTCTCGCCGCCGGTGGCGCGGATCATCCTGATCTGCTTTTCGTCAGCGTTGATGGGAATGCCCTCGGAGAACACGCGTACGATGTGTGGGTCCTGAAGGGTATCGCCGGGGGTGCGGTCGCCGCCAACGATGTCGTTGTTCAACACCGCCTCCACGTCCCAGCCCTGCGCCTTCGCCATCTTGGCAAAGTGCGAACTTCCGTAAAGTCCCTGCTCTTCGCCGGCAACCGTCAAAAAGATTATGGTGGCGGGAAATTTATGTTTGCTCAGCACCCGGGCGCACTCCAGGCTGACTGCGGTGCCGCTGGCATCGTCGTTGGCGCCGGGCGCCTGGCCGGTGGTATCGTTGGTCTCGCTGTTGCGGGAGTCATAGTGCCCGGTCACCAGCACGATGCGACCCGCATTGGCAGGATCGGAGCCCCGCAGAACGGCGTAGACATTGGTGATCTTGGTCGGCTGGGGGACGCGGGGGCCGGGCTCCTGAGTAAATTCGTCGGTTTTCACCTCCAGGCAGCCGCCACACTCTTTGGAGTACTGTTCAAACTCACCCTTGATCCACTCTGCCGCCGCATTGGCTCCCTTCCCGGTCGATGCCGGCATGTCAGAAGAGAGCGTCTGGCGGGTGTAGAAGCTGACCAGCTTCACAATGGTTTGCTCGATGCGGTCCGCAGAAACGTCGCGCAACGCGGCCGCAATCTGCGGGTCGGGAGAAGAAGGCGGCAGCGGATTCGAGTTGGCGGAACTTTGAGCAACCGTCAGCGGAACCAGCAACATCAAAGCCGCGATACCTGACAAGAGGTTTTTTGGCTTGAGCATGGAAAACTGAGACCTCGAGATTTCTTCAGCGTCTATCACTTGACGCTGCTAGCAAGAGATTCTAAATATAAAAAGGCGGGTGGCGCTGTGATTTGAAGCGGCGCAAATCGATCAGGAACGGAGGGCATCATCATGGTTATCTGTCCGGAGTGCGAGAGCGATCTCGATATTGAGGAAGATGAGGTCGACGAAGGCGAAGTTGTCTCCTGCCCGGAGTGCGGCACGGACTTCGAAGTGGTCGCCGTCGACCCGCTCGAGTTGAGCCGGGTTGAGGGAGAGGGAGACGAGGACGAGGACGAAGAGAAATCGGAGGAGGAGGGCGAATATTGAACGGTGTCCCATCCGGCGTCCGCAAGGCAGCACTTCCGCTCTCTGTCCTGCTCTCGATTCTGCTGACAGGTGGTGCGCTTTATTCCGCACCCCTGAACTCCTCCCAGTCCGCCGCTGCCAAGGACTACGCTTTGATTTTCGGCACCGTGTGGGGTCCTGATTCGCATCCCGTTGCCGGCGTGCCCGTCCGGATTCGCCGCGCGTCGGAGAAGAAATTCCGTTGGGAACTGGTCTCCAACCGCAGCGGAGAGTTCGCACAACGGGTACCGGTGGGCACCGAGGATTATGTCATCCAGGCGGACATCAAGACGCCGAAAGGCGTGCCCAAACCGGAGATCACGGTACACATCGACGACAATGAGCGGAAGGACGTCGGTATCCATCTGACGGAACAGCAACTGCCTCGCCGCCCAGAGTAAACTGAAGAGTGATGAAAAAGCAGTTAAGCCTTCTCTTTGTATTTCTGGTGATCGCGGCATGCGCCGTGGCGCAGATACAGATTCCACTCTCGCACCCAGGCGACGATTCCGGGAAAGTAACTGCCAACCCGAACCAACGCATCCTCACCGGGGTTGTCATGGACAAGAGCGATCAACCGATCCCGAACGCCGTGGTTTATCTGAAGAACGAGAAGACGCTGAGCGTGAGGACGTTCTTTGCGCAGAAGGACGGAACCTACCGGTTTCCCCAGCTGGAGCGCAATGTCGACTACGAGGTCTATGCCGAGATCGATGGCAAGCGCAGTGATACCAAGACCGTAAGCCAGTTCGATGACCGCACCGCGCCGCGCGTCAATCTGCGGATCAATTTGAACAAATAGGCAGGCACACAAATCAAAGGCCGCCATTGCCGGCGGCCTTAACCATTTCTGGTGAGGGTTTAGCTGTTATCGTTGCTGGCGCGCTTCCAGTTCATGAACTCGCCGATGGTGGAACCTGCTCCCGAGGTACTGGTCACTGGGGCCTTGTAGGCTTCGACGTCGGCCCGGGTAGCCTCTTCGCCAACCGCGCGAATGCTGAGTCCAACCTTCTTTTCTGCCGGGTTCATCTTGATGATCTTGAACTCGAACTCCTGTCCGGATTCCAGCTTGATCGGGGCGCCCTGTGAGTCCACCGCTTCGGAGTTATGGCACAGGCCCTCGACTCCATCAGCGATCTCCACGAAAGCCCCAAAGCTGGCCAGCCGCAGAACCTTGCCATGGATCACATCGCCTACACGATGCTGGGCGAAGAAGGTCTCCCAGACATCGGGCTGAAGCTGCTTCACGCCCAGCGACAGGCGGCGCTGGTCGGGCTCGATGGCGAGCACGATGGCCCGCACCTTGTCGCCCTTCTTCAGGACCTCCGACGGGTGCTTCACCCGCTTCGTCCAGCTCAGGTTGCTGACATGCACCAGGCCATCGATGCCTTCCTCGATCTCAATGAATGCTCCGAAGTCGGTGAGGTTGCGTACCTTGCCTTCCACTACCGTTCCGACCGGGAACTTCTCGTGCAGGGTCTCCCAGGGATTCGATTCGAGCTGCTTCAGACCGAGGCTGATACGCCGCTCCGTCGGATTGACGTTGAGCACGACTGCTTCCACCTGGTCGCCGATGTTCACCAGCTTCGAGGGATGCTTCATGCGCTTCGACCACGTCATCTCGCTGACATGCACCAGGCCCTCGATGCCCTGCTCCAGCTCAATGAACGCGCCGTAATCGGTGACGCTGATCACGCGCCCGCGAACATGCGCGCCGATGGGATAGCGCTCAGCGGCATCCAGCCAGGGATCGGGAGTGAGCTGCTTGAAACCAAGGGAAACGCGCTGCTTGTCCTTGTCGAACTTCAGGACTTTCACCTGAATCTGATCGGCGACCTGCACCAGGTCATGAGGATGGGTGAGCCGTCCCCACGACATGTCGGTAATATGCAACAGGCCGTCAATACCGCCTAAGTCGACGAAGGCGCCGTAGTCGGTAAGGTTCTTGACCGTGCCGGTCAGGATCGCACCCTCTTCCAGGTGGTCGAGCGTCTTGGACCGCTTCTCGGTCTGCTCTTCTTCCAGCAGTTGCTTGCGCGAGACGACGATATTGCCGCGCTTCTTGTTCAGCTTGATGATGCGAACTTCGATTTCTTGGCCCTTGAGGCCATCCAGGTTGCGCAACGGCCTGAGGTCGGCCTGCGAACCCGGCAGGAAAGCGCGGGCCCCGAGGATGTCCACAGTAAGACCGCCCTTGATGCGATCGATCACCCGGACCTTTACCGATGCCTTGTCGTTGTAGGCCTTCTCAATCTCGTCCCAGGCACGCAAGCGCTGTGCCTTCTGATGGGAGAGGTTGATGTAACCCTCCTCAGTGTGCCCAGGCTCGCGCATGACTGCGATCTCGTCGCCGGGTTGAACCGTGACGGTGCCTTCATGGTCGGTGAACTCAGCCACCGGGACCACGCCCTCAGACTTGTAGCCGATGTCGACCACAACGTACTGCGCGGTGACCTTAAGCACGTGGCCGGAGACGATCTGCTCGTCGTTGAGTGCAGCTTCGGTCTGCGCCTGCTCCTGCTCGAAAGACTCCAGCGCACTGGCGAAGTCTTCCATGGTGGATTCTTTCTCCACTTTCCTGGCCGGCGGAGCAGTGTGGGTTGCGGCAGCGGCTTGAGGTACCGCGGTTGCGGCCTCGCCGGCAGCGGCTTGCGGCACCGCGGTTGCATCCGAAGCGCGATCGTCGTGAGGTTGTTCCACCTGCGAATCAGGATCAACCTCAGCAGATGCCGGAGCGCTCATCGCCTGTTCAGAAGGACGCTCGGCATGGGCCGGTTCGGAAGGATGACCTTCGTGGGCTTGCTGGTTTGGCTGGTTTTCCGCAGCAGGGTCTTGGGTTTGGCTGATTGGAGTTTCGGTTTGGGTGTCGTCGAAAGGCATTGGTTGCGCACATGGCTACCGCTATTTGGATAGCGATAGGGAGCCTGTCATAAAACGGACTGCTGGCTTGAGTCTTCTAGAATGATTTCCCGCTCTAACTGCGGGCTTGGAACAACCCAGCGGCCGGATCCTGTGGAGCGGGTCCGCGTGCCAAGGACAGTTTTGACTATAGCAACCGCTCCCAGCAGTGTCAAACCTCTAACCCCAACGGAGAAGCGCCTTTTCGGCGGTGGCTGTGTATTTTTATGCATCCTTAACCGGCACGCGCCTGCCGCGCTAATCCGGAGCCGTCCGGATGGGGGCTGGGAGCCGGCTGTGGCTCACTTCAGCGGGCCATAACTTCTGATACTCTGCCAGCGTGGACTACCTTTGGACGCCCTGGCGCTACGCTTACGTCAGTTCGGTAGGCAAAACATCGGGTTGCATCTTTTGTGAACTTCCGCGCCTCGGCGATGACAAGCGCGCGCTCATCGTTCACCGCGGCAGGCACAATTACATCATCCTCAACTCGTTCCCCTATACCTGCGGACACTCGATGGTCGTGCCTTACGAGCATGTCGACCGTTTGAGCAAGCTTGCATCAGAGACGCTCGCGGAAATGACCGAGCTGAGCCAGAAGCTGGAGGCCATCCTGTACGAGGTCTACCGTCCCGACGGTGTGAATCTGGGAATGAACATTGGAAAAGCCGCCGGGGCAGGCGTTGCCGGGCACCTTCACATGCACATTCTGCCGCGCTGGGTGGCGGATGCCAACTTTATGACGGTGGTGGGCGAGACACGTGTCCTGCCGGAGCTGCTGGCTGAAACTTACGCTCGGCTGAAAGAGAAATTCTAACGATTGACGAGAGCCCGACCCGAGAAGGGTGGGGGAACGACCAGGCGAAATTCTAAGCCTGCATCTTCTAGGCCTGCATCATGGAGGCTTCAGGAAAGCGCAGCTTGCATTTGGAGAGCGCCCGGTTCAGCAGGTTCTCAATATCCGTCTCCTGGCAGTTGCGCGCCATGGCCAACTCGCTGACCAGCAAGTACCGGGCCCGCTCGAGCATCTTCTTCTCCCGAAAGCTCAGAGGCTTGTCGCGAGCCAGGAGCAGGAGGCCCTTGAGTACGATGGCCACATCGAGCAGCGAGCCGGTGCGCATTTTGTCGGAGTTTTCTTTGAACCGGTACTTCCAGTCACCACTGTTCTCGATCTCGCCGTCGGTCAGAAAGTCGAGCACCTTCTGCACTTCCCCGTTGCGAACCACCCGGCGAAGGCCGACACTTCCCACGTTGTGGAAAGGAACCATGACCTTCAGGCTGCTGGCTTTGATTTTGAGGAGGTAGAAGCGTTCAATCTGGGCACCGATCGTCCGGCTGCTGATTTGTTCAATAACGCCAACCCCGTGATTGGGGTAGACAACCTTATCACCGATATTGAAGCTCTGGTTATTCATGAGGGCAGCCGCCGGTGGCGGTCGAACCAGATCGTATGAAGGGCTTACAGGCTTATGAAGCCAGTATAGCTCCGTTATTTGCAGGCGGTCAACCGAATGGCGGGCGTTGCGTGCGGCATCGCGTGGCTAATTGAACTGTAGCCCCAGCGGTTTGTAATTCTGCAACACGGGTGCTACCATCCGACTTTCGCGGCGTTTTAGAACGCAGGAGGCAATCGTGGCTGATAACGAAGGCAGTGGTTTCTTGTGGTTCCTTGCGGGACTGGGTATTGGCGCAGCGGTAGGCATTCTTTACGCGCCCAAAACAGGAGACGAAACCCGACAGAAGATTCGCGATGCCGCCGAGCAGGGGCGTGATGTGGTCAAGGACCGTGCCCGGCAGGCACGTGAACAGGCGGGGAGCTGGGTCGATCGCGGACGAGACTACATCGCCCAGCAGAAGGAACAGATCCGTTCCGCAGTTGATGCAGGCAAACAGGCCTATCACGAAGCGACGGCAGAGGAGACCGGTACTGCTCCCAATCAGTAGCGGGCAAAGCAGTCGGTGTTCGCCGGCCACGGAGCATCCATGGACGACAAGCTGACCATCTTCATCGCCGTGACCGCAGCTGCGGTCGTGCTGCAAATGCTGATTCTTGCGGCCATGTTCTTCACCCTGCGCAAGTTCAGCGCCTACGCGCGCGAGCTATCGGAAGACCTTTACTCCCGCATAGGGCCCTTGCTGACGGAGAGCAAGAAAATCACGACCGACCTGAATAGTCTGCTGGAAACATCTCGCCCAAAGGTGGATGCAATCCTCGACAGTGCGGCGATTGTGAGCACGACGGCCCGCAAGCAGACGGAGAAGCTGGACGCTGCGGTGACGTCTTTCGTCGATGGCGCACGGCTGCAGGCAATACGGGTTGACGAGATGCTTACTCGAACGTTAACTCGCGTCGAGGACACTAGTTCGCGAGTCCAGCACACGGTGCTGTCGCCCTTCAAGCACCTCAACGGAGTGCTACAGGGCCTGGGGGTGGGCTTAGAAACTCTCTTCCAGAAGTCGAGAGCGCCAAAAGACGGCAGGCACAGCGACGAAATGTTTATCTGAAGGCCGCTCGTCGGACGATTTCGACGCAGCTTTACCCTGCTGAATCAACAGCTTAGGCTTCGTGTGTCAGCTATCAAATTAGCAATGCAACTTGTTATGTTGATAACAAGATAACTTGTGATGTTGATAGCAATCTAGCTCCGGCTCATCCAATCCAGGCTCCGCCGACAACAACCTCTCGGTCGTAGAAGACCACAGCCTGTCCCGGCGTGATGGCGCGCTGCGGTTCATCAAACGTGACCTGGAGGTCGCCGTCCGGCAAGCTTCTCGATGACGGCGTCCGCGGGCTCGTGGCGATGGCGAATCTTGGCCTGCACATGCAGTGGCCCATGCAGCTCCTTGATTGCGATCCAATTGGGGCGCTTGCCAATCAGGGTCCGTGAATAGAGTTCGTCGCCGCCACCCACAACCACCTGACGCCGGTCGCCACGAATTTCCAGCACATAAACGGGTGATCCCGTGGCCACGCCCAGTCCCTTGCGCTGGCCGACCGTGAAGTTGTGGATGCCAGTGTGCGTGCCAATGACTTCGCCGGTAGTGGTGACAAGTTCGCCTGAGGTGTCGGGAATCTCGTCGCCCTGCTCGGCGAGGTAGGCATCGAGAAATCGCTTGTAGTCGCCGCCGGGGACGAAGCAGATCTCCTGCGAATCCTGCTTCTCGAAGACGCGCAGACCGACGCGCCTGGCCTCCTCGCGCACCTCGGGCTTGCGCAGCTCGCCGAGGGGAAAGAGAGTACGGCTCAGCTGCTCCTGGGTGAGGCCGAAGAGAAAGTAGGTCTGGTCCTTAGTGAGATCGGCCGGACGCTTCAGCAGCCAGCGGCCGGTGCGCTGGTCGAATTCATTGCGAGCGTAATGCCCGGTGGCGAGCCTTTCAGCGCCAATCTGGCGTGCGGTGATCAGTAGCTGATCAAACTTGAGATGGTTGTTGCACAGACTGCACGGGATCGGCGTGCGCCCTGAGAGATAGTCCTGCACGAATGGACGCACGACGTCTTCCTCGAAGCGCGACTCCTGGTTGACGACGTAGTAGGGGATTCCGAGCGTCTCGGCGACACGGCGCGCATCGTAGACGTCGTCGAGTGAGCAGCAGCGACCCTGCACAACTTCGGGCATGCCGTCGCTTCCGGCCAGACGGCGCTGGTTCCAGAGCTGAAGCGTCAGTCCAACGACGGTGTATCCCTGCTCGCAGAGCAATGCCGCGACGGTGGAGGAATCCACACCGCCCGACATGGCAACTGCGATGGTTGTTTCAGTCATTAGCAATTAGCAATTAGCAACTAGCAACTAGCAATTAGCATTTGCCAAGCTGAGGGGCACTCACGCACGCACAGCCTTCTTATAGACGGGGCTCAGCTCCCGCAAACGAGCCACCACTTCCGGCACCAGCTCCAGCGCGAAGTCAATGTCTTCTGGCGTGTTCTGCTTGCCCAGGCTGAAGCGGATGCTGGCACGCGCTCGATCGGCGGAGAGTCCCATCGCGGTCAACACGTGCGAGGGCTCGATGGCGCCCGACGAGCAAGCCGCACCTGTTGAAACCGACAATCCCTTCAGATCAAGAGCAATCACCATGGCTTCGCCTTCGATGCAGTCGAAGTGAAGGTTGGTGGTGTTGGGCACGCGCGGAGCACCGCTGCTGTTCACGCCCACCTGATCGACTCGCTCCAGGATCTCGCGCTCCAAGCGATCGCGGAGGCCAGCCATCCTGGCCACACTACCGTCTTCAAATCCCGCCCGCGCAATCTCGGCCGCCTTGCCCAACCCGACAATCCCCGGCAGGTTCTCTGTGCCGGCGCGGCGTGAGCGCTCATGCCGCCCGCCATAAAAGAGCGGCTGCAACAGGGTCCCCTTGCGCACGTAGAGAGCGCCTGCTCCTTGCGGGCCATGCATTTTGTGCCCGGTGATGGTGAGCAGGTCACAATCGATTTCCTTGACATCCAACGGCACCTTGCCCGCAGCCTGGACCGCGTCAGTGTGAAAGTAGACGTCGGACTCGGCAGCGATCTTTCCGATCTCGTTCACGGGCTGCAAGACGCCGGTTTCGTTGTTCGCCAGGATGATGCTGATGAGCCTGGTGGCGGGCCGAAGGGCGCGGCGAACGTCGCCGGGATCAACCAATGCCTGGCCGTCGACCGGCAGATAGGTCAGGGCGCAGCCCATCTCCTCCAAGCGCTTACACGAGTTGAGTACGGCATGATGCTCAACCGCGGAAGTGATGACATGATCACCCGGTCTTACCATGCCGAAGAGGGCCAGGTTGTCGCCTTCGGTGCCACCGCTGGTGAAGACAATCTCGGCAGCACGACAGTTCAGCAACTCTGCAACCTGCTCGCGGGCACGCTCCACCGCCCCCCGGGCCTGCTGTCCCTGCTGATGGATGGACGAAGCGTTCCCGAACTGCTGGAAGAAGTACGGGCGCATCGCTTCGAACACTTCCGGCAGAAGCGGGCTGGTGGCGTTATTGTCGAGGTATACCCGGCGCATCTTGGTAGCTCTATTCTAAGCGGCTTTCCTGTTAGATATACGCCGGAAGGCAAGAGATTCGCAGCCATTGCCAGCAAGCAGGGCTTCAATCCGGCCAAGACGCCTTATGACAGTTGCCCCGGCGATGGCGAAAATTTATAGTCATCGGTTCGCGGGTTTGGCCCTCAGATCACGGGCCCGGCCTTTTCAAACAGGTTTTCGAGCGACTGGAGCCCTCATGAAAAAAGCTGTCATCATTCTCTGCTCTCTTTTAGTTGCCCTGCCGGTATTTACCCTGGCGGCCTTTGGCGATGAAGGCATGTGGCTGTTCAACGAATTCCCCAAAGACAAGGTGCAAGCCAAATACGGTTTCTCACCTTCGCAGGAGTGGCTCGACCACGTGCGGCTTTCTTCGGCGCGCGCACCTAATGGTTCTTCTTCGTTCGTCAGCGCCGATGGACTTATTTTCACCAACCATCACATCGCGCAGGGCTGCATTCATGACCTTTCCACCAACGGCAAAGACTACATGAAGACCGGGTTTTATGCACCGACACGGGCGGAGGAGCCGAAGTGCCCCGGGGTGGAGTTTCTGGTGCTGGAGGACATTCAGGATGTGACCGCGCAAGTCAACGCCGCTGCCAAGCCTGGCATGTCGGACGCCGAAGCCGGTAAGGCACAGCGCGAGGAGATGTCGTCGATCGAGAAAGAATGCTCGGTAAACGGTTTGCGCTGCGATGTCGTCACGTTGTACTCCGGCGCCCTGTATCACCTTTACAAGTACAAGAAGTACGACGATGTGCGGCTGGTCTTTGCGCCTGAGTTCGATATGGCCTTCTTTGGCGGCGATCCGGACAACTTCGAATATCCGCGATACGACCTGGACATCTCGTTTTTCCGCGCCTATGAGAACGGCGAACCGGCCAAGATCAAGGACTATTTGAAGTGGTCGAAGGAGGGGGTGAAGAATGGGGACCTGGTATTTGTCTCCGGCCATCCAGCAAGAACCGGCCGGCTGCTCACGCTCGACCAGTTGGAGTTTCTGCGCGATTACCAGTTTCCAATGCAGCTTGCCTCGTATAAGAAACGTCTCGCCCCCATCCAGAAATATGCCGGCCAATCGGAAGAGAATTCTCGCGAGGCGGAGCACGATCTGTTCGGCATCCAGAACTCATTCAAGGCAGTTACTGGTTATGAGGGCGGACTGAAGAACCCGCAGATCATGGGCAAGAAGGCCAGCGACGAGAAAGATCTCAAGGCCTATGTCAGCTCCAACCCGGAACGGCAGAAGCAATACGGTGATCCCTGGGCCGAGATCAGCAAAGCAGTAGACGTTCAGAAGGAGATCTACAAGCAGCTTTTCTACGTGGATAATCTGGGCGGCTTCCGTGGCGAGCTGGCGGATTACGCGCGCGACATTGTGCGCTCGGCATATCAAAAGGAGAAGCCCAGCAACGAGCGCATTCGCGGCTATCAGGATTCGGCGCTTCCAACCCTGGAGCAGCAACTGTTCTCGACGGCCCCGGTTTACAAGGGGCTGGAGAAGGTGTTGCTGGCTGAGAGCCTCGCCGAGATGCAGGAGGTCCTGGGTGCAGACAATGACACTGTCAAGAAGGCGCTGGACGGCAAATCGCCGGAAGAGCGGGCGAAAGAGGTCATCGACGGCAGCAAACTGGATGAAGTCGCGGTTCGCAAGGAACTCTACGAAGGTGGACAGAAGGCGGTCGATGCGAGCACCGATCCAATGATCGTGTTGATGCGCACCATCGAGCCCGACGCGGTTGCCGTACACAAACGGAACGAAGATGAAGTGGACTCGGTGCTGCGCAAGAACGCGGGAACCATCGCCAAGATCCACTTCGCGCAGGGCGGCTTCAGCGTTCCACCTGACGCCACATTTACGTTGCGGCTGAGCTACGGCGCGGTGAAAGGGTATGAGCAGGACGGCAAGCAGATCCCATGGTTCACCACCATGGGTGGCGCGTTCGAACATGCCGCTGCCCACGGCAGCAAGCCTCCTTATGAACTGCCGGAAAGCTGGCTGAAGGCAAAGTCCTCGCTGAATCTGAAGACAGTCCTGGATACCGCTTCCACGCCCGACATCATAGGGGGCAACTCCGGAAGCCCGGTGATCAACCAGGACGCAGAGGTGGTGGGGATCATCTTTGATGGCAATATTCAGTCGCTGTCGTGGAATTTTGCCTATGACGACGTACAGGGGCGCTCGATTGCTACCGACTCACGGGCCATCATCGAGTCGCTGCGAAAGATTTATCATGCGGACGCACTGGCTGACGAATTGGTTGGACCGCAAGGCAAAACGGCGGGAGGAAACTCAAAGGCCCGGAAGCCGAAGCACAAGCAGAAGTGAGCCGGGAGGCGATCTCATCGGGGGCTACGGCCCGCATGGTTGGGGGCTCGCGGGCTGAAGCCCGCTCGCGTTGCAAGAATAGAGGCGGTTTCGGCACGACCAAGGTCGTGCCCTGACGCGGAGCATCCCCGCATGCGAGTTTTTCAGCAACCTGTGAAGGCCGTGCCTTTTCAAAACAGATTTATGGGATAGCTTGTAGATAGCTTGGAAAAACCAGGCGGTTTCGTTCTGAGCGAAAGGCCCAGCATCAAGCTGGGCCCGAATTTTTTTTCCAATCCGCTAAGCTGCGTTGGCGCTGGACTTGGGTTGCTGAGTCTCGCCCTTTCCGTCCACCGGCACTGCAAGGTGAATGCCGGCATCGCTGCGCATCTCACGAAACTTCTTGGGAGTGATTCCCACCAGGCGCCGAAAGACGCTGGTGAAATGGCTCTGGGTTTCAAACCCGACATGGGTGGCCACTTCCACGAGAGCGGCGTTCCCGTCGCGCAAAAACTCCTGGGCGCGCTCGACTCGCTGGCGCATGACGTACTGGTGAGGGGTTGTTCCGGTGCTCATTTTGAAAAGTTTGGAAAAATAATACTGGCTCATGCCGACCACTTGCGCCATCTCGGCCACGCTGAGGTCCTTCTCAATATTCTCCTTCACATACTCCAAGACCCGCTGCAAGCGGCGGGGAGGCAGTCCTCCAACCACCTCAATCGGCGCCAGCGTGGCGCCCACATAGGCGTCGACGATCTCCTTGGCGCGGTCCGTATCCAGGGATTGCACGGCCAGGACAACCACGTTCATGCCTTCCGACTTGGCACCTGAATAGGCGGAAAAGGAATCGTTACACAGGGCAGCCCGGATGCCGGGTACGCGATTGGCGGCCACAGAGGCTCCGACCCCGCGGCCGGTAACGATGATGCCTCTTTCAGCATCACGGCGCAGAACCGCCAAGGCCACCTGCTCGGCATAATCGCCGCGCACATGAGCCTCGACATTGGAAGTTGGATCTACCACCTCATGTCCTGTCGAGGCCAGGGTTGCTGTCAATTGCGCTTTCAAGGCTTCGCCAGCTTCGTCAGAACCGATTGCGATTCGCACTCTATTCCTCCTCTATATGCTGAATTTCCTGGGTGTCTTTAGCGGATTGAGGGCGGCAGGAGGCCTGAAGCGGTTCCATGCCTCCGCCTGCCATTTTTTCCACTAAGTATTCGTTCATGACATCTCCGCGACGCAGAGTAGCGCCGCGCTGATAGAGCTTCTGCAGGCTCAACTTGCCGGCCTCGTCCATCCCCGTGAGGCCGAAAAGGTCTACAATGACTGGCCGCTCCCCTGCTATGTTGTGCTGCTGATCAAAGGCCCGCTCAAGCTCTGGAACCAGGGGTTGTTCCAGCCTGCCTTCGAGCACTAGATATACCTCTATCCCGCGTTCCTCGACTGTGATTCTGAGCAATCTCTGTGCTCCCGGAGCGCCGTCTCCTGAAGTTGCGCTTGCAGGCGCAGGTACGCTACCTGACCGCTTTGCACTGAAACATATGCATTGCGGTTGCCAAAGGCTTCGGCAGCGACCGAAACGACGATGTATGCGAATTTCGGCACTCTGGCGAATTAGCGACAGATTTTTGCTGAAAGCTGCGTCAGTTTATAGACAATATTTTGACACAAGGTGTCAATTTTCTGACTTTACTGACACTTGCTCGCGGGAGATGCCGAGCTTTTCCATTCGATACAGGAGAGTTGTACGCTTGAGTCCCAGCCGTAGGGCGGCTCCGCTGGGTCCCCCAATGACCCAGTTGGACTGCTGTAGTGCTTCCAGGATGTGGTCCTTTTCCATTTCGCGAAGCGTCCCATGTCCCTTAGGAACGACGGCCGAGGGGATAGAAGGAACAGTTGTGTGGAGTTCCGACAAGGGGGCAATCAACTCCTCGCCTTGAGTCAGGATGACGGCCCGCTCGATAAAGTTCTGTAACTCCCGAACATTGCCGGGCCAGGAATAGTCCGTCATGGCGGCGATGGTTTGGGCCGATATGCGCTCGATTCGCTTGTTCATGCGGCGGGCATATTTGCTGGCAAAGTATCGCACCAGAAGAGGAATGTCTTCGGTACGCTCGCGCAAAGGTGGAACCAGGATGGGAAAGACGTTGAGGCGATAGAAGAGATCGTCGCGAAACTTTCCGTCGGCAACCATCTGCGACAGATTGTGATTGGTGGCGGCGATCATGCGCACATCGACGCGCTGGGTATGCGAGCTGCCCAGACGCTCGAACTCCTGCTCCTGCACCACGCGCAGAAGTTTGGGCTGCAGCTCGGGAGGGATATCGCCTACCTCGTCGAGAAAGAGGCTGCCCTGGTGGGCCAGTTCAAAGCGGCCAATCTTGCGGGTGATGGCGCCGGTGAAGGCGCCCTTCTCGTGGCCGAACAGTTCGCTTTCCAGCAGTCCAAGGGGAATGGCGGCGCAATTCATTTTGATAAAGGTGCGGTTGCGGCGAGCGCTGCGCTCATGGATGGCACGCGCGATCAGTTCCTTACCGGTGCCGGTTTCCCCGCAAATGAGTACGGTGGAACCGGTGGGCGCGACGGTTTCAACCCGATCGAGCACGGCCCGCAGCGCAGCACTTCCGCCGATGATGTCTTCGAAATCCTGTTCGGAGCGAATCTCCTCTTCGAGATAGGATTTCTGCTCCGAGATCTGGGCTTTGCTTTCGGAGAGCGCATGATGCTGGAGAGCATTGCTTACAGCAATGGCCACCTGGCAACCGATCTGAGTGGCGAAGTCCAGATCGCTTTGCGAGAAGGCCCTCTCGCGGCGGCTGCCCAGGGAGAGCACGCCCACCGGATTGCCGTTGCTGTGCAGGGGAACCAGCAGGAGGGAGCGGAGTCCCTCTCCGGTACGAACACGGAAGACATCTTTGTCCTGGCTGTGTGGCAGGCCCCCTATTCCTACCAACCGGCCTTGCCGCATTCGGAAAGCAGCGCCTGCGTTGGTTCCGTCAATGCTGATGAGCATGTCCTGCTGCAAGAAGCCGCGGCTGGCGGGAAAATCGAGGGCGTGCAAACGCAGTTTATCCGTGCCTTCAGGAAGGAACAGGCTGGCGGAATCGTATTCCATGACTCGTCGCAGATTGGTCGACAGAGCGCCGAACAAGGCGCGCAATCCCAGGCTCGAAACGACGGCATTGTTCAGCTCAAGGACCAATCGCAGGCGGTCGCGCTCGCGGACCAGTTCGCGCTGAAGACCATCGGAGCGCGCATAGTAAAGCGCGTTCTCCAGTGCGATGGCAACCTGGGCGGCGATCAGCTTGGCAAACTCGATCTCCTCCTCGTGGAAGCGGCCCACCTCGCTACGTCCGATGGTCAAGGCCCCCAGAGGGCCGGCCGCAGCGGTCAGCGGCAAAACGCAAAGAGAACGCACGTGATGCTCGCGCAGCAAGATTCCGACCTTGTGAAAACGGTCCTCTTGCTGGAGGTCTTCGCAGACAAAGACTTCCTGCGATTGCCAGACAATGCCCGAGGGCGAGTCCGCGATCTCAAAGTCCTGGCCAATCCAGTTCTGGGCAGGCTCGGAGGAGTGCAGCACGTGCAGCCGCATGGCGCCGCGCTGCTCGTCATGAAGCACTACGCTGACGTAATGGGAAGGCAGTAGCTGGGAAACGTGGGGAGAGAGGGCGGTGAACACCTTGGATAAGTCGCGGTGAGAAGCGATGGCATGGCACATCTCTCCCAAGGCCTTCAACTTAAGCGCCGTTTTTTCCTGCTCAATCATGTACGCGCCAAAAGCCGCCCACGAACATCATTGGCCTTAGGCGGCGGGGATTCGCGGTTTAGGGAGGAACGGCATTGTCATTCATCATAGCGGATAATTGCGGTTGCCGGTTGCTGCTATTGGCAACGAAAAACGGCTATGGGGTGCGGGGTCATGAATGGTTAGCAGGCCGCGGCGTGAGCCGGTGAAGGCTCGAATTTCGACGCGTGTTGTAAGCTCTCAGAATCCTGCTTCGCCAGAGGGGTGCCTTTGCAGAAGAACAATCCCGCGCCCGGGGGCCCTGGGATTACTCCCAAATGGACCTTCGGGGCCAAAGACGCAGTCGGAACCGCCTACTCCGTTTCCAGCCGTTTGTGGTACACGATGGCGAACGGGGTCCTGACTGAGGTGTACTACCCGACTATCGACACACCGCAGATTCGTGACACGCAGTATCTGGTCTCTGACGGTGAGACTTTCTTCCACGACGAGCGGCGGCACATGACAACGGAGCTGGATTGTCTGGGCAGCGCGGCGCTGGGATTCAAGGTGACGAACTCGGATCCCGACGGCAAATACTCCATCGAAAAGACCGTCATCGGAGACCCGCACCTTCCCTGCCTGCTGGTTCGCACCTGTTTCAATGTGGCTGAAGAGTGGCGGGGCCGTCTGCATTTATATGTATTGTGTGCTCCCCATTTGCAGATTGGGGGCTGGCACAACAACGCTGCCGTGGTGGATGCACACAACCACCGTCTGCTGATGGCCCACCGCGATGATGTGTATCTCGCGGTGATGGCCACGGTGCCTATGGCGAAGCTGTCGGTGGGCTATGTTGGGGTCAACGACGGGTGGACGGACCTGTCGCAGAACTTCCAGATGGATTGGGAGTACACCTCGGCGCTGGACGGCAACGTCGCGATGACGGGAGAGCTCGATCTGAGCCAGAGCAATGAGTTCACCCTGGCGCTCGCCTTTGGCCATACAGCGCACAACGCGGCTTCGACGTTAGCGCAATCGTTGGCGATTCCGTTTGATCACTCATTGCAAAGCTTCGACGAACAGTGGCAGCGGACGCGCAAACGCATGTCGCTGATGGACAAGCTGAACTCGTTCGACTCGTTCCTTTTCGCCCGGACGGTGAATCTGCTGCTGGCCAACGAAGACAAGCTGTATCCCGGAGCAATGATCGCCAGCCTGAGCATTCCCTGGGGCGAGGACAAGAGCGACGACGACCTGGGCGGTTATCACCTGGTGTGGACCCGGGACATGGTGAACTGCGCCTCCGCCCTGCTGGCGGTGGGCGATACGGTCACGCCACTGCGCGCCCTCATTTATCTGGCGGTTACGCAACGCGAGGACGGCGGCTTCTATCAGAACTTCTGGATTGACGGCTCACCTTACTGGACGGGGATCCAGCTCGATGAAGTTTCGTTTCCCATCATCCTGGCCTGGAGGCTGTGGAAGGCGAACGGGCTGGCCAACTTCGATCCCTACCACATCGTGCGGCGTGCGTGCGGCTACCTGATTCGTGAGGGACCGGCCACGAAGCAGGAGCGGTGGGAGGAGGCCGGCGGTTATTCGCCGTCAACGCTGGCGGTCAATATTGCAGCGCTGATTTGCGCGGCCGAGTTCCTCGAGTCCCGCGGCGATTCGCATACTGCAGAGTTCGTCCGCTGCTACGCTGATTTCCTGGAATCCCATATCGAGAAGTGGACGGTTACAGAAAAAGGCAGCCTGGTTCCGGGAATCGCACGGCACTATATTCGCATCAATCCCGCTGTCAGTTCGGAGGGCTCAACCGGGGACGAAGATCCCGACAAAGGTGAGCTGGTGCTGGCGAATCAAAAGCCAGGAGACCGATACAAGTATCCAGCCAATCAGATCGTGGATGGCGGCTTCCTCGAATTCGTGCGGGTCGGCATCCGAGCGGCAGATGATCCTTTGATCGTGGACACGTTGAAGGTGGTCGATGCCCTGCTGAAGGTCGATACGCCGGCCGGGCCGTGCTGGAAACGATATAACCACGACGGCTATGGACAGCGCGATGACGGCAGCGCCTTCGATCAATGGGGTGTCGGCAGACCGTGGCCGCTGCTTACCCTGGAACGGGCCATGTATGAGCTGGCAGCCGGCCGGGACGTGACGGAGTATGTCCACACCATTGAGAAATTCACGTCGGGGATCGGCTTGATTCCTGAACAGATCTGGGATGCGCCGGACATTCCCGAGCAGCACATGTATTTTGGTAAGTCGACAGGGTCGGCGATTCCGCTGATGTGGGCCCATGCGGATTTCGTCAAGCTTCTGCGCTCGGTGGTGGACGGCAGGGTGTTTGACCGGATCGATTCGGTAGCGGAGCGTTATAGCAAGCGGAGGGGAAATGTCAGGAGTGACAAGATTGAGGTCTGGAAGATGAACCGCCAGGTGCGCAGCGTCGAAGCGGGAACCCTGCTACGGGTCCAGGCATCCTCGCCCTTCCTCCTGCACTGGAGCGATGACGAGTGGAAGACGGCGCACGACGCGAACTCGACACCGACTTCTCTGGGCATCCAGTACGCTGATATCAAGGTGGGGCTAACCCAAAATTCACCTTTGCGGTTTACCTTTTTCTGGCCGCAAGACAATCAGTGGCAAGGCACAACTTTCGCAGTGGAAATTCAGCCGGAGCCGGAATCTGCTTCGCACACATGAAAGGTGGCAAACGTGAGCACTCAAGTTGACGTGAACCCTGCGCAGGCGGCGCAGGAGCAACAGAAGCTGGAGCAATTGTGCATTAACACCATCCGCACGCTGGCCATGGACGCGGTGCAAAAGGCCAACAGCGGGCACCCGGGAACGCCGATGGCGCTGGCGCCCCTGGCCTTCACGCTGTTCGACCGGTATCTGCGGTTCAACCCGCGGAATCCGCAGTGGCCGGGGCGCGATCGCTTCGTTCTGTCGAATGGGCACGCCTCGATGCTGCTCTATTCCATGTTGTACCTGACGGGCTACGATCTTGGGCTGGACGACCTGAAGCAATTCCGGCAGTGGAAGTCCAGGACCCCTGGGCATCCTGAGTACGGGCTCACCCCCGGCGTGGAAACCACGACCGGCCCGCTGGGACAGGGGTGCGGTAACTCAGTGGGAATGGCGATTGCGCAACGCTGGCTGGCGGCGCGCTTCGGTAAAGACCTTTTTGATTACCGCATTTATACCGTGTGCGGCGATGGCTGCCTGATGGAGGGCGTCAGCAATGAAGCGGCATCGCTAGCCGGCCACCTCGGCCTGAATAACCTGATCTGGTTCTACGACAATAACCACATCACCATCGAAGGAAGCACGTCGCTGGCCTTTAGCGACGACGTGGCGACGCGGTTCATGGGCTGGCATTGGAATGTGCTGCACGTCACCGACGTCAACGATCTGGAGTCGCTGGACGTGGCCATCCAGGCAGCGCAACGCGAGGTCGCGCGGCCCACGCTGGTCATTGTCAATTCCCACATCGGGTTTGGTTCTCCGCACCGCCAAGACACCAAGGAAGCTCACGGCGAAGCGCTGGGCGAAGACGAGGTTCGTCTGACCAAGGAGGTCTACGGTTGGCCACCGGATGCGCATTTCCTGGTTCCCGACGAGGTCAAGGAGTACATGGGCAAAGCGGTGGACCGCGGCGGCGCGTGGGAGAAGGACTGGAACGGGCGCTACCGTGCCTGGTCGAAGGACCACGCCGATCTGGACAAGATGTGGCAGCACATACAGAACGGCACGCTTCCCGAGGGCTGGGACAAGGACATCCCGACCTTTCCTGCTGACGCGAAGGGCTTAGCAACCAGGAAATCCGACTCCCAGGTGCTGAATGCGGTGGCGAAGAACGTGCCGTGGCTTCTGGGCGGTTCGGCTGATCTTTATCCCTCGACCTTCACGCTCATCAGTGGCGAAGCCGATTTTGAGCGCGGCAGCTACGAAGGGCGCAACTTCCACTTCGGCATTCGCGAGCACGCCATGGGCGCGGTGCTGAACGGCATGGCGGTATCGAAACTCCGCCCCTATGGTTCGTCCTTCCTCATCTTCAGTGACTACATGCGGCCGCCGATTCGGCTCGCCGCGCTGATGGACATCCCCGTCATTTTCATCTATACCCACGACTCCATCGGTCTGGGCGAAGACGGACCAACGCACCAGCCGATCGAGCAACTCATCTCGTTGCGGGCAATTCCCCGGCTGCTGGTGTTTCGTCCGGCCGACGCCAACGAAGTGGCCGAGACGTGGCGCGTGATCATGCCCATCCAACACCAACCGGTTCTGATGGCGTTCACCCGGCAAGGCGTACCGACGTTTGACCGCAGCAAGTATGCATCCGCATCTGGAGTTGCCAAGGGCGCCTACATCATGGGCGACGCGCAGGGCGGAAAGCCGGAGCTCATCCTGATGGGAACCGGCTCCGAGGTGCAGCTCTGCGTGGCGGCTTATGAGCAACTCACGGCGGAAGGTGTGAAAGCCCGGGTGGTTTCGATGCCTTGCTGGGAGCTGTTCGAAAAGCAGTCCCAGGAATATAAGAACCAGGTGCTGCCGCCGAACGTTCGCGCACGTGTTTCCGTGGAAGCAGGTACGAGCGTAGGTTGGAGCAAATATGTCGGCAACGACGGAATCGTTGTCTCCCACGACGACTTCGGCGCATCTGCTCCTATCAAGGACGTGATGAAAGGCTTTGGCTTTACGGTAGAAAACGTGGTGGCTAAAGCCAAAGAGGCCTTGGCGAAGACGAAGGGGTAGGGTCAAGAGGGCTCTAGGGAGTCTGATCAGGTCCGATCGAAGACGCGCAGGGGCTAAAAGCCCAGCATTATTCCAGGCACTTACGGACGGCCTGAAGGCCGTCCCCTTCAAAGCCCGAACTTAATCAGACCTTGCCTAGCTTAACCGTTCAGCGGCCGCCAGGGTGGGGCGTGCGGTCGGGAATCATCAGTTCGCCTTCGGGCATCTATTGCCCTACATGGAGGCGTCAGTGACGACACTGGTTCATCCCACGGTTGAAAAACAGGAGGCGCCGCGGCTACCGCAGGGCGACTCTGCGCTGTTGATTCTGTTTGGTGCGACGGGCGATCTTTCGCGCCGCAAGCTGATGCCGGCCCTTTATGACTTGTCTTGCATCGGCTGCACGCACCGCAATTTCGAAGTTCTGGGGGTCGGCCGCACCGAGTTGACGGATGAACAGTTTCGCGAGCGCATGCACGAGGGCGCGGCAGAGTCCTCGGACGCTCGCGGCTTCAACGAAGACGGCTGGAAAGACTTCGCATCGCGGCTTCATTTTCTGGTGGGCGACGCCAATAAGCCCGAGTTCTACCCCGAGCTGAAGAAGAAGATTGCGGAAATGCAGAAACAGGGTACGACCAAGAACATCCTGTTCTACGTTTCGACACCCGCTTCGCTGGCGCCGCCGATTGTGGAAGGTCTGGGCCAGGCCGGACTGGCCCGGAACGAAGAAGGCTGGACCCGGATCGTGCTGGAGAAGCCTTTCGGGCGCGACCTGGAAAGCGCGAAGCAACTGAACGAAATCGTCGCGCAGGTGTTCGACGAGGAAGCCGTCTATCGCATCGATCATTATCTGGGCAAAGAGACGGTGCAGAACATCATGGTCTTCCGCTTTGGCAACCTGATGTTCGAGCCCATCTGGAACCGCAACTACATCGAATACGTTGAAATCACCGCCGCCGAGAAGCTGGGGGTCGAGAGCCGCGCCGCGTTCTATGAAGAGACCGGGGCGTTACGCGACATGGTCGCGAACCACATGCTTCAGTTGCTGACGCTGACCGCAATGGAGCCTCCGGTGGCGTTCGATGCGCACTCGGTGCGCGAGCAAAAAGTACAGGTATTGCGCGCCATCCGCCCCATGACGGTGGAGGAAGCGGCGCGGCGAACAATTCGCGGCCAGTATGGACCGGGGACCATCGATGGCAAACCGGTCCCGGGCTATCGCCAGGAGAAGGGTGTCAATCCGAAATCGGTCACGGAAACCTACGCGGCGGTTGAGTTCCAGGTGGACAATTGGCGCTGGGCGGGAGTTCCCTTCTACGTGCGCGCGGGCAAGCGGCTTTCGAACCAACTGACGGAAATTGCAGTGCACTTCAAACGCACACCGCAGGCGCTGTTCGCCAGTCGTCCGGGAGATGTGCATCATAACGTGATTACCATGCGCATCCAGCCGAACGAAGGCATCGCAATCAATTTCGGCGCAAAAGTCCCGGGAACCCAGATGCGGGCGACGCGGGTGAACATGGACTTCTCGTACCGCGAGGCATTCGGATCGGACAGCCCGGCCGCGTACGAGACGCTATTGCTGGATGCGATGCGTGGTGAGGCGACGCTGTTCACCCGGCGCGACGAAGTGGAAGCCGAATGGCAGATCATCACGCCGATCGAGGAGGCGTGGGCGCAACTACCAGCGCCGCAGTTTCCCAATTACGCGTCCGGCAGCGACGGGCCGGACAACGCCGACGCCATGATCAAATACGATCGCAACCGCTGGCGGCCGCTGAGGCGCGACAACGGATGGAACCTGTAGGCGTCGCGGCGGGACGGCTTGCGGATCGGTCCCTTGGCCGGCATCCTGCTAGTCAACTTGAACGGCGAGGCGGAATCCCTCAGGGGCTAAAGCCGGTATTTTCTTGGCTAGGTACGTCACGACTGAACAGGCTGCTGGAAAAGTCCGAAAATTGGGGCGCTCGCGGGCTGAAGCCCGCTCGCATTACAAAAATGAAGGCGTTTTCGGCACGACCAAGGTCGTGCCCTGACGCGGGGATCATCGCTTCACATGAGTTTTTCAGCGGCCTGTGAAGCCGTGCCCTTTCAAAACCAATTTATGAGATAGCTTGATAGCTTCTAATCAATCTTTGACGACGCGGTCGATTACGATAGCTGAGGTTTACACGGGGCTCCGGATTCGCATCCAACATAGCTCATGCCGCTTCGCCGATCCTCTCGCATACTGCTAGTTGTGGCTGTGGTGCTGATCGTTGCAGGGGTGATCGGCGTGGTTTCCGTGGTGTACGTGCCGGGGCCGCTGGAGCGCAGGCTGCAAGCGCGGGTTGAGCGCGGGTTGCGGGAGCATTTTCATCGCGACGTGCGATTGCAGAACCTGCACGTGATTCTGGTGCCGGCCTTTCGCATTTCCGCCGACAATTTCGTACTTCCGAATCGCGATGAAAACCAGCCACCATTGATCGCCATTCAACACTTGGTTGCGATAGCCGATCCGCTGGAGCTGCTGCGCGCTCCCATTCATGTCACTTCGCTGAAGCTGGATGGGCTTGTCATCAAGGTTGCGCCTAAGGGAGAGCAGCCCCCGGCTGATAACAACCAGGGGCCGAAAAAGCGTCCGCATCTGGCAAACTTTGTGATCGACGGAGTGGTGGCGGATGGGACTCTGCTTTACATCCTGCCCAAGAATCCGGAGCGCGATCCCATGGAATTTGAGATCCGCAAGCTCAGTTTGAAGAGCGCGGGCATTGGCCAGCCGATGACCTTTCAGGCGGAGCTTACCAATCCCAAGCCTCCGGGCATCATTCACAGCACCGGCAGGTTTGGACCGTGGGACCTGGACGATCCCGCCCAGACGCCGGTAGGGGGGCACTACAGCTTCGACAAGGCTGATCTGGGAATCTTCAATGGCATCTCGGGGATTCTGTCGTCGATCGGCGATTACAGCGGCCAACTGAATAACATCGTGGTTGACGGCACGACCGACACACCCGACTTCCAGCTCGACCGTGGGGCGCGCGCGGTGCATCTGAAGACGAAGTTCCACGCCATCGTCGACGGCACCAGCGGCAATACCTACCTGCAGCCGGTGGACGCAAGCTTTCTGAATTCGCACGTGATCGCCAGAGGCGAGGTGGCGGGTAAAAAAGGAGAGAAAGGCAAGACCATCCGCCTGGACATCGACATCCACGACTCGCGCGTGGAGGACATGCTGGTCCTGGCCACCGACAAGGGCAACACGCTGCTGGCGGGAAAGCTGTTGACCCAGGCCAAGCTGGTGCTGCCACCGGGCAATCAAGCGGTGCTGGACAAGATGTCGCTCGCGGGACACTTCCAGGTGAAGGACGGCCATTTTACCAATCAGGATGTGCAGTCGAAGCTGGATAGCCTCAGCCGCCGCGGCCAGGGGAAGCCGGACGTTATGGAGATCCAGAATGTGCCGGCGCAATTCAACGGAACGTTTCTGCTGCAAAACGCCAAGATGCGCTTCAGCGAGCTGAAATTCAAGGTGCCGGGAGTAGCGGTAGAGATGAAGGGCAGCTACTCCATCCCCAATGAGGAACTGAATTTCGCGGGCGATGTGCGTCTGCAAGCCACGGTTTCCCACACTATGACCGGCCCCAAGCGGTGGATTGTGATCCCTTTCGACCCCCTGTTCAAGAGGAAAGGGGCTGGGACCTACCTTCCGGTTCACGTGGAAGGTACGACGAGCAAGCCACAGATCAAACTCGACTGGAAGAAGATTCTGTAGAGCCACTGGCTGATCGACTATCCGCCCGTACCCTGCCAAGCCAAAGTGATTTGGTAAGATTCTGCCTTCATGGTTACCTTCGTCGTGCTGCGCCTGGTGGCGGTGGTGCTGATCGTCGCGGCCAATGCCTTTTTCGTCTCCGCTGAATTTGCCATGGTCAGCCTGCGCGAGACGCAGATTCGGCAACTGGTGGCAGCACACCGGGTTGGCTCACGGACGGTTCTAAAGCTCCATCAACACCTCGATCAATTCATTAACGCGGTGCAGTTCGGGGTGACGCTGTCCAGCCTGCTGCTGGGCTGGATTGGCGAAGCAGCGATGGCGCGAATATTGGAGCCTCTGTTCATTAACCTCCCACACGCGCACTTGTACGCCCACGCGGTTGCCGTGGTCCTGGCGTTTACACTCATCACTTACATAACAGTCATACTTGGGGAGGTGGTACCCAAGTCTATCGCCTTGCAGAGGACGGAGCGGGTGGCGCTGGCCATCGCCGGTCCGATGGACGTCTTCATGCGGCTGACGGCGCCCCTGCTCGCCTTAATGACCGCGTCATCGCGGGCTGTGCTGAAGGTCTTCGGCATGCGGCCGGTGCGCGAGGCCGGTGTCCATACGCCGGAGGAGTTGAAGCTGATCGTCACCGCCAGTCGCAACCTCGGCCTGCTGGAAGCTCCGCAGGAAGAAATGATCCATCGTGCGCTGGAGCTGGAAAGCGTGGTGGCGCGCGAAGTGATGGTGCCACGTCCTGACATTTTTTCTGTTCCCGGCGACATGACCCTTTATGAGGCTCTGACGCGGGTGGTAGACCAGCAACACTCCCGCGTCCCGGTCTACGATCCGCAGAGCGGCCCGGAGCACATCATCGGCGTGCTTTACACGCGGGACCTGATGCGCTGGATGCGTTACCGCCTGTCAACTACTCCTACGGGCAGAATCATCACTCGGGAAACCAACCTGCGGGTACGCCACATCATGCGCGAGGTGCTGGTGGTTCCGGAGACCAAGACGCTTCCCGACCTGCTGATCGAATTTAAGGAGCGCAAGCGTCACCTGGCGGTGGTGGTGGATGAGTTTGGCTCGACAGCAGGTGTGATCACCGTGGAGGACGTGCTGGCGCAACTGGTGGGACCCATGGAGGATGAGTTCGAGGGCCGCGAGCCGATACCATTACCGGGTGCGACGCAGATGGAACTGGATGCATCACTCAACATTCGTGACCTGGAGCTGGAATACCAGATCCAGCTTCCGCGCGATGAGGGCTTCGAAACGCTCGCCGGATTTGTGCTGTCGCGGTTGCAGCGTATTCCCAGCATGGGCGACAACTTTGAGTATCAGGGCCGGCGATACACGGTAACGGCAATGGACGGGCTGCGAGTGGATCGCGTCCGCATCGAGTCATTGCAGAACCAAGCCGAAGCGGAGCCCCAGAACGCCACTCCGGCGACAAGCTGATGCTGCGCTACATTCTTTCGCGCCTGCTGTTCATGCTGCCAGTTGTGTGGCTGGTGGTATCAGTGGTTTTCCTCTTCATCCACCTGGTGCCGGGTGATCCCATCCAGCAGATGCTAGGTGAAGGAGCTGCCGCAACCGATATTGTCGCGGCGCGTCACGCCTATGGGCTCGACGTACCTCTCGGCCAGCAGTACGTGAACTACTGGCGGGGCCTGGTGCACGGCGATATGGGACGCTCGCTGCGCTTCAATCAGAACGTCGGACACATCATCGCGCAAGCCTACCCGTATACCCTGGAACTGACCCTGGCGGCGCTGGCGGTGGCGCTGCTGCTGGCCATTCCAGCGGGGGTGCGCTCGGCACTGCGTCGCAACCGGTGGGACGACCGCGCGCTCAGCTTCGTATCCCTGTTGGGCCTCTCATTTCCTAATTTTGCGCTGGGACCGATTCTGATTTTGCTATTTGCCATCGACCTAGGATGGCTGCCGGTTTCCGGCGCAGGCACTCCGGCGCACCTTATTTTGCCGGCAATCACCATGGGGGGAGCGTTAGCGGCGATCCTGACGCGCATGGTGAGGACTTCCATGCTGGAGGAACTGTCGCAAGATTATGTCCGCACCGCACGCGCCAAAGGGCTACCGGAACGGACGGTGGTTTACCGGCATGCACTTCGCAACGCCATGATTCCGATCCTTACCGTTGTGGGATTGCAGTTCGGCGCGATGCTGGCCGGCGCGATTGTCACTGAAACGATCTTCTCCTGGCCGGGCATCGGGCGGCTCACAATCCAGGCTATCTCAAACCGCGACTACTACCTGGTACAGGGATGCATCCTGGTGATCGGGCTGACCTACGTGGTGGTGAACTTTCTGACCGACCTGACGTATTCCCTTTTTAATCCGCGCATTCGAGCATGATTCGATTTTTTCTCGCCAGGGGTATCTAAAGGGATTACACTTGCATCTTCATAGTCACAACAGGAGGATCAACATGCGGGTTGATCACGCGGGCAGTGGCTCTGATCCAGCCGGCGGCCTTAACCGAGCCAAAGCAGGCATCCACGAGCTTGAGGCCAAGATGCGGCGTCAGGTGAGCGCCGTGAGCAAGCGGATTGCGTCCTCATTTCACCACGAGGAAGGGGAAGAGCTGCCAGCTCCGAAGGAGCGCCGCGGAATCGTCTCCATCAATGGCGAAGACGTAGAGACCATCCGCTGCTGCGGCGGCAAGCGCCCCAGCTAAATCTCGCCACCTAGCGGCCCTACGAATATCGCTCGGCCATGAACTCGCTCATCTTTTGGTAAGCGGCCTGCAAGACATTCTCCGGCGGCAGGAACACGATTCTCATGTGCTTAGTTCCAGGCTTCTGTCCGAAGCCTGAACCGTGCACCACCAGCACATGCTTCTCCTTCAATAGAGCGGTTACAAAGGTCAGGTCGTCCTCAGGAATATCGAGCGCGGGGTGAGCATAGAAGGCCCCCTTAGGCGCGACGAGGCTGACGCGCGGGGTGCGCGCAGCCCAGTCTGCGGTCAGCTGGGCGCGGCGCCGCAACTTGTTGCACATGAGTTCAATGTGCTCCTGGGGGCCTTCCAGAGCAGGCTTGATAGCGTGCTGAAACGGATGCGGGGCCGACAAGCGAGCCCGCAACAGCCGATGTACGGCTTCGAGATAGGGATGCAGCACCTCGTGCGGACCTGTGGCGACTGCCCATCCAATACGCCAGCCCGGAACCAGGTATGCCTTCGATAGACCGTTGAAGGTCACCATCGGCACGTCCTGGGCGAGGGTCGCGATGGAGGTGTGGCGGGCGCCTGGGGCGTAGATCAGCTTGTCATAGATTTCGTCGGCGAAGATTAACAGATTACTCTGCCTGGCCAACTCGATAATCTGCTCCAGGGTGTGCCGCGACATGACCGAGCCAGTGGGATTGCTGGGATTGATCAGGAGGATGGCTTTGGTGCGCGAATTGATGCGGCGCTTGAGGTCAGCAAGATCAGGCTCCCAGCCGTTGGCTTCGTCCAGATCGTAGGCGTTGGGCTCGGCGCCTAACTTGGCCAGCACGGCGCCGTACAGCGGATACTCCGGGCTCGGCGTCAGCACATTATCGCCAGGATTGACCAGCGCGGTCAGACAGCTATCAATGACCTCCCCGCTGCCATAGCCGACGAAGATGCTCTGGATTTCCTTAAAGCCCCGCCGTTCGGCATCGTGCCCAATGGCCATCACCGCGGGGCGAATACCCAACGAATCTCCGTAGCTGTTATGGCCGTCGAGCATGGCCTTGTGAACCGCCTCAATCATGTGCGGCGGCGTGGCAAAGTCGAATTTGCAGGGGTCGCCAATATTGAGGAAGAGAATCTCGTGCCCTTGGCGGGCAACCTCATCGGCAACTACCGCCAGATCGCGGATGGCATAGCGGACGTTGGCCATTCGCGCGGCGGGCGTGACTTGAAACGCTTGCTGGACAGGCATGAAAGACACCCTATCGAATGCGGGTTGAATTTTGAATCCTCTATGATTATGAACCAGCCGGCGGCGGGAGAGTAGAGATTAAAAAAGGCGACCCGGGACCAGCCGGATCGCCCGCGAAACGGGGCTGCCTTTGCTTTACTGGGGGAGCAGGCCAAAGACGGCAATACCCGTGGGCGTGCTGACATAGACCTTACCGTGAGCAATCATCGGGGTTATGAATTTGCCGGCGACAAATTGATCGCGTCCGTTGGATTGGCCACTGTTGTAGAGTTCCTTGCCAAGATTCGTGGCATCGTAGCCGTGGAGTATGCCCGGGTGTACGCCGTCTACAGTAGCTGCCCTTTCTACCGTCCAGACAATTCCGTTTAAGCTCCCATTAGCGGATATACTCGGCGTCGTTCCTGGATAGCCGTAGGTAGTCGAACTTTGCGATGTCGGTTGCGGAAGAAGCTTTGCATTGGAGATTGTGAATGCCTTTAACAAGTCATTAGCGCCGCCGTAGTAAATCGTGTTGTCGAAGTATGCCGGCATTCCATAGGACCCATAAGACAAGACGTTGTCGATTTCCTGATAGATGGCATTGTTGTTATCTGGATTAAACTTGCCCATCGAGTCGCGGTTTACCACGTAAATGTTTGCGTCTTTTCCCGAACCGACCGCCAGCCGCCATGTTTTCCCTTCGCTGTCCTGTACATCGGGCACGAGCAGCACTCCGCCGGATCCAAGGTCAAGGTCTATCATGGATTCTGCAAGCGTGTTGTACACGGTAAAATAATCTGCGACGTTTAGAGTGTTCCCGTGGGTCGAGACCTTCATAAACGCATTCCCGTAATCGCCGCCGGCCGGGAAGCCATTCGCGTCGAGCGTCGTATCGAAGCTCCCGTTGGAGGTGACGAAATAGATGGCTCCTGACGCGTCAGCGGCTGGTCCGGCGGCCGACATCCAGATTGAATCCCCAACGCCGTTGGGAGCGGCGTTAAAAACGCTAACCTGCTGCAGGGTGGATTCACTGTAACCCATAACCCACCCGTAATAAGTTGGGGCATCGCAATGCGAGGTCCAGGCCACGTAAATGGCGCCGTTAGCCAGCAACAAGGCTGAGCGCTGAAGGTGAGACGCGGGATCGAATGTCACAGGGCCGGCCATGCTGGGGACCGTCGCCTGAATCGTGGTGGGGCTTCCGCTCTGTTCCGCACCTGTGGCGAGGTCAAGAGCATGCAGGCGGTGATAATACTTCCCATTCTCATCCATCGACGCGGCGACGAGGAAGATCGTCCCATGCGGACCTGCATTGAGATCGATCACCGGGGTTGAGGTGATGCCGATCTCAGGCGAAACGGCATCGCAGCCGCGGTCATCGCTTGGCGTCTCATTCGGGCCGAGGACTGAAACCTGCCAGAGTTGGGTCAAAGTATCGGCATCGAAGGCGTAGACAAGATCATGCTCGGTGACCACATACACAACGTTGTGAACCTCCCCCAGCATATCCAGGTTCGGAACGTAGAGAGGCTCGGCAAACACAAGGCCGGTCACCGGCAGGAAACCGACCTTCCCAAAGAGGGAGGTGTTGACATTGAGCGGGGTGAGAATCGTCTCGTCCAGATCCTGGCCGGTTCGCCCATTGTCGTTGTGATAGGTAAGAACCGCTTCCTTGGGAGGTGGTGGAATCGAATTCACTGTCAGCGCCGCACTGTTGCTTGTAGTTGAACCGCTACTATCGCTCACTAGCACCCGGAACAGCGAACCACTATCAACGATCTCAGTCGCAGGCGTCGTATACTCTGCCGCTATGGCGCCGGAAATATTCGCGCCATTCTTCTGCCATTGATAACTGAGCGGAGGAATCCCCGATGCGGTCACCGTGAAAGTTGCAGTTTGCCCTTCGGTCACCGTTGCGTTCGCAGGCTGGGTCACGATGGATGGGCCCGTCCTGGAGTTCTGCTGGTCAGATCGAGACGTTGCGCCGCCACCACAACCGTTTTCCAACATCGATAACGCGAATAGCGCAACGAGTATGCTGATCGAGCGTTTCCGCAATGGCAGTTTCCTCCCTCTCACAGTCAAGACTGTCTATTTATCGGGTAAGCGCGAGATTATACACTCCTGCCGCGCGGATTGGATGTCGCAGCTTGTTAACCGGGAAGGTAAGGCCCCAGAATTCGTTCCGGTACAAGTCCAAACCGTCCGGTTTTCATACGACGCAGCGGGCCGCTAACTTACCGGGTGTAAATTCCAGTCAGAAATTAGAACTATTACCTGGCTTGGTGCTGGGAAAGGCTGAGAATATTGCCGTCCGGATCCTTGAACCACGCCACTCGTGTACCATCGGGCGCAGTCCAGATTCCCAGATCATCCTGCTTCATGAAGTCATGGTAACGTTCGAAGGTTACTCCCGCATCACGAAGGTGCTGGATAGCAGCAGCAATATCTGCAACCTCCCAGCCCAGGACGGTAAAGGGCTGAGGTTTTACCTCGCGCATCCTGGTTAGCCGGAGCATGTTGCCATTAGCATCAAGCACGAGGGCAAAGCCATCATCGCTCACAAACTTCAGTCCAAGCTTGCCGACATAGAAGGCCCTTGCCCGATCAGGATCGGAGATGGGCACCATTCCAATGATCTTTTGGCTGCCAAGCATAGTGAGTTTTCTCAGCCTTCACTGCGAATCGACATGAATGAAAAAGCGGGCTGGCAGATGGCCCGCTCGCCCGTCGCGCCGGTGATTAACACTCGCACTTACTTCCCCATCACCAGCTTGGCGATGGTCATCAACTGCATATTTGAAGTGCCCTCATAGATCTTGCCAATCTTGGAATCGCGAAAATATTTCTCAACCGGATAGTCCTTGGTGAATCCGTATCCGCCGTAAATCTCCACGCACAAGGATGCCACTCGCTCGGCCACCTGCGAGCAGTAGAGCTTGGTCATAGCCGCTTCCTTCACGAAGTTCATGCCGGCATCCTTCATGCGTGCGCAGTTGTAGAGCAGCATGCGGGCGGCTTCGATCTCGGTTGCCATCTGCGCAATCTGAAACTGAACGCCCTGGAACTCGGCGATGGCCTTGCCGAACTGTTTTCTCTCCTGGGCGTATTTGACTGCGTGTTCCCAGGCTCCACGCGCCAGGCCGATCATCTGGGCACCAATACCGATGCGTCCCTCGTTGAGGGTCTCAATGGCGATCTTGTAGCCCTTGCCGACTTCACCAAGGACGTTTGCCTTAGGTACGCGGCAATCTTCCAGGATCAGCTCGCAGGTGCTGGAGGCGCGAATGCCTAATTTGTCTTCTTTCTTGCCGACGGTGAAACCAGGAAACTCCTTCTCGACGATGAACGCTGTGATGCCCTTGTATCCAGCAGCAGGATCCACGGTCGCCAGCAAGATGAAAACGCCGGCTTCCTTGCCGTTGGTAATCCAGAGCTTCTGTCCATTGAGGATGTACTGGTCGCCTTTCAGTTCGGCGCGGCACTGCAGAGCAAAGGCGTCAGAACCCGACCCCGCTTCGCTCAAGGCGTAGGCTCCCACAGTGTCGGAGCACATGCGCGGCAGATAGTGCTTCTTCTGGTCGTCAGTGGTCCAGCGCAGGAGGGCGTTGTTGACCAGCGTGTTCTGGACGTCGACCACGACGCCTGCCGAGGCATCAACCGCGGAAAGTTCTTCGACCGCCAGAATCGCTTCGAAGAAGGTGCCGCTTCCCCCGCCATATTGCTCAGGGACTTCGATGCCCATCAAGCCAAGTTCGAAGAATTGACGGATGAGTGCCGGCTCGAATACGCCCTTTTCGTCCATCTCCTTTACGTGCGGCTGGATGGATTCCTGGGCGAACTGGCGAACGGTATCACGAAACAGAACTTCATCTTCAGTGAGCGCCACGAGAGGAGCAGGAGCAGAGTGCTGGGTTGCAACGGATGACATGAGAACGATCCTTGGAGCTGGATTAGGAAACCAACGATTTTACACCGCAGCCTGTCCGCCGGCGCGAACTAACAAGCCGGACCGCCAATGCGGGATTTCAGCTCTGGCGCTTGTAGACCAGCTTGAGCTCGTCGGCTTCGAGGATACGGGCAATCTGTTTGCGAGCATGCGTAGACCACGGCCCGCTGCGATCGAATTTGACGTAGGCGGTCCAATGCCGCAGGGCCAGACGAGGCTCACGCATGCGCTCGTAGGCCAGGGCCAGGTTGTAGTGGGCATCGGCGTAGGTGGGGGCCAACTGAATCGCCGTCTTGTAGGCAGTGATCGCGTCTTTGAACCGGCCGGTCTCATCCAGCACATTGCCAAGATCGAAATAGGCAAGGGCGTAACGGGGATCGGCCTCGACCGCAGCCCGATAGTGCCTTTCAGCGGCGCCGAATTCCTGCCGATTGTAGTAAAGGGTACCCAGGTTGATGTGAGCGGCCGGGTGTTCTGGTTCGAGTTCGAGGACCTGGTGATAGACGCGGATGGCCTCATCATGGTTGCTGGGATTTTCCTCCAGCGACACTCCGCGCGCGAACAATTCGTGGGCGGAATCAGGCCTGGCAGTGGGGTTTATCTTTGCAGAAGCAGGCGCTGCGCTGACCAGCGATCCCGAGGTTTCAAACTCCATCACGTACTGTCCGTCCACCGGTTCGAGGGCGCGGCCATTGTGCCTGAACGCCACACGCTTGCCCACGCTGAAAGCGCTGGCCTCGCGGAATGGGTTCTCCATCCCGGCGACCTGCTTCTGCATGGCCTCCAGCGACTCGCGAATCACCGCAGGACGCACCTGCTTCGCCCGTAGATCACGGATCTGTTTGATTTGCTGAAGGTCAGCGAAGGAGAACTCCTCGCAGATGGGAACGAGCCCCGCCCTTTGCCAGCCGGCCAGTTGCCTGGCGCTAACATGCAGAATTCGCAGAACGTCCGCTCGACCGTATCTCATCATTCAGGGTCGGAAGCGCAATCAGAGCCTGGTTAAATTATCCAGCGGACAACGAGCGGTCCGCAAGTGTAAATCTGGCTACGGCGGTGGAAAACCGGGGGGTTACACCACGCTCTAGCAACGTGAATCAGTCGATTCCTAATCACCTACCCTACGTTCTCCTGCCAAAACGAGTCTACTTCCACTGAAATATGGGTCCGAGAGATCAACAGAATGGCGCCCAATTCATGAAAACCTGTGCTCTGCCGTCTCCACGAAAAACAACAGTGCCACTATGAGCAAAACCTGTTGCTTTCCTGAGGGCTTGGGAGGACAATGGCGGCACCCGGAAAAGAACGGCAATCTCTATCGTCAGGAGGAGAGCAGTATGAAGAAATGTCTGCTTGTGATTTCGCTTTTTGCCATGGTGTTGTCCTTCAGCAATGCTTATGCGGACACCATCCTCGCGGAAAACGCCGGTGGGCACGTCGCATTCAACGTGATCCCCTTTGGATCAAACTCAGGGAGCGGACGATATCAGGAGGTCTATTCGTCGTCCTTGTTCAGCGGACCGGTAGAGATCACGTCGCTGGCATTCTCGCCCCAGGATAGCCTTCTATACTCCGCCAACGTTGATCTTCGAATGACCACGACCATGGTGGGCGTCGGGAACTTGTCTTCGGACCTGGACTCGAATTTCATCATCCCACTCACGGACGTCTACTCCGACCCGAATTTCTCCGAGAACCTCACCGGCGGGCAGGACACCTTCAGCCTGGTGTTTAACTTCACCACTCCCTTCATCTACGATCCGGCACAGGGCAATTTGCTCTTTGACCTGGTGATCAGCAATCAGAACGCCGCGGAGGCGTTTTCTCGTTCCGGTCCGGGTGACATTCTCTCCCGGGCCTACAATACGACTGGTTTCGGCAACGGCGCCGACGGCGTCGGTTTGCGCACGCTGATTGGGTATCAGGCGATCCCAGAGCCAGGAACCTTCGTGCTGCTGGGGAGTGGATTGATTGGCTTGGCCGGCACCGTGCGTCGCAAGTTGATGTGACGTTTCCCTGCAGCAAACTAAGGATCGTCTGAGGCCGGTGCCCACGGGTATCGGCCTCGTTTTTGCCGCCATAGGACGTCCTTTATTCGCTTGGGCTGAGACCGCCGAATCAAAATGCCTTCCAGCATTTCTGGACCTGGAGCTCGAACCTGAGAAGCGTGAGTTTGCGGGCAAGGTGGTGCTGCCGGCTGCCACAAACGGAGTGAACTGATTTAGAATCAGATGCAAGGCCGACGTAGCTCAGTTGGTAGAGCAGTCGATTCGTAATCGACAGGTCATCGGTTCAAGTCCGATCGTCGGCTCCAGTCTGACCCTTCCAACCGCTTCCTTCCTGCGCTGCGCAGGCTAGGAGACCGGCACGAGGTTGCGCTTCGATTCAGGGGCGTCCACACTCGGAACTCCCACAGCGTGGTACTCGAATCCGAGGCGCTTCATTTCGTCTCGATCAAGGAGATTTCGTCCGTCCAGGACAAGCGGACGTTGCATCAGACTGGCGATTCTCGACCAGTCCAGATGCCTGAAGCTCTCCCACTCGGTCACGATCATCAGAGCTTCCGCCCCATCGGCCAGGACATATGGATCGGAACAATAACGGAGGGATGGAAAGACCGTACTGGTCTTCGCCATGGCCTGGGGGTCGTAGGCGCGAACTTGGGCTTTCTCTTCCAGCAGCCTGCGGATGAGCTCCATCGCCGGCGCAAAGCGAATGTCATCGGTATCGGGTTTGAAGGCCAGCCCGAGCACGCCAATGCATTTGTCCTTCAAGGTCCAAAGCGACTGCGCGGCCTTCGCCAGAAACCGGTCGATGCGCCGCTTATTGATCAGTTCGGCGTCTCGTAACAGTGAGACGTCAACTCCTGCTTTCTCTCCCAGGCGGATGAAAGCCTGAATGTCTTTGGGCAGACAGAATCCACCAAATCCCAAGCCGGGACGCAGGAATGCCGAGCCGATGCGCGGATCCAGGCCCATTCCCCGCGTCACTTCCTCAGCATCGGCGCCCATACTTTCGCAAATGTCGGCGATAAGGTTTGCGTAGGAGATCTTCAGAGCCAGAAACGAATTGCTGGCGTGCTTGATCAGTTCGGCGCTGTTGATGCTGGTGACCAGAAGCTCCGGCTCCCGCTTCTGTGGACACTTTCCTTGATGCACCGGGCACTGGGGCAACTGCTGCGACAGAATCGGCCGATAAATCTCGCGCAGCTGGGCTTCCGCACTTTCGTCGCTTACACCGATCACCACCCTGTCGGGATGGAGGAAATCGAGCACGGCCGAACCTTCGCGCAGGAATTCCGGATTGGAGGCAACCGCGAAGCTCCACTTTGAGTTACGGCCGTAGATGCCGAGCGCACGCGAGAGCTGTTGTCCGGTCTGCATCGGCACAGTGCTCTTCTCGACGATCAGCTTCGAACTGCGGGCTTGGGATGCGATCAAGCGGGCAGCGCCGTCGATGGAGCTGAGGTCCGCGTCGCCATCCTGCAGCGGAGGCGTGCCGACACAAATGAAGATGACATCACCGAAACGAACCGCCTCGGCAAGATCGGCGGTAAAAGTGAGTCTCCGCGCTGCGACATTGTCTACGACGATATCTTGCAGATGGGGCTCGTAGATGGGCAACCCACCTCGGCAGAGGGTTTCGATCTTGTCCTGATCATTGTCGGTGCAAAGAACCGTGTTGCCAATTTCGGCCAGACATGTTCCCGTCACCAGACCGACATAGCCGCAACCTAAGACCGTGATGTGCAAGCGAATTCCCTTCCCCGGCACCGCAATCATGGCAAGGGGCATTGCCTTCCGGCCGTGACCTTGCCCATTTCAACATTGAAGCAGAGAGGGGCTGGTCCAGCGCAAGGCGGATAGGTCACACATGCTTGTGATATCGCTCCCTGCAATCGCTTTGACCGGGAAACTAGAATGAGGCTGGCATCCTATGCACACCAAGACGATCATCGAGCCGTTCCGCATCAAGAGCGTTGAACCGATCAGGTGGACTACCCGCGAGCAGCGGGAAGAGTTCCTGCGGGCCGCACACTACAACCTGTTCCTGCTCCCGGCCGACGATGTGCTCATCGACTTACTGACCGACTCCGGTACGGGCGCAATGTCGACGCATCAATGGGCGGCAATCATGGAGGGCGACGAGAGCTATGCCGGCAGCCGAAGCTTCGACCGCTTCCGCGACTCGGTTCAGGAAATTTTCGGCTATCGCCACGTCATTCCCACACACCAGGGGCGCGCCGCCGAGCGCATTTTGTTCAGCGTGATGTGCAAAAAGGGAGATGTTGTGCCCAACAACACGCACTTCGACACTACACGCGCGAACATCGAGTTTGTTGGCGCCGAGGCCGTCGATCTGCCGTGTTCCGAAGCGCGCAATCCGCAGGAGCGCCACCCCTTCAAGGGCAACATGGATGTCGATGGGCTGGAGGCGCTGATTGCGAAGGTGGGCCGCGAGCGCATTCCGCTGGTGATGCTAACGGTGACCAATAACTCCGGCGGCGGCCAGCCGGTCTCGATGGGCAACGCCCGCGCCGTCAGCACGGTTTGCCGGCGCCACGGCATTCCCCTCTACTTCGACGCCTGCCGCTTTGCCGAGAACGCCTACTTCATCAAGCTGCGCGAGGAGGGCTACGCCTTCAAAACTCCGAAGCAAATTGCGCAGGAGATGTTCGCCCTCGGCGACGGCTGCACCATGTCGGCCAAAAAGGACGGCATGGCCAATATCGGCGGCTTCCTTTGCACCAACGACGATATTCTTGCGCGCCAGGAGCAGGACCTGCTCATTCTCACCGAAGGCTATCCCACTTACGGTGGCCTGGCCGGACGCGACCTTGAAGCCATTGCTGTGGGTATTCAGGAATCGCTGCACGAGGACTACCTGCGCTATCGCATTGCCTCGACGGCCTATCTCGGCAACCACATCTCGGAGCGCGGCGTGCCGATCGTGCAGCCGCCCGGCGGCCACGCAATCTATCTGGACGCCAAGGCGTTTCTGCCGCACATTCCGGTTGAACAATTTCCCGGGGTTGCGTTGGCAACGGAGCTGTATCTGGAAGGTGGAATCCGCTCGGTCGAAATCGGCAGTCTGATGTTCGCCGGCGCCGCCAAAATGGAACTCGTCCGGCTGGCGATTCCACGCCGCGTGTATACGCAAAGCCACATCGACTATGTCGTCGAGATCATCCTGAAAGTATATGAACGGCGCGACGAGATTCGCGGCCTGCGGCTGACTCACGAGGCGCCGTTCCTGCGCCACTTTACCGCGCACCTGGAGCCGGTAGAAGCCGCCGCTGTCGGCGTTGGGTAGGGCGGATTGGGAGTGTAATCGCCTGTTCACGACAATAATTCTGTCCTGTGCATTTTTCGCACTCGACAGAGCTCAAAACGGCTTCGGCAATGCCCTGGTCTCGGGTGACGAGTTAATGACGGGTTTCCTGCTGGAAGCGGGGGCCATCTGGCGGAGCTTACTCTTCTTTGGCAACTGACATCGGTCGCCTTTGCAGGAAGGCGGAGATTAGTGCCTTGTCTATTTGCAAGCCACCGTTGTAGCGGACAAAGCCCTTCTTCTTAAACCCATTCATGAATTTACTTATCCTCCCACGCGTGGTACCAACCATCTCCGCCAAGGTTCCTTGGCTAACCTTTAGGGGGCGGTCCGGCTTTGACTCCTCGATTACGTTTCCAAGCAGCAACAGAACCCGCGCCAGGCGCCTTTCGCTGAAATTGAAGAATTGATCCACCAGATCTTCCTCGATTCGAATAATCCGGGAAAGCAGATATTCAACAAACAGTGCCGCAAACGGCGCGTCTCGCTTGAGTGTGCGAACTGTGCTCTCCTTTGACAGTCGAGTGATATGGGACTGCCCAATTGACCTCGCCGTGCAAATCCGCAGAGACTGCCCTCCCAGGCAGCCTTCGCCGAAGAAGTTACCCCGCTGCAAGAAAGCGATGATCGCTCTTTTGCGACCCGTGGAGGCAGCCGTGAGCTTCACCGTGCCGTTCTGGATGTAAAAGACAGCATCGGCTCTGTCCCCTTGCGAAAAGACGACCTCATTGTCTCGGTACTTCCGTACAGTCATTCCAGCACTGAACTTTTTGCGGAGAACTGTGAGACTGAGATGGAGAGGGCGTTTACTTGTCATCCGTATCTTCTCTGGCATTTGGCACAATTAATTCAACCGGGATATTGTTCCGTTTTCGCTACCTTGAAGCAGCGAGACTCGGCTGACGGAAGGATCATACCGTTCAGGATCTTGACTCGAATGGTCAATAGAGATCATTCAAAATTGAACACGGTAGCCAAGTAGCAATTCGGGCAAACTGCCCTAGGCCAACCGATATACGAGGCCGAGTCTTAAACTGTCCTGCCAGCATGCCTGACTCGTCGGATGCATGAATATCGCGATTGTGACTGAAGACGATGCGATTGTTGGCGTAACATCGCCTTAGCACAAGCAATCCGCTAAGGCGACGTCCGAAATCGCCTCAGACCTGCTCCCCACCACGCCATCGACAAGATCATCAGAATCGCAATCAGTCCCTGCGATGTCACGCAATACAAGCACCACACCCCCAGCACGCGCGCCTCAATGTTGGTGAGATACAGCGAGAACCCCATGCCAATCAACGTAGCAACGAACAGCCATCCGCGGCGGCGCGCCAGCGCCAGAATTCCGATCAGCAAGTAACCTGCCATCCCGATTGCCGCCACCGGTATTCCGTACATCACGGCATAGGGACTGTGGTTGACGATGCCACAGTCCCACTTCGCGTTGATGCTGCATGGCGCCGTGTCATTGCTGTAGTGGACGCGCAAGGCCAGCCAGGAGATCGCCAGTCCTGCCATTGCCAACAGGAAGAGTATGTAACGCATCTGTAAATTTCCGGTCTAATGGAATCCCAATGGCAGTATACGATTCGAACCTGGGTTATGCTTAGACATCACAAGACTCCGTGATGTAGTAAAATCGCGCTGCTTTATGCGAAAGAGCCTTTCCAGCCTGGTGGTGGTGGCGATGCTGTTGATGGTCGTCGCGCCGCTGCTCGCCTTGGCGCCGCAGACATTGCCCGCTTGCTGCCGCGCCGGCGGCAAGCACCATTGCGCTGCCATGATGAAGCTGGGCGGCGACGGCTTTCGCGCCGAGGCACCGCTTTGTCCCTACCGGCACGGTCCTGCCGTGGCTCCAGCGCATTCAGCACTGCCGGGCTCCGGGCTCACGCTGGCGACTGCCGCCAGTTGCAGTGAGTTGTACATTCCCGCAGTTCGTACGGTTACGGTCACCTCTTCGTACAGCGTTCCCCAGCGCGGCCCTCCACTCGCCTAACTCTCAAGTCTCCCTCAGCTTCATTGAATAACCAGCAGGCGTGCGTCTTCCAGCACTGCTGCCGCGCCTGCTAGTGAGTCGAATCGGAGAGAGTTTGTGCGCAGGAATCACCTATTTCAGAGTCGGCGCATGGCGACGCTGTTGCTGCTCACGCTAGCGGCAGCGCTTCCCTGCCCGGCGACTATTCTTGGCGATATCAGGGGAGTGGTGCATGATCCGGAGCACCACCCCATCAGCGGAGCACGCGCCATACTGGAGTCGACCAACTCGGCCTACAAGCTGACGGGCGAGACCAACGCGGACGGCGTTTTTCAATTTTCCGCCGTGCCTGTGGGCGAATATCGCATCACGGTTGATGCCCCAGGGTTTGCCAGCGCCGCGCAGGTACTGGTGCTGGGGGCGGCCAGCGCGCCGGTGCTGCACTATCAGCTTGCGCTGGCTGGAGCGCATGAAAGCGTGAATGTGGAGGCATCGCCGGCGGACTTGAATCCCGAGTCGCCGCGCCGCGACATTTTCATCGGCCAGAAGCAGATCAAAACTTTTGCCGGCGTGGATTCGAGCAACAGCTTCAAGATCATCACCGATTTCGTGCCCGGCTCCTACATGGTGCACGACCAGCTACACGTGCGCGGCGGCCACCAGGTCACATGGGCCATCGACGGTGTGGCAGTGCCCAACACTAACATCGCCTCCAACGTGGGGCCGCAGTTCAACCCCAAGGACGTTGACTACCTCGAAGCACAAACCGGCAGCTACGGCGCTGAGTGGGGCGACCGCAGCTACGGCGTTTTCAACCTGGCAATGCACAATGGCTTCGAACGCGACCGGGAGGCGGAGCTCATCACCAGCTACGGCAACTACAACCAGACAGACGATTTGCTGAGCTTCGGCGATCACACGGAGAAGTTTGCCTACTATGCCAGCATCAGCGGCAACAGCACGGAGTACGGCCTGGAGCCGCCAACCCTAGACAACCTGCATAACCAGGCCCATGGCGGTGGAGGATTCACCTCCCTCATCTACAATCCCGGGCCCAATGATCAACTCCGCTTCAATGGGGCCGTACGTCTCGACTACTACCAGGTCCCGAACGACCCGGACATGCAGGAGGCGGGAGTCAACGACCGCGAGCGCGAGCAGGACATTTTCGGGACCCTGACCTGGGCGCACACCTACTCGCCCGGCATGATGCTGACGGTTTCGCCGTTCTATCACTTCAACCGCGCCGCATATGAAGGGGGCGCTACCGATGTCCCCGCAGCCACCGACAACCGTGCCTCCAACTACGAAGGTGGACAGGCGTCGCTGTCACTGGTGAAGGGCAAGCACAATGCGCGTTTCGGCACGTACGCCTTCGCGCAGCAGGACAATACTTACTTCTCTGTGGTCGCCAACGACGGCTCCGGACAGCAGCTCAACCAAACTGTGACTCCCGGCGGCAGCATGGAAGCTCTGTATGCCGAGGACCAGTATCGGGCCACGTCATGGCTCACATTCAACGCTGGGCTGCGCTACACGCACTTTGCCGGGAATGTTACCGAGAACCCCGTGGATCCGCGTCTGGGTGTCGCTATCCGCATTCCCAAGCTCGGCTGGATCGTACGTGGCGCCTATTCCTGGTTCTATCAGCCGCCTCCGCTGGACACCGTCTTCGGTTCGCTTCTTGACTTCACCATGGCCCAAGGTCTGGGCTTCCTGCCGCTGGAGGGGGAGCGCGACCAGCAGCAGGAGTATGGCGTGACCATTCCGTTTCGCGGCTGGGCTGCCGACCTCACCTACTTCAATACGCTGGCAAAGAACTTCTTCGACCACAATGCGATCGGGAACTCCAACATCTTCCTGCCGCTGACTATCCAGTACGGCCGCATCAAGGGTTTCGAGGTGGCGCTTCGCTCACCGCTGATCGCGCACCGATACTCCGCACATGTGGTCTATTCCAACCAGACGGCTCAGGGCGCCGGAGACGTCACCGGAGGATTGACCGAGTTCGCGGCGCCGGAAGGCGGCTACTTTTACCTCGACCACGACCAGCGAAACACACTTTCGGCGGGAATCGAAGGCAGCCTGCCGTGGAGAGTGTTTGCATCGCTGGAGTTCAACTACGGCTCCGGCTTCCTGGACGGCGATGGGCCTGACCACCTTCCGCCTAATCACACCTTTGACTTCTCCATCGGCAAGAACTTTGGCGAGACGGTTACGCTGCGCTTCATGAGTACCAACATCACCAACCAGCGCTATCTGCTGGACAGCAGCAACACCTTCGGCGGGACGCACTACGCTGATCCGCGCATGATGTCGGTGCAGGTGAAGTACCGGTTCAAGTATTAATGTTCGTGGTCGTGATCGGAATGCGAGTGCCGGTGGGGATGGGAGTGCATAAGTTTCCCGTGCGAATGCCGGTGCGCATGCACAAGGTTGGCCCGCAAGAGCAGATCGAAGTCTGCGAGGACCTCATGAGCGGTGCCGGATGCGATCGCTCTTCCGTCCTCCATCACGAATACGCGCTGGGCAATGTCTTCGACGATCTCGATCTGATGGGTAGCGGAGATAATGGTCTTCGCCGCGCTCTTCCAGTTTTGGATCAGGTCGATCAACTCGCTCTGGCTGCGCGGGTCGAGTGAAGCAGTTGGCTCGTCAAGCAGCAGGACATCCGGATCGAGCACCATCACCGATGCCAGCGCCACCCGTTTCTTCTCCCCGCCGGAGAGGCGATACGGTGGCCGATCGCGCAGATGGTCGATGCGCATGAGTCTTAAGGCGTGATCGACCCGATCGACAATCTCCCGTTTCGGCCATTGCAGTTGCGCCGGCCCGAAAGCTACCTCATCGAAGACAGTGGGATTGAAAAGCTGCACATCGGGATTCTGGAAGACCAGAGCGACGCGACGGCGAAACGGAAGAGCGAAGTTGTCGGACTGCAACAGATTCGCTGTCAGCGGCGTGCCGCAAAACGATACGGAGCCGCGCGAAGGAAAGCATAGCCCGTCGAGCAGCCGCAGCAGGGTAGACTTTCCAGAACCGTTGGCGCCCATGATCGCGACCGCCTCTCCGGCGCCGATCTCCAGTGACAAGCCGCGCAGAGCGGGAATTTGTTCGTACTCGAAAAACACCTCGTGGCATTGGAACAGAGCGCTCAATGCAGGCTACCGTCCCAACCATATTGCAAGAATGGCAACCGTCACAAAGGCGCAGAGGGCCAGGTTGTCGCGCCAGGTTATGCTGGTTTCCGACAGGACCTGTACCTCCCCGCGATAGCCGCGCGACTGCATGGCGAGAAAGACCTCCTGGCTCAAGTCAATGCTCTTGCTCATCAAGACCCCGGCGGTTTGCGCAACCAGCCGTCTTTGGTCCTGCCCCGGCAATACGCCGACTCGCCGGCTCTCACGCGCTTCGAACATCTGGGTAGCGTTCTCGGACAGTAGAAAGATGTAGCGATGCGCCATCATCAGCATCATCACCACTTCTTTGGGAACATACAGCGAGCGTAATGCCTTGAGCACCTGCTGCCACGGCGTCGTCAGAACCAGCGTGGTGGTCAGCGTAACCGCGGCTTCGACCCGCGCTACCAGCATAAGGGCGGTGTACAGTCCCTGGCGCGTGATGGGCAACGACGCCGAAAGCGGATCGCCCGGCGTCAGAAACAATGCCGGCAGCGCGATGATCCCGGTGAATGCCAGGACGATCAGCCAGACTCGCACCAGCAGAGTTCGCAGGGAGATGGCAGACAGGAGGGCAAGCACGACAGCGCCGGCAAAGAGGGCGATGACTATGGAGATGCTGTGCACCAGCGCGACGGCGATCACAAGTGCGAAAATGCCGGCCAGACGCACGCGTGGGTCGAGTGACTGCATCGCGCCCGGCTGGCGGGCCGTCTGCTCGCTGAGGAGTGCGCGGCCCAGTGCCCGACTCAGACTTTTCAGTGTCGAACCCAAAAAATCTGAGCGGCTCACGTGCCCTCCTTGCGGAGCCGGCCTGGCAAGTGGCCCGGCGCGAGCAATGTGATCAGCAGGCAAACTCCTACGCCGAACATGGCTGAGAGCAGATACCCCAGAGCCCGGCTTCTCACGAAGGCCGGAGCATAGGCGGGAAACGGCGACGTCCAAAGACTCGCCATGCGCTCGAGGCCGGATGGCGCTGTCACCGGCGGCG
This sequence comes from uncultured Acidobacteriaceae bacterium, assembly GCA_963815775.1. Lineage (GTDB taxonomy): Bacteria > Acidobacteriota > Terriglobia > Terriglobales > Acidobacteriaceae > CAVVDY01. The sequence goes on along the minus strand of CAWFIB010000006.1, from coordinate 43,218 downwards.
GTTGGTTCTGCGAGGCGGCAGCGATCTGCGCGCGCGATTCCACCTTCGCGAAGTCTTTGGGAGCCCATTCACCCCATGCCGAGCCCGTGGCCAGGATGCCTAAGGGGGTGAGAATCATAAGCAGAGCTACGGTGGCCCACAATCTTCGCAGCGGGGCCGGTGAACGCAGGCCGCCCGCGACCACGGTTCCTTGTACTCCGGAGGTCGCCAGGAGCAGTCCTGGATCAGCGCTTTGCAGATACGCCACTAATCCCGCAGAGATGACAGCCTCGGCCACACCGGCAAAGGTCAGGTGTCCCAACATCATCGCAGGAATCGCAATCTTCAACGGATAGGGTGCATAGAGCGGCACGCCGCTGGCGTCGTGAAACAGCGTTGGCTGGATGCCGAGCTCGAGGGCCGCAAACAACGCGGAAGCGTTGGCGGCGATATACCCCGCAATTCCGGCGGCCACGATGCGCCGCCTGGAATCAACCGGCGACCGCGAAGCCAGCAGGCGATAGCAGGCATACGCCACCAGTGCGCCAATCACTGCCATGTTGAAGCAGTTGGCGCCAAACGTGGTGATACCGCCATCTCCGAACAGCAGCGCCTGCAGTGCCAGGGCCAGCGATATGGAGAGCACCGCGCCTGATGGGCCGAGCACGATCGCGGCAATGGTCACCCCCAGCGCGTGTCCGGTGGTTCCGCCGGGCAGCGGAAGGTTAAACATCATTACTACGAATGCGAAGGCGGCGAAGACGGAGATCAGGGGAACGACACGACTAAACAGAACTCGCTTCAGCCGTTTCAGGCAAACATACCAGGCGGCAATCGTCCCACCGTAGAGAACGGCGCAGGTCGACGGGCTGAGATATCCGTCCGGGATATGCATATTGCCGGGATGTCCGAGTCGATTCTACAAGGTTAGCGGTGCGCGATTGGCGGGGAGCGACCGGCTAGCGTCGATAGGTACCCAGGTACTCTGCCTCAGCCAGAACGTGTCCCTTCAACGCCGAATCAAGCTCGGCGCGAGTAGCGCCGGCCGGCAAATCCAGCTTCACGTCGACAGCATAAAGGCGAAAGAAATAACGATGCGCCTTCCCCGGAGGTGGACAGGGTCCGTTATAGCCGACCTTGCCGAAGTCGTTGCGACCCTGTCGCGTGCCGTCGGGCCGCTCGGCCTGCCGCGGAAAGCTTTCTGCAAGTCCGTGCGCACCGGCGGGGATGTTCCACGCCGTCCAATGGACCCATGTCCCCGAGGGTGCGTCCGGATCATCCACGATCAGTGCGAGGGTCACCGTACCTGCTGGAAGCGTGCCATGCGCAGACGGGTCTCCCCAATGCAGGGCCGGTGACTGGTCTGCCCCGCTACAGGTGTACTGAGGCGGAATGGCACTACCGGATGCAAACGCGGAACTGGCCAACTGGAGTTCTTTCTGCATGGAAGCTCCTTGCGCCTTCAGGCTTACGGGGGCCAAAGCAACCCCCGGGATGATCATCGCAGATACCACGAGATTCGCGAGTCGCATGGCTCCTCCAGGGTAGTGGCAACACCTAGCCGGCCGGGCTTTATCATCCCAGATTTTGAGGGGACCAGACGGAAAAGAAAATTGGGGCGACCGGCAATAGCCGGCCGCCCGGAGCGAGAGTTACGGCAGGTAATAACGGAATGAGGTGAATACCATGTTGTTGATGGCTTCAGGCGTGCCACCAATACCTCTCCAGGCATCGCGAGTGATGTAGGAGTACTGCATACCCATCTGGAGGCGGCCCTTGGGACCGTTGTAGGGCTTATACCAGAAGCCGGCCGTGCCTTCGAAGATGGCGCGAGTCTGGCCGCTGCAGTTCGACAGGGGGCCCGGCGCGAAGCCGTTGCCCGCGGACGGCACGGTTTCGGTACCGCAACCCGTGTCGTTGAAGAAAGGCGAGCCGTAGCCCACTGGCTTGCCGTTGGAGTCGAGCCAGTAGTTGCCGACGTATTCGCCGCCGCCATCGAAATACACGTCCCATTTCGGCAAGTGAATATCGAACTCGCCCAACCCCTGGTAAGCGGTCAGGGGAACCAGATAACCATTCGGTTGAACGGTCAAGTCAGGTAGACCCGAGCTGCCGTAACGGCCAACGCCCTGGCCACCCAGGAAGTGAAGCCCGACCTCGTACTTCTTCTTGGCGAAGAGCCAGCGGGCATTGGCTCCGCCGCCTATGCCGGTGACACTATCGTTAAACGCGCCCGCTGCCGATGGCGGTGTACCGGTCGCGTTGGGATAGATGCGATTGCGGAAGACGCTTGCCACTACGAAAACTTCGTAGTGCCCGAAGCCGGGCTCAAAGGCCAGTTTACCGACGAAGTCCGGCGCCAGGTTGGAGGAGTAGTTCGCGGTGGGGTTATAGAGGCCACCGCCATTGCCCGGACCGCCGAGGATGAAGTTTGCCGGATTACCGCTCGCGGCCAGCGATTCTTGCGAATTCTCAACCGAGAAGCCGGCCCAGACCTTGTTGTGGAAGTTCTTGACCACGCGGAAACCGTACTGGCGCGCCCAACTGAAGCCCACAACGTACTGGGGATCAATCTGTAATGCCAGCGCTTCTGTCCGATTCTCCAAGCCCTTGCGATCTTCCGTCACCAGGCTCCACATCTGGCCGGCGGTAAGAGTCCAGCCATTGCTGAAGGCCGCCTGTGCCCAAGCTTGGCGCTGCCTCATGGTGTAGCTGTTGCTCTGGTTGTTATTGGAAGTTGTTCCCGCGGAGAGGAAATCCATTTCGTAGTAACCGGTCAGATTGGCGTTCCCGGTCTTACCTTGAATCAACAGGGACAAGCGCGACTGACGGCCGCTACCGTAAAACTCTGATTGCCTGGCCTGTCCCGAACCCGAGTAAGGAATGCCGTTGAATGACGTGTTGATATCGCCAAGGGTGGCGCGCTGGCGCCATACCGTTTCACCCGCCAGGAAGCCCCCCGGGGTGATGGTGACGCCCTTGTAGTGAATCGCTGCCGGATTCTCCATTTCCCCGAGACGCTTTTGAGTCTCAGTCAGGGTGTCAACGGTATTCGCTTCCGCCGCCTTCAGGTCCTTGACGTCGCCTTGCAGCGCGTTGATGTCGCCGCTGTAATCCGTCGAGGGTGCGGGCGCGCTGGAAGTAGGAATGTTCTTCACTTCCCGTTGCAATTGCTCGATGGCCTGATCGCGGGTCTGAATCTGCTGCTGCAGTTGCTTGATCTGCTCCTGCTGCGCAGAAACCGCATCTTTTAGCTCCTGAATTTCGTTAGGAAATACTGATTTCGCCGAACCCTTGTGCTGGGCCTTCGGCTTGGTTTCACCGTCTTGTGTTTGCGCAAAGACGCTGCACGTCATGGCGCACGACAGCGCAAGGATCAATGGAAGTTTCATCTTATCTCCTGAAAGATCAGTGGGCAGGATGAACCACAAATACACCAGTAGCGTGAAGATACCCGTGCAAACAACAGCCCTGACCCAAACGTTTTCCTACGAATCGTAGGTTGCCAAAGTTAAAGAATTTTGAATATCCCGTTAAAGTTGTACAAACAGACCACCGGAAGGTAGTAGCGCGCTTTAATCTGGTTTTTATTGGCTTCCTTGGAATGCGCGGTTATACTGCGGGTTTCTGGCAGTACGATTTCAACGGACGCCGTGTTACTACCTGACAAGGAGACACACTGTGTTGCATCGCAAGTTCGCATATGCCGTAGGTACAACCACACTGGTTCTGGCAATCCTCGTCCTTTGCGCTGGCTCTGCTTCGGCTCAGAGCCTGTTTACCTCCCAGACGCCAGAGTTCACGCAAAATGTAAAGACTGTTTTGTTCCCTTTCAACGTCTATAGCCGCATCGAGAACCCGGATGTCCTGCAAGCCGACGCGGAGTGGTTGAAGCAGCATCCCGATGCGCATTTCTGGATTCAGGGACGGGCCGATAACCGCGGCGATGTGGTCTACAACCTGGCGCTTTCATACCGGCGCGCGCAATTCGTCAAACACGACCTTATGCAGTCAGGCGTGAGCGAGGAGCAGATCGGGTTTGCCACCGGTTGGGGCAAGCTGTACCCCGTCTGCGAGCACAACAATGAATCCTGCTGGCAGGACAATCGCCGGGTGGACATCGTGCAGCCTGACCACGCGCTTTAGAGCTCGCTGACAGAACCCATGGGCCTCGTTCGGCCGCGCTTACTCGCGCCGGCGAGGCCTGACTTGCCGGCTACCGTTCAGCCTGCTTTCGGGTTCTTCATTGTAAGCAAGCGGAGACCGCGCTCGTCACGGCAGCTCTCGTACGGCCCGCCGCCTTCCTTCCGCTATCGATGAGACTGGTGCCCAATGACATTGGGCACATCCTGATCGGTGTGAAGGTCGCGTCTGGCTTCGATCCGTTGTCGGCTTTCTTCCCTGGCGGCTTTGTGGTTGGCGTTATCGGCGAATTGACATTAGTTTGGCGAAATCGAGATGGCCCACTTCTTGGTCAAACCGCAGAGCGATTGCTATAATCACCCAGTCGCACTCCTCACAAGCGCGCCCGCGTCTGTGGCCAGGTAGCTCAGCTGGTAGAGCGCAGCCCTGAAAAGGCTGGCGTCGGCGGTTCGATTCCGTCCCTGGCCACCATCATTCTAAGTGACTTAGACGATTTCACCGCATTTTTCCAGCCCACGTTTCAGCCCATGAATCACTGGACTCGCTCGGTCAGAAGATGAGCGCGGTCGCCCAGCAGCAACTCCAGGAACCTGCCCCTGGGCTTCCAGTTTCGCCTCCCGATCCGACTGCGCGTACAGCTGCATGGTTGTCCTAACGTCCTCATGACGGAGCAAGCCTTGCACCGTTTTCGGATCACACTTCAGTTTCACTAACGCAGAGGCCAGCGAATGTCTGAAGTTATGAAAGCCAAAACGTACCCGCTCGTCCGCCCGGATAACGCCAGCCTTGATAGCAGCGGGCCCGCGGAGCTGACAAAATGACACTGGCCGGAACGTACCTCCGGCGAAACGAGATCCAATCGCCGCTGTGCGCGGTCTGCAGGGGCGAGATGTAGAAGCTGCGCGAGCTCAGCGGGAATCCGATTACAGTTAGCTCCAACTCGACGGAATTGTGAGCGAGAAATGACTCGCGGCAGCGCGATCTTCACCAGAGCTGAAGGCTAGCCAATTGCCTGGGTGACGAGCTACCCGGAAGTTGGCCTGTTCGGCGCCAATTTGACGTAAAACGACTATCTCGTGCTCTTGGACCGCGGCCACAGGACGGAAGGCGACTAAGCATCCAAGTGGTTTCTGCGGACGGCATATCTCGGGAACGATCATGCCCGGTGCCAGTAAGGCGCCTGCGTTCTGCTGTGGGAATGCTTTGATCGAAGATTTAGATCCCTGGACCGTTTCACAATCAGATTGGGCAGCTCGACCCACGAATCTTCAACTGCGGCGTCGCGCCTCGCTGCTTTCCCTGAGCCTGCTCCGATCAGCTTGCGCCGGATACGCGAGGAGCAACCCTCAGGATTTGCTGCAACGCGATTGGCCAGCTCATGTACAGTCGCTTGGCAACTGGGCTGCGCGTTTTTTCCGCATGCTCTTGCAGCAATGAGCGGACCAATTCCTGCTCGGTGATGTCGCATTCGTCCAGCACTTCCGGATCGACAAACCCGGCATGATACTTCCGCTCGGCGAGGAACGCGCCACTCGGGTCCCACACGAACGCCATCCCGCCGGTCATCCCCGCGCCAAGATTGGAGCCGGTTGGTCCGAGCACCAGCACAACGCCTCCGGTCATGTATTCGCAGCCATGATCACCGATGCCTTCGACGACAGCTGTCGCCCCGGAATTCCGAATCGCGAAGCGTTCGCCCGCGCCGCCGGCAGCGAACAGCGAACCTGCCGTCGCTCCATAAAGAGCGACATTGCCCATGATGACTTGCGGCACCTCGGAGATCGCCAGCTTGCCCTGGGGGGGAATCAGAACCAGTTCGCCGCCCGAGAGTCCTTTGCCGACGAAGTCATTCCCATGGCCCTCGAGACGCAGGTACATTCCTGGTGAGGCAAAAGCTCCGAAGGACTGGCCCGCTGTACCACGCAGGCGGAAGCGAACGTCAGGCTGCAATTGCGGACGCTTGATTCGCAGCAGGGCCAGCTCGCCCGAGAGGCGGGCACCGAGGCTACGATCGGCGTTGTTGACATTCATGCTGTATTCGAAAGGACGGCCCGCGGAGACTGCCGACAACGCTGGCTTCACCCATGCATCGTCGATCGGCGGACGCTCCTCGGGGCGGCAGTTAGGTTGGCCCAGCCAATGCAGAGGGCCATCGCCGTCACGCGCCAGTGTGGATTCGAGGTCCAGCTTGCGATGCCCGCGAACCTGCTCCAGCAGATCAACCCGGCCCACCGCCGCCTGCAGTGACGGCAGACCGCACTCGGCCAGCAGACGTTGCAGGTCCTCGGCGATGTTGGTCAAGAAGCGGACAAGGTGTTCCGGCTTGCCTCGGAATTTGGCGCGCAACTCGGGTCGCTGGGTAGCGATGCCAGTGGGGCAGGTGTTCAGGTGACATTGCCGCGCCATGTCGCACCCGAGCGCGACCAGGATAGCGGTGCCGAAGGCGAATTCGTCGGCGCCCAGTAGGGCCGCAATCAGCACATCCTGGCCAGTGGAAAAGCCGCCATCGACCCGCAGCCGTACGCGCCCGCGCAGGCCATTGTGCCGCAGCACCTGCTGGGCTTCGCTCAACCCGAACTCCCATGGATCGCCCGCATGCTTGATGCTGCTGAGCGGCGAAGCTCCTGTGCCCCCACTGTGTCCTGAGATGTGAATGTAATCGGCATAGGCCTTCGCCACTCCCGCTGCAACCGTGCCTATGCCAAACTGCGACACCAGCTTTACCCCAATCGCCGCGCGAGGATTGATGCGTTTCAGATCATAGATAAGCTGCGCCAGGTCCTCAATGCTGTAGATGTCGTGATGAGGCGGTGGACTGATGAGCGTCACTCCCGGCTGGGAATGGCGCAGCCGCGCTATGAGCTCGCTGATTTTCTGCCCGGGAAGCTGGCCGCCTTCACCGGGTTTCGAGCCCTGCGCAATCTTGATCTCCAACTCTTCGGCGTGAGTGAGATATTCGGCAGTGACTCCGAAGCGTCCTGATGCCACCTGCTTGATTTTGTTGCTGCGCGGCAGCGGCACTGAACTGTCGGCTTCTGGCAAATAGGCGGCCGGATCCTCGCCGCCTTCTCCGGTATTGGAGCGCGCGCCGAGCAGGTTCATGGCAGTGGTGATTGTCTGATGAGCTTCCGGGCTGAGCGAACCGAGCGACATAGCGCTGGCCACAAAGCGCTTGACCAGCGACTCGGGCGCTTCAACCTCAGTCACCGGCAGACTTTGTCCGTCGGGATGAATTTTCAGGAGGTCGCGGACGTTCGCGGGCGCGTGTTCGTTGGCGATTTTGTTGTAGGCCGACCATGCTTCCGCCGCATCCGCGGCGGAAGCCATTGTGCCGCGGGCGGCGCCGACGGCAATCTGAAGCTGGCGGGTGCGCTGCGGCCGCCAGGCATGCATTTCCGCCTTATCGTCACGGCGAAATCGCACCCAGCCATAGTCGGGCAACTCGGAGGCGTTTGCGTCGAAGCTCCACGACGCGCGCAGCGCTTCGTCAACTTCTTCGAAACCGATGCCGCTCGCTGGCGAGTCGGTTCCTGGAAAGCAAAGGCCGGTAATGCTTTCGCCAAGGCCGATGATGTCGAACAGTTGCGCGGCACGGTAACTGTCGAGCACCGAGATTCCCATCTTCGACATGATCTTCGCCACTCCGCCCTGCAACACTTGCAGCACGCGCTGCTCGCCTTCGTCTCCAGCCAGCGTGCGGGCAGTCTGCAGCATCAGCCAGGGGCAAACCGCGCCGGCGCCATAGCCGATGAGCACCGCGGCATGATGCACATCGCGACAGTCGCCGGCCTCGAGCGCCAGACCGACTTTGGTTCGCAAACCGGCCCGCACCAGCGCATGATGGACGGCGCCGCTGGCCATAGCCATCGGGACCGGCAGTAGTTGATCGCAGGTGCCGCGGTCGCTAAGCAGGAGAATGCGTGCGCCATCGCCCACCAGGGCGACAGCTTCTTCGCGAATGCGTTCAATTACGCTGCGTAGGCTTGCCCCATGCGAAAAGGTGCAGTCCAGTTCGGCAAGCGGCAAGTCTTCAGACAAGGCATAATCGTTTTCACGCAAGGCGGCCAGTTGGGCGAGGGACAGGAAGGGTGATTCCAGCACTAGTCCCGGCAACGGCGCATGCTTGTTGAGTAGATGTGGCCACGGACCTAATCGCGTGCGCAACGAGACGACGCGACTCTCCCGCAGCGAATCAATCGCGGGGTTGGTCACCTGCGCGAAACGCTGGCGGAAATACCCATAAAGCGGGCGCGGGGTGCGGGCCAGCGGCGCAAGGGGCGTGTCGTCGCCCATGGACCAGACCGGTTCCTTGCTCTCCAGCGCCATCGGCGAGATGACCATCTTCACTTCTTCGTGGCTGTAGCCGAACCCGACTTGCATGCGCCTCAGCTCCTCCGGCTTCAGCATAGGTGCAGGTTTGGAGTCCGCCATCAGCGGCACGTCGTCAATCAGAGTGGCATAGGGCGCGAGGGCATCGAAGTAGCGGTCGAGCTCTGTGCCTTCCAGCAGCTTGCCGTGCTGGAGATCGAGCAGCATCATCTGCCCCGGGCCAAGCCGACCGCTGCGGATGATCGCATCAGGATGAATGTCGGCCAGTCCGAACTCAGAGCCGGCGATAATCAGGCCGTCATCTCGAATGACGTAGCGGCACGGCCGCAGTCCGTTACGGTCAAGCACCGCCCCCAGCAGTTGCCCATCGGTGAAGACCAGTGCGGATGGCCCGTCCCACGGCTCCATGCAATCAGCGTGATAGCGATGGAAGGCTGACTCGGTATTGCCGCTCGCAGCAGGCAGCAGAATGCGGACCGACTCGGCCACGTTCCGATCGTAGTTTGCAAGCAGCTCGACGACTTCGTCCAGGCTCATGGAGTCGGAGGCGTTGCGCGTCAGTATTGGTTCACATTCGGCCGGCAGAGTCGCGCGCCGGGCATCCATATGCGCACGATTGCCCCAGATGGTGTTGATTTCGCCATTGTGCGCCAGCATGCGCAAAGGCTGGGCACGGTCCCATGTGGGCAGTACGTTGGTCGCGTAGCGCTGATGAAACACAGCAAATGGCGTAACGAAGCGTTGATCCTGAAGATCAGGATAGAACTCGTGCAGAGCGCGTCCGGCGCACAGTGCCTTGTACACCACGGTGCGGCTGGAGAGTGAGCAGATGTAGCTATGAATCTCGCGCCGTTCGAAGGCTTTCCGCGCCAGAAAGAGACGATGCTCCAGGTCGGGCACTACGGCCTTCGTCCCCGTGATGAGCGCCTGGCGGATGGTGGGCAGACAGCTCAAGGCGATCGGCCCGAGCACTTCGGTGTTCACCGGAACATCGCGCCATCGCAAGACCTGCAGCTCTTGCGAGGCTAAACACTCCTCAAATAGCGCCTGGTCGTCAACCGCATCGAGCGTATCCTGCGGGAGGAACAACATGCCGAGCGCGAGCGACTGGTTCGCCGGTATCTCCAACCGCAGTTCCTGCACGAATAAAGGACGTGGGATTGCCGTGAGTACGCCCACGCCGTCGCTGCTCTTGCCGTCCGCCGAAACGGCTCCGCGATGCGCCAGACGGGCGAGCGCCGTCAAGGCAAGTCGCAGGATTTCGTGACTCGGGCGGGAATGCAGGGTTGCGACAAAGCCTACGCCGCACGATTCGTGATCGAAACGAGGGTTGAGGAGGGACGGATGCTTGCACTTATCCGCGGACTTGCTTGCCATACGTCAATATACGGGTAAGCTGTCCGCGCATGGAAGGTGGAAATTTGTGATGTGACGCGTTTATCGCGGCATTCCCGTTTCGGCACGGCAGACGACTCTTTTTGTCCCCGCTTGTGAGCCGCTGAATCAGCAGCGTCGGACACGAGCCGAAGTTTCCACGGCGGGCAACCGACAGCGATCCACAACACGGGTTCTGCAGGTCGCTCCGCTAAAGTCGGCGAAAGGGTCAACTTGACGTATAACGCCCGACCCGCTCTTTTGCCTGAAGCACACCCGGGGCCGAGCACAAGGAAGCGTAGCCGACTAACGCGTCCAAGTGGATTCCCGGACACCGGGGCGTTTGTCTTTACGTATCCTTGCGGACTACAGGACGAAGCCTAACTTATATGTTAGAAGGCGGAGGAAAGATGGAGTTCAAGCAGTACGAGATTGCTGCGAACGGCATTTCTTTACACGTAACTGAGGTTGGCGCCGGGCCGGTCGTTCTTTTCTGTCATGGGTTTCCCGACACCTCCTACACGTGGCGACAACAGATGACGGCCGTCGCGTCAACCGGCTTTCGCGCGATTGCTCCAGACATGCGCGGATACGGGCGCAGTTCAGCTCCATCCGACTCAACCTTGTATACGCCGCTCCAGACGGCGGGAGACCTCGTCGGACTCCTCGATGGGCTGAATATTCCCAGCGCCGTAATCGTGGGTCACGACTGGGGTGCAACCCATGCATGGAATGCCGCCTTGATGCGTCCGGATCGATTCACGGCGGTGTTCTGCCTGAGCGTGCCTTACTTCCCGCGCGGTGATGTCAGCGTCTTGGAACGCATGCGTGCATCTGGACATGAAAACGATTTCTACATGTTCGAACAGATCAAACCAGAAGCCGATCTAATCTGGGCCAATGCTGCAGTAACTATTCCGGGGGTTTTGTATTGGGCATCAGGTTCTGCTCCGGCCGACACGCGATGGAGCCCTCTGGACGCAGCACTAAGTCTTCATCGTCCCGCTCCCGGGCCGTTGCCGTCGTGGGCAGAGCCAGATTACGTCGCTCACAACATAGCGGAGTTTACGCGTACCGGTTTCCATGGCGCCTTAAATTACTATCGCGCCGCCGAGCCGTATTTCTATATGTCCTCCGCGTGGAAGGGTGCGAAGATCATTCAACCTTCGTTTTACATCTCGGGTAAAGCCGATGGCTTGGGGGCGCTCTATCCCCCTCTTGAAAAGCTTCGCTCCGGTCTTCCCGGTCTCGTGGGGAATCTCGAACTCGACAATGTGGGCCACTGGATACAACACGAAGCCTCTGCCGAAGTCAGCGAACAGCTTGTGAAGTTCCTGCGCACGGTAAACCCTACCTAGAGGAGCGCTCGATGGCGACAGCTTTGGCACTCACCAACGCCACTTTCCACTCGCCACGCCACACGACGCACTACTGGGAGGCCGGACCTGCACGGGGCCCATTGATGATCTTCCTTCACGGCTGGCCTGAGATCGGTCTTGTGTGGCGCGCGCAGATCGAGGCCTTCGCGACAGAGGGCTGGCATTGCATCGCACCAGACATGCGTGGCTACGGCGGTTCATCTGCGCCTTCCGCGCCGGAGGCCTATGCTCTAAGAGAGATCGTCGACGACATGGTCGAGCTGCATGACCATCTCGGCGCCAGCCCGGCAATCTGGGTCGGGCATGACCTCGGAAGTCCCGTTGTCGGGGCGCTGGCCGCGCATCACGCGAAGCGAAGCCGCGGCATCGTGTTTATCTCTGTCCCCTATGCACCGCAGGCCTTCGCGTTGCCCAGTCTCTTGCCGCTCATCGACCGTGAACTCTATCCGGCCGAGCAGTATCCGGACGGACAATGGGACTACTACCGTTTCTACCTGACCCACTTCGACCAGACGGTCGCCGACTTCGATGCTGATATCCGGGCGAGCCTCGCGGCAATATACCGCAGCGGGAACCCCGAATCAGTAGGCAAAGTATATCTAACTGCGACCATCACCCGCAGTGGCGGTTGGTTCGGTTCGGCGCATCATGCCCCCGCGGTAGAGCCCGATCCCGCACTGTGGCCGCACGCTGACTTTGACGCCCTTGTCGAAGCGTTCCGCGGCAACGGATTTCGGCCGGGCAATTCCTGGTACCTGAACGATAGCGCCAACATCGCCTACGCTCATAGGGCGCCCGATGGAGGGCAGCTGCGCCAGCCAGTGCTGTTTATTAACGGCGACTTCGATGGGCTCTGCGATATCACCAACAACTGCTTCGGCGAACCCATGCGCAGCGCGTGCCACGACCTTGCCCTGACAAATCTTCCTTCGGGCCACTGGTTGCCTCTCGAACGCAAGGCCGAAGTTATCCAAGCTGTGCGTTCCTGGCTGAAAACGAAGGCGCTGTAATTTGGCGAGATCTGCAGCGATGCTAAGGGAAAAACAATGACTGCACTAACTACCCCCCATGCCTCCAGCCCGCTTACTTCACTGAAGATCAATCACGTAGCCATTCGCGTACCGGACTTCGATATCGCGGTTGCCTGGTATGCCGACAAGCTCGATTTTCGGTTGAAGCAATCGGTTCCCGTTGCCGGGCTTACCTTCGGGTTTCTTTATCCCGCTGGGGACGATAGTTTCCATTTCGAGCTGATGGCCGGGCCGGGCGCAGCAAAGCGCCCACTCTATAAGGATTTGCATGACAGTTACAACATGTCTGGCTGGCACCACCCGGGTTTCAGGGTTGATAGTGTCGACGATGTCATCGACGAATTGAAGCAGCGCGACGTGACGATCGCCAGCGAGCCACACGATGTTCCTTCATTGGGTCTTCGCGTGGCCTTCTTTGCAGATCCCTGGGGGAATCTTTTCGAGGTTATTCAGACCATTACCCAATAGCGCTAACGGGCAATGCCTCGAATGCTTCGATTTGATGTGTGAAGGTGCATACACAGGTCATGGCTAGACCATCGACTTCTTTCACCTGACCGTATAACGGCCGTTCCGCTCTTTTGCCTGAAGCACACCCGGGGCCGAGCACAAGGAAGCGTAGCCGACTACGCGTCCAAGTGACTTCCCCGAACAAGAGTTCGGGGGAACTTGGCGGCTTTCCGACCGCAAAGCACAAATGCAATCCCATTCCAGTTCTCGCTTAGCGTCAGGCTTGGTCGTGCTTCGGGAGGGATCGGGCTCCTGAGATGTCTTGCTGGGTGTCGTCATTTCTCCACTCATGGGAAGCCGATTTTCCAACAACTGAGCTCGTTCTGGCAGTGTTTTCAGGCCGTCTTCCATTGTCGCAACTTCGTTACTGTTCGTTCCAAGATAGTTCTGATTCGCAGACCGCCGGCCGCCCTGTGATACCTGTCACCGACACCTCCTGTCAGGGGACTTACACTTGCTTCAGCCTCATCAACGACCAGGAGTCCGCTATGGCTACCTCAGCTCTGGAGCAATCCAGCCTCGTTGGCCGAAAGCTTGGACATTATGAAGTCCTGCAGAAGATCGGGGCTGGCGGCATGGGAGAAGTCTACCGCGCTCACGACGAACATCTTGACCGCGATGTCGCGATCAAGGTCTTGCCCGCTGGCACCCTGTGCGAGGAAGAAAGCCGCCGTCGCTTTCACGACGAAGCCATGGCACTCTCCAAGCTCGCTCATCCCAACATTGCTAACATCTACGACTTCGACACCCAAGAAGGCATTGATTTCCTCGTCACAGAGTACGTTCCCGGTGTAACTCTGAGTGACAAACTGGCCGAAGGTCCGCTGCCGGAAAAAGATGTCGTGGAGTTGGGTATGCAACTGGCTGAGGGACTGGCCGCCGCTCACAGTCAGGGTGTCGTACATCGCGATCTGAAGCCCGGCAACTTGCGCGTGACTCCTGACGATCGCTTGAAGATTCTCGATTTCGGTCTGGCCGTGCGCCTCATTCCGGCCAGCGACGTCACCAAATCAACCGCGAGTCCGGGCTCGTTGGGATTCGCTGGGACCCTCCGTTACATGGCTCCCGAGCAATTGCTGGGCGACCCCTTGGACGCTCGCTGTGACCTTTACTCCGCCGGCACGGTTCTTTACGAAACGGCTTGCGGCCGCCTCCCTTTTGAGGAGCAGCTCTTGCCCCCGCTGATCGATGCCATCCTCCATCGCCAGCCTCCCGCACCACGCAGCCTCCGGCCCTCGCTCTCGACTCGCGTGGAAGAAATTATCCTCCGCTGCCTGGAGAAGAACCCCGAATATCGCTACCAGTCTGCGCGTGACCTGCTAGCGGATCTCAAGCGGACATCCGTAGGAGGTGGAAAGGCGGAACGCTCGCTCGCTGTGCTTTACTTCGAGAACTTAAGTGGGCAAAAAGAAGACGAATACTTTCGTGACGGTATCACCGAAGATATCACCACCGAGATTTCCAAAATTCTGGAGTTTCGCGTATTCTCCCGTTCCGCGGTGCTCGCCTACCGCGACAAGCCGGTGACCCCCTCCCATGTGGGTCAACAACTGAATGCCACGCACATCGTCGAAGGGAGCATTCGCCGCGAAGGCGATCGGCTGCGCATTACCGCCAAGTTAGTGGATACGAAGACCGGCCATACCCTCTGGGCCGAACGCTATGATCGGCAGTTGCAGCATATATTTGCCATTCAAGACGAGATTGCCAACAGCATCGCCGCGGCTCTTCGCGTCGTACTCACGGAGAAGGAAAAGGACGCCATTGAGAAAGTTCCTACCGCCGATGTCCGGGCCTATGACTTCTATCTACGAGGCCGCCACTTCTTCCACCAGTTCCGGCGCAAGGGTCTTGATCTCGCACGCGAGATGTTTGCCCACGCCATCGCCATCGATCCGCGTTATGCCCGCGCCTATGCCGGCATCGCCGATTGTTGCGCCTTCCTCTACGTGTACTGGGAATCGAGTCAGGCCAATCTCGAAGAGGCTGACGAAGCCAGCCGGAAGGCCCTGGAGCTTGATCCTGAATTGGCCGAAGCTCACGCCTCCAAGGGGCTCTCCGCCTCACTCAAGAAGAAGTACGACGAGGCCCAGCGTGAGTTCGGCATCGCCATTCGTCTCAATCCCAGGCTGTTTGAACCGTATTACTTCAGCGGCCGCAACTTCTACGTGCAAGGCAAGCTGGAAGAGGCCATCCGTTGGTTTGAGCAGGCCAGTCGCGTCTTGCCCGAGGATTACCAGGCACCCATGCTGATGGCCAGCGCACTCCACGGACTCAGTCGCAACGAGGATGCGCAAGCTTCATACCGGCGGGGCTTGGACGCGGCGGAAAGACATTTGGAGATCCACCCCGAAGACGCACGCGCCGTGTATTTCGGTGCCAACGCCTTGACCCAACTCAACGACAAGGAGCGGGCCCTGAAGTGGACGGAACACGCCCTGCAAATGGAACCCGACGAACTCCAAGTCCTATACAACGTCGCTTGCGTTTACGCTCTGCTCGGTCATTCCGAGAAAGCGCTTGACTGTTTGGAGAAATCCGCCACGGCTGGTTGGGGACAACGTGAGTGGATGGAGCACGATCCCGATCTCGCCTCCCTGCGCGATCATCCCCGATTCAAAGCGCTCGTGAACCCCGCCCCCGATGCACTGGCCACAAAGGGATAGTACCCGCTGGTCATCCGCTACTGCCACGAAGATCAAACTCATCTAGGACTCGGATGCTGGCCGACTTCGCGGGAGTGATCTCCCACATGCCGGTGAAGGCACGGCACGCCAACTTGACGTAAAACGGCCGTTCCGCTCTTTTGCCTGAAGCACACCCGGGGCCGAGCACAAGGAAGCGTAGCCGACTATACGTCCAGTGACTTCCCCGAAGCAGACTGGTGGACAATCTTCGGGAAGGCGGACTTGCTGATCCTCGTTCACAATGACCACTGTTGCGCCACCCAGCCGAACGAGGCCCCTATTCAGGCAGGGGCTCCCGTAAGGAGGCGTCCGATGTTTTGGATATTTCTTTATTGTTCTTCTTGACTGCAAAAAGTCTCAGGGCCATAATCGTGCTCACTCTCCCATGGTGGTAGTAACACGACTGCTCCTCAAGACCGGAGGCCACCCATCAGCACCGGCCCGGAAGGCCCTTGTCGGGTTCAGAAATCAGCTAACCAAAACCAGTTACCTGGAGTGTGATATGAAACCGTTATCTCCCATTTGTGGTGGCGGATGGAAGCTCCGCCGTTTTGTTCGCACAGTCATCGTGAGCTCTGCGGCTGCCGCACTGCTTGCGATGCCGACCCTCGGTAAAGCCGACGGTCCACAGCAATCAGCTGCGAACCCAGCCAAACCCTCGCAAAACGTGAATGCCCAGAAAACGGCAACGGGAAAGGACGTCAACAAACTCTCGGATCCGAAGACCAGCTCGGCTCCAAACACAAGACCTCGGCTCGTTCCGAAACAGCAGGCCGAGTACGGTGTCGCTTCCCGCAACGAAGCGTCCGAAAAGCCAGGGGCGGCGGAAAACCCACATGCCGCGGAAGAGGAAGCGTACAGGAATCGTGCCTATCCAGCCCCATACATCCCACTGCAACTGACGCTAAAAGCCCATCAGGCTTGGACAAACATCAAGGCGCATGGCGTTGGGAAAGGCAAGGCGAGCCCGACTGAATGGACCCTCGCCGGACCGAGTACGGCCAATTTTCCCGATATCCTGACCTTCAGTGGAGCGGCCTACACGACGTCCGGGCGTATCACGGCGCTCGCGATTGCCCCAAACTGTAATCCTAACGGCTGTCGGCTTTGGGCCGCCGCCGCTGGCGGAGGCGTTTGGCGGACGGACAACGCCCTGTCAGGGAACGGGGCGAGCTGGACGTTTCTTTCAAGCAGCTTCTCGACCAACGCAATCGGCACGCTGACGTACGATGCCGCGACTAAGACGCTCTATGCGGGCACCGGCGAGGCGAATGCATCGGCCGATTCCGAAGCGGGCTTTGGAATCTACAAGTCGACTGACGGCGGAGATACGTGGACCCACCTGGCGTCGATCACCAGCGTACCCGCAGAGTCGGTGGATTGCGGCAACAATAATATTCAGACAGCTCCGGCTTACAGCGGACCCGCTTTCGATGGACGATCCATCTCGTCGATCGTGGTGGACGGCGGCACGCTCTACGTTGGATCGACGCGCGGCGTGCGCGGCGTGAGTTCTGTTTCCAGCGGCGGTACGGTCAGCCTCGCTCCAGGCCTGCCTCCGTACGGGTTGTGGAAGTCGACCGACGGCGGTGCGAGCTTCGCATTGTTGAACTCCCAGGCCGTCTGTCTGAACCCGAGCCTGCCCGGCAACGCCGGCATCATCCAGGCGAGCTTTGGTTCCACTCGCGGCGTGAACCACATCGAGCTTGACCCGAGCACCTCAACCACTGTCTATGCGGCTGCCTTCCCGCAGAACAATGCTCCGCCCCTCAATACCAAGGGAGGCGTCTGGCGCTCGACGGATAGCGGAGCTACATGGACGCAGATCAAGGCTGCGCTCGATGCTACGAAAAACACCGACCGAGCCGAGTTCGCTGTAACCAAGCTGGCGAACGGTAAGACGCGCATGTACGTGGGCGAAGGAGCTGCCGGAACACCAGCGGCGCGCTTCTATCGCAGTGATGACGTTGCCGGGGGCTCTCCTGTCTTTCTCGATCTCACGACAACTCAGAACATCAACTACTGCACCGGTCAGTGCTGGTATGACAACGTGGTGGTCAGCCCCGCTGGCTATCCCGATACGGTATATCTCGGAGGCTCGTACCAGTACGGCGAGTACGGTGGCAAGTCGAACTCTCGCGCCGTTGTCTACTCCACTGACGCCGGCGCCTCGTTCACGGACGTGAGTTGGGATGCGACCACAAACCCAACTCCGCCAGGAAGCTGCTGCCAGCCCAATCCGGTTGCGCCGAATGGAATGCACCCTGATCAGCACGCCCTGGTGGTGAGCCCGAACAACCCCGGCCTCTTCTTCGGAGGCTCAGACGGCGGGCTGGTCCGCTCCAGCGGCAGCTTTGCCGACATCTCATCGCAGTGCACGACGTACCGGGGACTCAGTAGGGCAGATCTGACGCTCTGCCAGCAGCTGCTGTCGCGGGTGCCGACCTTCCTGTTCAACCTGAACAAGAAACTCTCCACCTTGCAGTTCCAGAGCCTCTCGGTGGCTGCGGATAATCCGAAACACCTGCAGGGCGGCACGCAGGACAACGGGACATTTGAGACCTATGGATCGGCCGTAGTGTGGCCGCAGATCATCTACGGCGACGGTGGCCAATCCGGTTTCAGCGCGAACAACTCGTACCTGCGGCTTAACTCCTTTACCGGGCAGGCAAACGACGTGAATTTCCGGAATGGCGATCCGTCGAAATGGGTGATCGCGACCGGGCCGATCGTCTCTAGCCCGGAGAGCTCGCAGTTCTATGCGCCGGTGATTGCAGATCCCAACCCAACCGCGGCGGGCACAATCTTCCAGGGTTCGAACAGTGTCTGGCGTACTCAGGATTGGGCCGGCGACCAGACCTACCTGGAGACGAACTGCCCCGAGTTCACTACCTCTGCTTCGAATCCTCTATGTGGTGACTTCGTGCAGATCGGCCCCTCCGGCCAAACCAGTCTGACAGACACAGGAGGTTATCGTGGATCCTCGCGCTCCGGCGGCAATGTGGCGGCCATTCAGCGCACCCCAAGCGACACCGGAACGATGTGGGCGGCTACGACTACAGGACGTGTTTTCATCTCGATGAACGCTGACGCCTCTGCCAGTTCGGTGACGTACACGCGGTTAGACACGCTGCCCTCGGCAGGTTCGAGTCCAGGTCGCTTTGTCAGCGGCATTTACGTCGATCCGGCGAATTCCAACCATGCGTGGATCTCGTACTCGAGCTACAGTTCACTCACACCAACAACTCCCGGGCACATCTTCGAGGTGACGTACGATCCCATTGCGAACGATGCGACTTGGACAAGCCTCGACGGCTCCGGTGCAACGGCGTTTCCGGACTTCCCGGCTACGAGTGTCGTCCGCGACTCTAACGGCGACCTCTACGCCTCGAACGACTGGGGCGTTTTGCGATTACCAAGCGGCTCGGCTGACTGGGAAGTTGCCGGTACCGGACTGCCGATGGTGGAAGTGAATGGTCTGCTGATCGTGCCGAAGGCGCGCTTGCTATATGCCGCAACCCACGGACGTAGCGCCTGGGTGCTAAAACTGCCCTAGCCTAGTGCTTCGCTGGCGGGATGGTGAAGATCCATCCCGCCAGATCTTTCCAGAGGTGAACTATTCGTTTTCAGCATTTGCTTGTCGGATGTCTTTTCTTCTTGTTTGCGGCCGCCTGCGCTGCCTCCCAGAATGGTGCGCCCCAAGGTTTCCTTGAAGGCCATTTACATATCTATTCCCCAAGCACGGTGAAACTCGCGGATGAAGATGTGCCGGCAATAACCGCGGAAACTTTCGCCGAATACCCTCTGGTCGTCTTGACTCCGGACAGGAAGAAAGAAATTGCACGGTTCGCGGCGGATGCGAAGGGAAAATATTGTATTGCGCTGCCGCCGGGCGCGTATGTTCTCGATGTGCAAGACCGTCTGCGCAAGCATGTCCGCGCTAAGCCCCAGCCGTTCACGGTTGTCTCCAACCAGACCGTCCGAGTGAACATGGACATGGACACTGGCATCCGCTAAGGAGGTTTGGGCGTCCCTTCGACGCCGTAGTGTCCAAAAACCTGATCTGCTTGAAAATACAGGGCTCCTTGGCGAGCTGCGTTGAGACGGCGGACGAGGATGCTAAGCTGCGCGGATGCCAAAGACTCTAGATCCGTTTCGATTGTTGCTGATCGCCGTTGCCGGCTGGGTGAGTCACGAACAACAGCAAGTCATCGAGTATTTACGTGAGGAGAATCGGGTGCTGCGCACACAAATCGGTACGCGGCGACTGCGGTTCGATGACGAACAGCGGCGTCCCGTTGCAGTCAGAGCCAAGCTATTGGGGCGGAGTGTGCTCGCCGAAGGTCGCTACCATCGTGACACCCGAGACCTTGCTGCAATGGCATCGTAAGCTAATCGCGGAGAAGTATGACGGGAGCGCAAGGCGAACCCCGGGAAGGCGACGGACGGCGACCGACATAGCGCCCCTGGTGGGCTACGTGCTGCTAATGAGTGAGAACAAGCTGGAGTCGGAACCGCCCTGCGCTCCGAGGGCTTGTTAGACGGCAAGTGAGGAGTTGGCCCGAACCCCTAGTGCTGTATCGGATGCGCCCAACAGTGAGTGCGCATGTGAGCCGTGAGGTCGGGCGGGGCGCGTCCGATACAGCGGTTTGAAGGGAGCCGCCCGTGGGGCGGCGGTTCTGCATATTCAATGGTCTTGGGGGTTGTGAGAGAGGCTCCGGGAACAGCTACTGGAGTTGGAATCAGCAAAGGCATAACTGCTTTGCTTGACGTTGCTGGTGGTAGGAACTGGATTTTGGGCTGAGGTTGGGAACGGGCCGCTTGTTCGGGGGCAAGCAGGGCGCACCATGCCTGCGGGTGGTGGTGGGCCCCTCCCGGCCAGATTCCATCCTGGCGTCTTGTAAAAATCCTGCCTTCAGCAGAGAATCATGACTCTCATGGCAACCACCACGCCCCCGGGGCGCAAGGGACTCACGGGCAAGCTGTCGGTGATTATCGCGTTGCTCGGAATCTCCGTCTTCATAAACTATGTAGATCGCGGCAACCTCTCAATTGCAGCTCCTATGTTGAAGGAGGAGCTCGGCATTTCCGCGTCGCAGCTGGGAGTTCTGCTCTCCGCGTTTTTCTGGACCTATGCCTGTCTGCAACCCGTATCCGGATGGCTCGTAGATCGCGTAAACGTGAACTGGGTCATTGCGGGAGGATTCTTTCTCTGGTCCGCCGCGACAGCCGCGACCGGGATCCTACACACCTTCGCGATGCTGTTCGGGTTGCGTCTGGTGCTCGGCATGGGGGAGTCGGTCGCCTTTCCCTCCTATTCCAAGATCATCGCTCTCCACTTCCCGGAAGAACATCGAGGACTGGCCAATTCAGTAGTTTCGGCGGGACTAGTACTGGGCCCCGGGCTTGGCATGTTGATAGGCGGGATGCTGATGGCCAGATTCGGCTGGCGCCCATTCTTCATCGTGCTTGGATCGGCCAGCCTGCTTTGGCTCATCCCTTGGATAAAGTGGATGCCGGTAGAGCGAAGCCCAATTCATCTGGACACCACGGGCGCCCCGAGCCTTCCGGAGTTTCTCCGGCTGCGTTCGGCTTGGGGAACCTGCGTCGGTCTGTTCTGCGGCAATTACGTGAGCTATTTCCTGATCACTTGGCTACCTTTCTATATGGTGCGCGAGCGACATTTCTCAATGGACACGATGGCGAAGGTCGGAGGGACGGCTTACCTGCTCGGGGCCGGCTTCTCTATGCTCTCCGGTTGGCTTTCCGACCGCTGGATTATGTCCGGAGGGACTCCCACTCAAGTACGCAAGACATTTACTGGTGCAGGGATAGCACTCGCCGGGATTTCCCTTGGGCTGTCGGCGATCAGCGGGCCAATCCTTTGCTTAGCAATGCTTGTGTTGGGTGTGATTTTTTTCGGTGTTAGCAGTTCTAATATCTGGGCAATCACACAGACGCTTGCCGGCCCGCAAGCCGCAGGGAGATGGACAGGCTTTCAGAATTTCATCGGCAATCTGGCAGGGGTCGCAGCCCCCGCAATCACTGGATTCGTCTTGGACCGGACCGGGCATTTCTACTGGGCTTTCGCGATCCTGACGGCTGTCGCTCTGACAGGCACAGCATCCTGGGTTTTCTTAGTCGGACCGGTAGAGCAGCAGGTCTGGCAGAAGCGACTGGGCGCCACAGCAGTAAGAAAGGTGGCCCATATGAACAGGACGACACACTTGCTCCTACTCGCCGCGATATTGGTGAGCACCGTTAACTTTAGCTACTCGCAAGAGGCGTCACCCCCCCTAACAGAGCGGATGACGAAGCGCAGTTGGTAAGCCTCCGGGGAATGGAAAGGGCTTTAGCGTGCGTGAGGTGATTGAAGCGGCACGGCGTGTGACGGGAGTCGACGTCCCTGTTGTCGAGGCGGCGAGGCGAGCGGGAGACCCCGCAGTGCTAGTCGCAAGCTCAGAGAAGATCCGCCGCGAGCTGGGGTGGACACCGCAGTATGCCTCTCTGGAGTCGATCCTCGGCAGCGCCTGGAGCTGGATGCAGAAAAACCCGGAAGGCTATGCTTCGGAAGTGGTGGAACAGGGCCCTTCCTCTGCACACCGTAGTTAGTGGCCAAAGGTATAAGTCACCGATGCCCTTTACATCAACTCGTTGACGGCCCAAATGCTGCTTACCGAAATCGGCCCCAATCTATCCCGCTTTCCCACCGCCGCCGCGTTCTGCTCCTAGTTACGATTATGCCCGGACCCCAAGATCAGTGGCGGTCAGGTCTTATCGTCCCGTACGCGACCGACAAAAAACCGCGCGGCCCTGGCGCTGCGCATGGCTACCCAGGGACTGCATCGAAGCAACACATTTCTGGGTGACTACTTCAGGCGCATGAAAGCGCGGATGGGAGCCCCCAAGGCCATGACCGCTACCGCGCATAAGCTCGCCAGGATCGTGTACCACATGGTCACAACACAACAGGAGTACGACGCGACGATCTTTCAAGAGCACGAACGACGCCGACGCCAACAAAAATCAGCAAGACTTCACGCCCAAGCCAGAGAACTCGGATTCCAGCTTGTGCCCATCAATGTTGTTCCTTAGGAGAGCCGGGGGAACTACCATTTCATTAGGGCCTAAAAGGTATATGCAACTCCAACTAGGGGCACCGGCGAGCTCTTCAATCCGACATTATTTACCTGGAATGTCACGTTGACAGCAAGAATCAAGTCCTTCCATGGCTTGAACTTCAGTCCTAGCGCGATTTGATCAGAGTTGTAGGATTTTGTGGTGTATTTGACCGTCTGCACAAATGATGGGTACGGGAATGGAGAAACGGTAGTTGTATTGGCGGAACATCCTGAAGCCGAACAAGACGGCGCGTTTAGAGTGGCATAGCCCGGAGCCAGCCACGGAGAATTAACCACGTAATTCCCGATAAAATCGGCGGCAAAAGTTAACGGTCTTTCCCCGCTTAGCACAATAAAGTCTGCTCCCCCAGTGTATTGCAGACCTCCGGGCAGACTTGAACTGCCGAGACCTGTCGTCGCGTTTGGGATCAGTACCGTAGCTGTGTTGAATTGATAACCAAGACGGACACGCGGAGATATCTTGCTGAAGCGATGCGACCATACGGCATATGGGTTGAAACCGTAGGCTCCGGAGCCAAGATAGTTGAGGGCATCTCCCGTCGGAAATCGCACCAGCATTCCGGTCGCAACAGCATCCTTCTCCCCCGAGTATATAATCCCTTTTACATTAACAATCACGTCGCCAAAGCCGCTGGCTGAACCCCGAACTATGGGAAGAGCCGAAGTAGCCTGACCTTGAGCGGTATTGTCAGGACCCACCGTGTACAGATTGAAATTCGAAGCGTGCGAGACGATTTTTACGGTCTCTACCGGTACAACGACGGAAATATCAACCTTTTTCGTGAGTCCAAAGGTGGCGACTCCGACGTATTGGTTGAGCGTCAAGCCGATATTTGCCTTCTCAACGGTGTATTGGGTCGCAGTGTTTGGAGCGAACGCCGTGTGAAACACAAATGGGAGCGAATCCAGATTTGTTCCGTCAATGCTATTGAAGTTAAATCGCTGGTAACCAAAGGCCAGCAAGAGTTTGTGTCTTCCTATGGTCTCGGGCCGGTCCGTCAGGACCGGACCAAGGCTGCTCGACACGATCGGGACACCGGTAACTGCATCGTAGGTGACCGCGATGGCCGGTCCCGAGCTTAGAGTGGGCAACTGGCCCAACTGCGTTGCGAAAGCCGAATTAATGGCCGGCGCCAGGGGATTGCTGGAAACGCTTTGCGTAGCAACCGGTAAAAGGCAGATAAGGTTGGCGTGCTTCGCCATAGAAGCTGAGCCACAGTTCCAGAAGGGTTGCCCCTGGCCAAAAGCTGCCAAACCGCATGTGCAATTGAGAAGCAAAAACACAAGAGTGCGTTTCGTCATGACACTCCTCAGTAGGAATCGAATTCCCCAAAGCTGCTACAGAGCCGTGAATCAACCCAGTCAGTCATGTCTAGCTGCCGTTAACGACGAACGGAACGACAGCCGAAGTCTGCACACCGGCCGAGGTTGTTCCCACAACCACCATCTGGTACGAACCCGGCGGTGTGCTGCCAGCCGGAGGTGGGGTGAATCCGCCGCCACACCCAAGGGCTTGGAGCAAGGCGAAGGACACTAGCATCAGGCCAAGTATCTGCAGTATGCGGGTGCGCGACAGTTTTCTAAACCGCAGCGAGCCGAGCAGCACTATGGCCGGCATCCCCATGCAGAAAAGTCCCAGAATTCTGGATGGCATCCGAAGTTCAGAACGTAGACCTGACGAGGAGCTGATCGTAACAGTAACTTCCGTCGGGTTGTTCGGATCAGTGGAAACCGTGGTCATGCCCGGACTCACGCCACATGTGATGTTGTAAATGTTCGCCTGACCCGGTACATACAGCACTGTTCCGTTAGGCCCTATGATCTGGGCGCAAGCGAAGTTTACCGACATATCAGAAGTACCCACAAACGCGACCTGAGTATTTCCAGGTACCAGTAGACTTCCGGTTAGCTGGCCCACGTTCACCGCGATGATGGTCTTATTCGGCGTAGCGCCATTTGCTATATCCTGCCCGGTGATGGTGACTGCGTAGTTGCCAATCGGCGTTGTGCTTGAGGTCGTGAACACCATATTCGTCGGACCGCTGGCACCCGGAATCATGGTGGTTGTCACTGAACACGTTGGTCCGTTAGGCACCATCGGAGCAATGGCGCAGCTCATTGTCAGATTGCCGTTGTAGGCAGGGGTTGGGGATGGCATGGCGGTGATCGTCAGCGTTTTTGAAGTGTAGGGAGTGTTCGTGTTGTCGAAGGTCTGGATAACTGTAGTGAACCCGGCGCTAGGCGACAGTTGGAAGTACTCAACTGTCTGCCTAACCGTAGGGGCAACTACAGCGTAGTTGTTGTCGCTACTGTAAGTAGCCACAACATCGATAAAGCCCGGCTGCGACGGGTTCGTGCTGCACGTCGCAGTTCCGGTGTTCATATCCACTGATTGGCTGGAGCAACCGCTTATGCCGGTACCGGCGAAGGCTATGCTTCCTGTAGGCGGAGCGTAACCGCCTCCAGCTCCCGTTAGTTTAGCGGTGAACATTACCGTCTGCCCGAATAGAGATGTGTTCTGGGAACTTGAACTGCTAACTGATCCCATAGTTTGGAATCGGCCAACGGACTGGGTCACGATGGTGGACGGACCGGCCTTCCCGAAGTTGGTGTCGTCCTTGTAGGTGGCGGATACAACGTGCTTACCGGCCAGTAACGCGGGCGGCACCGGAGTACACGTTGCTGTACTGCTGCCGGTTCCCTGCGTCAAACTGCTCATGTTGCACAGCGGTGTTGGCCCGGACGTATTGTTCGAGTTGTCGGTGTAGGTGTCGTAAAAGACGACAGCTCCAGTAGGCCCCGGCACGTTAGCTGGGCCGTTGAGTGTTGCAGTCAAGGTAATGCTGTGGCCGTACACGGAATTCATAGTGCCGGAATCGGTGAAGTTCGGTGTGTAGCGGCCTACGGACTGTGAAAGAGCAGCCGACGGGTCCGCGCTGTTGTAATTCGGATCGTCGCTACCGCTATAGTTGGCTACAATGCTGTGGTCGCCACCCATCAGTGCGCCCACCTGTCCCGGATTGTCACACTTAGCAACGCTGTTGTTGGCATCTGGAGTCAGCGGCACATCGCAGATGGTGGTCTTGTTCCCGTTGTAGGTGTCGGTGAAGACCACATTGCCCATCGGCTGCTGCTGGCCGGGGACGCCATCCAGGGTGGCGGTGAACTGCAGAGCGTCGCCGTAGGTGGAAGGGTCGCTTCCCTTGGTAAGAGTCAGAGGCTCGAACTTCGGCTTGGTCCCGTTAACCGTATGTGACAGCGGCGCCGAATCGTCGGCCGATGTGTAGTTGGTGTCGTCCGTGTAGCTGGCCACGATACTATGGCCGCCGCCCATCAGTGCGCCCACCTGCCCTGGATTGTCACACGTAGCGACGCTCTTGTTGGTACCCGGGGTCAACGGCGAAGTGCAAATGAACGTCTTTTTTCCCATATAGGTGTCCGTAAACACAACACTACCCATAGGCTGCTGGGCACCTGGGACGCCATCCAAGGTGGCGGTGAACTGCAGAGCGTCGCCGTAGATAGACGGGTCGCTTCCCTTGGTCAGCATCAGCGGCTCGAACGTGGGCTTGACCCTGGTTACATCCTGCTCTAAGTCGGGCATTGACTCGGAATTGTCGTAATTCCCATTGAAGTACTTGGCTTTGAGCTGGTGTGGACCTCCGGACAGTAGATTCTGCTTACCTACGCTGCTGGTGCAGAAAGCTATAGCCAACTTGGGATTGGTGCCGCCGG
Source organism: uncultured Acidobacteriaceae bacterium (assembly GCA_963815775.1). Lineage (GTDB taxonomy): Bacteria > Acidobacteriota > Terriglobia > Terriglobales > Acidobacteriaceae > CAVVDY01. The sequence continues at coordinate 16,909 of CAWFIB010000006.1, read as the reverse complement.
ATAGCGGGACTTTGTCGCAATTGGGAATCGAATTGCCGCGGTTCGCATCATCAACGAACTTTACAAATCCTGTGGGCTGGCCGTTTGATCCGTCAGCAGTTACTGTGGCGGTGAATTGCAAAGGGTCGCCGTAATTGGAAGGGTTCATCCCCATTGTGAGTTTAAGTGTCGTTGTGCTACCTGTTGCGTTGATCTGGCCCAGATTCTTCAGAACGTTGTCGGGTTTATCCGCAGGGGTCAGGTTCTTGAGCACGGTCACGTCGCTGCCCATGGGGGTAGAGCCGGAGGTGCCGTTGGCGGCCACGAGGTCGACCGGTGCCGACTGGGCGGCTTGCACCGCGGCCAGCGATTCCGGACCGGCGCCGACCGGATAGGCGACTGCCGTCTGCAAGGTTCCATTGCCCTTGCCGAAGAGGACACTGACCGTCGAGTCTTTGGAGTTTGCAACGGCGACGTCGGCTTTCGCGTCTCCATTGAAGTCGGCGACAACTACGGCCGACGGTGCAGTTCCAGCTGCGTAAGTGACAGGTTTGTTGAAGGTTCCGTCGCCCTTGCCTGCCAAGACGGCAACCTGGTTGTCTCCGCGGTAAGCCACGGCGAGGTCAAGAACCTTGCGTCCGACCAGATCACCGAGCGCGACTGAAGACGGACCCATGCCGAGCGACATTTCCGTACCCGGCTGAAATGCACCATGGCCGTCGCCGAGAAGCACCGTCGCAGTTCCCTTGGCTTTGCAACTGCTGTCCACGCCGCAGGCATTGGCGACAACCAGGTCGAGAATCCCGTCACCGTTGATGTCGCCGGCCGCGACCGAGACCGGCCCGTAACCGACGGAATAGCTCGCGCCGGTCACAAAGCTGCCATCGCCAGCGCCGAGCATCAGGGTGAGCTGGCCAGGCCGCGCGCAAGCAGTCGATCCACAATCGCCAGCCACGGCGAGATCGATCTTGCCGTCACCGTTGAAGTCGCCCACCGCGAGAGCCGCAGGGCTGTTCTGCAGCGAATACGTCAGCGCGGACTGGAAGGTCCCGTCTCCGTTGCCCAGCAGGACGGTGACGGTTTTGTCGCCCTTGTTGACGGCGATCAGGTCGAGCTTCTTGTCGCCCTTCAGGTCGGCCAACGCGGCCGACACTGGGCCGACGCCCAGCGGATAATTTCCCGCAGCCTTGTAGTTGCCATCGGAAGTTGCCAGCAGGACGCTCGCCGTACCATTGCCGGCGCAGGCCGCGTCGCCGCCACAGAAATTGGTCACCACCAGGTCCGGCTTGCTGTCTCCGTCGAGGTCGCCAACAGCGATGGCCTTGCGTGCCAGCTCGGCTCCATAGACGCGCGCAGCCTTGAAGGTTCCGTCGCCATTACCTAACGGGACGCTTACCGATTTGTCGGCGAAATTGGCTACCGCGAGATCGGTGCGTCCATCGCCGTCAAAATCGCCTGCGGCGAGAGCTGACGGTGACTTCCCGACCGCAAAGTCGATCGAGCTTTGGAAAGTGCCATCGCCGTTGCCAATCAGCACACTAAAGGTATTCGCCGCCTGGTTGGCGGTTATGAGGTCAGGAATGCTGTCGCCGCTTACGTCGGCGACGATGATTTGCGCGGGATTACTGCCGACGTTATAGGTCGCACCCTTGGCGAAGCTCCCGCTGCCATTGTTTAACAGAACGGTGACCAGCTTCGTTCCCGACTGCGTGACGGCCAGATCGGTCTTGCCGTCGTTGTTGAAGTCTCCAGAAACCACAGAAGAGAGCGGCGCGTTGCCCGCCGACACGGAGGTAAGCGAGCGGAATGAGCCATCCCCACGTCCAAGCAGGAGACTGATGGTACCGTCGGCGTTGGCCGAAGCTACATCCTGATTACCGTCGCCATCGAAATCTGCGGTCGCGAGCGCATTGGGGCTGGAGCCGGTGACAAACGGAGTCGCCTTGGCGAAGGTTCCGTTGCCGCTGTTGAGTAGTATTCCGATGGTTTGCGATGCCGCCGCAGCGACAGCCAGGTCGGGCTTGCCGTCGCCGTTGAAGTCGGCTGCGGCAAGATAGTTGGCTCCCGGCACGACCGCATAGACAGCCTGGGTTTGCAGAGTGCCGTCTCCATTGCCGAGCAGAACGCTGATCGTCCCATCGGCCTGGTTGCAAATGGCGACATCCAGCTTGCCATCACCGTTGAAGTCGGCGGTCAGCAGAGATGTGGGTTGCGTGCCGACTGCGTAGTCGACAGGCGCTGCGAATGTGCCATCGCCTTTTCCCAGCATCACCGATAGCTTGCCTGTACTGGAGTTGAGAACGATCAGGTCAAGCTTTCCGTCGCCATTGAGGTCACCAGTCGCAACCGCGGCGGGTGTTCCGCTCACCGAAAGGGCGGTGGCAACCAGGAAGGTCGCTGGGCTGGGGGTTACAGCTTTGGCCGAAGCTGCTGTCGACGTGCCACCCGACTGCACGCTGGCCGGCGTGCTCGTGGACCGGGACGACTGTGCCGAGGTGGACTGTACCGCAGCCTGGGTCGAACTTGCCTGGGTTGCCGACTGGACGTTTACCGATTGCACGGAGGCCAAGCCAGACTGCACCGGGGCCTGAGTTGCGACGGATTGACTTCGCGCTGGAGTTGCACCTGAAAGCGCTTGGGCCGTAACCACCGGTGAGAGTCCGCAGACAACCAGTGAGATTACAGCGCAAAAGACCCAGCAAGGAGTGAGCGAATGACGGTGGCGAGCCATCAGTAACCTCCGGAAGTCAAGGAGACCCAGATTGTAGGTACTGAAAACAGTTGCTGCCTTCGGGGAGGCCCGAAAGTAGCAAAAACAGTTCAGCAAGTCAATAAAAAATAGACTTGAAATGCTGAAGTTGCAAGCTAACAGTGGACTTTTTGTTGCATCGCCATTAGAGAATGCCAATGGAAGGATGGCTGGGACAGGGCAAATTGCCGCTGTTTAAGCGGAGAATTGGAGTTGGTGGCTTACCTTTAAGGATTGTATATTCTTGCGCTGGTGAAGGATTGGTCCGCGGAGGTTGACGAGTGTTGCCAAAAGCGGAAACGCAACGCCGAGACTTATTAGACAGCACAAAGGTGGTGGGCGGGGGCGGTTCAATTGCTACGGATCGGTAGGCGTCGATATTCGGAACCACCCGCCAGTCCTTGAGCGGAGTCGGCCCCGAAACTACTTCGATCCCGCGATGGCAGACACTGTCCACTTCTCCCCATTCCTCGCCAACTGTACCGAAACATGCCTCGGCCTTGGGGGGGGACCGCCAACCACAGCTACAGACTCGGTACAGGAAGCTTCTGCTGTGTTATTTCCAGTGATCTTCGGATCACCACACTGGTAGACCACATTGATAGCCGTCGGTATTGCTCTTATCCCCCTTTCGAAATTTTGAGATATTGTGGGAAACGCTTCTTTGATCTTCTGGCCATCCTTACTCTCATAAGCCGAAGACCATGCCTTGATAGCAGCAAGGATGAAGGGCTTCTCGTCCCGAGCCGGCGGAGGAGGTGGGGGCGTGACTTTGGCCCGCACGCTGATTTTTACACGCCCCATCTTCTCCCCTCCGGGGCCCTTGGCAATCAGCGTGTAGGTCGTGTCCTTGTCCGGAGTTACATCCATCTGGCCGTTGGGATCAAACGACCTTCCTGGGAAACCGTCGATGGTGACTTGGGTGGCGTTTTGCGCATTCCAGCGAACGGTAGCTGATTTTCCCTGCTCGATGTTGTCAGGGACGGCGCTGACGGTGATCGTCGGCTGCGGTTTGGCAACCGGGATGATCGGCAGGTCAAACGCCAAAGGCAGGGTTTCGCCTGCCTTGGCCGTCAACTCTTTCGTTTTCGTTTGATATCCGTCGGCACTGGCCTCGACTTTGTGGGAACCGGGGCTGAGTTTTCCGGTATATGAACCGTTCGGCAAAGGGATGGGAGATCCGTCGTCAATGCGTATGCTGCCTGCTGGCCGGACGGTGACTGTTAGAGTGGCCTCGGTCGGCGGGGTGGGCTTCAAATCGAACAGCGGGGTCCTGTTGTCCTCATTCGCAACAATGTCGATCGACTGCGGCGCAGAATCGATATAGCCGGATTTCTTGATCTGTACCTTGTACGTCCCCTGCAAGATCTTCAGCTTCGCTTGCTTTCCACCTCCGCTGTTGGACTTGAGCTGGCCATCGACGAGCACATCAAAGTGGTCGACATTCGCTCGAACCAGCAGGGTTCCGAACTTCTCGGCATGCAAGGGCTCCAGAGGGGGAGTCAGAGGTTCATTTTGGCCCAGCTTGAGCTCTACCTTCGCCGAGTAGGGCTTAAAGTCCTGGGCATTGATTTCAAACTGATACTTACCAGGCTTTGTCTCGATTTCAGCAGTACCGTCAGGGCCGATCGTCTTACTGATATCTCCCAGACGGAATTTGGCACCCGGAGGCGCGACGATTTTGAGCAAAGCGCTGGTTGGCTGAGAAGGTTGAGCAGGCTGCGGGACGACGGCCGGAGTCACTTCCTTGTTGGCCACCGGCGTAGGCTGTTTATTACTGTGCAGGAAGAAAACGAGCGCGATCACTAGCAGAATCAGGACTATCGCCCCGCCTATTATCACCAGCAGCCGCTTTTGGCCCGGAGGGCGAACTTCCCGTGGAGGCGGCTCCAACGGCGGAGGAGTCGACGGGCGTGGCGCTGGTTTGGGCTCTTCGACCACTGCCTCCATCCGCAGGGGAGCAGCCTTGGAGGGCGTCGCTGGGATGGGCGTAACGACAGTTTCGGCTACAGCAGCCGAAGGCTGGCTCGCCGTCGTCGTTTTCTTCGATTCTTTCTTACCGGGGGGAGCCTTCGGAGGTTCGGGGATCTTTCTGGCGGGGAGGTCCACCGCCGTTTGTCCGATCGCTTCGGCGCGTTCCGGCTCAACCGGAGTTCTGAAAATGTCGGTTGCCAGTGAAAGGGGAGCACCCTCCTCACGTGGTGAAGCCGCCGCCACGGGTGGCAGGACAGCCGCGGGTGAGGCTGCCTGAGCACCGGGGACATCCAGAATGGTGGCGGCTTCCCTCTCGGTCGATAGCGGTGGCGCCGCGGCCTCTGCCGCTTCTCTCTGCTTCTGGAGTTCACGTTCTGCCGCTTCTTTTTGTTGCCGAAGTTCACGCTCCGCTGCCTCTCGTCGGCGACGTTCCTCGTCCTGCTTTAGCAGCAACGCGCGTTGCGCCTCTTCTGCCTCCCGGCGCTCGGCTTCTTGTTTCTCGCGCGCGGCACGCTCAGCGGCTTCATCCTGGCGGCGCTTTTCGGCCTTCTTCTCCTCCTCAATCTCGATGGCAAGAGCCATGACATCAGGTTCGTCGGGAGCGTCAAGCTCGCACACGCGCAACAGAGCTTCCGCACCATAAATGTCCTGCGCTTTGAGCTTTGCTCGGGCCTCTTGCAGCGTGCTTCGCAATCTTTCCTTCGCCCGCTGTGCCTCCTCCGCTTGTTTTCGCGCCTGTTCCAGCAGAACCTGGAAATCGGCATTCTTCCCATACTTGCCGACTTGGGCTTCGAGAAAAGTGACCGCCTCGGCGTGCTGCCCCAGGCTGAGCATCTGGGCAGCCTGCTCGCTAGCCTGGTGCGCAGCGGCGTGGAACTTCGCGGCCTCTTGCCTGGCGTATTGCAGTAGGTTTGTAAGCTCCGGATCAGAGACCTGGGCGGCGGTACGTTCCAGCAGCCGAATGGCGTCCGTGTGAGCGCGCGCATGGAGGAGGCTTTGCGCCTGTTTACTGACCTCCTCCACCTGCTTTTTCTTTTCCAGTCGTTCGAACTCTTCCCGAGCAGCGTTGAGCAGATCTTTGATCTCAGCATCTTCGGGAAATTGGACCAGGCCGCCTTCCAGCACGCTGATGGCTTGTGCAAAGCTCTTGCTCCGCATCGCGTCTCGCGCCTTTTGCAGTACCTCCGCCTTGGCACGCGCGGTTTTCTCGCTAGCGGCGGCCTGACGGACAACCTCCAGATACTCGCGAAGGTGCAGGTCGGTGGGATATTCCCGTTCGACGTCCTTCAGCAGACGCAGCGCCCGCGTCGCCTCGCCGCCGTCGATCAGCCGAGAGGCTGTCGCAATACGGTCGTCGATGTAGAGGCGCCGCTCTTCTTTTTCGATCGCAGCCTCGGCCGCTGCCTTCAGCCGCATGATGTCCGGCTCGCCAGGAAACTTCCGCATGGCCTTCGCGGCAATGTCGCGCGCAGCCTTCGGCCGATTGGCATTCACTTCCTGTTCGATCTGGCTGCAAACCTGGAGCAGCTCGCGCTGCCGAGTCTCCTGATCCAGCCCGGCCTTGAGCATCCGTTCGAGGCCTGGAATCTCGGGATAGGCCTGATCAATGGCCTTGGCCTTGTCCACGTTCTCCCGAGCCGCCGCAAATTGGTGTGCGGCGATCTCGCGGCGTGCCGCCTCCAGAAACTGCTGGACTTGGCGTTGCTTCTCGTATTCGATAAGCTGTCGGGCGATGGCCGACTGCATCATCCGGGCGTCGGTGTCCTGTGGATGCAGCATGAGAGCGTCATCCACAGCTTTTTTCGCAACCACCAACTCACCGGTCTGCTGAGCCACCTTGGCCAGCGTGAGCAACTTCTTCACCTGCTGGGCCCTGGATTTAGCACGCTCGATTTGTGCTCTCAGGCTGAGTAAGTCAGGATCGGTGGAATCAAGCTTGATGGCCTGGTCCAACAGGCTGTCCGCCTGCTCCCATTGCTTGGCAGAAATCGCTTCCTCTGCCCGGGCGCGCAACTCGTGTACTTTTTCGCCGCGAGCAGCTTTTTGCAGCGTCTGCTGAATCTCGTATAAAAGCTGCTTGGCCGTGGGGTTCTGGGTATCGATCTGAAGGACTTGCGACAACAGGTCCTTCGCTCGGGTCAGCTCAGACTTGGCAATGAATGCCCGCGCTTCATCGACAAAGTGGCTCACCATGTCACGCTTCAGCCGCTCCTGAAGTCGCGACAAATCAAAAGCGAATTCCTCCGCAGAGCTGAATCGTTGCTCGCGATCCAGCGTCAGCGCCCGGGCGATGATTTCGTCAAGTTCCAGGGGGTACGATTCCAGGTACTTGGACAGGGGCGGAGTGGGATCGCCTCGTAAGCGCTTGACGATCATCCCCGTCATGTCGCGGGGGTCGAATGGCAGGGTGTAGGCCAGGAATTCGTAGAGCAGAATGCCGGTGGCATAAACATCGCTGCGCCCATCCACGGCTTCGCTGTTCAATTGCTCGGGGGACATGTACCACATGGTGCCCATGACCTGCCCGGTCTTGGTCTGTCCCAGATCTCCTTCGCGGGCGATACCAAAGTCGAGCAGCTTTACCTTTCCATCCCTAAGCACCATGACGTTCGCCGGTTTGACGTCGCGGTGAACGATATTGTGCTGATGGGCGTAATGAAGAGCGTTCAGAACCTCGATCACAATGCCGAGCTTCTGCACGACGGGCACGCTTTGGCGCTGCGCGATGACCTTGTCCAGAGGAATACCGTTCAGGTATTCCATGACCAAGTACGGGCTGCCGTCCTCCTCGCCCAAGTCATAAACCACGACAATATTCGGATGTTGCAGGTTTCCGACGGCTTGCGCTTCGCGATAGAAACGCTTCAACAATTCGGGATTGTCGGAGAAGTCGCCCTTGATGACCTTGATCGCAACGGTGCGGCCGATGCGAGGATCGGTGGCCTTGTAGACGGCGCCCATGCCGCCTTCTCCGATCACGTCGGTAATTTCGTATTTACCAATCCTGACTGGTCGGTTGGCCACCGGAATCATTTGTCCTTGCTGCAGGTCCTGGTCCGACAAACTGTCGGACTCCCCCTCGACTTTGACATCGCCCGTACTTGGCAGCGGCCTGGAAGGTCACTGTTGAAGTCGAGAACGGGGACAGCACAAAGCTGCCGTTCAGGGCGCTTCTTGGGTTCATTGTGCTACGAAGGGCATCCTGTGGCAAGACTAGCAGCCCGAAGCCACTTTGCTGGCGGGTCTGGCTGCGCTCAGGGCAAATCGCTTGCCGCGGTAGTTTGCTTCACTGTGGCCCGGCAGGAAAGCGAAACGCGCTTGGGAACTCGGTCTCTCGCTTCAACCTGCGGCAGCCTGGGGTTGTGACTCGACTCCAGATTTCCGTGGACTTTTCTGCGATTCGGACATAGTGTGGCTTTGCGCGAGTCCTTGACCTCTTCGAACCCCTGCCCCAAGCGAAGGCTGCTGTTGCAGAAGGCAGCGGAAGGACACTCCCATGGCACGTCCCTTTGATCGTAGCAAAGTCGAGATTTCTGAAAGTCTCGGCGCAGAGGGCGGAACCTCGCAAGAAGAAGCACCTTTTCGCATCGCGTTGATCGGCAATTTCAGTGGTTCGAACCACGCTGACGATGAACGTGCCCCAATGGAAAGCCGCAGCACAATTCTGGTAGACCGTGACAATTTCGACAAGGTGCTTTCGCGCATAGGGCCAACGATCCGCCTCCCCATGGGAGGAACGGAGCCATTGGTGCTACGGTTCCGTGAACTCGAGGATTTTCATCCGGATCGACTGTTTGAGACCGTGGACCTGTTTCGCCGACTGCGCGAGGTCCGTCAGCAACTCAAGGACCCTGCCACTTTTCCGGCCGCGGCCGAAGCATTAGGCTTGAGCGCAAAACCAAGACCGTCGACCGCGCGGAGCGACACAGCTACTTCCGCCGAGTCAGCTGTGGCCGCCATAACAGCGAACCGCGCAGGCAGTTTGTTGGACGACATCGTAAAGGAATCGGAGGCACCGGGCGGAGAACGCCGCGCAGGCCGTCCTGATCAACTACAAAAGTTCGTGCAACGTGTGACCAAGCCGCACCTGGTGGCGGACGTGGATGCTCGGCAGACAGCCGCTCTCGAGATGATCGACCGCGCGCTCAGTGCACAGATGCGAGCCTTGCTTCATGCCCCGGCCTTTCAGGCGCTGGAGGCGGCATGGCAGGCCGTGTACTTCCTGGTGAGGCGCGTAGAAACCAGTACGCAGCTCAAGCTGTATCTCATCGACACCTCGAAGGAAGAGCTATATCGCGATCTGCTGTCCTCGCCCGATCTGCGCGAGACTCAGACTTACAGGGTGCTGGTTGAGAAGACCGTAGGAACTTCTGGAGCGGAAACATGGGCGCTGCTCGCCGGCAACTATACGTTTGGATCGACGCGTGAGGAGCTAAAGGTGCTCAACCGCATTGGGAAGATCGCTCAGGCCGCCGGGGCGCCCTTCCTGGCAGCAGCGAGCCCTCTGTTGCTGGGCTGCAGGTCGCTGGCGGAGACTCCGCATCCACGCGACTGGAAGTTGGCGATGGAGCCGGAGGCGGCGCAGGCATGGGATGCACTGCGGCGATCACACGAGGCGGCCTGGGTCGGCTTGGCGTTGCCACGATTCCTGCTGCGACTTCCCTATGGCAAGGAAACCGACCCGACGGAGTCGTTCGATTTTGAGGAGATGCCGGAAGAGCCCGAGCACGAAGACTACTTATGGGGTAATCCGGCCTTCGCCTGCGCGCTGCTGCTGGCGCAATCGTTCAGCGAAGATGGCTGGGAGATGCGGCCCGGCACGCATAGCAATATCGATGGGCTGCCGCTGCACGTCTACAAGCACAACGGCGAGAGTGAACTGAAGCCTTGCGCGGAAGCGCTATTGACGGAGGATGCGGCGGAGAGAATTCTTGAGGCCGGGTTGATGCCGCTAGTGTCGATGAAAGGAAGCGATGCGGTGAGGGTGGTGAGATTCCAGGCGGTGGCAGAGCCGCTACGAGTACTGCTGGGAGGATGGGCAAAGTGAGAGTGGTTCGAGTTAATCTCCGACCTCAGCTTTCGAGAGTCCAATGGCTCACAGCCGATGCCCAGCTCTCGGATGCAAAACAAAATACTCATGTCGGATGCCCATGCGCATACCGCATGACGGTACGATCCTTTTTGAAGCCAGCGACTCTCGACCGCAAACTCGCCGGCAGCGATTTGGCGAGGCCACAGCTATTTATTGCTCTTGGCCGCAGGCCGCATTTCCGAGCCTTTCTGCTCCCGAAGCGTGGGTAGTGAAACCCAGTCCACGTTTCGGAACTCCACATCCAGATCCGGACCGCGAAATACGATGATGTTTCCCGGCTCGCCAATCGAGTCCGGGATGTGCATCTTGCCGAAGATGATGATCTGGTCGTTACGGCAGAACAGTGGACGCTGATCTACATAGGGAATTGTCTTCACCACCTTCCAGTTTGAGTCGAGAACCACGATCTGGTTCACACCTCGGGGAACAGAGACGTTCTTAACCAGCTCCCTGACATCAAGAACGTGATAGGTATCCCCCGCGAACTGGAGATCGCAGGTATGACTGCAATGTACCAAAACCCGGTCCTCATCAATGACTTTCGCATTCAGCAGCGTCTTTAGCAGCTCCGGCCTGTCTACCGTGCACTGCGGGAATGCCGCCGCACCGACAAAGAGAGAGACAAAAAGAAAAATAAGACAGCGCGATGCTTTCATGGCCACTTCTCCCCTACTGAGCCCAGTAAGATTTGATCTTCTCATAAGCCTTCGTCACCTTTTCCACGTACTTGGGGTCGCCTGGGCTGTTGTAGGCTTTGATCGCATCCTTCCAGGCATCCCATCCCGTGATCTGCCAGATCTTGTGGGCTTTCCGATATTTTAGGGTGGCTCCTATCTGGAGTTTGCTCGCCTTCGCTGCATCTAGGCCACTCTGCCGCATGAGCTCATCGACTGTAGTGCCGACTTTGGAAGCCACTCCGCTCAGAGTCTCGCCTGCTGCTAGTTGATAGGTCTCGATCTGTGAGCTGTCGATGATTTCGGAGTATTTGTAGTGCGGGAACGCTGCACGATGGTACAGGTACGCCACACCTGCACGGATGTTCAACGCGCCCGTCGCGTCAGACTTTACCGCGGTGCGAACCTCCGCGGATACAACGAGGTCGGAGTGATCGAGCCCCTTTTGAACGACTTCGAGGCCTTTATCCCCCGGGTTTCCGATTTGCATCGGCCTGCTGCTCCAGGCTGCATCGTCTGGTCCGGCTATCACTTCAGTCCACACCATCGCCTTCACCCAGCGCCAATCCAATTCTTGGAAGCCCGCGACGGTCTTCAGGCGCTTGTTGTAGCCATCCACCTCTTGCTTGATTGCAGCATCGTATTCACTCCAACGCGAATCTACCAAGGGATTCTTCGCCAGCAAAGTGAGCGTCCGCGACTTGGGTTCGACTATGGCTTTCGGAAGGTTGTGTACTTTCGGCTTAGAAATCCCATGTTGAGCCTGATAGGAAGCGATCATTTTCACGGTCTGCGCGGTGACCTTCCCATCCTCCGGACCTTTAACAAACCCCGGCAAATCGCCATTTACGACCGCCAGATTCAACAATTTCTGCACAATCGTGACGTCATTCGGAGCGTTGGCTGCGCCGTCTCCAACGCTCCCGCTAAGTTTGGGAATCTCAAGCCCTTTTTGCATTCGAGCCTCCTCATCATTGGCTGGCAGGGCTGCCAACATGCTTGCGCGCAAAGCCAGATTTCCGAAATTTGGATTCTAGCTCTCAACATGCCCACACTATACGCCCCATGGATTTCAGCACACCTTTTCTGCGCTGGATCCGAGGGCCCAGGACAGGGCCCGTCTGCCCCAGTCGAAGGCCCGAAGTTGTTGACCGCGGCCTTCCCATCCGGTTTTATAAGAATCCCCCGCACTGGTCAAGCGACGGACACTAGGGATCTGGGGGTGCTCCACGGAGCTGAGGGTAGCCGTGGTCTGTTGACTTTCGGATCCGATGACAAAAACAAATTACCCCACCAACCCGCTGTCCTTCAGTTGCTCTTCCGTGCGCTCGATGCTGGGAATCAGGATGAGAGAGTTGCGCGCTTGGCCGGCCCAGCGGGTGGCTTCGTCTTCCTTCATTCTGAATTCGATAAGGAAGGCAACCAAGTCGTCAAAGGTTTTGACGCGGACGGTTTGCGTATTCAGCTTGCCGCTGTAGGGCATGAAGTCGATCTCATAATGGGCGCCGAGCGACTCTGAGCCTTGATTGGGCCGCACGCGAAGGTTGCCGATCAGTTTCTTCATTCTGAGCATTCGCTCGTCAGCAGCGGCGAGCTGTCTTCCCCGTTCAAATAAGACCACTGTTTCGGGACACTTGTCAGGGACAATATACGCGCAAGGCCCAAAGTTTTCTAGCAATTCGCCTGCCCGTACCAAGTCCACAAACCGATGCGCAAGAGCTTAGTCAAAGCCAGCTAACAGAGCAGAAAGCCGCGTTCGATGAGCTTGCGAATGGCCGCCAAGCACTCGCGCTGCACCTGCTCGCGGGGAGCGTCCACCTTAGCGGTAAACTCCGCAACAATCTCGCTCAACGGCCGCATTCCGTCGCAACCCAACAGAAATTCTCCAACGACGGGCTGCAGCCCCATGATCGGATTCAAGCCCTTAGGCATCCGCAAGGTCAGTCCTTCCAGCTTCCAACCTCCGTCTGCGGGCTGAAAGACCTGCTCCAGCCGTGCGTCCGGGGAGAGTCTCGGCCTCACCGAGAGCAGGGTGGCATCGTTTTCATGGGACAGAAGGAAATCGCGCCGCGCGAACGTGTCAGCCACCAGATCCCCGAATGCATCTTTTGGGGTGTGTTCGACCTCTTCCATCAACATCCAGTTGGTTCCCGAACGGCGGTGCATGGCCACCGCTCCCCCATGAATCGCGACGACCTTATGCTTCCGGTAATAGTTCATGTAGGTGTCATACAACTGGGAGTCGGTCTCCGAAGCTGGCGTCATGGAGCGGATATGCTCCTCGGCGTATTCCGCTGGGTCCTGCGAATACCCTTTCAAGACCAGTGCATCGCAGCCTGTGCCCTCGAACCAATCGGAGAGGCGCTCGTGCCAGTCCTCCCCCTCGATGCCAGCCCATTCGCACAGCATTTGGAAGTAGCCACCTTCATACAGATACGAGGAGGCTTCGCGCGCCAGCTTGCGACAGAGCTGGTCGAGCTCAAGCGGGTTGTCGCAAAAGAGATACCTCTCCGACGGAGTCATGAAAAACGGCGGATTGGAGACGATGAGGTCAAACTTGCGGCCGACGACAGGCGCGAATCCGTCCCCGGCGAGGAACTCGATCCCCTTGATTCCGTTTAGCTGGGCAGTAAACGCGGCAAACGCGACGGCGCGCGGATTCAAATCCGTGCCCATGACCCGGTCGCTATGATCGACTCGCCTGCAGGGCCTGAACGCCGCTGCCAGTTCCCACGTCGAGAGTGGCAACGAGAATGTTGACGAACGGTGAATCGTGACAGCAACCGGCTCGTGGGATTTGGCCAGAGAACCAAGTCGGAGGCGCCGCGGTCGATTTTGCTGGTATGGTCGGCGGCGAAAATGAACTTATCCATAGGAAAAAGCATGGCTTGGGGACGCAACTCGCCATCCTTTTCCTCCAGCAGCCCGCAGTCGAGCGCCAACGAAACAACCCAAGGTGGCACAAGGCTGCGAGCTTCCTGAGCAGGCTGTGCCAGCCCGATCCAGAACCAGCGCAACAGTGTGTTGATGCCATTCGGCTCGCGGGTCAGGTCCTTGAGGCGGGGTAAATTGCGCAAGCGACTGGCAGGCAGCTCCTTCAGGCCGATGGTCTGCCGCAGACTGGCGTCGGTGTAGCCTTGCTCCAGGAAGAACTTTCTCAGGCGCTCGGCGTCAGAATCGGAAAGCGGCTTGAGCATCGTCCCCCTTCAAAACCAATAGTTTCCCAAGTCTGGTCAAAAGCGTGTCTTCCTCTCCGGCTCGTGACATCATCCTGCACCCACTCGGCGTATTGTTGAAACCAGACAAGCCCACTCACCGCCAGCGACGTCCGGCCGCAACCACTCAGTTGAGGTTCACAACCGTCCCGCCAGTGTACCTCAACCCTTCAAACCCCTTGACATTGTTACTACAACCGTGGTACCAAAAGCCACCACCGAATAGTAGGTGGGAGTGATATCCTGCCCCTGCCAGGATCCCACAGCTATCATTTTGGTGTGGGATGTTCCGAGACATACTAAGCTTTCGTAGTGTGCCTTGCCGAAAACAGAGTTCTATTGACAATTCTTCCTTGAACAAGAAAAGAGGGCTTCGATGGCGAGACAAAGCGCACAGCACAAGTTGGATCGAGTGCGGCCCCCCAGGGTCCAAATCACCTATGACGTAGAAATCGGGGGAGCGATTGAATTGAAAGAGTTGCCGTTTGTTGTCGGCGTGCTTGGCGATTTTACCGGCAATCCGGAACAGCCTCTCCCCAAGCTGAAGGACCGCAAGTTTGTCGAGGTGAATCCTGACAATTTCGATTCAGTGCTGGAAGGCATGAAGCCCCACCTGTCCTTTGCCGTGGAGAACAAGCTCAGCGACGATCCGGACGCTCCCAAGTTGAAGGTCGATCTCAAGTTCAGGAAGATGGACGATTTCGAGCCGGCTAATGTGGCCAAGCAGGTCAAGCCCCTGAAAGAGCTGTTGGACTTGCGCACTCGGCTTGCCGATTTGCGAGGCACGCTGCAGGGCAATGACAAACTCGAGGACCTGCTCCTTGATGCGGTCGGGAAGACCGAGAAACTCGAAAAGTTAAAGCAGGAAATGGGAACCAAGGAGGAACCAAATGCCTGAACCAGCGGCGGCAAAACAGGCGGAAGCCGCAGTAACCCAGACTGAGGAGAAGGGCCTTCTCGACCAGATTGTGGAACAGGGACGGTTCGGCGCGGACCCCGTTGCCCGGGAACGCGGCAAAAACCTGGTGAAAGAATTCGTCGCCCAAGTCCTCGACGGTTCTATGACCGTGGCGAAAGATGCCGAGATGATGATCAACGCGCGTATCGCGCAGATTGATCATCTGTTGTCCCTGCAGCTTAATGAAATTCTTCATTACGAGGGATTTCAAAAGCTTGAGGGCTCGTGGCGCGGTTTGAAGCACTTGATGGACCATAGCGAAACCGGTGTGAGTTTGAAGATTCGGGTCATGAATGTGACCAAGAAGGAGCTTCTGCGCGACATCGAGAAAGCCCCAGAGTTTGATCAAAGCGCCCTGTTCAAGAAAGTCTACGAGGAAGAGTACGGCGTATTCGGCGGCGCTCCTTTTGGCGCCCTGGTTGGGGATTACGAGTTCGGCAAGCACCCGGAAGACATGGCGCTGCTGGATGGGATATCGCACATTGCGGCGCAGGCCCACGCACCGTTTGTCTCCGCGGCGGCTTCTGACCTATTCAACCTGGAAAGCTTCACCTCCCTCGACGCGCCGCGCGATCTGGCCAAGATCTTTGACAGTACGGAATATGCAAAATGGAAATCATTCCGCCAGGGGGAAGATTCGCGCTACGTGGCGCTGACTCTGCCGCGGACGCTTGGCCGTCTTCCTTACGGCAAAGAAACGAAGCCCATCGACGAGTTTGCGTACGAGGAGCACGTGGATGGCACGGATCACTCGAAGTATCTGTGGATGAACGCGGCCTATTCATTGGGCACTTGCATGACCAATTCCTTCTCCCAGTTCGGTATGTGTGTTGCTATGCGCGGTGTCGAAGGTGGAGGACTAATCGAAGGCCTGCCAACCCACAACTTCTACACCGACGAAGGCGACCTGGCGCTGAAGTGTCCTACTGAAGTGCCAATCACCGACCGCCGCGAGAAAGAGCTCGCGGACCTGGGATTCGTTCCTCTGGTGCACTGCAAAGGTACGGATTACGCTGCTTTCTTCAGTGTGCAAAGCTGTCAGAAGCCGAAGATCTACGACCTCGATTCCGCCAATGCCAACGCCCGGCTCTCGGCACAGCTGCCTTACATCATGGCGTGCTCGCGTTTCGCCCACTACCTGAAGGCCATGATGCGCGACAAGATTGGCAGCTTCATGTCGCGCGAGGAAGCTGAGGTGTTCCTGAATCGCTGGATTACCACATACGTAACGCCGGATGATTCAGCCTCACCGGCTGCGAAGGCGCAACGGCCGCTGCGAGAAGCACGAATCGACGTTGCGGATATTCCCGGCAAGCCGGGCTGCTACCGGGCGGTGGCGTTTTTGCGGCCACACTTCCAGTTGGACGAGTTGACGGTTTCTTTGCGGTTGGTGGCGGAACTTCCTATGCCCGCCAAATAAGTTCGCCCCGCAGGCGCTGGCGAGCCGGTGCTCGCCTGGTAGTACGGGCCATTAGTAGAAAGAGGGTTTCCAGCTCTGCACTGAAAGGAGATTATCGCAATGGCAGTTAATGCATACATGAAGATCGATGGCCGTCCGGGCGCCAGCACCAGCAAGCAGGACCATATCGACGTGCTTTCTTTTAGTTTTGGCGCTTCTATGGCGCACGTGATTGGTCCAGGATCGGCCGGGGGGGAAGCGAGGGCCGGACGGGCCAACATCAACGACCTGTCCATCATGAAAGCGGTCGACAAGACGTCACCCCTGCTGTTCGACGACTGCGTCACGGGCAACGTTCTCAAGACCATAGACCTTATCTACGACAAACCCATGGGTGATCAGCAGGAAGACTATTACAAGATCCACATGGAGAACGCGTTGATCACCTCCATCCAGCACTCGGGATCGAGCGAGAATCCTATGGAATCCATCTCGTTCGCGTTCGAGAAGTACAAGATCAGCTACAACCCCGAAGAGGGTGGAAAGCTAAAGGGATTCATCGACAAAGGTTTCGACTTGTTGAAGATCAAGCCCTGGTAGGGCCGTGGTGAGCAAGCGAAATCGGAGGCACGATGAACGCGAAGCAACTCTTCGATGCAGGAAAGGTGCGCGAAGCGGAGAGGCAACTGACAGCTTATCTCCGCGATCATCCCACTGATGTGGGGCAGCGCACCTTCCTGTTCGAATTGCTGTGTTTCGCCGGAGACTACGGCCGGGCTGAAAAGCAGTTGACGGTCTTATCCCAGGGCAGCAAGGATGCAGAGCTGGGCGCGATTCTGTATTTTTCTGCTCTCCACGCGGAGAAGACC
>CAWFIB010000005.1:0-266110 GCA_963815775.1 uncultured Acidobacteriaceae bacterium | reverse complement strand
CTGGCCCTTGCATTGCTACACTGATCAGGTTCTGCGAGTTTTGCGGAGCCACGCTGCACGTGTGGCAGGTTGTGACGTAACGATCCTGTATAATCATCCAGGATTTCCTCGCTGAAACGAGCCTGCGCTACCGTTGGGCTTTCCACGGGTATGCAGGCCGAAGCAACGAAACGGAGTGCCTTCGTGAGCTTACCTCCGCTGCGCCTTTCCGGCTGCGGCGGAACGATCTCGGCGCCACCGTCGTTCGCTTGATTCGAACGGAACCAAATCCCTGCTGAACGTGTGCGCGGGGAGTATGGGCAGCCTGAGTCCTGTCCAGTCCCAATGTGGGATCTATTGTGCGTGTGCGTGCGTGTGCGCTCGCGGACTAAAGTCCGCTCGCGACAGATAAATGGATGTCTTTCGGTACGACTGAAGTCGTGCCCTGGCGCGAAGCACTCAGAAGTTGAAGGTTTGAACGGCGCGGTGATCGCGCCAGGAGTCAAGGAGCGGAAAGAGTGCCAACATTTAATCAATTGGTGCGCAAGGGCCGGCAGGCGCCGAAGTACAAGACGGCGAGTCCAGCCCTGCAGGCCTGCCCGCAACGGCGCGGCGTTTGCACCCGCGTCTACACCCAGACGCCCAAGAAGCCGAACTCAGCGCTGCGCAAAGTCGCGCGTGTGCGGCTGACCAACGGCATCGAGGTGACGACGTACATTCCCGGTGTCGGCCACAACCTGCAGGAGCACTCGATCGTGCTCATCCGCGGCGGCCGTGTGAAGGACCTGCCGGGCGTGCGCTATCACGTGGTGCGCGGGACGCTGGACTCGGTTGGCGTGGCCAATCGCAAGCAGAGCCGTTCGAAATACGGAGCGAAGAGGCCGAAGGCCTAATCAGCCCAGCAGACGCAAAGGTGGCGTCTTCCGGGGGCCCCAAAGATACGAGGTTCTATGCCGAGAAAAGGACATATCGTCAAGCGCGAAACCCTGAGCGATCCGGTGTACGGGTCGCAGTTGGTCAACAAGTTTGTGAATTCCATGATGTGGGACGGCAAGAAGTCCACCGCTCAGGGCATCTTCTACAGCGCGATGAAGAAGCTGGAAGAAAAGGGCGGCGACGAGGCCCTGAAGCTCTTCAAGAAAGCGGTGGAGAACGCCAAGCCGGTGCTGGAAGTGAAGACCCGCCGCGTCGGCGGCGCCAACTACCAGGTGCCGATTGAAGTGAATGCCGATCGTCGCACTTCGCTGGCCATCCGCTGGATTCTGACCTACAGCCGTGGCCGTGGCGAAAAAGGCATGATCGACAAGCTCAGCAACGAATTGCTGGACGCGGCCAACAACCGCGGCGCGGCGATCAAGAAGAAGGAAGACGTCCACCGCATGGCTGAGGCCAACAAGGCTTTCGCCCATTACCGCTGGTAGTTGGGTAGAGCCGCGCTTCAGCACCGCGTAGAAGCGAGTCCCTCGGCGGCTTGTCGCCTCAGGACGAGAAACAGATAAACGATTAACGGCGCACTTGAAGGTGCGCCCCTTCAGGAAACGGAAGAAGATTGTGCCCCGACAGGTTCCATTAGCGCGTTGCAGGAATATCGGCATCATGGCCCACATCGATGCCGGTAAGACCACCACGACGGAGCGGATCCTTTTCTATACAGGAATTACGCACCGCATCGGTGAGGTCCATGAAGGCACCGCAACGATGGATTGGATGGCGCAGGAGCAGGAGCGCGGCATCACCATCACCTCGGCGGCGACCACCTGCTTCTGGCGGGACATCCGCATCAACATCATCGACACGCCCGGCCACGTCGACTTCACCGCGGAAGTCGAGCGCTCGCTGCGCGTGCTCGACGGCGCCTGTGCCGTGTTCGACGCCGTGCACGGAGTCGAGCCGCAGTCGGAGACCGTGTGGCGCCAGGCTGATAAATACGGCGTACCGCGCATTTGCTTCATCAACAAGATCGACAAGATGGGTGCTGATTTCGAGCATGCCATCGACACTATCCGCAAGCGCCTCAATGCCAAGCCGGTCGCCATTCAGTTGCCCATCGGGCAGGAAGACAAGTTCAAGGGCGTCATCGATCTGCTCAAAATGAAGGCCGTTGTCTGGAAGGACGAGACCATCGGCGCCGAGTTCCACGTCGAAGAGATTCCCGAGGAACTGAAGAAGAAGGCCAACGCCTTCCATCAGATCCTGGTCGAGTCCATCGTCGAAAACGATGACGGAGACGATCTGATGCACAAGTACATCGAGGGTGAGACTATTGGTGAGGCCGAGCTGAAGGCTTCGCTGCGACGCTCCACCATCGCCATGCGCTTGTTCCCGGTGATCTGCGGAACCGCGTTCAAGAACAAGGGCGTACAGCCCCTGCTCGATGCTGTCATCGATTACCTGCCTTCGCCGCTCGACATTCCCCCGGTCACGGGCAAGAACCCCGATACCGGCGCGGAAGAAGAGCGCCCGGCGGAAGACAATGCCCCATTCGCGGCCCTGGCATTCAAGATCATGACCGACCCGTTCGTCGGCCAGCTCACATTTATCCGCGTCTACTCCGGCCACCTGAAGACCGGCGACAGCCTGCTCAATAGCGGCCGCCAGAGGAGCGAGCGCATTGGCCGCCTGCTGAAGATGCACGCCAACAAGCGCGAAGAGATCAGCGAAATCTATGCCGGCGATATCTGCGCCTGCGTCGGCCTGCGCAACGTAACGACCGGCGACACCATCTGCGACGAGAAACACCCCATCACGCTCGAGTCGATCGAGTTCCCTGCCCCGGTAATTTCCGTTGCCGTCGAGCCCAAGACCAAGAGCGACCAGGAGAAGATGGGCGTCGCACTGGGCAAGCTGGCGCAGGAAGATCCGACCTTCAAGGTCAACACCGATCCCGACAGCGGTCAAACCATCATCAGCGGCATGGGCGAGCTGCACCTGGAAATCATCGTCGACCGCATGATGCGCGAGTTCAATGTGCAGGCCAACGTCGGCAAGCCGCAGGTGGCCTATCGCGAGACCATCCGCAGGAAGTCCGAGGCTGAGGGCAAGTACATCCGCCAGACCGGCGGCAGCGGCCAGTACGGCCATGTGAAGATTCGCATCGAGCCCAACGAGCCGGGCAAGGGCTACGAGTTCGTCAACGATGTGGTCGGGGGCACGGTTCCCCGCGAATACATCAAGCCGGTTGACCAGGGCATCAAGGAAGCCATGGAAGGCGGCGTTCTTGCCGGCTATGAAATGGTCGACGTGAAGGCGACCCTCTACGACGGCAGCTATCACGAAGTCGATTCCAACGAAATGGCCTTCAAGATTGCCGGTTCGATGGCCTTCAAAGAAGCCGCGCGCAGGGCCAGCCCGGTGCTGCTGGAGCCGGTGATGTCGGTAGAAGTGGTCGTGCCCGAGGAGTATATGGGCACCATCATTGGCGACCTGAACAGCCGCCGCGGCCGCATCGAGGGCATCGAGCACCGCGCAGGTTCGCAGGTGATCAAGGCCATGGTTCCGCTGGCCGAGATGTTCGGCTATGCCACCAACATGCGATCCAACACCCAGGGCCGTGC
This sequence comes from uncultured Acidobacteriaceae bacterium, assembly GCA_963815775.1. Lineage (GTDB taxonomy): Bacteria > Acidobacteriota > Terriglobia > Terriglobales > Acidobacteriaceae > CAVVDY01. The sequence continues at coordinate 262,577 of CAWFIB010000005.1, read as the reverse complement.
GACCTTCAGCATGCACTTCGCGCATTATGAAGAGGCGCCGCGCTCGGTGGCGGAAGAGATCATTGCGAAGGTGCAGGGCAGGAGCCCGGCGGGAACGAAGTAGGTTTGTGTTGGGGCACGGATTTTTCTTGCCGTGCCGGTATCGGTCATAAACGCGAGGGCTTAAGCCCCGGTTAATAACGGAGTCACTCAATGGCGAAAGAGAAATTTGATCGCAGCAAGCCGCACGTGAATGTGGGCACGATCGGGCACATCGATCATGGCAAGACCACGTTGACGGCGGCCATCACCAAGGTCCTGCAGAAGCACAACCCGAGCGTGAAGTTCCGTTCCTTCGACTCCATCGACAACGCGCCGGAAGAGCGCGAGCGCGGCATCACCATTGCCACCGCGCACGTCGAGTACGAGACCGCCAACCGGCATTACGCGCACGTCGACTGCCCCGGCCACGCCGACTATATCAAGAACATGATCACCGGCGCGGCGCAGATGGACGGCGCCATCCTGGTGGTGGCGGCCACCGACGGCCCCATGCCGCAGACCAAAGAGCACGTGCTCTTGGCCCGCCAGGTGGGTGTGCCCTACATCGTCGTGTTCCTGAACAAGTGCGATGCGGTGGAAGATCCCGAGCTGATCGACCTGGTGGAGATGGAAGTGCGCGAGCTGCTGACCAAGTACAACTTCCCGGGCGACGATCTGCCGGTGATTCGCGGCTCGGCGCTGGGCGCGCTGAACGGCGAGGCGGAGTGGGAAGCCAAGATTGACGAGCTGATGGAGGCGGTGGACAAGAACGTGCCACTGCCGGCGCGCGATATCGACAAGCCGTTCCTGATGCCCATCGAAGACATTTTCTCGATCCAGGGTCGTGGCACGGTGGTCACCGGGCGCATCGAGCGCGGCAAGGTGAAGGTGGGCGAGGAGTCGGAGATTGTAGGCTTCCGCGAGACCCGCAAGACGGTGGTCACCGGCGTGGAAATGTTCAAGAAGCAGCTGGACGAAGGTCTGGCGGGCGACAATGCCGGCCTGTTGCTGCGCGGCATTGCGAAAGAAGACGTCGAGCGTGGCATGGTTTTGGCCAAGCCGGGATCGATCACGCCGCACACCAAGTTCAAGGGCGAAGTGTACGTGCTGTCGAAGGACGAAGGCGGGCGGCACACGCCGTTCTTCAAGGGCTATCGTCCGCAGTTTTACTTCCGCACTACGGACGTGACCGGAGTGGCGACGCTGCCGGCGGGCACCGAGATGGTGATGCCGGGCGACAACGTGGCGCTGGAGATCGAGCTGATTACTCCGGTGGCGATGGAGAAGGGCCTGCGCTTCGCGATTCGCGAAGGCGGACGCACCGTCGGCGCCGGCACCATTAGCGAGATCATCGCGTAGAGTTCTGGGATCCCACATATGCCAAAAGATGGCGTATGTGGGCCACCCGATTATCAGCCGCGGCAAAGGCCGCAGGGCAGATTGCGGAGACGCAGAAGCCCCAACACAAGATCTTTGAGAGAAAACCAACGTGATTGGCAAAGAACGAATCCGGATCCGGCTCAAGGCGTATGACTATCGCGTGCTCGACCAGTCCACTGGCGAGATCGTGGACACGGCGCGGCGCACCGGGGCGCAGATTGCAGGCCCCATACCGCTGCCCACGGTGAAGAACAAGTACACCGTCCTTCGCTCTCCGCACGTCGACAAGAAGTCGCGCGAGCAATTCGAGATCCGCACGCACAAACGTTTGCTCGACATCCTGGAACCAACGCAGCAGACGGTGGACGCGCTCATGAAGCTTGAGCTTCCCGCCGGCGTGGACGTCGAGATCAAGGCATTTGGGAAGGAACACAAGTAGCTCTTGGCGATTGGCTCTTGGCTCTTGGCAATCAAGAGTTGAGCTGGCAGAGACTTGCTAAAAGCCAATGGCCAAAAGCCAACAGCCGTAAAAACAAAGCTTCCGCGACGCGAGTCCCCGGCGCCAACAAGCCGGAACCCAGGAAGCAGAGTTACGAGGACAACATGGCAGTCAATGGAATTTTAGGCAAGAAGATCGGAATGACGCAGCTATTCGATGACAAGGGCGAAGTCCACCCGGTCACCGTGCTGCAAGCCGGCCCGTGCATCGTCACGCAGCGCAAGACGGCCACCAAGGACGGCTACGATGCCGCCCAGATCGGCCTGGTCGAGTTTGTGAAGGAGTCGCGGCTGAGCAAGCCGATGAAGGGACACTTCGCCAAGAACAACCTGCCGCCGATGCGCTTCCTGAAAGAGGTTCCGGTGGTTACGGACGATGCCAACCAGGCGGACGGCGTAAAAGTCGGCGACAAGGTTCTGGTCGACCTCTTCGACGGCGAGAAGTTCGTTGATGTGGTCGCGACCAGCAAGGGGCGCGGCTTTGCCGGCGTGGTCAAGCGCCATCACTTCGGTGGCGGCGCCCGTTCGCACGGATCGATGTTCCAGATTCCCGGCTCGATCGGCTCCTCGGCGTTCCCCTCGCGCGTGTTCAAAGGCATGCGCATGTCGGGACACATGGGGGTTGACCGGGTAACGACGCGCAACCTGCGCGTGCTGGGTGTCGATCGCGACGAGAATTTGCTGGTGGTGGAAGGCGCGGTGCCGGGTCCGAAGGATGGCTACGTTGTGATCAACAAGGCCAAGAAGCCGCCCAGAGAGCGCCGTGGATTTAGCGGCGCCGGTACGGTCGATCCGTTGAAGGCTTCCAAGCGCCAGGCGGCGAAGAAGAAGTAAGCGCGTTTTCGAGGCGTCTGAACCTCGAGCGCTTATCCTGAGCGAACGAAGCGGGTCGAGGGATCTGCTGGTTGGCAACTGGCAATTAGCAACTAGCGAAGAGCCAGAGCTAAAGTGAATGACTGATAGCTGACGGTTGGCGGCTGAAAGCTAACTGGAAAGAAATTATGGCGACGATAGATGTAATCAATCTCGGTGGCGAGAAGGTAGGCACGTTCGAGCTGGCCGACGAAGTTTTCGGCGCGGTCAACGAAGACCTGCTCTGGGAAGCGGTGAAGCACTACCGCGCCGGGCAGCGCGCCGGAACCCATGCCACAAAGACGCGCGGATTGGTCAGTGGCGCGGGCAAGAAGCTGTGGAAGCAGAAGGGCACGGGACGGGCGCGCATCGCGTCCATCCGCTCCCCGCTGTGGCGGCATGGCGGCACGGTCCATGGACCTAAGCCCCGCTCCTATGACTACGCCTTCCCGCGCAAGAAGCTGCTGGGCGCGCTGCGCTCGGCGCTGGCGGCCAAGCATGCTGATGGCAAGCTGGTAGTCGTCGACGACTTCCAACTGAGCGAAGTCAAGACCAAGAGCTTCCGCCAGGCGCTCGACAAGATCAACGCCAAGGGCAAGACGCTGCTGGTAGAGAACGGCGCCGACAACAAGAACCTGCAGCTGAGTGCGCGCAACCTGAAGGGCGTGGAGCTGATCGCGGGCAGCGAGGTACATCCGTATCACCTGCTGCGCTTCGACAGCGCGGTGTTCTCGCGGCCGGCACTGGAGAAGCTGCAGGCTTCACTGAAGGCCTCGGCGCCCCGGCGCAAGGCGGAGGTGGCGTAATGAAGTCGGCATACCAGACGATTCGTAAGCCCGTTATTACCGAAAAGGGCTTGGGCGTGAAGGAAACCGAAGGCACGCTGGTCTTCGAGGTTGCCTGCAGCGCCACCAAGACCGAGATCAAACAGGCCGTGCAGGCCATCTTCAAAGTGAAGGTGGACTCGGTACGCACCGCCACCTTCCCCGGCAAGGAGCGCCGCCGCGGCAAGTTTACCGGCTATCGTCCCGACTGGAAGAAGGCATACGTCAAGCTGAAAGCGGGCGAGAAGATGCCCGAGTACGCCGAGAACTTATAGCAACTAGCAACTAGCAATTAGCTAAAGGCCAAGCGCCAAGAGCTAAGAGCCAATAAGCGAAGAGCGAATATGGCAATCAAGACATACAGACCGGTGACTCCGACGCGGCGGTTCACGACTACGACCGTCAACGACGATCTGACGACCAACCGGCCGTACAAACCGCTGACCGAACCCAAGAAGCGCAGCAGTGGACGCCGCAATTCCGGCGACCTGACGATCTGGCATCGCGGCGGCGGTCACAAGCGCAAGCTGCGCATCATCGATTTCAAGCGCGACAAGTTCGGCATTCCCGCAACCGTGGCGTCGATCGAGTACGATCCCAACCGCTCGGCGCGAATTGCCCTGCTGAATTATGCCGACGGCGAGAAGCGTTACATCGTGTGTCCGGTTGAGCTCAAGGTTGGATCCAAGATCGTGAGCGGGCCGGAAGCCGACATCCTGGTAGGCAATGCCCTGCCCTTGCGCAACATTCCTCCCGGCACCACGGTGCATAACGTCGAGCTGAAGCCGGGAAAGGGTGCGCAGATGGCGCGCTCCGCGGGAGCGCAGGCGCAACTGGTGGCCAAGGAAGGCGACTACGCGCTGCTGAAGCTGCCGTCCGGCGAGACCCGCAAGGTGCTGGTGGACTGCATGGCCACCATTGGCCAGGTGGGCAACGTCGATCACGAAAATGTTTCCATTGGCAAGGCCGGCCGTACCCGCTGGATGGGTATCCGTCCCACCAACCGCGGCGTGGTCATGAACCCGGTCGACCATCCGCATGGCGGTGGCGAGGGTAAAACCAGCGGCGGACGTCACCCGGTGACTCCGTGGGGCAAGCCGACGCGCGGCTACAAGACGCGCAATAACAAGCGGACCGACAAATGGATCGTGAGCCGCACCAAGAAGAAGTAGGACTGAGACGCTATGGCACGTTCGACAAAAAAAGGTCCGTTTATCGATTCGCACCTGGTGGCCAAGATCGGGGACATGAATGCGCGCAACGAGAAGAAAGTGGTGCGCACCTGGTCACGCCGCTCGACCGTGGTCCCCGAGATGGTGGGGCACACGCTCGCGGTGCACAATGGCAAGAAGTTCATCCCGGTGTACGTCACCGAAAACATGGTGGGCCACAAGCTGGGCGAGTTCAGCATGACCCGCACCTTCAAGGGCCACTCGGTCAAGGCAGCGACCGAGACGGCAGCCAGGCCCCGTTAAGGAGACGACATGGAATTCACAGCCAAACTGAATTACGTGCGCGTCTCGCCGCAGAAAGCGCGGCTGGTGCTGGACATGATCAAAGGCCGGCGGGTGGAAGACGCGCTGGACACGCTGCGCTTTGCCAAGCAGGGTATCGCCCCGGCGCTGTACAAGTTGCTGCGCTCGGCGGTGGAGAATGCCAACTACCTCAGCGCCGATAAGGCCCTCGACGTCGATCTCGATCGCCTCTACGTGAAGCGGGCGATCGCCAACGAAGGCCCGCGCCTGAAGCGTATCCGGCCGGCGCCGATGGGACGTGCCTATCGCTATCAGCGGCGCATCTCGCATCTGGAGATCGCGCTGGCGGAGAAGGCTTCGGGCAACGATAACGTCGGGCTGGCGACGACGGTTGGCGAAACCAAGGCTGCTCCCGCCATGAAGGCAGCGAAGAAGAAGGCCCCGGCCAAGAAGAAGCCGGCAGCCAAGAAACCGGCAGCCAAGAAATCGGCCGGCAAGAAGAAGACGCCTGGCAAGGGAAGAAGTCGGGCAAGAAGTCGGGCAAGAAGTAGCCGCGCTTTCGCGGACGATAGATCCGAGTCCGCGGTGGCGGACGCGGAGAATCAAGGATCGACAAGATTTGCAGCGGCGAAGCTAAAGCGGTCGCCGCGGAGAAGAAGCGACACTATGGGACAGAAAGTCCATCCATACGGATTCCGGCTTGGCATCACCAAGCCGTGGCGCTCGCGCTGGTTTGTCGAGCGCGACTACGACAAGCTGCTGCTGGAAGACGTCAAGCTGAAGGCTGAGCTGAAGGACAAGCTCAAGTCGGCAGGCGTCAGCTCGATCGAGATCGAGCGCCCGGGCAACAAGCTGCGCATCATCATCCGCACCGCGCGTCCGGGCATCATCATCGGCCGCAAGGGCGCTGAGATCGACAAGCTGAAGCAGGAGATCCAGAAGCGCACCAATCGCGACGTCTACGTCGACATCCAGGAAGTGCACAAGCCTGAACTGGATGCACAACTGGTGGCCGAGAACATCGCGCTGCAGCTGGAGAAGCGGGTGGGCTTCCGCCGTGCCATGCGCAAGGCGGTGGATTCGGCGCTGCGCTTCGGCTGCAAGGGAATCAAGGTGCGGGTCAGCGGCCGGCTGAACGGCAACGAAATCGCCCGCTCGGAATGGTATCTCCAGGGCCGGCTGCCGCTGCACACGCTGCGCGCCGACATCGATTACGGCTTTGCCGAAGCCAAGACCACCTACGGAGTTATCGGCGTGAAGTGCTGGGTGTATAAGGGCGAAGTCTTCCGCGAGAAGCGGCGCGAGCCGCAGGGCGTAGGAGCGTTTTAGAAGAAGCTGTCAGCCGCCAGCTATCAGCTATCAGTTGACGGAGCGGCCGTCAGGTATCGGGTGTCTGTTAGGTCTGATACTGCGCTAAAGATACCGAATTGCGAGAAAGCTGAACGGGCCAAAGCAGCAGTCCCGAGGGGACGAAAGAACTTAGCCCAGCGCTTCAGCGCTGGGAAGGATGAAGAAGAGTTTCGAGCCCCTTCAGGGGCGGCATAAAAAATGGCAGTTATGATTTCTCAACCGCAATCTGAGAGCTGATAACTGACAACTGAGAACTCATTATGTTGATGCCAAAGAAAGTCAAGTACCGCAAGCAGCAGCGCGGTCGTATGGCGGGCAAGGCGTGGCGCGGCGGCGAGCTGTCGTTCGGCGACTTCGGCCTGAAGGTTATGGAGCCGGGTTGGATCACCGACCGCCAGATCGAAGCCAGCCGTGTTGCCATGACGCGCTTCGTCAAGCGCGGCGGCAAGATCTGGATTCGCCTCTTCCCCGACAAGCCGGTCACCAAGAAGCCGGCCGAAACCCGTATGGGCAAGGGCAAGGGCGCTCCCGATCACTGGGTTGCCGTGGTTCGTCCCGGCAAGATTCTGTTTGAGATGGAAGGCGTGTCCAAGACCGACGCCGCCGAAGCCATGCGTCTGGCCTCACACAAGCTGGGGCTGCGCACCAAATTTGTGGCGCGCGAAGGCATGCAGTAAATGCAGTTGTCAGTGGCCGGTTGTTAGTTGCCAGAAAAAGGCAACCACGTGCGAGCGGCGATTGGCGAAACAGAGAGGGAGCGGTGCAGTTGCAGGTCACGAAGAACATGACAACCGACAACTGACAACCGACAACTGGATTTAGCAATGAACATCGAAAAGATTCGCAACCTCACCGACACTGAACTGGCGCACCAGGAACGCGAACTGGCGGACCAGCTCTTCAAGCTGAAGTTTCAGTTGAAGATGGGCCAGACCGAGAGCCTGAAGAAGCTGCGTGACATGCGCCGCGACATTGCGCGCATCAATACCGTGGCCCGCGAGAAGCAGTTGGCCGGCGACAATAGTGCGGTCCAGGCTGCACCAGTCGCTGCCACCAGGAGTGCCAAGCCGGTGAAGGCGAAGAAGGCGGCCAAAAAGGCCAAGCCGATGAAGGCGAAGAAGGCGGCCAAGAAGGCCAAGCCGGTGAAGGCAAAGAAGGCGGCCAAAAAGGCTGCGACGGAGAAGAAGTAAGCCATGGCCGAAACGACGGCAACCGAAATTAAGAAGACGGCTCACCACAAAACCCTGATCGGCAAAGTGGTGTCGACCAAGATGGCCAAGACCATCGTGGTCGAAGTCCGCCGCCAGAAGGCGCACCCGTTCTACAAACGCGTGGTGGCGCGCAGCAAGAAATTCTACGCCCACGACGAGAACGGCACGGCCCGGCTGGGCGACTGGGTCCAGATCGAGGAAACGCGTCCCCTGTCCAAGCTCAAGCGCTGGCAGTTGAAGGACATTGTGCAGCGCGCGAAGCTGGTTTCGGGTGGGCCGGTGGCCGCGGCGGACGAGCAGGCCTAAATCCACCCTTGCGCCAACCGCAGGCGAAAGGATGGGGCGCCCGAAAGGGTTTTCCGGGGACGGTAAGGAGAGATTGCAATGGCAGTGATGATGAGAAGCATGCTCGATGTCGCCGACAACTCCGGCGCCCGCAAGCTGCAGATGATTCTGCCGCTGGGCGGCGCAACCGGATTGGTGGCTGGACTGGGCGACGTGATTACCGCCGCGGTGAAGGAAGCTGCGCCCGACGGCACCGCCAAGAAAGGCACCGTGGTGAAGGCCGTCATCGTGCGCACCCGCAAGGAGCATCGCCGCCGAGATGGTACCTACATCCGCTTCGATCAGAATGCGGCGGTGCTGATCAACGATGCCGGCGAGCCGGTGGGTACGCGCGTCTTCGGTCCGGTGGCCCGCGAGCTGCGTGAAAAGCGTTTCCTGAAGATTGTTTCGCTGGCGCCGGAAGTCTTATAGCAACTAGCGACCAGCAGCTGGCAATTAGCTTGAGTAAAGACTGGTGAGCAGGTTGCAGGGCGCAGTTGATTGGGCCGGAAACGGCTGTTGGGTTCGCAAGTTTTGCGCTAGTTGCTAATTGCTAGCTGCTAGTTGCTGGAGTTGAGATGGACAGAGTACATAAAATCGTAGACATTCGCCGCAACGATAACGTGCGGGTGATTACCGGACGCGACAAGGGCAAAGAAGGCCGCGTGCTGCGGGTAATTCCGCGCGAGGGCAAGGTGCTGGTCGAGCACGTGATGATGGTGAAGAAGAACGTGCGGCCCAACCCCCAGCGCAATATCAAGGGTGGCATCGCCGAGCAGGAGAGCGCAATTTCCATCAGCAATGTGGCGCTGGTTTGCAACTCCTGCAAGCGTCCGGTACGCCTGGGACACGAGAAGCGCGGTGAACGCCACGTGCGCGTGTGCAAGAGCTGCGGCAACACGTTGGAGAAATGAAGAAGCACTCGGCATTTGGCACTTAGCCGTTGGCCAAATGCTAAATGCCAAGACGGCTAAAGGCACAATTGAGTTCCTCACGAAACGGCCCGAGCCGAGTCCGTGAGAAAGGTAGAACGTAGCAAATGGCAGACGAGAAGAAGCAGAAAGGCGGCGGCCAGAAGCCGCAGCAACAGGGCAAGAAGGCCAAGCCGGAGCGGGTGGAAGCCGCTTCTGAGCAGCCCGAAGGCAAGCCGGCACGGCCGAAGGCGAGCAACCGCGAAACCGCGCGCCTGCGCGACCGCTACTACAAAGAAGTCCGCCCGGCGGTGATGAAGGAATTGGGCATCGAGAACCCGATGGCCGCTCCCAAGCTGGAAAAGATTGTGGTCAACATGGGTGTGGGCGAGGCGACGCAGAACGCCAAGCTCATCGACCCGGCAGCCACGGAAGTCGGCGCCATCACTGGCCAGAAGCCGATCGTGACCAAGGCGCGCAAGTCGATCGCCGCCTTCAAGGTCCGCGAGGGAATGCCCATCGGCGTCATGGTGACACTGCGCGGTGACCGCATGTATGAGTTTTTTGATCGCCTGGTAAATATTGCTCTGCCCCGCGTGCGCGACTTCCGTGGTGTGCCGACCAAGTCGTTTGATGGGCGCGGCAATTACACCCTGGGCGTGCGTGACCAGCTCATCTTCCCTGAAATCGATTATTCGAAGGTGGAGAAGCTGAAGGGCATGAACATCACGATTGTGACCTCGGCGGGCAGTGACGATCAGGCACGCGCCCTGTTGAAGCACATGGGAATGCCGTTTAAGCAGCAGTAACTAGCAATTAGCAACTAGCGACTGGCAAAAGCCCGAAGGGCGAAACAATTCCTGGTCAGCGCTGGCAGGTGCGAAGTATAAAGTTTGCGTCCCCTGGGGACGGTAGATTGGGTAAAGGATTTGAATGGCAACCACAGCAAAACGAGTTAAAGACGGCGTGGGACTGCATCAGCACCACATCAAGAGGCCGGACAAACCATGTAAGGTTTGCCGCGGCAAAGGCTCCGTGGAGGGCAAGGCGTGCGTTTGCAAGAATGGAAGGATCTTCACTTCTCGCAAGCACAACCGCTGCAAGATTTGCGGGCGTCCGCGCGCGTATCTGCGCAAGTTCGGCATCTGCCGCTTGTGCTTCCGCTCGCTGGCCCTGAAGGGCGAGATCCCCGGGGTTGCCAAGTCGTCTTGGTAGAAAAGGCAGCGGCTGGTGGCCATTGGCCAGAAGTTGAATAAAGGATATGGCTAGGTAATTTAAGGATGGAGTGGGCGGCGATATTTGCTAGCCGCTAGCCACCGACCACTAGCCACTGAAGTAAGTTCGTCGCGGCTGGTTCTTCTGATTATTCCCCGGTGCCTGCACCGGACACAGAAGCGAACGGGCGGCGTTATTAGGAGATATTAAGCATGAGCATGACCGATCCGGTCGCAGACTTCCTGGCGCGGGTGCGCAACGCCATTAATGCCCGCCATCAGAAGGTGGACGTCCCTCTCTCCAAGCTGAAGGTGGAGATGGCCCGCATTCTGAAGGAAGAGGGCTACATCTCGAACTATAAGGCGACCGACGAAGAAGGCCGCAAGCTGCTGCGCGTGTACCTGAAGTACGACGGCAACAATACTTCGCCGATTTCGCAACTGAAGCGCGTGTCCCGGCCCGGTTGCCGGGTGTACGTCGGCCATGGCGAGATTCCACGCGTGCTGGGCGGGCTGGGGATCAACATCCTCACCACCCCCAAGGGCGTGATGACCGGCCGGCAGGCGCGCAAAGAGGGCGTCGGCGGCGAAGTCCTCTGCGAGATTTACTAGAGCTGCCAGCTACCGGCTTCCAGTTGCCAGCTAAATCTGGCTAGAGCTGAAGCGCGTGTTAGGGCGGCGGATGAACGAGACGAATTAGCTGGGAGCTGGCGGCTGATGGCCGGCAGCTCAACTGAGAGCACAACATGTCGAGAATTGGAAAAAAGCCGATCCCGCTGCCCAAGGGCGTGACTTACGCCGTTGAGGGCAACACTGTGAGGGTGAAGGGACCGAAGGGCGAAGTTGTAACCCACATGCCGGGTGGCGTGAAACTGGAGCAGCAGGACGGCACGCTGCACGTCGTTCGCGAGGACGATTCCAAGGCCGCGATCCATGGTCTGGTGCGCGCGCTGGTCAGCAATTCAGTCGAAGGCGTCACCAAGGGCTGGTCGAAAGAGCTGGACATCGTCGGCATCGGCTACCGCGCCGAGATGAAGGGCAAGGGCATGGTCGTATTCACCCTTGGCTATTCCCATCCGATCGAGTATCCCCTGCCCTCCGGCATCGAAGTGGCCATCGATCCCAAGCTGACACACCTGACGGTCAGCGGTATTGATCGCCAGAAGGTGGGCTTTGTCGCTGCCGAAATGCGCGCCCTGCGTCCGCCCGATCCGTACAAGAACAAGGGTGTGCGCTATACCGGCGAGCGCCTGAAGAAGAAGGTCGGCAAGACCGGCGCGAAGTAGCAACTAGCAACTAGCAGCTAGCAATTAGCAAAAGCCCGAAGGGCGAGACAATTCGTAGCCCAGCACGTCAGTGCTGGGTGAGCGATAGCAAGATTGGGAGCCCCTTTAGGGGCGGCACAGAATTGAGCGATATCGGGGTCCTTCGACTCCGGCGGCAAAACCGGCCGCCTTCGCTCCGGATGACAACAGGAACGGAAGGGTGCTCAGGCGCCTCGTTCACCCGGCTCAGAAACCCGGGACGAAGGAAATGCGATGATTGGAAAAGTCTCCAAAGACAAGACGCGGCAAAAGATACATAGCCGCATTCGCAAGACGCTGGCCGGTACGACCCAGCGTCCGCGGCTGAATATCTACCGCTCGGTGAACCACATCTATGCCCAGGTGATCGATGACGCCAAGGGGGTCACGATCGTCTCCGCCACCTCAGTTGAGAAGGGCAAGGGTGCCAAGGGTGAGAAGCGTCCCACCGGAGGCAACGTGGCTTCGGCGAAGGACGTGGGCAAGTTGATCGCGCAGCGCGCCCAGGACAAGGGCATCAAGAAGGTGGTGTTTGATCGCGGCGGATACCTGTATCACGGCCGCGTCAAGGCGCTGGCCGACGCCGCGCGCGAAGCGGGACTGGAATTTTAGCGAATAGCAACGAGCTGCGAGCTGCGAGCGAAAGCCAACCAGCGAACGGCGAAAAGAAGCGAGAGTAACGGCACATGCCAATAGTGAAAAGAAAACTTGACCCTGGCCAGTTCCAGCTCAAGGACCAGGTGGTCTCCATCAATCGCGTCACCAAAGTCGTGAAGGGCGGCAAGAACCTGTCGTTCGCGGCCCTGGTCGTCGTGGGCGATCCCTCCTCCGGTGTAGTCGGATACGGTTCGGGCAAGGCGAAGGAAGTTCCGCAGGCCATCCGCAAGGGCATCGAGTCGGCCAAGAAGAACCTGCTGCGCGTCAACCTGAACCAGACGACGATTCCGCACCAGGTGCTGGGCCGCTACGGTTCCGGCATTGTGCTGCTCAAGCCGGCCCCGGAAGGCACCGGCGTCATCGCCGGAGGCGCGGTCCGCGCTGTCATGACCTCGGCCGGGGTGCAGAACGTGCTGACCAAATCTATCGGAACGACCAACCCGCACAACGTCATCAAGGCCACCTTCGATGCGTTGGGCAAGCTGCGCGATCGCAGGGAAGTGGCGGCGGCACGCGGCAAGGCCGTTGAGGAGCTGTAATCATGGCGCGCATACGCAGAAAAACCGAGACCAAGGCGGCTACGGCGGGGACCAAGTTGCAGTTGAAGTGGGTCCGCTCGGCCATTCAGGCGCCCACCAAGCACAAGCTGGTGATCAAGGGCCTGGGCTTCACCCGGCTGAACCAGGTCATTGAGCGCGAGGACACTCCCTCGATTCGCGGCATGGTCGCCAAGGTGCCGCACCTGGTGGAGATCGTAACCAGCAACTAGCAACTAGCAACTAGCAATTAGCTAGGAGCCAAAGGCCAAGAGCCAAAAGCGAAGAGCGATTATGAATTTGAGCAATCTGCGGGCTCCCCGCAAAGCGAACGAGAACAAGAAGCGCGTCGGCCGCGGCATGGGCTCCGGCATGGGCAAAACCTCCACCCGTGGCCACAAGGGTCAGGGCTCGCGTAGCGGTTCCAGCACCATGCGCGGATTTGAAGGCGGCCAGATGCCGCTGCATCGCCGCTTGCCCAAGCGCGGTTTCACCAACATTTTCAAGACGGAATACGAAGTGGTGAACCTCGATCGCCTGGCTAGCCTGGGCGAGTCGGAGATCACTCCCGAAGTGCTGCGCAAGGCGGGCGTCGTGAGCTCGCGGAAGTCGCTGGTCAAAATACTCGGTGCGGGCGAGCTGTCGGCTGCCCTGACCGTACATGCGCACAAGTTCTCCAAGTCGGCCCAGGAAAAGATCGAGAAGGCCGGCGGTAAGGTGCAAGTGCTATAAGTGGCTAGTAGCCGGTGGATAGTGGTTAGAAAAGCCGCTGGCACTGGCACTAACCTATTGGCGGTTCGGAATCGTGGCTGAGACAATGGGACAGGCGTGGTGGGTTTCAACTAATCACCATCCACTGACTACCAGCCACCGGGTTTTGAGGTTTTTCTGATGCTTGAGAAGTTCACCAACATCTTTCGTGTTCCCGATCTGCGCAAGCGTGTCCTCTTTACCCTGGGGCTGCTCGCCGTTTACCGGCTGGGCGGACACATCCCTACCCCGGGCATTAACACCGACAAGCTGGCGGCCTTTTTCGATCAGCAGCGCGGAACGATGCTGGGCTTCATCGACCTGTTCAGCGGCGGCCAGATGCGCCGCTTGACCATCTTCGCGCTGGGTATCATGCCGTACATCACGGCATCCATCATTCTGCAGTTAATGACCGTGGTGTATGAGCCGCTGGCCAAACTGCAGAAGGAAGGCGAGCTGGGACGCAAGAAGATCACCGAGTGGACGCGTTACCTTACCCTGGCTTTGAGCGCGGTACAGTCTCTCGGTATCGCCATCACCCTGGAGCGGCAAGGCGATTTCGTGCGTAACCCCGGCGCCTCCTTCGTGCTGATGACCATGCTTACGCTCACCACCGGCAGCGTGTTCATCATGTGGCTGGGCGAGCAGATTACCGACCGTGGAGTGGGCAACGGAATGTCGTTGCTGATCTTCGCTGGAATTGTCGTCGGCCTGCCGCGCGGCATTGCCGACCTCTGGGACAAAGTTCAGAACCAGGCCTGGGGAGCGTTTACCGTGCCGGCCATTCTGATTCTCGTCCTGGTGATGATCGTGGTGGTCGCGTTCATCGTCTATGTCGAACGCAGCGAACGCCGAATACCGGTGCAGTACGCCAAGCGCGTGGTCGGCCGCAAGGTCATGGGCGGCCAGTCGACCCACTTGCCGCTGCGCGTGAACTCCGGCGGCGTCATGCCCGTCATCTTCGCTTCGTCGGTGCTGACCTTGCCGCAGACGCTGGGCCAGTTCCTCAAAAACAATCGCTACTTTGGGCACATGTTCGATGCCCTGCGCTGGGGCGAACCGCTCTATACCCTGCTGTACGCGGTAGGCATCGTCTTCTTCGCCTACTTCTATGTGTCGATTGTCTTCAACCCCAGCGAGGTTGCCGACAACATGCGTAAGTACGGCGGGTTCATTCCGGGCATTCGTCCGGGAGCGAGAACGGCCAGCTACATCAACGAGATTCTCACCCGCATCACCCTGGTGGGCGCTCTTTACCTGATTCTGATTTCCATCATCCCGGAATGGATGATCGCCGGTCTGCACCTCCAGCACTTGCCGTATATAGGTGCATTCTTCGAGCGGTTGCCAACCTGGGTAACCAACGGTTTGAACGTGAACTTCTACTTTGGTGGAACGTCCCTGCTGATCGTGGTGGGCGTGGCGATGGACACCGTGAACCAGATCGAGTCGCAGTTGATCATGCGACACTACGAGGGCTTTACTCCACGCAGCAGCAAGGTGCGCGGCCGCAAGGCAACGTGGTAAGGAAAGCAACTAGCGACTAGCAATTAGCAATTAGTTGCTAGCTGCGGGTGAGCGGGTCCGCTAGTGTTGGCCGCGCGAAATGCGCGCTCCAATGCGGACCGGCGCGGGTCAGGTGGTTTTAGCTAATTGCTAGTTGCTAATTGCTGTTTTTGGAGCTACCGGGAGGCTCCGGCCCGCGAGGCGGGCAGAATAAGAGCTGTGGTTCGGCTCGCGAGGTCGAACATGACCGCACCAACGTCCGCCGTGAGCTCTATGGCAAGCGAGCGCATAGTAGGTCCGATCATCCTGCTAGGGGCGCCGGGCGCCGGCAAGGGCACACAGGCCAAGCTGATCGCTTGTACGTACAGGATTCCGCAGATCTCCACCGGAGACCTGCTGCGCGACAATGTCGCGCGTGGCACCGAACTGGGTCTGGCGGCCAAAGCCCTGATGAACAAGGGCGAGTTGGTGCCCGATGAGATGGTCCAGGGCATGGTCACTGGCCGTTTGCGCGAGCCGGATTCCAGTCGCGGCTTCATCCTCGATGGATTTCCGCGGACCGTGCCCCAGGCGGAGTGGCTGGACAGTTTTTTGGAGCAGGAGCGTGGGAGAAAGAACGCTGCCGGAAAGGCGGCGTATGCGGCTCCAGTTGTGATTCAGTTGCGGGTTGACTATAATCAAATACTGCAACGGATTGCCGGGCGTCGTTCTTGTCCCACCTGTGGACGGATCTATAACGTCTACCTCCAGCCTCCCAAAGTTGAAGGCAAATGTGACGTCGATGGCGCAAGCTTGGTTTGCCGCCCCGACGACAGGGAAGACGTTGTCAAAGAACGGCTGAAAGCCTATGAGCGACAAACCCTGCCTCTGGTGGATTACTACTCGTCCCGGGGGCGGCTTGTGGCCGTCGATGGCGATCAGCCGGTTGAAGAGGTAATGCGGCAGGCGTTCAGTGCTATTGAGCATGTCAATCGTGTGTAAGTCGCCGTCGGAAATTGAGAAGATGCGCCGCAGCGGACACATCGTCCGCCAGGTGCTGGAGGCGGTAAGAGACGAAGTCGCTCCCGGCAAGACCACCATGGACCTGGAGCGGGTGGCGGAGCGCAAGATCAAGGATCTGGGCGCCAAGCCTGCCTTCAAGGGTTATTACGATTACCCTTGCGTGCTCTGCACTTCGGTGAATGACGAGATCGTGCACGGCATCCCGTCCGACAAGCGGGTGCTGCAAGCGGGCGACATCGTTTCCATCGATTGCGGCGTGGTGTTGGATGGTTTCTACGGAGATGCCGCGATTACCGTGCCGGTGGGCGACGGGCTGCGGCCCGAGTTGCAGAAGCTGCTGGATGTGACGCGTGCCTCGCTGGAGCACGGCATCAAGGCGGCGCAGATCGGCAACACCGTAGGCGATGTTGGCGCGGCCGTACAGCATGTGGTCGAGACCAACGGCTTCAGCGTGGTGCGCGAGTTTGTCGGACACGGCATCGGCACCAAGCTGCACGAAGATCCGCAGGTGCCGAATTATGGCACGCCTGGCCACGGCGCCAGGCTGCGTGATGGCATGGTGCTGGCCATCGAGCCGATGGTCAATGTCGGCCGTCCGGAAACCCGGCTGCTGCAGGACAAGTGGACAGCGGTAACCGAAGATGGCAGCTATAGCGCGCACTTTGAGCATTGCGTGGCGGTAACCAAGAACGGTCCGGTGGTGCTGACAGAGTAGGAAGCAATCAGCAATTAGCACTTAGCCGTTAGCACTTAGCAAGAGCCCGAAGGGCGAAACAATTCACAGCCCAGCACGTGAGTGCTGGGGAGGCGTGCGAAGTCAATACTCCGAGTCCCGTAGGGACGAAAGAGCCTAGCCCGGCGCTTCAGCGTTGGGAAGAAGTTCGCCGAAAACGAAGTGAGCCCCTTCAGGGGTGGCACACCATACCAGGGACGTAAGTCCCGAGCGGAGTTGATAACAAATTTTGGGGTTGAATGAGTAAGGAAGACGCGATTGAAGTCATGGCGGTGGTGGTCGAACCGCTGCCGAACGCTATGTTCCGGGTGGAGTTGGAAAACAAGCACCAGGTGCTGGCGCATGTCTCGGGCAAGATGCGTAAGAACTTCATCCGCATCCTTCCCGGCGATCGGGTGGCGGTGGAGCTGTCTCCCTACGACCTGACCCGCGGCCGTATCGTGTACAGATACAAATAACGTCGGTAGCCAGTTGCTGGTGGTCCATGAGAGCTCCTGACAACCGGCAACTGATAACTGACAACTGTAATTGAGGATTTCATGAAGGTTCGGGCATCGGTTAAGAAGATTTGTGACAAGTGCAAGGTAATCCGCCGCCACGGTGTGGTGCGCGTGATCTGCGAAAACTCGAAGCATAAGCAGAGGCAAGGTTAGTTGCTAGCAACTGGCAACTAGCTAAAAGTGGAAGACGAAACTCTTCGGCCAACTTGCAATCTTTTAGGCGCAAGACGAATTTGGGACAGCGTAGAAAACTAGTTGCTAATTGCTAGTTGCTAATTGCTGTTACGGAGTAACACATGGCACGTATTGCAGGCGTGGATCTTCCACGCAACAAGCATGTAAAGATCGCGCTGACCTACATCTTCGGCATCGGCAACTCGCGTTCCGCTCGCATTCTGGGCGCCGCCAACGTCGAGCCGGTCAAGAAGGTCAGCGATCTGAGCGAAGATGAAGTCAACCGCATCCGCCAGGTCATCGAGCAGGAAGGCGACGTCGAAGGTGATCTCCGCAAAGACACCTCGATGCACATCAAGCGGCTCATCGAAATCGGTTCCTATCGCGGGTACCGCCATCGCCGCAGCCTGCCGGTTCGCGGCCAGCGTACCCACACCAACGCCCGCACCCGCAAGGGACCGCGCAAGGGCACGGTAGCCAATAAGAAGAAAGCGAGCGCGAAGACATAAGCCATGGCGAAAGCAGGCGGATCCGCCGCAGCGGACAAGAAGGGCAAGTCGAAGAAGTTCAAGAAGAAGGAGCGCAAGCACATTCCTCACGGACTGGTGCACGTGCAGGCTTCCTTCAACAACACCATCGTCACCATCTCGGACACCGCCGGCAACACTGTGTCGTGGAAGAGCTCCGGTTCACTGGGCTTCCGCGGCTCGCGTAAGGGCACGCCCTTCGCCGCGCAGCAGGCCGCGATGAACGCTGCCAACATGGCACGCGATCACGGCATGCGCAGCGTCGATGTGCGGGTCAGCGGTCCGGGATCGGGACGCGAGTCGGCCGTGCGCGCGCTTGCTGCCGCCGGTCTTGACGTGCGCTCCATCCGCGACGTGACGCCGGTACCGCATAACGGCTGCCGTCCGCCGAAGCGGCGCAGGGTCTGAGAAGCAGTTGTCAGGTGTCGGTTGTCAGTTGTCAGACTCTTGGGGTCGTCACTGATTTCCGATTTGTGATTTCACTGACAACTGAGAACTGACAACTTTTTTCGATCGGGAAGAAAGGACGCCAAGTCCCGTAAACCGATCCATAACCGGACGGGCTGCCAGGCCCGTTTCGACAGGAGAACAACTTGGCACGGTACAAAGACGCAGTATGCCGCCTTTGCCGCCGCGAGGGCACGAAACTGTTCCTCAAGGGCGCAAAGTGCTTCACCGACAAGTGCGCCATCGAGAAGCGCAACTTCCCGCCGGGCCAGCACGGCAAAGACCGCAGGGCCAAAATCGTGGGCTACGGGCTTCAGCTTCGTGAGAAGCAGAAGGCCAAGCGTATGTATTTCACCCAGGAAGGCCAGTTCCGCAACTACTTTGAGCGCGCTGCGACATCTAAAGGTGTAACCGGCGAATTATTGTTGCAACAGTTGGAGCGGCGTCTCGACAACGTGGTCTACCGCCTGGGTTTTGCGGTGGCGCGTCGTCAGGCCCGCCAGTTGGTGCGTCACGGGCACGTCGCGGTCAACGGCCGCAAGGTCAATATCCCATCGTTCCAGGTGAGCGTAGGCGACGAAGTTGAAGTACGCGAGAACAGCAAGAAGCTCAGCGTGCTCGAAATCGCGAAGGACTTTGCCAGCCATCAGGCCCCGCCGAACTGGCTGGAAGTCGACCGCGACAGCTATAAGGGCCGGGTGCTGGCGCTGCCGAAGCGCGAGGACATCAACCTGCCCGTCAATGAGCAGCTGATCGTCGAACTTTATAGCAAGTAAGCAATAACCAGCGGCGCCCTCGGCGGCGCCGCGCAACAGTTTCGCGCCAGATCAGCCGCCGTTGGCTTCCAGCCCGGCGAGCAGCATGGCCGAAGAAGGAGCAATACATGCTTTGGAAAGGATTTCAGAAACCGAAACGGCTTGCCACAGATACAGAATCGTTGTCCGACAAGTACGGGCACTTCTGGGCCCAGCCATTTGAGCGCGGTTTCGGCACCACCATCGGCAACGCGCTGCGCCGCGTGCTGCTGTCCTCCATCGAGGGCGCTGCGGTCACCGCGGTGAAGATTGAAGGCGTACTGCACGAGTTCCAGTCGATTCCCGGGGTTGTCGAGGATGCGACTGATATCATCCTCAACCTGAAACAGGTTCCCTTCCGCCTCAATGGCGACGCGCCCAAAGCCATCTACCTGCGCGCCGACCAGCCCGGCGTCATCACCTCGGGCATGATCGAGGCCGACGCCGACGTGGAAGTGCTGGACAAGGACGTTTACATCGCCACCATCAGCGAGGGCGGCAAGCTCGACATGGAAATGCGCCTCAAGAAGGGGCGCGGTTACGTCGCTGCCGACAAGAACTTCGACGAGGACCTGGGGCTGGGCTTCATCCCCATCGACTCGGTGCACTCGCCGGTGCGCAAGTGCAATTACTCGGTCGAGGCCGCTCGTCTGGGTCAGATCACCGACTACGACAAGCTGGCCATCGAAGTCTGGACCAACGGTTCGGTCACTCCGGGCGATGCGCTGGGCCTCGCGGCCAAGCTGCTGAAGGACCACATGAACATCTTCATCAACTTTGAGGAAGAGCATGAGGCCATGATCGGCGGCGACGACCGCAAGCCGGAGCGGGTCAACGAAAACCTGAACCGCTCGGTGGAAGAGTTGGAGCTCTCGGTGCGCAGCTATAACTGCCTGAAGAACGCCAACATTCAGACCATCGGCGAGCTGGTACAGAAGTCGGAAGCCGAGATGCTGAAGACCAAGAACTTCGGCCG
This sequence comes from uncultured Acidobacteriaceae bacterium, assembly GCA_963815775.1. Taxonomy (GTDB): domain Bacteria; phylum Acidobacteriota; class Terriglobia; order Terriglobales; family Acidobacteriaceae; genus CAVVDY01. Next base: position 242,611 of record CAWFIB010000005.1, on the reverse strand, counting down.
CAAGTCGCTCAACGAGATCAAGGAGATCCTGGCCTCGATGGGCTTGAGCCTGGGCATGAAGATCGACGAAAACGGCAATGCGGTTCCGGGCAGCGGATCGGCCATTACCGCAGGCTCAATGCCCTCCGGCTTGACCTATGGCGGGAGCAACGAGCCGGGATTTTAGCAGTTGGAAGGATTCGCGTCAGGGCACGACCTTGGTCGCTGCCGATACTGGCCAAGTAAAGTGGGGAGCTTCAGCCCCTGCGCATTGTAAGACAAGGGCTAAAAGCCCAAACTGATTAACAACGCGATCGGCCCGACTAAAGTCGTGCCCTGACGCGAAAGAAGTGCCCACAGCAAACTTTCAGAAATTCTCGAAGGACCACGGACATGCGTCATCTAAGAGCAGGATGGAAATTAGGACGGAATACTGAGCACCGGCGCGCGCTGCTGCGCAACCTGGTGACCTCGCTCATCGTGGAAGAGCGCATTCAGACCACGATCACCAAGGCCAAGGCAATGCGCCCGCACGTCGAGAAGATGATCACCCTCGGCAAGCGTGGCGATGTTGCCGCGCGGCGCCAGGCGGCGGCTTACCTGATGACGCCCGACGCGGTCGATAAGCTCTTCGACAAAATCTCCCCGCGATACGGCGACCGCAATGGCGGCTATCTGCGCATCATCCACGCCGGCTTCCGCCGGGGCGATGGCGGCGACACTGCCTTTGTCGAGCTGCTGGGCAGCGAGGCGACGCTGGACGACAAGCGCCAGAAGCGCGCCGAACTTCGCGCCAAGCGCGCCGAAGAGAACCGCAAGGCCCTGGAAGCGGCCCAGGCTGAAGCTCCGCCCGCCGAAGCCGGCGAAGCCCCCGCGGCCAGCGAAGGCGGCGGCAGCGAAGAGAAGTAGCTTTCGATTTAGCTCGATTCAACGACGCACCCGGCAACGGGTGCGCTTTTTTCGTGTTGTGAGCCCTCTCTCACCAGCGCTCGTCGCTGTTGTTCGAACAATATCCCGGATGCCCGCGCCAGCGGCCGCAGGCCGCGAAAGGTGAAAGCCCCGCCCCTCGGGGCGGGGTGAGCGTCCCCAAAAATGGACGAGAGTGCCCCAGGCACGACACTGCTTATCCGAACACAAACTTCGGATCGTACGGCACACCCGATTTCTCAAGCAAGGTGATGAATTCCTGCTCGAAGGTCCACTGGCGATGGTGCTCCTCTTGTCCGAGAACGTAATCAATCGTCGCTTGCCGCCGCGATTCACTGACACCGAATGCACCATAACCGGCTTGCCAGGCAAAATCTCGCTCCCGCTCGTTGAGCCACTTCGAAGAATTTCCTTTCACATCCTGAATGGCCTTGGACAAAGCGATTGCGGGCGGCAGCGCAATCAAGAGATGCAAATGATTTGCCGTGCCGCCGATGGCAATGAGAGGAATGCTTTTCTGTCTCGCGATGCCGGATACGTACTGACGAAGCCGCTCTGGGTCGCGGATCAGGTCCCTTCGACCCGCGGTGCTGAAGACGCAGTGCACCAGGTTGGAGGCGTAAGTGTGCGACATATCGTCACGGTAATTGGGCTGCACCATGACTGTCGGTGATGGACGGCACACCCTGCCGTGCCTACGGCACTCGGTTCGATTTTTGGAACCCTTACCCCGGCCTGAAGGCCGGGGCTTTCACCTATCGCCTCCTGCGGAGGCTGGCGCGTCGTCGCTCATCGCATCTCGACAACTTCGGCGTCTTTTCTGCAGGCGGCGTTGCCAGATGGCCCCCGGATGCCCCAGGATCGAAACGAATGCATAATAGTGCGCTGAGCCAGCAACCACAGGCCGCGAATCGCGCTCCTGCTCCGCGCCAGCGGCCGCAGGCCGCGAAAGGTGAAAGCCCCGCCCCTCGGGGCGGGGTGAGCGTCCCCAAAAATGGACGAGAGTGCCCCAGGCAACAGGCGGTTTGCCGCCATCGCCCCGCCTCCTACTCCGGCTTCGCTGTCGTAATGGCGAACTTCCCGTGCTCTGTCGATAAGAAGGTGAAACTGCTTCCGTCATAACAGGCAAACACCCCGCCCAGGCCGTCGGCGAACTGATAGGCCCTCTCCGTCGTTCCCCGGCTGATATCAACAATGGCCATCACCTGCTTCTGAACCTGGCCGGAAGCATCTGCCTGATAAAGCTGGGCTGCGAATCGCGAATCGGAAAACTGTATACCTCCGAGCCTCATGCCGTTCTCAGGTACGTCGATGGTTATCTTACGAACCAACTCGCCGCTGGAGTTCAACACAAATACTTCGGGCGGTCTGGAAGCTCGGACGACGTATAAATCGCCATTCCGCCCGACTTGCGTCTCTCCTTGGACAAGCGGCAAAATCTCCTGGCTGGTGAAGTAATTTTCGATCCGAGGCTCGCCGGCGCGGGGTTCCTTCAATATCGCCGGATCGTGCTGTAGGGTCAGGTCCTTCACCAATCGCCCGCTATTGTCGAAGATTGCCGTCACCAGTCGCGGCGGCTTGCCATCCTTCTCTAGCAATTCAGTTCCCGCTATCAGGAACCTGTCTCCGTCGGGCGTTACCGCCAGATGCTCCGGCCAAAACTGTTTCTCCAGTTTGCTTTTCGACCTGACGGAGCCATCGTCCGAGAAGTCAACCACGTAGACGTCATTCCCCGCATGAACCAGTTCAAACACGGTCCCGTCCGTAGTCACGGCGAAGTCATGGACCGAGGCTCCCTTCAAACCAGGCTCGTTGGCTATGGAAAAGGAAGTTACATCGTCGTGCTTCTGGCTCACCCTGACGACTGGGCTGGAAGTAATGCCGGATCCGAACTTGCGAAAGTAGATGTTCCCGTCCTCATCGCACCGTACCGGCAGATGAAGAGGCTGGTTCCATTCCGTCTGCAAAACATGTGTGCTGGTGGGCACGATCCGCAAGGCTTGCGCTGTCAGCGAAAGAGGGACCGCGGCCCAAAGGACACCAATAAGAGCGCTACTCAAGAAACGCATGGCTTACATCTCCGGCACTATTTGCCATACTCCGTAACCCACGCCGGCACCTCGGGCTCCAGGCGGCCATTCACCTTCACTTGGCGCTCGGCGGCCCAGCGATAGCCCCACATCGGTCCATAGCTGGTAATGAACGTATCCGGCTGCTTATAGACCGGGTCCGACTCCGCCTCCGCCAGAGTCACAAACCGATACCCCTTCCTTTCAAAAATCGCCAGCACATCGTCGATCATATCCGCGTTCAACTGGTTGTCATGGATCAGCATGATCTCGGGCGGCTCATATCCCAGCACCTGCTTGTTGAGCGCCGCGTAGTAATCGATCTCCGCGCTGGTGTAGGCGAGATATTCGGCCTTCAACTTCGCGATGCCGGCATCATCGTGTTTTGCAAGCATCCGCCGGTATGCCCAATAGAATTCCCAGTCGGAGTTGTCGATGGTGCACGGTGCCAGCCGATAACCTCGCTTCGCTATAAACGCGGCGATGGCATCATGCTTCGCCTTGGTATCGCCGGTGTGATTGTAGGGAAAGCGCAGAAACTCCAGCTTTTTGCCCGCAGCCTCCATGAGCGGACCGATGGTCGCCTCGCCGCGGCCAATCTCATCTTCAATTTGCTCTACCGACAGCCCGTTGGCGTCGGTGTGGGAATACAGGTGGTTGCCGAGATCGAAATCCCCGCTGGTCCACGGCTTCAGCATCGCACTCGCCGCCTCTGCCCCGAGCTGCTCTACCTTCAGCTGATTGACGAATCCCGTGACCGGCGCCTTGTGACGTGCCAGCCCAGCCAAAATCTTCTTATTGACCAGCGCCGCCTGCTTGGCATCAGTTACCTCCAACTTGTGTGTGGTGGCGTCGTACCACTCATACGGAAGGTCGTCGACGGTGATAGCCACCGTCTTGCTTTGACCGAATGCGCCAGCCACAAGGCCAGACAGCAAAAATAGCAACGCTGAGACAATGCGCAGAAACATGCGGCTATTGTAAGCGTGCGCCCGTACGGCGTAGCCTGTGACCGCCGTTCGCTGTATTCTGGATTGTTAATATTTCGACGTTGGTAACTTATATGTTACCATATTTATGCCCGATGTTCGCGAGTATACCGACTCCGAAGGCCGCAGCCCATTCGCCCGGTGGTTTAGCCGATTGAATGCTCAGGCGGGGGCGAAGGTGGCGACGGCCATGGCGAGATTGGCTGGTGGAAACGTCTCCAATGTCAAAGGAGTCGGTTCCAGGGTGTTCGAGTGTCGCATCGATTTCGGGCCTGGCTATCGGGTGTACTTTGGCAGAGATGGGAAGCGCCTGGTTATTCTGCTCGGCGGCGGCAGCAAAAAGCGTCAGCAAAACGATATCAAGGCCGCGCTCAGCAATTGGCAGGACTATAAGCGAAGGAAGTAAACAATGCCTCTGACCCGCGACTTCAAAGAAACTGTCCGCGCTCGTGCTGTACGCGATCCCAGGTTCCGCAAGGAGCTGTTGCGCGAAGGGATGCAATGCATGCTGGCCGGCGATACCGCCACCGGCAAAACCATCCTTCGCGACTACATCAACGCGACCGTGGGCTTCGCCGAGCTCTCCGAGGCCACACAAATTCCCGCCAAGAGTTTGATGAGAATGCTTGGGCCGAACGGCAATCCGCGCGCCGACAATCTCTTCGAAATTGTGAGCTTCCTGCAACATCGTGAAGGCGTGAGCTTTCAAATCAAAACCAAAGTTGCATAGCCAATTGCGGTGATGGCGCCCAGGTCCAACTCCGCGCCAAGTATCGGTCAAATAATTCGCCTGCGGAACTTTGCTACACTGCAAGGTTCGGCGAGGTCCTTTCCGCCGCGGAGTTATGATGCCTAATCCGATTCAGCCTTCGATCAATTTGACCCATACGGCCGACTATCGCGAGAACTACGCCAACAGCGTGCAGGTGCGGGTCAACGTGTGGGACTTCTTTCTCGTCTTCGGAACCTTGCAGCAACAGGACGAGACGCACGTCGACGTGCGCAACTTCCAGGGAATTTATCTCAGCCCGCAGCAGGCCAAGGCGCTGTACAGCATCCTGCAGCAAAACCTGGTGAACTACGAAAACGCCTTCGGCGAGATCAAACTCGATCCCCGCATGGGACAGCCCGGCGCTCCAGTGCACTAGGGGCGGCTCGAAACCGGCGCAAGAGAAGTATTGAACGGGCACAGCTTTAGCGTGCAGTAAAGGGTCAATGCATTCCCGGTTTCAGCCCCTGAGGGATTCGGCCAAGGGATTCATCAATGGCGGTGAGCGGTGGCGATGTCCCGAACTCTCAACCTGTAGGCTCAACTCCCGCTGAGTCGGATGCTTCTATTGCCAAACAAAGTCTGATCGGCGTCATTCGCCGCAACATCGCTGCCTTCGCCCTGATCTTCACTGCCCTCTTCCTCGCCCATGCGCCGCTGCTGCGGCTTCCCTACTTCTGGGACGAAGCCGGATACTTCATCCCCGCGGCGCGCGACCTGCTGCTCACCGGATCGCTCATCCCTCACTCCACGCTCTCCAACGCGCACCCGCCGCTGCTCATGCTGTGGCTGGCCTTCTGGTGGAAGTTCAGTGCCTTCACTCCGGTGGTCACGCGCTTCGCCATGCTTCTGGTCGCGTCGTTTACGTTGCTGGGCGTGTGGCGCCTGGCGCGGCGCGTCAGCAATCCGCTGGTGGCAGGGGCCACGGTGATCTGCACCGCGCTGTATCCGGTATTCTTCACCGCCAGCTCGCTGGCGCAGCTCGACATGCCGGCTGCGGCGCTCACCATCTGGGGCTTGGCGATGTACCTCGAGCGACGTACCACAACCGCTGTCATCATTTTCGCGCTGGCTCCGCTGGCGAAGGAGACAGCACTGATCGCCCCGCTCGCCCTCTGTGGGTGGGAGCTGATTTGTCCATACCTGCGATTGCGCAAGTTCGAAGGCGAACCTCTCAGCATCCGCCCGGGCAGGCCCTTAGGTGCGCTGGTTTGGCTGCTGTGCGCCGTACCCCTGGCCTGCTGGCTCGCCTACCACCGCCATGTCACCGGCTACATATTCGGCAATCCGGAATACCTGCGCTACAACCTGGGCGCCACGCTAAGTGGCTTACGCATCCCGCTGGCAATGTTCATCCGGCTGTGGCAACTGCTGGGATACCTGAACCTCTTCGTGCTCACCCTGGGCGCGGCTTATGCCATGCTTCAACCGCCGCTTCGTAATCCTGATGGCAGCTTGCGCAAGCGCATCGCGATCAATGCGCAATTGGTGTTCGCGGTGGTGGTCCTCGCCTACGTTGGGGCGTTTTCGGTTGCCGGAGGAGCCGTGTTGGCTCGCTATCTGTTGCCGGTATATCCGCTCGTTATCCTGGTGTGCATCTCGACCTTGCGGCGGCGCTTTCGGCGATGGTTATGGTGGGTTGCCGCAGCCTGCGTTGCCTTTGTTTTCGCGCTGTTTGTGCCTCCGCCGTATCGCGTCTCGCCGGAAGACACATTGCTCTATCGCGACTATGTTCTCCTCCACAAAGCAGCGGCCAGTGAGCTTTCGGCCCGCTTCCCCCACCGCACCATACTGACCGCGTGGCCGGCCTCCGACGAACTCACCCGGCCCTATCTCGGCTACGTGAAACAGCCCCTGAACGTCGCCCGCCTGGAAAACTTCTCCGATTTCGAGATGCTGCGCGCCGCGCGTGCGAGGGACCAGTTCGACGTGGTACTGCTGTTCTCAACCAAGTGGAAACCGCCACATCCACTGCTGTCTTCCCTTCCTTTCGGCCGGGCTCTCGACGAACGCTTCTTCGACTACCATGAGGACATGGATCCGCAGCGTGCCGCGGCGTTGTTGGGCGGCCGCGTACTGGACTACCAAAATCGCACCAACGAGTGGATCGCCATCATCGCTATCGAGCGCATCGAAAATGCGTCGAATTCCCAGCCCAAGCCAGGCACTTCCCAAACCCTGGCTCCCCGCTCAAACTGATTCCGTGGACTTCGTCATCCGATCTTTTCGCCCGGACGACTTCGACCGCCTCTGGCAGATCGACCAGCGATGTTTCCCCGCCGGCATCGCCTACACCCAGATGGAGCTCTCCGGCTTCATCATGCGGCGCAACGCCATCACTCTGGTTGCCGAGTTCCCCAGCGAGGTTACGCCCGCACGCTCCATCGCCGGATACGCCATCGCCCAGCCCTTTCGCAGGATGGGCCGCATCGTCACCCTCGACATTGCTCCCGAAGCGCGGCGTTACGGCCTCGGCTCCCGGCTGATGCAGGAATGCGAGGAACGCGTACGCCAGCGCGGCTGCACCGAGATCCACCTCGAGACTGCCGTCGACAACCAGCCCGCGCTCCATCTCTATCGCAAGCTGGGATATCGCATCGTGCGCACCCTGCCCGCGTATTACCATGCGCATAGCCTCGACGCCTATCTGATGGCCAAGGCGCTGTAGCCGGCGTGCTAGAATCGCGCTTCTTTGACGCGAAATCCTGTGACGAATCCGAAACCTTCAGTAAAGAAGACCTCAACTCCCGCTCTCTGGATTGCCGTCGACTCCGGCGGCACCTTCACTGATTGCGTGTGGCGCGAGGGCGGCCAGCTTCGCATCCTCAAAGTGTTCTCGACTGCCGGCGACCGCTCCCAGGCCATTGCCGAGGCGGTCGCAAAGACTGGACACCGCGGCCCCATCGTTCTGCTGCACGGAACCACCGTCGGCACCAACGCCCTGCTGGAGCGCAAGGGGGCGCGCGTTGCCTTCGTCACCACTGCCGGCTTCGAGGACAGTATCGAGATCGGACGCCAGAACCGCCCCAAGCTCTACGACCTGCTCTTCGAGCGCATTCCGCCACTGGTGGAGCGCGCCATGCGATTCGGCGTGGCCGAGCGCGTGAGCTACACCGGTGAAATTCTGCAGGCTCCCGAACGAAGCGACCTGGCGCATTTGGCGGCCGACATTCGGCTCAAGGGGGCCGAATCCATCGCGCTTTCCACGCTGTTCTCCTTCGCCAACCCGGCCAACGAGACGGCCATCGCGAACGTACTCGAAGAGCTGGCGCTGCCGCTTTCCGTCTCGCACGAGATCCTGCCCGAATTCCGTGAATATGAACGCGCCAGCACGGTGGTGATCAACGCCTACTTGCAGCCGCTGATGCAAAGCTATCTGCACAGCTTGCGCACCCGCATTGCCGAGCAAACCTCAAAGCATTCGCGCGTGTTCATCATGCAATCCAGCGGCGGCACCACGGCGTTGCCATCAGCCGTGCACCAGCCGGTACGCACCGTGCTCTCCGGCCCGGCGGGCGGAATTGTTGGCGCAACCGTGATGGGCAGGCGGAGCGGCTTCGCCGACATCATCACCTTCGACATGGGAGGCACCTCCACCGATGTCGCTCTGGTGCGAGGCGAGCCCAGGCCGACCAACGAAGCCGAAGTCGCAGGCTTTCCGGTGCATGTGCCGGTGCTTGACATTCATACCGTAGGGGCGGGCGGTGGGTCGCTGGCGCGCTTCGATGCCGGGGGCGCGCTGCGCGTGGGGCCGGAATCCGCCGGCGCCGATCCCGGACCGATTTGTTATGGACGTGGCACGCAACCCACGGTGACGGATGCGAACCTGCTGCTGGGACGATTGCAGCCCGACCGCTTCCTGGGCGGCGAATTCACTCTGGACATCGAACGCACCCGCCGCATCACCGAGGAATGGCTCAGGGCGCAGGGCCCGCGATTGGACCAGCGACACTTCGCCGAGGGCGTCATCCGCGTAGTGAATGCCAACATGGAACGCGCGCTGCGCGTGGTCTCCATCGAGCGCGGCTACGATCCGCGCGACTTCGCGCTGCTTGCCTTCGGCGGCGCGGGCGGCCTGCATGCCTGCGAGCTGGCTGCCGGGCTGAGCATTCGCACCGTCATCGTGCCGGCGCTACCCGGCGCGCTTTCCGCGTACGGCATCCTCAACAGCGACATCATCAAGGACTACTCGCGGACCGTGGTGTGGAAAATCGCAGGTGCGCTGCCCGAGCGCAAGCTGCGCGCGGAACTGTCAGCCATGGAGAAAAAAGCCGCGGCGGACTTCCGCCACGAAGGATGGAAGGGCGACCTGCAATTTGAGCCCAGCGCCGACCTGCGCTACGCGGGCCAGGGCTTCGAGTTGAACCTGCCGATGAGTTCTGCGCTCATCAGCCAATTTCACGCCGAACATCACCGCCGCTACGGCTACAGCCACACAGATCGCAGGGCTGAGATCGTCACCCTTCGCCTGCGCGCGCGCATGAAATCACCGGTGGCAAGCGGCCGGCTCGACAAGCTTGCAAAAGCTGGCGCCGAGCTAAAGCCGGAGAAACGCCGCGTGACATTTTCCGGGCGAGAGCTGCCCACCGCCATCCTCGACCGCGATTCGCTCAAACCCCAAACCCGCTTTCGCGGCCCCGCGATTGTCACCGAATATAGCGCGACCACGGTGGTGCCACCCGGCGCGAGCTTTCACATCGATAAAGCTGCGAACCTGGTTATCGAAGTTCTGCACGCCAAAAATTAAGGGGCGCCCTTTTCAGGCGCCCCCGCCGGTTGCGTTCTCCGGCTCACTCCGTCAGGCTGCACCCCGGTCCTTGCGATCCATGTCTTTATCGTGATGCTCCTTACTGACGTTGCGTTTGGCGTCTTCCGCGGCATCGCGGACGGCGTCCTTGGTCTTGCCCCAGGCGTTCTCCACCTTGCCCTTCACTTCCTGGGCCCCGCCTTCAGCCTGGGTTTCCTTGTCGCCGGTCCACTCGCCGGCCTGTCGTTTGGCGCGGCCGACGACTTCGTCGGTTTTTCCTTTAATGCGATCGCTATCCATTCCGTCACCTCCATGTTGTTTGTTAATGGTTATCATCGGGTATGAAGTCCCTGTGCGCTTCCAGCACCGGGCACCCCTTCGCTAAACCGCTGTCCTTCGGCCCGTAATGAGCTGAACCACCAGCGCAATCACGGCCAGCAGCAGCAGGATGTGAATGAACCCTCCCAGCGTATAGCTACTGACAACCCCCACCAGCCACAGAACCAGGAGAATTACGAAAATCGTCCAAAGCATGTATCACCCCCGAAGTTGTTTTCCCGTCGGACCACTGAGTTGGAAGCTGTCCGGAGCTGCGATGGTTGGTTAGTAGCCGAGTTCTTTTGCGGTCAAATCGAAAATTTCGCGGGCAACCTTTCGGCGGCTGGCGCCGCGCATTTGCTATGCTCGACGGAAGATGAAGCTAGCCATCCAGGGAGAGTTGGGTTCGTTCAGCCACGAGGCTGCGATGAAGCTGGAACCACGGGCTGCCATCCTGCCCTGCGCCCGCTGTGTCGATGTTTTCGACGCGCTTGCCTCCAACGCGGTGCAGGGCGCGGTGATCGCCATCGAAAATTCGCTGGCCGGCTCGGTGACGGAAAATTACGACCTGCTGCTCAAGCGCGAGTCCTTCATCTATCGCGAATTCCTTCTGCGCATCCGGCACAACCTGATCGCCCTTTCCGGGACCAGGATTGCCGATGTGCAACGAGTGTTCTCCCATCCGGTGGCGCTGGAGCAGTGCCGCAAGCTTTTTCAGTTGCATCCCAGGTTTCAGCCGATCCCCTTTTATGACACCGCCGGCAGCGTGCGCCACGTCGTGTCGGAGAAGCTTCGCGACGCCGCAGCCATCGGCCCCAGGCAGGCGGCGGCACAGTACGAGGGAGGAATCCTGCTGGCGGGCATCGAGGATGACACGCAGAACTTCACCCGCTTTCTGCTGATCGGTAAACGCAAGAAGAAAGTCACGGGAGCGAACAAAACCTCGCTCGCGTTTGCCTTGCAGAATGTGCCCGGTGCGCTGTTCAAGGCGCTCAGCGTCTTTGCCTTGCGCGACATCAGCCTCTCCAGGATCGAGTCGCGGCCCATTGTCGGCCGGCCGTGGGAGTACGTCTTCTTCGCCGACATCAACCGCGGCGACGACGAAGCCGCGGAAAACGCCATTCGCCACCTCGACGAGATCGCGGAATTCGTGAAGGTGTTGGGCGTCTACCAGGCGGCAAAGCCGCCAAGCCGATCGCGGCCGGCGAGGCTGGAATAAATTTCGCATTGGAGGTGTGGGTGGTTCGAGTCGAGCTTCCGGCGCATTTGCGAACTCTGGCCAACATCGGCCGTGAGGTGTCCCTTCAGGTAGCGGCTCCGGTGACACAGCGCTCCGTCCTGGATGCGCTGGAGGAGCGCTATCCCATGCTGTGTGGCACAATCCGCGATCACGTCAGCAAAGAGCGGCGGCCGTTTCTGCGCTTCTTCGCTTGCGAAGAGGACCTGTCGCACGAATCGCCCGACGCGCCCTTGCCCGACGCCGTCGCCTCAGGCCGCGAGCCATTCCTAATCATTGGAGCCATTGCCGGCGGCTAGAACCGCATTCGCAATCACCGCCTGGCCCAGCGCAATGCCGCCGTCATTGGGCGGGACTTTCGCGTGCAGGAAAACTTCGAAGCCACTCCCGCGCAGGCCAGCCGCCGCTCGCCGCAGCAGAAACATGTTTTGGAACGTCCCTCCGCTCAGGCAGACGCGGCTGAGATTCTCCGCCTGGCGAATCCTGCCGCAGATGTCGACGATGGCCGCGGCGAGTGTATTGTGAAACGCGGCTGAAATTTCCCCCGTCGCGGTGCCGCGCGAAAGATCGCGCACGATAGCTTCAATCATTGGACGCATGTCGAGTCGGGCGATATCGCCCGCAACAATCGCATACGGATAGACGCGCTCAACCAACGGGTCAGCAACCATCTCCAGCTCGATTGCCGCCTGCCCCTCAAACGTGACCTCATGCCGTACTCCCACAATGGAGGACACGGCGTCAAAGAGCCGCCCGCACGACGAGGTGTCGACGCAGTTCAAGCGTTTTGCCAGCATGGTTTCGACAATGGCAATGTTCTGCTTCGGAATCTGATCGGCAAAGCGGGCGTTGAAGCTGCCTTCTCCCAAGGCATCGCGCAGGTAGCTCAGCGCCATGCGCCACGGCTGGCGGACGGCGGCATCTCCGCCGGGCAGCGGAACGTAGCGCAGGTGCGCCCGCCGCTCGAAGCCGGTGAAATCGGCAACCAGAAATTCCCCGCCCCAGATCTTCCCGTCGCTCCCGTAACCGGTGCCGTCGAAGGCCACGCCAATGACCTTCCCCGAGAGATGGTTCTCCGCCATGCAGCTTGCGATGTGCGCGTGATGATGCTGCACGCCGACTTTGGGCGCCAGCGGCAGCCGCTGCGCAAACTGCGTGCTCATGTACTGCGGATGCAGATCGTAAGCCACGGCGCGCGGCTCGACCCGGAAAAGCTTCTTCAGGTTGGCCAGCGTCTCCTCGAAGAAGACCAGCGTCTCGTAGTTCTCCAGGTCGCCGATGTGTTGGCTGAGGATGGCGTAGCGGCCTTTGGTAAGACAGAGCGTATTCTTCAGCTCGGCGCCGCAGGCCAGAATCTCTTGCAACTCGATTCCGAGATCGACCGGATGCGGCACGTAGCCACGCGAGCGCCGCAGGACGCGCTCACACTGCTCGAAGACGCGCGCGACGGAATCATCGGCGCGCATGTAGATGTCACGATCGTGAAACACAAACCAGTCGGCCACCTCGCGCAGGCGCTGCCAGGCTTCTTCGTTCGAGGTGACGATAGGCTCTTCGCTGAGGTTGCCGCTGGTCATCACCAGCGCCCGAAACTGCGACGGCTCGTCCGGCGAATCGCTGAACAGCAGGTAGTGCAGCGGGGTGTAGGGCAGCATCACGCCGATGGTGTTGTTGCCGGGGGCGACCGCGGGCGAGATCGCCGAAACCTCCCGCCGCTGAAGCACCACGATCGGCCGCTTCGCGCTCAGCAGCAGACTGCGCTCCTCCGGCGCAACAACGCAGAACGATTCCACATCGGCGATATCGCGCGCCATCAGCGCGAACGGCTTGTCGCTGCGCCGCTTGCGGGTGCGCAGGGAGCGAACGGCTTCGTTGTTCTCCGCATCGCAAGCCAGCAGAAATCCACCCAGGCCTTTGACCGCGACGATCTTTCCTGCTCGCAGCAGCTCGCGTAACTGCCGCAGGATCGAAGACGTTGCTCGCGACTGATAGTCCTCTTCCCCGGGAAACTCTCCGTCCGAAGGGACCAATGCCAAGCCGGGCCCGCACTCGGGACAGGCATTGGGCTGCGCGTGAAAGCGGCGATTGGAAGGATCGTCATATTCCGCCTGGCAAAGGGCGCACATGCGGAACTTCGCCATGGTGGTTGTCGGGCGGTCGTAGGGAATGTCCTGAATGATGGTGTAGCGCGGGCCGCAGTTGGTGCAGTTGGTGAAAGGATATCCGTAGCGGCGATTGGCTGCGTCGCCGAAGTCGCGCCAGCAGTCGCCGCAGGTGGCAACGTCGGGCGAGACCAGCACAAACTCTCCCGGCTCAGCCTCGCTATGGCGGATGACAAAGCCGGTTTCGCCCACGGGCCCAAGCTCCGTGATCGCGACCTCTTCAATCTGCGCCAGCGGCGGAGGGCTGTTGCGCAAGGTCGCTACGAAGTGCTCCACCGCCGCTTTGCCGCCTTCGATCTCGATGGTCACCCCGGCCGACGAGTTCAGGACATAGCCCGCCAGTTCAAGCCCGTGCGCCAGGTTGTAGACGAAGGGACGAAAGCCCACCCCCTGCACAATGCCGCGCACCCGTATGCGTCGGCGCACGGTCCCGGTAGTGGACGATTCCTGCATCAGAGGAGCAGTTCCCTCCGCGATGAGAGCAGCCTGTTATAGCACACCGAGACAGCAGCGGGCTTTAGGCTCAGTGTCCAACAGGCAAGGTCATCCCCCATCAGTGCTATCCGCAAAAGCCAGCCTCACAACTACAATGACACCCATTACCCGGGAAAAACTCAGTAGCTATAAATCTCACAATGATTTAGAAAAGTTGTTTGTCCTAATTCAGTTCTGAGCCTGGCGCCGGGGTTTTGCCGGCAGGAGCGTAGTTATGTCTGTTTCCAAGAACGTCGGTCCCAACCAGCCGGAGGTCGCGGCCCTTCGCCCAGACCTGGGCAGAATCTTGCATCCCTGGCCATGCGGGCTTCCGCTGCTGCTGGCGGGGGCGCTGCTCCTGCTTCTCTCCACAGCCTGTAACGAGAAGAAGGAGGCCCCCAAGCCGCAGCCGCCGGAGGTGCTTGTGGCCGACGTGGTGCAGCAGGACGTGCCTATTTATGGCGTCTGGGTGGCCACCCTGAACGGACCGGTGAATGCCGACATCATGCCCAAAGTCCAGGGCTACCTGCTCAAGCAGAACTACACCAACGGTTCATTTGTGAAAAAGGGCCAACTGCTGTTTGAGATCGATCCCCGGCAGTATCAGGCGGCGCTGGACCAGGCCAAAGCGGACGTTGCGCGCTCCCAGGCCAGCCTCGACAAGTACACCAACGATGTCGTGCGCGATACGCCGCTGGCGGCGCAGAACGCGATCCCGCAAAAGCAACTGGAGAATGACCAGGCCAACCAGGCCGCCGCCAAGGCACAGCTTCTGGCCAGCAAGGCGGCACAACAGAATGCCGAGTTGAACTTAAGCTGGACCAAGGTCTTCTCGCCGGTCAGTGGCATCGCCGGTGTAGCCAACTCGCAGGTCGGCGATCTGGTCGGCACCAGCAGCAAGATGACGACGGTCTCCGAGATCGATCCCATTTGGGCCTACTTCAACATCAGCGAAAGCGATTACCTGGCCAACGCGACCGACATTTCGCGCGTGCTGCGCAGCGGCAACGTCAAGGTCAACAAGCCGGTTGAGTTCATTCAGGCCAATAACGAGCCATACCCGAGCAAGGGCAACATCATCTTCGTCAACCGTCAGATCGCCGCCGGCACCGGCACGATTCAGCTCGCGGCTGCCTTCCCCAACAAAGACGCCATCCTTCGCCCGGGCGGTTTTGGGCGGGTAAGGATGGTGACCTCCAATAATGCAAGCGCGCTGCTGATTCCCCAACCCGCGGTGATCGAAGTGCAGACCGACTATCAGGTGGTGGTCGTGAATCCCGAGGGCCGGGCGGTCTTTCGTCCGGTCAAGGTGGGTGATCGCGTCGGACCAAACTGGATCATCACCGATGGTCTGAAGCCGGGCGAGAAAGTCGTGGTGGAGGGCTACCAGAAGATCCAGATGGCGGCGGCGGCCAATCCCGAGTTGGCCAAGGCTGGCGTCCCTGTCATCGCGAAACCGTACGTGCCCCCCGCCGGGGCTCCGGGGAGCAAGTAAACATGTCGAAGTTTTTCATTAACCGGCCCATCGTCGCCATGGTCATCGCAATCCTGATGGTCCTGGTGGGCGTGATAGCTATCCTCGGTTTGCCTACGGCGCAGTTCCCGAATATTGCCGATCCCATGATCCAGGTGAAGGCGACCTATCCCGGTGCCGACGCCACCACCATCGCTGAATCGGTGGCCACGCCGATCGAGCAACAAATGTCGGGCGTCAGCGGCATGAACTACATGTACTCGCTGAGTGCCAGCTCCGGCGGCGGCATGTCGCTGTACGTTGATTTCCAACTGGGAACCGACGTCAACACCGATCAGATTTTGGCGCAGATGCGTACCAGTCAGGCCAACTCCCAGTTGCCCTCCCAGGTGACGCAACAGGGCGTCATCGTGCAGCCCGGCACCACTGCGCCGTTCATGCTGCTGAACCTGTATTCCCCCACCGGTATCTACAACAACATCTTCCTGGCCAACTACGCCATCATCAATTTGCAATACGCGCTAACCCGTGTGCAGGGCGTCTCGCAGGTGCAGATCTTCGGCGCCGGTCCTTACGCCATGCGCATCTGGGTCAATCCCGACGTGCTGGCCAACCTGGGCGTCACGGTTTCCGATATCATCAACGCGGTCCAGGCTCAGAACAAGGTGAACCCTGCCGGCCAGATCGGCGGCGAGCCGGTCCCGCCGGGCCAGCAATACACCTATAACGTGCGCGCTCCCGGGCGCTTGCCCACGGCTGCCGACTTCGAGCAGATCGTGGTTCGCGCCAATCCTGACGGCTCCATCCTGCGCCTGAAAGACGTGGCCCGGGTGGACCTGGGTTCGCAGTACTACTCCTTTAACGCCCGCCTGGGAACTGCGCCCGACAAGGCCGGCGAGCCGGCCAAGCCGGCGCAGCCTACGGCGGCCATCGCTCTCTACCTGACGCCGGGCAGCAACGCGCTGACCACTCGTGACAACGTCCTCAAGATGATGAAGGACGCGCAGTTGCGGTTCCCCGAAGGACTCGACTACGCCGTCTCTCTTGACACCACGCTCGCCGTCAGCGCCGGCATCCATGAGATCTACAAGACACTGCTTGAAGCGTTGGCCCTGGTCATCCTGGTGGTCTTCATCTTCCTCCAGGGCTGGCGAGCCACGCTGATTCCGCTGCTGGCGGTGCCGGTTTCGCTGGTCGGAACCTTTGTCGTCTTTCCCGTGCTCGGCTTTTCCATCAACACCCTCTCGCTGTTTGGACTGGTGTTGGCCATCGGACTGGTGGTCGACGATGCCATCGTAGTGGTGGAGGCCGTCGAGCATCACATCGAGCAGGGCATGAGTCCGCACGACGCAACCGTAAAGGCGATGGACGAAGTGTCGGGGCCGGTCATCGCCATCGCTTTGATTCTGGCGGCCGTCTTCATTCCGACCGCCTTCGTCCCCGGAATTACAGGACAGCTCTACAAGCAGTTCGCGGTTACCATTGCGATCTCGGTCTTGTTCTCGGCCTTCAACGCGTTGACCCTCAGCCCCGCTTTGTCGGCTATGCTGCTGCGGCCCAGGAAAGAGGCGCGTGGGCCTCTGGGTATGTTCTTCCGCTGGTTCAACCGCGTTTTTGGCCGCGCCACCGACGGCTACGTCAAATGGTGCAGGCACCTCATTCACAAGGCAGGTTTCGCCTTCATTCTGCTCGGCCTCACCGTCGTGGTGGCGGGATACTTCGGCAAGAAAATACCCCAGAGCTTCCTGCCGGACGAGGACCAGGGCTACCTCTACGCCGGATTGCAACTGCCCGACGCCTCTTCATTGCAACGCTCCTCGGAGGCCTCCCGAGTCGTGGAGAAGGCCATCCTGGAAACGCCCGGCGTGGAGAACGTCACCGCCATCCAGGGCTACAGCATGTTGAGCGGCGTCAACGCGACCTACAGTTCGTTCTACTTCGTCTCGTTGAAGCCATGGGACGATCGAAAGACGCCGGAGACCAGCTATGACGGCATCAAGGCGCACCTGCAACAAGTGCTGTCGCGGGTCCCCTCCGGCATCGCGTTCTCCTTCCCGCCGCCGGCCATTCCCGGCGTCGGAACCTCGGGAGGCGCGACCTTCATCCTGGAAGATCGCTCCGGTTCGGGAATCGACTTCCTGGCAAAGAACACGCAGCTCTTCATGGCTGAAGCTCGAAAACGGCCGGAGTTGGCCGGGGTGATGACCACCGCCCTGTTCGGCGTTCCCCAGGTGGGCGTCAACGTCGACAACGCCAAGGCCATGACGCAGCAAATTCCCTTGAGTAGCCTTTACGACACCGTCCAGACCTTCATGGGCGGCTCGCTGGTGAACTACTTCAACCGCTTCGGACTGCAGTGGCAGGTCTATGTGCAAGCGGACGGCAAGTTCCGCACTGATGCCAAGAACCTAGGCAAATTCTACGTGCGAAACGCCGCCAATGAGATGGTGCCGCTGAGCACGCTGACCACCGTCTATCCGCGCAGCGGCGCTGAGTTTGTCATGCGCTACAACCTCTTCAACTGCGTGCAGATCAACGCCTCGGCTGCACCCGGGTACAGTTCGGCACAGGTGATTGCAGCCCTGGAGGACGTGTTCAACAAGACCATGCCCTCGCAGATGGGCTATGACTGGAGCGGCATGTCGTATCAGGAGGTGAAGGCCGCACAAGGCGTGAGTCCTGCCACCATCTTCGCCCTGGCCTTCTTCGTCGTCTTCCTCATCATGGCGGCGCAATACGAAAGCTGGACGCTGCCGTTCAGCGTGCTGCTGGGCGTTCCCATCGCTATCATGGGAGCCTTCATTGCCCTCTACTTCCGCGGTCTGGACAACAACGTCTACGCCCAAATCGGACTGGTCATGCTCATCGGCCTCTCCGCCAAGAATGCAATTCTGATCGTCGAATTCGCCAAGATGGAGTACGACAAAGGAGCTCCCTTGCTCGACGCCGCCCTTACCGGCGCCAGGCTGAGGCTGCGACCCATCCTGATGACCGCCTTCGCCTTTATCCTCGGTTGCGTACCACTGTGGGTGGCGACCGGAGCCGGCGGTATCTCACGCCAGGTGCTGGGCACCTGCGTCATCGGAGGCATGTTGGCGGCAACCCTGCTGGCCATCTTCTTCATCCCCGTCAGCTTCGACGTGGTCGAACGCTTCGGGCATTGGATCGGTGGCGGCGAGAAACGCCCGGCAGCGCCGGAAGCCGCCGCCCCGGCGGAAGGAGGCGCACATGACTAATCTCAAAACCGTCGCGGCCCTTGGGATGGCTCTTACGCTCTGCGCCTGCAAGGTGGGCCCAAATTACCAGCGGCCTCCGCTGGATGTTCCCGGGGACTACCGCGGGGTCGCGCCGGAGGCGCAGCCGTCCACCCCCAGCCCGGCTGAGACCATGCCTATCCCGGCGCCGCCGCCGGCTCCCGCGAACCCATCGCAGAGCCCGACCGCGCAGCCACCGGTCCCGGTTCCCGCGGAGCCCTCGCCGTCTCAGGCGGCGCAGCAGCCGGCGAATCCAAATCAGCCCTTCGGCGAGATGCAGTGGACCTCTGTCTTTCAGGACGATGTGCTGCAAGGCCTGATCAAGGAAGCGCTCACCAATAACTACGACATCCGCATTGCCGCCACGCGCGTTTTGCAGGCCAACGCCAACCTCGGCATCGTGCGTGCTGACCAGTTCCCCACCCTGAACGGAAACGCGTCGATCGCCAACGAGCGCAACTTCCAATTCCCCGGCGCCCCCACCTTCGGCACGCTGGGACTGAACTTCAACTACATCGTCGACTTCTGGGGCCAGTACCGGCGCGCCACGGAAGCCGCCCGCGCCCAATTGCTGGCAACTGAGTATGCCCAGAGCGTGGTACAGATCACGCTCATCGATTCGATCGCGACCAATTACTATCTGCTGCGCCAGTACGACGACCAGCTCGCGTATTCCAGGAAGACCGTCGATGCCGATCAGGAAATCCTGAAGCTCAATGACATCAAGTTCAAGGGCGGCGACGCTGCGCTCACCGATGTCTATCAGGCGCAGGTGCTCCTGCAGCAGGCTGAGGCTGGGGTCATCAACTACCAGCAGCTCTCCCAGCAGGCCGAAAACAACATCAGTATTCTGCTGGGAAGAAATCCGGGGCCCGTCAAGCGTGGGCTGAACATCGTCGACCAGCCGCATCTGGCGGAGATACCGGCGGGGCTGCCGTCAGACCTGTTGAAGCGGCGGCCGGATATTCGCCTGGCTGAGGAGAACCTGGTCACGGCCAACGCCAACGTCGGCGTGGCTAAGGCTCTGTTCTTTCCGCAGTTCGCCCTGACCGGCTCATTCGGCGCCATGAGCACGGCGCTGGGTAGCTTCCTGGACGGCCCCGGGACCTTCTGGGCGGTCGGCCTCGCCGCGACTCAGCCCATCTTCCAGGGCGGACGCATTCGCAGCAACTATCGTTTAGCTTGGGCGCAGCGCGATCAGGCGGAGCTGCAATACAAGCAGACGGTGCAGAAAGCTTTTGGCGATGTGTCCAACAGCCTCATCGGTTACGAGCAGGCGCGCAAGTATCGCATGAAGATCGAAGAGCAGACCCAGACCTACGAGAACCTGGTACGGCTCTCCAACATCCGCTACCAGGGCGGGTATACCGCCTTTCTCGAGGTGCAATACAACGAGCAGCAATACTTCCAGTCGGCGCTGGCGCTCTCGCAGGCCTGGTATCAGGAGCTCCAGTACTACGCAGCGCTCTATCAGGCGCTGGGCGGCGGCTGGGAGGTGAAATAGCTAAATAGGGAGGCCCAGCACTCCGCTCCGCGCAGCCTGCGCTGAGCGAAGCCGAAGGGTGCTGGGCTATCATCGCACGCCCTTCGGGCTTAACCCGGTTCGTCATCACACGCCCTTCGGCCCCGCCTACGCCGTCACTGGCGCCGGCTCGATTTGCGCCTCGTGCGGCTTCACCCCCCAGATCTTCTCGCAATACTCGCGAATCGACCGGTCGGAGGAGAACTTGCCCATGCGCGCGCTATTCAGGATTGACATCCGCGTCCACTGCTCCTGATCGCCAAACGCCACCGAGACCTTGTCCTGGCAGTCGATGTAGGGCTGATAATCGGCCATCAGCATGTACTGGTCGTCGTGCAGCAGCGAATCGATGATCGGCCGGAAGAGTTCACCGTCGCCATTGGAGAAGGTTCCCGCCACGATCTGGTCCAGCACCTCACGCAGGTGGGGATTCGCCTCGTAATAGTGGCGCGGGTTATAGCCCTTGCCCTTCAGCTCCTGCACCTGCTCAGCCGTCAGCCCGAAGAGAAAGAAGTTTTCCGCCCCCACCTCCTGCCGGATCTCGACGTTGGCGCCGTCCAGCGTGCCAATGGTCAGCGCACCGTTCATCGACAGCTTCATGTTGCCGGTGCCCGACGCTTCTTTGCCCGCAGTTGAAATCTGTTCCGACAGATCAGCCGCCGGATAGATGATCAGACCGTTTTTGCAGTTGAAGTCGGGGAAGAACACGACCCGCAACTGCTCGCGCACCGCAGGATCGGCGTCGATGGTCGCAGCCACCGAGTTGATCAGCTTGATGATGAGCTTGGCCATGGTGTATCCCGGCGCGGCCTTGGCGCCGAAGATCACCGTGCGCGGCGTGATCGTCAGGTTGGGATCCTTCTTGAGGCGGTTGTACAGGGTAATGACGTGCAGGATGTTCAGCAACTGCCGCTTGTACTCGTGCAGGCGCTTGACCTGCACATCAAACATGGTGGCCGGATTGATGACCTGCCCGGTGCACTGCTGCACCAGGGATGCCAGGATCACTTTGCGCGCGTGCTTCACCTCGCGCCACTGCTGGCGGAACTCCTCGTCGTCAACCAGCGGCTCCAGCTTGCGCAGCTCGGTTTCGTCGGTCAGCCAGCCGCCGCCGATCTTGCTCGTAATCAGGGACGACAACTCCGGATTCGCCACCGCCAGCCACATACGCGGCGTCACCCCATTGGTCACATTGAAGAAGCGCTCGGGATAGAGCTCGTAGAAGTCATGCAGCGTGGTTTCCTTCAGCAACTCCGAATGCAGCTCGGCAACGCCGTTGACCGCGTGGCTGCCGACCGTAGCCAGGTTCGCCATGCGAACATACTTGTCCCCGTGCTCATCGATCAGCGATAGCCGGGCGATGCGCTGCGTATCTTCCCCCACTCGGGGCGAGATCTCATCCAGGAAGCGGCGGTTGATTTCGTAGATGATCTCCAGGTGACGCGGCAACACGCGGGCAAACAGCGGCAGCGGCCACTTCTCCAGCGCCTCCGGCAACAGTGTGTGGTTGGTATAGCCCATCGTCTTACGCGTGATGTCCCACGCCTGCTCCCACGGCATCTGGTTCTCGTCCACCAATAGCCGCATCAGCTCGGCAATCGCGATCGACGGATGGGTGTCGTTAAGCTGAATCGCAAACCCTTCGTGGAATTGATCGAGTGGCAGGTTGCGAAGCGCCTGGATGCGGATCATGTCCTGCAGCGAGCAGCAGGTGAAGAAGTACTGCTGTGCCAGGCGCAGACGCTTGCCGGCCTCGGGCTCATCATTGGGATACAGCACCTTGCTGATGGTCTCCGACGCCATCTTCTCCTGCACCGCGTCATAGTAGTCGCCTTTATTGAAGGCCTGCAGGTCGAACGACTCCACCGCATGCGACACCCACAGCCGCAGGAAATTGGTGGCCTCGGTCTTGTAGCCGGCGATCGGAATGTCGTGGGCCACGCCCTTCACCATGTTGGCCGGCACCCAGCGCACCCGGAAGCCGCCATGCTCATCGTGATACTGCTCGGTGTGTCCGCCAAAGCCGACCAGATAATTGCGTTCCGGCCGCACAATCTCCCACGGGGTGCCGAGCTGCAACCACTTGTCGGTCTTCTCTACCTGCCAGCCATCGCGGATTTCCTGCTTGAACAGCCCAAACTCGTAGCGAATGCCGTAGCCAATCGCCGGCACCTCCTCGGTGGTCATCGATTCCATGTAGCAGGCCGCCAGCCGGCCCAGGCCGCCGTTGCCCAGGCCCGGCTCCGGCTCGACCGCTTCGATCTCCTCCAGACTCACGCCCAGCTCGGCTAACGCCGCCTTGGTATGCTGGCGAATGTCGCCCAGATCCACCAGGTTAATGCCGAGCTGCGGCCCGATGAGAAATTCTGCCGACAGGTAGGCGACCATCTTCAGATGCTCTTTGCGGATGCGCTCGAAGGAAACGATCCAGTCGTGCATCATGCGATCGCGCACCGCGAATGCCGTCGCCATGTACCAGTCGTACTTGGTAGCGATGATCGGCACCCGCCCCTGTGCATAGTAGAGATTGTCCAGAATGGCCTGCTTCAGGTCGGCTACGCTATTGCCGGTTCGTACGTGGTCTGCGACGGCTGGCATCGGCAAACTCCTGTTAGGGCTAGAGAATCAGTTCAAAGAGTACTCCTGTGATATCACGGGCCTCCCGGTTGGGCGAACGCCTGCAACCGGAAATTAACAAAGCCGTTTAGGCGGTTTAGAGGTTGAAAGGTCTGGCGATGGCCTGATACCTTCAACCATTAGCTGTGAGGTGAGTATGAAAGCGACACAAGCATTGCATGATCTGGGCCAGAGTCTCTGGCTCGATAACATCACGCGCGACATTCTCGATAACGGCACCCTCAAACGCTACATCGATCAGTTGTCCGTGACTGGCCTGACTTCGAATCCCACCATCTTCGATCACGCCATCAAGAACAGCAAGTCGTATGACAATGCCATCAGTGAGCGGCTGAGCCAGGGCAAATCCGGCGAGCCTCTCTTCTTCGAGCTCGCGCTGGAAGACCTTACCCGCGCCGCCGACCTCTTTCGTCCGGTCAACGATAAGACCAAAGGCGTCGACGGATGGGTTTCGCTCGAGGTCTCGCCGCTGCTGGCCTACGACACTGCGAAGACCATAGCCGCTGCCAAAGACCTGCATGCGCGGGCGGGCCGTCCCAACCTGTTCATCAAGATTCCAGGAACTCCGGAAGGCCTGCCGGCCATCGAAGAATCCATCTTCGCCGGCGTGCCGGTGAATGTTACGCTGCTGTTCTCGCGCGAGCAATATCAGGCGGCAGCCGAAGCCTACCTGCGCGGCATCGAGCGGCGCATAGCCGCCGGGCTGGACACCAACGTCGGCTCCGTCGCCTCGGTCTTCATCAGCCGCTGGGACGTTGCCGTCGCGAAGAAGGTGCCGGAGAACATGCGCGACCGGCTGGGTATCGCCATTGCGCAGCGCACCTACAAGGCCTATCGCGAGGTGCTGAACACGCCGCGCTGGAAGGCCATCATCGCCAAGGGCTACAACCCGCAGCGTCTGCTGCTGGCCAGTACCGGGACCAAGGACCCGAAGGCGTCCGACATTCTGTACATCAAGGCCCTGGCCGCTCCTGACACCGTCAACACCATGCCCGAAGCCACGCTGCTGGCCTTCGCCGATCATGGCGAGGTCGGTTCCGTGATGCCGCCCGATGGCGGCAACTGCGAGCAGGTGCTGGCCGAGTTCAGCAAAGCGGGCATTGACATTGACGCTCTCGCCGCGCAGTTGCAGAGCGAAGGAGCCGATGCCTTCGTGAAGTCGTGGAAGGACCTGTTGGACGTGATCGCGTCCAAGAGCGCAGCATTGGCAACCAGTGCCTGATCGGGAGGTGGCACGATGAATGTCCTTGTGGTGGATGTAGGCGGTACGCACGTCAAGATCATGGCGAGCGGAGCGACTGCTCCACGCAAGATTGTTTCCGGCTCGCAGATGACGGCCGAGCAGATGGTCACAGCCGTCAAGAAACTTGCCGCCGACTGGAAATACGACGTCATCGCCATGGGCTATCCCGGGCCGGTAGTGCATAATCGTCCGATTCACGAGCCCTACAATCTCGGCCCCGGCTGGGTAGGCTTCCCCTTCGCCCGGGAATTCGGCAAGCCGGTGAAGATCATCAACGATGCCGCCATGCAGGCCGTGGGCAGCTATGAGCGCGGGGCCATGCTCTTCCTCGGCCTCGGCACCGGTCTGGGTTCGGCCATGATCGTCGACGGCCGTATTGAGCCTATGGAACTGGCGCACCTTCCCTACCGCAAGAAGACCTATGAAGATTACGTCGGACTGCGCGGGCTGAAGAAATACGGCAAGAAGAAATGGCGCGAGTATGTGGAGGACGTGGTCCAACGGCTGGCGGCTGCGCTGGAGCCGGACGAAATCGTCATCGGCGGGGGAAATTCCAAGCTGCTGAAGAAGCTGCCGTCCCACTCCCGCATGGTCGATAACAAGAACGCATTTCTCGGCGGATTTCGCCTGTGGCAGGACCCGCAGGTCTGCGCCGCCAACTATGACCCGGCATCCGAGCCGGAATCCCGCGAGAAGGTCGATGGCTCGGCGGCAAAGAAGACCAACAAGCGCAAAGGAGCATCTGAATGGCAGCAAGCGTGAAGCCGCTGACCGAGCCCAAGGCGTGGCAGGCTCTGGCCCAGCACTACGACCAGGTTCGCGGCATGCACCTCCGGCAGTTGTTCGCCGACGACCCCAAACGCGGCGAACGCTTCACCGCCCAGGCAGTGGGAATTTTTCTCGACTATTCCAAGAACCGCATCACCGACGACACCATCAAGCTGCTGCTTCAGCTCGCCGATGAAGCCGGCCTGCGCGCGCGCATCGACGCCATGTTCCGCGGCGACAAGATCAACATCACCGAGAACCGTGCCGTGCTGCACGTGGCCCTGCGCGCTCCGCGCGACGAAAAGATCATGGTCGATGGCGAGAACGTTGTTCCCGCCGTCCATGATGTGCTCGACAAGATGGCCGCCTTTTGCGACCGCGTGCGCAGCGGTGACTGGAAGGGCCACACCGGCAAGGCCATCAAGAACGTCATCAACATTGGCATCGGCGGATCGGACCTTGGCCCGGTCATGGCCTACGAAGCACTGAAGCATTACAGCCGGCGCGACATGACCTTCCGCTTCGTGTCCAACGTCGACGGCACCGACTTTGCCGAAGCGGTGCTCGACCTCCAGGCCGACGAGACCCTGTTCATTATCTCGTCCAAGACCTTTACCACGCTGGAGACCATGACCAATGCGCACACCGCGCGCGATTGGGCGGTCAAGAATCTGGGCGATGACAAGGCCGTGGCCAAGCACTTCGTCGCGGTCTCGACCAACACGGAAGGCGTCTCGAAGTTCGGCATCGACACCGCCAATATGTTCGGCTTCTGGGACTGGGTTGGCGGGCGCTACTCGATGGATTCGGCGATCGGCCTCTCCACCATGCTGGCCATCGGCCCCGACGGCTTCCGCGAAATGCTGAGCGGCTTCCACCAGATGGACGAGCACTTTCGCACCGCGCCCTTCGCGCAGAACCTGCCGGTGCTGCTGGGATTGCTGTCCCTCTGGTACAACGACTTCTTCGGCGCGCAGACCGTGGCCGTGCTGCCCTATGAGCAGTATCTGAAGCGCTTCCCTGCTTACCTCCAGCAGTTGACCATGGAGAGCAATGGCAAGCATGTCCGGCTCGACGGCACCCGCGTCACGCATGACACTGGCCCGATCTACTGGGGCGAGCCCGGCACCAACGGGCAGCACTCGTTCTATCAGTTGATTCATCAGGGAACGCGGCTGATCCCCTGCGACTTCATCGGCTTCTACCGGACGCTGAATCCGCTGGGACGCCATCACGACATGCTGCTGGCCAATGTCTTCGCGCAGACCGAAGCGCTCGCCTTCGGCAAGACTGCCGAGCAGGTGAAAGCCGAAGGCACGCCCGACTGGCTGGTGCCGCATCGTGTGTTTGAAGGCAATCGGCCATCGAACATCATCCTGGTCGACAAGCTGACCCCGGAGACGCTGGGCAAGCTGGTGGCGCTGTACGAGCACTCGGTCTTCACTCAGGGCACAATGTGGGGCATCGACTCGTTCGACCAATGGGGCGTGGAGCTGGGCAAGGTGCTGGCCCAGCGGATCATCCCCGAACTGGAAGGCGCGCAGGAACCGAAGCTGGCGCACGACAGCTCAACCAACAACCTGATCAAGCTGTATCGCGCCAACAAAGCGTAGATCAGTGGCCGGTGGCCGGTTGTCAGTTGTCGGTCGTCAGGTTTCAGCTGTCAGGCCTCAGAGCGAAGCCGGCTATTGCATAGCGGTCGAATGTTGCGACGCTCCAAGCCCGTAGGGCGACCAGCATGATAGCCCAGCATCGAGCGCAGCGGAATGCTGGGGAGGGGGCCATCGAAACAGCCGCAGTCCCTCGGGCACGACACAAAAGCAGGTCCCTCGACGACTAAAGTCGTCTCGGGATGACAAATCTGAAAATATTGCAGCGCGGCGCGGCTGAAGCCGCGCCCCTTCAAGAATCATTTTGCTACTGAAGAGAGAGGAATCATCATGCAACTCGGAATGGTAGGTCTCGGGCGCATGGGCGCCAACATGGTGCGCCGTCTAATGAAAAACGGCCATCAATGCGTGGTTTTTGACATGTCCGCCAAGGCGGTGCAGGAGCTTGCGGGCGACGGCGCAACCGGCTCGTCCTCGCTGCAGGATTTCGTCAGCAAGCTGACCAAGCCGCGCGCCGTCTGGCTGATGATTCCTGCCGCCGTGGTCGAGCAGACCATCGCCGAGATCGCTCCTCACCTGGAGAAGGGCGACATCCTGATCGACGGCGGCAATTCCTACTACATCGACGACATTCGCCGCTCCAAGCAACTTGAACCCAAGGGCATCAAGTACGTCGATGTCGGCACCAGTGGCGGCGTGTGGGGACTGGAGCGCGGCTACTGCATGATGATCGGCGGCCCGCAGGACGCAGTGCAGTATCTCGATCCCATCTTCAAGACTATCGCGCCCGGCAAGGGCGACATTCCGCGCACCCCCGGTCGCGAGAAAATGGGCGGCACCTCCGAGGACGGCTATCTGCACTGCGGTCCCAGCGGTGGTGGGCACTTCGTCAAGATGGTGCACAACGGCATTGAGTACGGAATCATGGCCGCCTACGCCGAAGGCCTGAACGTGCTCAAGAACGCCGACGTGGGCAAGCACAAGCATGAGATCGACGCCGAGACCACGCCGCTGCGGGATCCCGAGCTCTATCAGTACGAGTTCAACCTCACCGACGTTGCCGAAGTGTGGCGGCGGGGCAGCGTGATCGCCTCCTGGCTGCTCGACCTGACTGCGTCGGCGCTCGCCGGCGATCCCCAGCTCGCGAAGTTTACCGGTCGCGTCTCCGACTCCGGCGAAGGCCGCTGGACGATCAAGGCCTCGATTGATGAGGCCGTTCCGACTCCGGTGCTCACAACTGCGCTGTATGAGCGCTTCATGTCGCGCGGGCAGGCGGGATTTGCCGACAAGCTGCTCTCCGCCATGCGCTATGAGTTCGGCGGACACCTGGAAAAGAAGGGCTGATAGTCATGGACACGATTCATTCCGACGCGCTGGTATTTTTCGGCGCGACCGGCGATCTCGCCTACAAACAGATCTTCCCTGCCCTGCAGGCAATGGTGAAGCGCGGACACCTGAACGTGCCGGTCATCGGCGTCGCCAAGGCCGGCTGGAACCTCGACCAACTGAAGGCGCGCGCCAAAGACAGTCTGGAGAAGCACGGCGGCGTCGATCCTGAAGCCTGGCCGAAGCTGAGCGGCCTGCTGCACTACATCGACGGCGACTACGCCAACGATGCGACCTTCCAGGCGCTGCGCAAGGAACTGGGCTCCGCGAAACATCCGGCGCACTACCTGGCCATCCCGCCCATCTTGTTCGAGGAGGTGGTCGAGCAGCTCACCAAGTCGGGCTGCGCCGAGGGTGCTCGCGTCATCATCGAAAAGCCCTTTGGCCATGACCTGGCTTCGGCGAAGGAGTTGGACGACATCCTGTTGCGCGCCTTTGACGAGAGCTCCATCTTCCGCATCGATCACTACCTGGGCAAGGCGCCGGTGCGTAACGTGGTCACCTTCCGCTTTGCCAACGCCTTCATGGAGCCCTTCTGGAACCGCAATTACATCGACAGCGTCCAGATCACCATGGCGGAGAACTTCGGGGTGCAGGGCCGCGGCAAGTTCTATGACGAGACCGGCGCCATCCGCGATGTCATCCAGAACCACATGTTCCAGGTGATGTGCAATCTGGCCATGGAGCCGCCGGTGCGTACCGACAGCGAGTCGGTGCGCGACGAGAAGGTCAAGGTGCTGAAGGCGATTCCGCCGATCTCGGTGACGAACCTGGTGCGCGGCCAGTTCAAGGGTTACTTGCAGGAACCGGGAGTGAAGCCGAATTCCAAAGTGGAAACCTTCGCCGTTGTACAACTGGAGATCGACTCCTGGCGGTGGAAGGACGTCCCCTTCTATATTCGCGCCGGCAAGAACCTGCCCATCACCTGTATGGAAGTTGTGGCGCGCTTCCGCAAGCCGCCGACGCCGTTCCGCGACGCCAACCTCCCTCCCGACTACATGCGTTTCCGCGTGAGTCCGCAGATCACCATCGCCATGGGCATGACCGTGGTGGCGCCGGGCGAGAACCAGCCCACCACGTCGACGGAGATGATTGCCAGCCGTCATCCCGGCGGCAAGGATGTACAACCTTACGAGCGCTTGCTGGGCGACGCCATGGAAGGCGATGCAACCGAGTTCGCCCGCCAGGATTATGTCGACGAGGCGTGGCGAATCGTCGATCCCATGCTGAAGGCGGACACCCCGGTGTATGTCTATGATCCTGGAACCTGGGGCCCGGCCGAGGCCGCGAAAATCGCGCCTCCGGAGGGTGGTTGGCTGAATCCCGACGCTGCCGACCCGCAGGTCATGGGCGAGGTACGGAAGGCAGGCTGACGCCAACAGGAGGCACCATGCAGATCGAGATCTTGACGAATGCCGATGCGATCGCGAAACGTGCAGCCGCGCTGATTGCCGCCGACGCACGCGAAGCCATAGCCGCTCGCGGCCGATTCAACCTTGCATTAAGCGGAGGACGTGCCCCGTGGGACATGCTGCGCGAACTGGCGAGCCTGGACCTTCCCTGGGACAAGGTGCAGGTTTTCCAGATCGACGAGCGCGTTGCCCCGGCCGGCGATCCGGACCGTAACCTGACGCATATACGGGCCAGCCTGGAACACGCGCCCCTTCGTCTCGACCAGGTGCATGCCATGCCGGTGGAGCTGCCGGAGTTGGAAGGAGCGGCCGCGCAGTACGAGCAGACGTTACAGGAGTTCTGCGGCTCTCCCGCCGTGCTGGACCTGGCGCACCTCGGCATGGGGCCTGACGGCCACACCGCTTCACTGGTCCCCGGCGATCCAGTGTTGAACGTGATGAACCGCGACGTAGCCCTGACCGGGGTTTACCAGGGACACCGCCGCATGACGCTGACTTATCCCATGATTAACCGCTCGCGCAAGATTCTGTGGCTTGTGACCGGGACCGACAAAGTCGACGCGCTCGGCAAATTTCGTGCCGGCGATACCTCGATTCCTGCGGGCAGAATCGCGAAGGAAAACGCTCTGCTGCTGGCGGAACAGGCGTCGGTGGGAAAGAGCTAGTATCCCCGCTCCAGTTCGTCCAGCATGCCTTCCATCTCCGCCAGTGCGTGCTGATTGCGGGTACGGCGCGCGCATTCAATGCCATGCAGCAGCAGGTCGCGGGCTTCGTCCTTGCGCTCGGCCCGTGCCAGCGTCTGCGCCGCCATGAAGTAGCCATTGGTGTAATCGGGATGAGCTTCCAGCAGCAGCTTGAAGTGCTTCAGCGCCTCGTCGGTT
The DNA here is from genome assembly GCA_963815775.1 of uncultured Acidobacteriaceae bacterium. Classification (GTDB taxonomy): domain Bacteria; phylum Acidobacteriota; class Terriglobia; order Terriglobales; family Acidobacteriaceae; genus CAVVDY01. The sequence continues at coordinate 212,753 of CAWFIB010000005.1, read as the reverse complement.
TCGCCGCCGCCGGAATATTCCAGTCCCAGCGCATAGCGCGCAAACGCGTCCTTCGGATTCAGCTCTAGAATTTCTTTCAAACTTGCAACTCGGCTTTCATCGGCCATCAATGCTGTCTCCCATGCCAACCGGCATACTACAGGAGCGCAGCAGCAGGGCTCAACTTGCGCACCGGTGGCGCGAGAACGTTGGAGGCGCTCGCCTTCCTCAGTACAATGGCGTTTACCGTCGCAATCTGGGAGAGAGTGTGGCCTGCCCGTTTTTCATGCCCGATGAGCGCTTCGATGCCGGCTGGCCGTTCCCGCATCGGCTGCCTCTAGGCGCCGGCTGGAGCGGCACCTGCACGGCTGCGGGCAACGTGCGCCCGACCGATGAGGAGCTCAAGGCGAAATGCAACGTCGGCTATGCCACCGGCTGCGCGCGGCTTCCCGAAGAACGCGAAGCCGATGCGGTGCGCTTTGCGCTGGGCGAAGAGCGCGATGGTCTCATCCACATCCGCTTCGCCTGTGAGCGCGAATATTTGCCCGCGTCGCATGGCGAGCTGATCTATGAGACGGCGACTCGCCGCTGGCAGACGACGCACGCCAATGCATGCCTGCTGCGTATGGCCCAGTGTTACGTCCAGAGCCAGATGGCGCGGCGAGCAGGAACCGCCGGAGGGGCGCGCCTTTAGGCGCGCCGAGCAACGCAACAAAGTTCAGGGCTTCAGCCCCTGAGGAATTTGCAATTGAAATCAGCGCGACAGCCCGCAATAGTAAGGCGAGACCCATCCGTGGCTAAAGCCGCTCATGGTGGAACTCTCGGTCGGCGCAGCTAAAGCTGCGCCCCTTCACAAGGACACACATGGACACCACCCAAGATCGAAACGTCATCGCCCGGCCGGTCCGCGACTCCAAGTCCGAGATGATCGAACTGGTATTGCCCAACGACACCAACCCTCTCGGCGCGCTGCTGGGCGGCCGCCTGATGCACTGGATCGACCTGGCCGGCGCACTCGCCGCCCATCGCCACTCCCACTCTTACGTGGTCACCGCCTCCATGGACCACATCGACTTTCTGGTGCCGGTGCACGTCGGCGACATGGTGATCCTGCAATCTTCGGTGAACCGCGTCTTCCATACTTCGATGGAAGTGGGGGTGAAAGTCTCGGTGGAAAATTACATCTCGCAGTCGCGTCAAAAGGTGGCCCGGGCGTATCTAACGTTTGTGGCCGTCGACCGCCACGGACGCCGCCTGCCGGTCGCTCCGGTGATTCCCGAGACCGAAGAAGAGAAGCGGCGCTATGAAGGCGCACTGCGCCGCCGCGAGTCGGCCAGGCATGAGCGCGAGCAGCGCAAAGCAACCCAGAAGGGATAAGAAACAGAATGTCGAAGTTCGAAGAAATTGTTGCGCGCGAGCAGAAATACCTGCTGAATACTTACGCCCGCTATCCCGTTGCCATGGCGCGCGGCAAAGGCGTTTATCTGTGGGATGTCGATGGCAGGCGCTATCTCGACTTCCTCTCCGGCCTGGGCGTGAACGCGCTGGGACATGCCCACCCGCGCATTGTCAAGGTGATTCGCGAGCAGGCGGCGCGCGTGATTCATCTTTCGAACCTTTACTACAACGAGTACCAGGGCTTTTTGGCCGAGAAGCTCTGTCAAAAGTCCGGACTCGACCGCGCCTTCTTCACCAACAGCGGTACCGAGGCGATTGAAGGCGCGCTGAAGCTGGTGCGCGCGGCCGGACATGCCACCGGCGGCCCCGAAAAGAGCCTCGTCATCACGCTCGACAACTCCTTCCACGGGCGCACCATGGGCGCGCTCGCCCTCACCGGCCAGCCTAAGTACCGCAAAGGTTTTGAGCCCATGCTGGAGGGCGTGCGCTTCGTGCCGCGCAATGACATCGAGGCGCTGCGCGCCGCAATCGACAACACGGTTTGCGCCATCATCGTCGAGCCCATCCAGGGCGAGGGCGGCATCCAGCTCTCATCGCGCGAGTTTCTCCAGGCCTGCCGCGAAGTCGCCGATCAGCACAACCTCGCGTTGATCTTTGATGAGATCCAGTGCGGCATGGGACGTACCGGGCAGCTGTTCGCCTACGAGCATTTTGGAGTGAAGCCTGACGTGATCTGTATCGCGAAACCGATGGCCGCGGGCTTCCCCATGGGCGCGTTTCTTACCAACGAGAAATTTGCCCAGCACATGACGCCGGGCAAGCACGGCACCACCTTTGGCGGCGGCCCGCTGGCTTGCCGCATTGCGCTGGAGTATCTGGCGATTGTGGAAGAAGAGAACCTGCTGGAGCAAGTGCGCCGCGTCGGAGCCTACTTCACCGGCAAGCTGCAGGAGCTGGTCGAGAAGTTCTCGATCGCCACCGAAGCTCGCGGCGTGGGCGCAATTCAGGCACTTCAGCTCAACATTCCCGGAGAGCCGGTGCTGAAGGGTACGCTGGCCGATGGCCTGCTGATCAACGTGACACAGGAGAGCGTGCTGCGCTTCCTCCCGCCGTTCCTGCTACAGGAAAAGCAGGTCGATGCCGGGGTGCGCATTTTGAAGCGGCAGTTGGCGGCGGCGCAGAAAGCGGCAAGAAACAAACCTGCTGCCGTGACCCCCTGATAACTGGTACCGGCGGTTGCCGCTGTTCAGGGTGTGGACGCAGCAGCAGCCTGTTCATCCCGTTGCTGTTTGATCAGCGATTGCAGGCTCTGTGACATGGCAATGATCAGATTGGCATTGATGGGCTCGGTCATGGCCGCAACCTGGCGGATCTGGTCCGATAACTGCTGCTGCAGCGCCTTGATCTGATCGGGGCTGGTTGCTTGCAGTATGGCCGCGATCAAGTCGCGCATTTTCTGCTCGGCGGGCGGATAGATCTCGCCCATCTTCTGCAGTTCGGCGATATCCATGTAGGAAACCCAGGTCGCGGGCCGGTCGAGTCCAGCCCGGAGGGCATCCCGCCGCATGAGGTCAAGTTCACGGCGAAGCTCGTAGGCGTCCGACTGCGCCTGATCCGGCGCGGCCAGAACGATGTTGTACCAGGCAAACTTGCTGGTCTTCTCCAGAAACATGAAACGGTATCGGCAGATGATTTCCAGACCCTTCAATACTTGCGTCGTATCCTCGTTGCCGTAAGTTTCAGGGTCGAGGCTCTGCACGATGTACAGCTCGAAGCGAATGCGGTCATCGAAATAGCAGGTGACGGTAGTCAGAATCAAGCGATAGCTGGTGGGATGACCGCCCGCCAACGCACTGGGCAATACCAGCACCTGACTGTTGTCGATGCTTCCCTGCAGGTAAGAGAGAACGATGCTGCTAAGCGCGTCATTCCAGATTCGCGGATACGGTCCTGGGAGATTGGCAAAGGCGCCCCATGTAGTCTCCTGGTTGGGGAGGCCGGCGATGTCTGGGGCCCCCGTCGCTGCCGGAATCAGTTTGGATTCCGGTGGGAGTTGCGTCGCGTCTCTACCCAACGGCCCAGGAAGTTCGACCGTGACTTGCTGCTGGACTTTGCGCTCTGCGGCAACTGTACTCTTCAGCGAGCGGAAAACCTCCTGCCGAATCTTCCGGGCGGCCTCGATGGGATCAGGCCGACTCTGCATTTTTTCCCACCCAGCTGCCTGGCGATAGTCGTCAGCGGTATCCTGCAACTCCTGGATGAACTTGCAGATGGGGTGGTCGGAGGTAATGACATCTTTCGCGGCAAACTCGTCGTAGTCGAGCTGCAGAAGCGCGTGCGTGATGCTCAGGTCTACTCCCTGGTAGGACGAGATCACTTCCGGTGGCGTACCCAGATACAGAGGTATCAGCCGTCTCCTCTGGTGAGCGGCATCTTTATCGGACTGGGGACGCAGGCCTCGCAAGCCTTCCCAAAAGCCGATCTCCCACCCGGTATAGCCCTTGTTCAGGCCGGTGAAAACAATAATGAGGATATCGGACTGCTGAAGTTTGTCCTGTAGCTGCTCTCGGAAGTCCTTGCCAACCTGCATGAACCACTTGTCCAGGTTGATTTGGGGGAACTCGCCCAGGGCGTTCTTCAGGCACCCGGCTATGGTGCATGCCAGATTGATATCTTCGGATGCGTGGCTGATAAAGATACGAAGCTGTCCTGATTTTGCCGAAGTCGCAACCGTAGCTGTCGCCCCCACACTTCCCTCCTGTAACCCCGTGTAGCAGCGAACTGTAACACAGTTTCTGGTTTTGGATAAAACGGGTTGTGGGCAAGGCGCTCTTTCGGCGTTGATGGCAAGAGCTGTTTGCGCGGACCGGTGCAGCTCCGTCCGAGGACCACAAGGCGTCCAGAACGCCTCTATTTCGGCGGCTGCCAGGGCTCGTCGGCCGAGGGGCCGTAAATCTGCGGCACCTTGCCACCCGCGATGCGCGAGTAGATGGTGAACTGCCCGCGATGATGAATGTGATCGAGCAGCAGATTGAGAAACGCCGCTGAAAGCGGCATCTTCATGCCGAAGAAGTCGGTGCCCTTCTGAAACTCATCTTCTGAAAGTCGATCGAGTGCGGCGTCGGTCTCGCGCGTCAGCGACTCGAAGCGATCGATCGCCGCCTTCATCGAGGTCCGCGGCTCTTCCCAAGCGAAGTTCATCATGTCGAACTTGCCGGTGGTGGCATACAACTTGTTGATGTTCTCTTCGTGAATGAAGGTCGTCACCAACTCGACTGCGCTACGGATCATGTCCGCCGGCTTCATGTCCTTCTTGTCTTCGGGATAAAGCCGGAAGAGTTTGAACGTCTTGGGAAGCTCGTGTTGCCGCATGGCGATGAATTCCTGTTTGGTCATAGCCTGTTCTTTATACCCGGCGGCAGCGCACCCGCGCAAATCCAGCTTGTCGCAATTCGCGCTTGGCCTTTGGCCATTCGCTCGAAGCTCGCAGCTACTTCGCCAACCTCTCGGCAATCCACTGCGCACATTCCCGCGTTCCCATTGGGCCGCCGACATCGACGGTCGTCTTCTTGGCGCGCACGGCTTCGACCACCGTGGCTTCGATCTCGGCCGCCTCGGCATTCATTCCCAGGTGCGCCAGCATCATCGCGCCGGTAAGGATCGAGCCCATGGGGTTCGCCATGTTCTTTCCGGCAATCGGCGGCGCCGAGCCATGCACCGGCTCGAACATCGAGGTGCGCCCGGGATGAATGTTGCCGCTCGCCGCCATGCCCAGGCCGCCCTGCAACGCCGCAGCCAGATCGGTGATGATGTCGCCGAACATGTTGTTGGTGACGACAACGTCGAGCGAACCCGGCTCACGCACCATCTGCAGGCAGAGCGCATCGACGTACATGTGATGTCCCACAATGTCGGGGTACTCACCCGCCACCTGCTTGAACACCCGCTGCCACAGGCCGCCGGCGTGCGTCATGACGTTTGATTTGTCGGCCATCAGCACCTTCTTGCGCCGGTTGGCGCGCGCGTAGTCGAAGGCGTAACGAATCACCCGCTCCACGCCTTTGCGGGTGTTGATGTCCTCCTGCGTGGCAATCTCATCCGCCGTGCCGAACTTGAAGTTGCCGCCCATGCCCGCATACACGCCTTCGGTGTTTTCGCGGATAACCGTGAAGTTCACGTCGTCCACGCCGGCATTCTTCAGCGGACACAGCGATTCGTCGAGCAGCCGCACGGGACGCACGTTGGCGTAGAGGTCCATCTGGAAACGCATGCCCAGCAGGATTTCCTTGGCATGAATGTTGGAGGGCACGCGCGGATCGCCCAGCGCACCGACGAATATTGCGTCGAAGTCGCGCGCCAGCATGTCGAATCCGCCGTCGGGCATGGTGGTGCCGTCGAGCAGATAGCGGTCCGCACCCCAGTCGAAGTGGGTGAATTCCAGTGCCGCCCCGGATGCGCGCAGCACTTCAAGGGCGTTGGGGATGACTTCCTTGCCGATGCCGTCTCCCGGCACCACAGCGATACGTTTCTTGGTGGTCACGATTATCGAAGATAACAGAAGGGTGTTTACGAAAGCTGTGCATAGCAAACCTGTATTCATCTCGATAAAATGAATACGTCAGGAAGGAATCCGAAGCCGCCACGATGACCTCAATCCGCGTGGACACGAAGCTGGCAGACGAAGCGAAGAAGGTATTGGGCGTGAAGTCGCGCACTGAGGCGGTTCATATTGCGCTCCGCGAGATCGTGGGCCTTAATCGCTTCAAGCAACTCATGAAGAAGAATGCCGGCAAACTTCACTTCACCGCCTACGAGTGACTCGATCTTCCGGCCGAAGGTCCGGTAAGCGTCCTCCTGCATCAATATCTCAGGAGTTCTCGGTGTCCTCCGTGACCTCGGCGGTGAGCCTCGCTTCCCCGTTATAATCAAAGGTTCTGTATGGCTGTGATGACGTTGCAAGAGAAGCTGGCATCGGCGGGCGCCCGCCTCGGGTCTTATCGTGGCGCCGAAACCGCGGCCTCGTTTGGCGACACGGCCGGCGAGTTTCGTGCGCTGCTGGACGGCGCCGCCGTCTTCGACATGGGTTGGCAATCCAAGCTGGTGCTCAGCGGCGAAGACCGCGTGCGCTGGCTGAATGGAATGGTCACGAATAACATTCGCGACCTCGCGCTGAACCGTGGCAACTATAGTTTCGTGCTGAACTCTCAGGGGCGCAATCTCGGCGATCTTGTGGCTTACAACCGCGGCGATTACGTGCTGGTCGCCGCCGATCGCGAGCTGGCGCCGAAGGTGAAAGAGATCTTCGATCGCTACATCATCATGGATGACGTGGAGGTCGAGGACATCAGCGACAAGTTGGCGACGATTGGCGTCGCCGGACCGAAGGCGGCCACCATGCTGAGCGGCATCGGAATCGACGTTGCTTCGCTCGCTCCCGGAGAGGTCAGCGATCGGGTGTGGAACAATCTCGGACTGTCCATCGCGCGCAGCGTCCTGCCGCTGATGGACGGCTACGAACTCTGGTCGACGCCTGAGAGTCTTGAGCACGTCTGGGATGCGCTAACCGCCGCAGGTGCGATGCCCGCAGGCAGCGAGGCGCTCGAACTGTATCGCATTGCGCGCGGGATCCCGCGTTACGGCATCGATCTGCGCGAGCGCGACCTGCCGCAGGAGACCGGCCAGGAGCACGCGCTTAACTTCGCCAAGGGCTGTTACGTCGGCCAGGAGATCGTCGAACGGATCCGTTCGCGCGGCAACGTGCATCGAATGTTGGTTGGTTTCGAGGTCGAAGGCGGTCCGCCGGCCGCAGGCGAAAAAATCAGCGCCGGTGAGAAAAACGTAGGCGAGATTACCAGCGCGGCGCGCCTGCCCTTCCCGGCAGGTGAGCGGACTTTAGCGCTGGGCTACCTCCGCCGCGAATTCGCCGAGCCGGGAACGGAAGTAAAGATTGCACAGCGTACAGCCATGGTGCGTGCGCTTCCCTTCTGACGAAGCGATTAGCAGTTAGCAGTTAGCAATTAGCCAAGGCTCGGAACTACGAGCTAAAAGCCGAAGGCTGAAAGCATCTTTCTTATGCCTGACAAAGAGAAAAAAACTGAATTCACCGTCACTGACCGCCGCCTCTTCAGCGAGGAAGGCGAGTTGCGTCCCGACGTAGTCGAAGCCGAGGAGCGCCGCGAAGAGCGCGAGCAGGAGAAGCGCGAAGCGCAGCAGCGCGCCAACCAGGATCGTGCGGCGCACACGGCCGCCATCACCGGAGCTGCGCCGGACGCACTACCTCAGCCGCAGCCCGACTATCCTGTCTCTCCCAGCGCCGCCGACCAGCAAGCTTCGGCCGAGGCCTACCAGCAGTCGACGCGCGAGATCGATAAGGAGATCCGCAAGGAGCTCGACAAGCACGGGCAAGCGCATCGCGCCAAGGACTTCGAGATGAACTTCGAGAAGTTCATCGCTTCGCTCTACATGAGCACGCTGATGCAGCTCGGCATGGCAGCGCCCGAAGGCGGGCAGCCGCAGGTGGACCTGATGGGCGCGCGCCAGACCATCGACATCATCGGCCTGCTGCAAGAAAAGACCAAAGGCAACCTGACGCCGAAGGAGCAAGGCATGCTGCAAAACGTGCTCTACGAGCTGCGCATGGCCTATCTGGAAGTGACCAATCTCATCGCGAAAGCTCCGCCGCCGGGCAAGGGGGGTAATGGCGAGAAGCGATGAAGGCCACCCTGACTGTGCTGGGCAGCGGCACCTCGATGGGCGTGCCGACCATCGGTTGCGACTGCGCGGTCTGCACCTCGGCCGATCCGCGCGATCGCCGCACCCGCCCCTCCATCATGGTGCAGTGGAACGGCCAGACCGTTCTGATCGATACCACGCCTGACTTCCGCGAGCAGGCCATTCGCGAACGCATCAGCAAAATCGACGCCATCCTGTACACCCATGGCCACGCCGACCACATTCTTGGACTCGATGACGTCCGCCCGCTGAGCTTTTCCCGTATTACCGGAGGCGGCAAGATCCCACTCTTCGCCACCGAAGGCACCGCGCAAACTTTGCGCCAGGTGTTTCGCTATATCTTTGACGGAGACTACAAATACGGCGGACTGGCGCAAGTCGAACTGCGTCCCGTTGACGGACCGGTGGAAATCGGCGGCGCGAAGTTTGTCCCGCTCACCGTCAATCATGGAGACTACGCTATCGAAGCCTATCGCTTCGGCTCGGCTGCCTATCTGACGGATTTCAGTTCGGTGCCGGAAGAAACCATGGAGCAACTCCAGGGGCTGGACATTCTCTTTCTCGACGCGCTGCGGCATCATCCGCATCCCACGCACTCCAGCGTCAAGCAGTCGCTCGAGATTGTGGAGCGGCTTAAACCCAGGCGTGCATTCTTCACCCACATCTCGCATGACCTGCCACACCAGAAGACCAACGCCGAGTTGCCCGGCAACGTACGCCTGTCCCACGATGGGCTGAAACTCGACTTCGAAATCTAAGGACGCCTCCGAACATGCAAGTTTTCCGCAGCCTCGACGAAGTTCCCGCGCCATTCGGCCCCACCGTGGTGAGCGTCGGCAACTTCGACGGCGTGCATCGCGCCCATCAGGCGGTGGTGGCACACATGGCGGAGCGCGCGCATGTCATCGGAGGCCAGGCGGTGGTGGTCACCTTCGAGCCGCATCCGCTGCGCATTCTGCGGCCAGATGTTGCGCCCAGGCTGCTGACGCCGCTACCGCTCAAGCTGAAACTGCTGGAGCAAACCAGGGTGGATGCGGTGCTCGTGCTGCCGTTCACCCGCGACCTTTCGCTGATGTCGGCCCATGACTTCGCGAAAATCGTGTTGGCGGAAAAGCTGCGCGCGCGTGAGGTGCACGAAGGCTACAACTTCCACTTCGGACACAAAGCGCAGGGTAATGTGAACACGCTGGGCGCCCTGGGCGAGGAGCTGGGCTTCGAGGTGAAGATCTATCCCGAACAGCTTCTGCGCGGGCACCATGTCTCGAGCAGCGAGCTTCGCAAGCTGATTGCCGAAGGCAGGGTCGAACGCGCCCGGGCGCTGCTGGGCCGCCCGTTCAGCATCATTTCCAATCCCGGCCGCGGGCGCGGCTATGGGACGCAATACACCGTTCCTACGGTAAACCTCGCGCGCTATGACGAGCTGGTGCCCGGCAACGGGGTTTACATCACGCAAACGCGCATCAACGGTGAGTGCTTCGAAGCGGTGACCAATGTGGGCGTGCGCCCCACGTTCGGGCCGGATTCATTCGCCATCGAGAGCCACCTGTTGAATTTCCATCCCATCGAGCTGCTGGCGCAGACCGAGGTGGAGCTGATTTTCCTGCGGCGGCTGCGCGATGAGAAGAAGTTCGAGTCGATTGATGCCCTGCGCGAGCAGATCGGAAAAGATGTCGAGCGGGCGAAGCGATTCTTTCGGCTGGTGGGGAAGAAAGCAGTTAGCAGTTAGCAGTTAGCAGTTAGCAGTTAGCAGTTAGCAGTTAGCAGTTAGCAGTTAGCAGTTAGCAGTTAGCAGTTAGCAGTTAGCAGTTAGCAGTTAGCAGTTAGCAGTTAGCAGTTAGCAGTTAGCAGTTAGCAGTTAGCAGTTAGCAGTTAGCAGTTAGCAGTTAGCAGTTAGCAGTTAGCAGTTAGCAGTTAGCAGTTAGCAGTTAGCAGTTAGCAGTTAGCAGTTAGCAGTTAGCAGTTAGCAGTTAGCAGTTAGCAGTTAGCAGTTAGCAGTTAGCAGTTAGCAGGCCGCGAGGCGAAAGAATCTTCACCCTTGAGTGCTTCGCGTCAGGGCACGACTTTCAGTCGTTCCGAAGAGGACGCTTCTCATCCACTCCGAGTCCCTTCAGGGATGGCACCAAAGCAGTGGGTGGGGAGATTGAATCTTCCTCAGGATAAAAGGATGACAGGATTGCTAATTGCTAATTGCTAATTGCTAGTCGCTAATTGCTAGTTGCTAGTTGCTAATTGCTTCTTCACCCCACCGGCGAGTCGCGATGCACTACCTTCACCGGATAGCCTGCCTTGGCCAGCCGCTTCTTCACTTCCTCGGCGATCAGCACCGAGCGGTGTTTCCCGCCGGTACAGCCGAAGGCTATGGTCAGATAGCTCTTGCCTTCCTTCACATAGTGCGGCAGCAGGTAAATCAGCAAAGCTGAAATTCGCTTGATGAACTCCTGCGTCTGGGGAAACGAGCGAATGTATTTCGCCACCTTGGGATGGCGGCCAGTGTACGGACGAAATTCGGGAATGAAGTGCGGGTTAGGCAGAAAACGCACATCGAACACCAGGTCCGCGTCTTCAGGCACTCCCTGGCGGAAGCCGAAGCTGACGCACGAGATCAGCAGGTTGTGCTCGCGCTCGCCGACGCCAAAGCGGTCGTTGATAAGCGACCGCAGCTCGTGCACATTGAACTTCGTGGTATCCACCACGACGTCGGCAACATCGCGCACCGGCTTCAGGCGCTCGCGCTCGGAGCGCAGGTAAGACTTCACCGACTCCTTCCGTCCCAGCGGATGCGGTCGCCGCGTCTCGCTGTAACGGCGAACCAGGGCTTCGTCTTCGGCTTCGAGAAACAGGACGCTGGTGCGTAGCGACCGGCGCAACGAGCGCAGGATGTCAGGCAACTTGTCGAGCCGCGAGCCTTCGCGAATGTCGACCACCAATGCAGCGCGCTCGATCTCGAGCGTGTCGCCGACTAGCTCGGCAAAGTTCTCGATCAAGCCAATGGGCAGGTTGTCGACCGCGTAATAGCCGAGGTCTTCAAAGGCCTTCATCGCCGACGCTTTGCCGGCGCCGCTCATGCCGGTGATCACCACCAGCTCGCGTTGATCGTGGGCATGCGACGGCCGGGCAGCCGGACGCCGGCTGTGTACGGATGGGGTCTTGGCTGGGGCGCGTTTCGCAGTCATAGCAAATGAACCGAGGTTATTGCCAGACTAGCAGAGATGGTGGGGCGAGTCAGCCCGCGGGGAGAGCCGTCCTGTGGAGTGCCCCATCCGGGCGGGTGTTGCCCGGGTGGTTTTTTTGTCGGAGAAACCAAAAGCCCACCCCGCCAAAAGAAGGCGGAATGGGGCACCCACAGGGCGATGCGGTTGAGCTAATTGCTAATTGCTAGTTGCTAGTTGCTTCTTCACTTCCCCTTGAACTGCGCCGCACGCTTCTCCAGAAACGCTTTCGTTCCCTCGTTCTTGTCCTCGGTCGAGCAGCACACGCCGAACAGCGTCGCTTCCAGATACAAGCCTTCGGCCAGCGGAAGATCAAGCCCGTGATTCACCGCTTCCATGGCGTACTGAACGGCCAGCGGAGCGTTGGCGATGATCTTCGCCGCGATGGCTTCGGCGCGCCCAATCAGCTCGCCGGCCGGCACGACTTCGTTCACCAGCCCAATGCGATGCGCTTCCGCCGCGGTGATCATTTCGCCCGTCAGCACCAACTGCATCGCGATGCCCTTGCCCACCAGCCGCGGCAGGCGCTGGGTTCCGCCATAGCCAGGGATGAGTCCGAGCTTCACCTCGGGCTGGCCGAGCTTGGCGTTCTCGCTGGCCAGGCGCATGGTGCAGGCCATGGCCAGCTCGCAACCGCCGCCGAGCGCGAAGCCGTTGATGCAGGCGATGGTCGGCTTGCCCAGGTTCTCGATGGCATCGATGATGGCCTGGCCCTTGTGCGTGTACTCCTTCGCCGAGACCGGATTGTGTACCGACAGCTCGCCGATGTCGGCGCCGGCGACGAAAGCCTTCTCGCCCGCTCCGGTGAGGATGACGACGCGCACCTCAGCGTCGTCCTTGGCGGCGGCAAAGGCTTGGCGAATTTCTTCCATGGTGGCCATGTTCAGCGCGTTGAGCACCTTCGGCCGGTTAATGGTGATGTAGGCGATCTGGTTTTTCTTTTCGAAAGTAAGGTTTTGAAAGTCAGTCATGAGTTCCTCGGGAAAAAAAGCAATTAGCTATCAGCTACGAGTAATATGCGACCTTCATGCAGCGAGGTCCAGCGCAAATCTTCTTGCGATACCCAGCGTGAAGGATCGCAAGGTTTCCGTTTCGCAATACCCTGCGTGAAAGGATCGCAAGGTTTCTATCTTTGCGATACCCAGCCCGAAGGGCGGAATTTGTTTTGGCCCCGGTCGTAAGACCACGCTCGTAAGACCGGGGTGAACGCCAACCAGATAACTCTGAGCCCCTTCCGGGGCGGCACTTGGCGCTTGCTGTCTCCCAGCGCTGCCGCGCTGGGCTGGAATTGTGTCGAGCTCCTCGTGGAACCGCCATTCGCTAGCACCAAGGAGCTATATGCAGCCAGCGGTTACGCACGATGACGCTGGTAACCACTCCCGATTTCGCGTTTAAAGCCTCTCTGAGCACCTCGACGGTACAGCGCATCCCTGAAGTTGTCCCAGCCTTCAAACACGGCTGACAAGTCAATTCTGCGCGATTAATGGCCATCCTATGATGGCCAGAGATCGCCTTTCATGACTCCCACAGCCATTTATGGCTCCAAGGTGCCATAATCGTCGCTTAGATTCCCAAATCGGAACGCGGCTCTGGCAATAACGCCTTCCACACTGTCCACTGAACTGTCCACTGACAACCGACAACTGGCCCTACACGAACTCTCCCGGCACCGGATGGTTCGGGTCGGAGTAGTCATAGAATCCCCGGCCCGACTTGCGGCCGTACCAGCCGGCCAGCACCAGGCGCCGTAGCAGCGCGGGCGAGGCAAAGCGCCGCTCCTTGAACTCGTCGTACATCACCTCGGTTATGTAATAGGTCGTGTCGAGGCCCACGAAGTCAAGCAGGGTGAAGGGCCCCATCGGGTAGCCGCATCCCAGCTTCATGGCTTCGTCGATGTCGGTAATGGATCCCACTCCCTCCTCGTACGCACGAATGGCGTCGAGCAGATAAGGCACCAGCAGGCGGTTCACGATGAAGCCTGTCTTGTCGCTGGTGCGCACCGGGACCTTGCCCAGCTTCTTGCCGAACTCGACTGCCGCGTCGAAGACCTCGGGCGTGGTGGCAATGGTCTTCACCACTTCGACCAGCTTCATCATGGGGACAGGATTAAAGAAGTGCAGCCCGATGAAGCGCTCGGGGCGCCTGGTTGAGGTCATCAGCTCCGTCACCGAGATGGAGGACGTGTTGGTAGCGAAGATGGCGCCCTTCTTCACGATCTCATCGAGTTGCTCATAGGTCTTGCGCTTCTCGTCGACGTTCTCGATGATGGCTTCGATCACGATGTCGCAGTCGGCGAGGTCCTGCAGGTTGAGCGAGCCCTTCAGCCGCGCCTGCGCCTCTGTCTTCTGTTCGGCAGTGATGCCGCCCTTGGCCGGACCGCGTTCGACCAGCCGGGTCAGCGACTTTTCGATCCCGGCAAAACCTTTGTCGAGGAATTTCTGTTCCTGCTCCAGCACGGTTACGTCGCAACCGGCCATGGCCGCAACCTGCGCGATGCCGGAGCCCATCAAACCACAACCCAGTACCCCAACCTTTTTGATTTCCATAAGTGCCCTTCTTTAGCAATTAGCAATTAGCAATTAGCAATTAGCGGTTCGCACATGCCATGCACCGCGTCAGGGCACGACTTGAGTCGTGCCGATCACGCCTTCAGTTATTTGTCATCCCGAGACGGCTTCAGCCGTCGAGGAGTCTGCTGTTTGTGTCGTCCCTGAAGGGACTCGCTGTCGGAGAACACAGTCCTTCGGCACGACCAAGGTCGTGCCCTGACGCGAAGTCTTGCCTCCGCGAAATCTTTCAGCAACCTGTTCCACGCGGTGCCGCACGACCAGCGCCACTTGCCTACCGTCCGCCCGCCGCGGAATCGGCGGCCTTGAACGGATGCTTCATCACCAGCCGTTCCTTGTCAGCGTCGGACATCGCCTCGGCGACCAGCGTGTTCTGAAAGACCACAATCTGCCAGCCTTTATCCATGCGCTCGACCGTCATGGTGGGCCGCGCCTTGATGTGGCGCTCGACGCCATTGTCGTAGAACGTCATTTCGCCCAGCACAAACACTACCGCCACATCGGCGCCGGCCGGCCGGATCTTCTCGACCGCGTACTTGACAGTGCTGCCCTTGTAGATGGTGTCCCAGATCATGCGATGGCCGGTCTCGACCGCAGCACGTCCGGTGTAGTGCACGCCGAGGATATGAATGAAGTCCACGTCTTCCGCGAAGAAACCAGCCCAGGCGACGCTGTCGCCCGCGTTCCAGGCCGCTTCCAGCTTCGCGACGATAGCGCGCAGCGCCTGTTCATCCGTCGTATTCATGATTCTCGTTCTCCTGTGGCGCGCATGTAGCCGCCAACCAACTCCGCCGGAACCATCAAGACCAAAGCCGACAGCGGCGACCATCCCACTCCGACCTGGACCATCGACGCGATCGCTCCAGCGGCCATGACGACCGCGATGACGATGGCAACCCACATGTCACTGCGCCCGGCGATGGCCGTGCCCCAATACCCGGCCAGAAATGCGAAGAACACGCCGTAGACGATGGCCGTAATCTCAAAGCCCATGGGCGCGGGCGCATGCGGATTCTGCTGCGTGACGCGGAACAGGGCAAACGCCGTCAGCGCGAACACCAGGTATCCGAGGATGATGCCGGCGATGGTTTTCATGGAAAGTTGTCAGTGCTCAGTTGTCGGTAAAACCAGTCGGGATCGTAACTGACAACTGACCACCGACAACTGACAACTAATTCAAGCTCTCCACAATCAACGCAATGCCCTGCCCGCCGCCGATGCAAGCGGTCGCCAGCCCATACTTCTGTTTGCGGCGGCGCAACTCGTAGAGCAGCGTGAGGGTGATCCGGGTGCCGGTAGCTCCCAGCGGATGGCCGAGGGCGATCGCTCCGCCGTTGACGTTAAGCTTGTCGCGGTCGATGCCGAGTTCTTTCACCACCGCCAGCGCCTGCGCGGCAAAAGCTTCGTTTAACTCGATCAGGTCGATGTCGTCCAGCTTCAGTCCGGCTCTCTTCAGCGCGATGTGAGTTGCGGGAACCGGTCCCGAGCCCATGATTTTAGGATCGACGCCGGCGATGCCCCAGCTCACGATGCGCCCCATCGGCTTCAGCCCGCGCTTCTCAGCTTCGGAGAGCGGCATCACGACAACCGCCGCGCCGCCATCCACGATGCCGCTGGCGTTGCCCGCCGTCACGGTGCCGTTCTTGCCGAATGACGGTTTCAGCTTTGCTAAACCTTCCATGGTCGTCTCGGGGCGGCGATGGTCGTCTTCGGTAAACATCTCGCCCGTGGGCTCGCCCCGGCGATTGCGCAGCGGAACCGGCGTCAGCTCTTCCTGAAGGCGGCCGGCCTTGTAGGCCGCATCGGCACGCTGTTGCGACATCAAGGCAAACTCGTCCTGGGCTTGGCGGCCGATGCCCTGCTGCTCGGCATAGAGCTCGGCGGTGTTGGCCATGTACAGGCCGCAGTAGCTGTCGAGCAGCGCGACCATCAGCGAGTCTTCCAGCTTGCCTTCGCCCAGGCCAACCCCCCAGCGCATGCCGCGAATGACGTGCGGCGCTTGCGACATCGACTCCATGCCGCCGGCGAGGGCGATCTTCGACTCGCCAAGCTGAATCATCTGCGCCGCGCTCACGATGGACTGCATGCCCGAGCCGCACAGACGGTTCACGGTGAGAGCAGGCGTCTCGATCGGCAGTCCGGCTTTGAGGGCAACGTGGCGCGCGCCATAGATGGAGTCGCCGGAGGTCTGCTGGGCATTGCCGATGACGCAGTGATCGATCTCGGCGGGCTCAACACCAGAGCGTTTCATGGCTTCGGTGGCGGCGATGGCGCCCAGGTCCATGGAAGTGAAGTCGCGAAGTTTTCCACAGTAGCGGCCCATGGGCGTGCGGGCGCCGTTGACGATTGCGATATCTACTAATGGGGTCGACATAATCTGTTCGGGGAAAAGCCCGGATAATCAGGCAAACAGTTAAGTTTATCAGCGGTGCGAGAGGGCCCGCAAATGGGGGAAGGTTAACGGCTAACCATGGATTGACACGGGTCCGCACCGATCAGAGCAGATAATCAATCAGAACAAGTCTTGTATTCAGCGAGGGGATCGCATGAAGGGGCGGTTATGGGACTCGTGCCGTCCACTAAAGCGGACTCGGGATTTCCCCTTATGCCCTCCCACCGATAAAATCGGTGGGCTTAGATATGCTGTCCCTGCGGGACGGGCGTGAAGTCTGTCCCACCTCGTCGCTTAATGACGGGTTCCGGAACAGCCACTGAACGCGGGGCTTCCACCGTTGACTTGCTGGGTTTTTGCCCTGCCGCGCCCATCCGTCCAGATCAATGCTTCTTATCGATGCGGCGGTGATTGCATCTTCTGCCGCCTTTGCTGCCACTCTTCGCTGCTGAAGATCTTGGGCCCGACTTCAATCAGGCGCGGCAGCATTTGAAAGACGCTCACCGGCGTCCAGCGATAGCCTTCGCGGGTGCGAAAGCCACGGCGGTTCAATTCTTCGGCGATGGAGGAATAGGGACCGTCCTGAATGGTTAACTCCATCATGGCCACCAGCACTTCCCTTTCGTCCGGACTTTCCTCAAGGTGCGAGCAATCGCCGGCGACCTTCAGCCCGAATGGGACCTCCCCGGCGACCAGCGAACCGGCCGGCTGCTCCGTTTCGCGCTCCCATTCGACAGCCACCAGCCGCCATCCTTCGGCCGTGCGGCGTTGCACGTCATCCTGATTCAGGGCGCCCGACACCTTTTCGCGAATTCGCTCCATCATTCGCCATCCCTCGCTCGGCAGGAATTCAACAGAGCTACATGCAATTTGCTCACCAGCTGAGCGGTCAGAAAGTGGTGAGGGCCCACTAAGCGGGACCGAATTCCCTCAGGGGCTAAAGCCCTGCTTTTTCTCAGGCACTTACGGACGGCCTGAAGGCCGTCCCCCTCAAAGCCAGGGTTAGCGAATTTCTCAAAGAGAGTTTACCGGCAGCGGATACGGAATGCGATGCGCCCGTTCGTGGTTTGCGGTGTTCGGAAACGGGCAGCAACCGATCACTGACTTACAATTGAGAGCTTATGATCCGTTCGATCGTATTTCCGCGGCTGCTGGGCCGCTCGCTGGATGATTTGCAGCCCGCGCTCGACTTGTTCCGGGCAATGGGATTCGCCGCCGGAAACGAGTGGCACGAGGGCGGCAGCCACGGCATGGAGATGCTCGCTCCCAATGGAGGAGTGGAGCTGATCGCCGCGCCGGATGCGCCCAGCGTCGATGCGATGGTGGAAGTCGCCGATGCTGACCTGGCGTACCAGATTGTGAAGAATCTCATTCCCACCCTTTCCCAAAAAATCGGAAAGGATGGGGCACCCTCCAATGGCGTAACCATTCGCAAGGAGATTGGCGACACTCCCTATGGCGCGCGGCTGTTCGAAGTGGAAGTCAGCGGGTTGCGCCTGGGCTTTCTCACCTACGCGAAAAAAACTGGAGCACAGGGAATCGAGGGCCCGCTCGACGCGCGAGGCAAGCACTTCGCCATCGTCGTCGCCCGCTTCAACTCCTTCATCACTGAGAGGCTGCTGGATGGCGCACTGCTGGCGCTGCGGCAGTGTGGCGCTGATCCGAAAGACATCAACGTGGTCCGGGTGCCGGGCTCGTTCGAGATTCCATCGGCAGCGCGCCAGCTTGCAGAAAGCAAACGTTACGCGGCGATTGTCTGCCTGGGCTGCCTGCTGCGAGGAGATACCGCGCACTACGACGTTATCGTCAACGAGGCCACACGTGGCATTGGCCAGTCGGCACAGGAGACGGGGGTGCCGCATGGATTCGGCGTGCTGACCTGCGACACCCTGGAGCAGGCCATCGATCGCGCGGGATTGAAATCAGGAAACAAAGGCTATGAGGCTGCGCTGGCGGCGGTGGAGATGGCTTGCCTGCGCGAGAAGGTTGCGGTGCAGGCTGCCGGCGCCGGGGAAGGCCAGCGATGAGCAGCAAGTCAGGTACACGTCGCAAGTCGCGGGAGCTGGCGCTGCAAATGCTATTTCAGATGGACATGGGGCAGCAGACGCCCGACCACGTGCGACACACCTTCTGGAACGAGCGCAAGGACCTCGACGAAAAAGTGCGGGGCTTTGCCGATGAGCTGTTCACCATCGCCGCCGAGCGGGGCACCGAGATCGATGCGATCATCGAGCGCAACGCGGAGCACTGGCGGATGGAGCGTATGGCAGTGGTCGATCGCAATGTGCTGCGGGTGGGAGTGGCGGAGTTCATCGGGTTTCCCGACACGCCGCATCCGGTGGTGATCAACGAGGCGCTGGAGATTGGCCGGCGCTTCTCCACTCCCGAGTCGGTGCAGTTCATCAACGGAGTCCTGGACAGCGTCTCGCGGGAGTTGGGCGAGGCGGCGAAGAAATAGCTGCGACGGTCAATGCAAAGCCCTCCCTTGCGGGAGGGCCTTCTGATTGCGAACGGTTTCGATTAGGGCAGCACAGCAATCAAGTCCGGCGCGACGAGATTGCTACTGGAATCCTTGAGCCCCGGGGCAAACTGTTGGGTATCCGACAGCGAGCTGACCGGAATGAGATGCACATTGCCGTCGCTGGCGCCGACGTACAAGTCCTGGCTGTCCAGTGTTAGCCCGGCACTCACGGGCTGTGCTCCGCCGGCCAGTGCAATCGACTTCGGCGTCAAGCCGCCAAGGTCGAAGGTGAGCACCGAACTGAGATTGCTGACGATCCAGGCCCGCGTGCTGTCATAGCTCACGATCAATTGGGCGGGAGTAAAGCTCCCGGCTTGTAAGTCATAACCATTGAGGATGCTGGCCGCCATGACCGGACAACTGCCGGCCGGCTGCGGCGTGGTAATCACGTCAATCTGGGGTGAATCGACAACCACGGCCCCGGTGCCATTCGGTTTTCCCTTGACCAGCGTGGGATTGTTTGCGCTCAAGGTTTGCAGATCGCTTTGATCGCAGGTGGACCGCACGTCCACGGCATGCGTGCTGCTGCCGGTGATGAAGGTCAACGATCCCTGGGCCAGCACATCGATTCCATTGGGAGCATAGCCGAGGTCGGTCGCGGCCTGGGAAACGCCGTTGCCCTGCCGAACCAACTGCTGGCCGATCAGGGAAAGCCCCCACTCATTGTCGGGGGTGACGGTCGCGGCCGTGGCCGTCCCGTATGCCGTCTGCAGGATTACGTTGCTGGCAACGCTATAGAAGTAGGTGCCATTGACGCTCTGGTCGTAGACCACAAGGTAGGCTCCGTCGGAAGCGATGGCCAGCACCTTCCCATTGAACCCGAGCCTGGTCACGCTGCTGTTGGCTCTGCTGAAAACCATCACTCCGCCACTGTCAGCCCCCAGGTAAACCTTGCCCCCGTTGGGGGTGGCCAAAATCGAGTTTGGCAGGCTGGGCAAGGTGATCGCTGTTCCCACAGCCCCAGTTACCACATCGATGGGAACCATGGTCAGTGACTTGGTGCTGGCGACAAAGATGGTGTCAGGACTTTGACCGGCGACGCTCGCCGTCACCACATTCGAGGAATACTGCGGCGGCAGGCCGATGTTGCAGTTCGGTGTAACGCAGGTCGCGGTCACGGTTGAGGCTCCCGGACCTGCGCCTGCGATGGCTGCGGTCGTATTTTGCGACGATATACCGATGGCGACCGGCTGGCTGGTTGCCCAGACCAGACTCGGCTTGATGGTCGCTCCTTTGGAATCCAGCACATCCGCAACCAGGTTTTGCGCCTGGCCGCCGATCAGCGAAAAGTTCGTGGCCGAGCTGTTGGCATCATGAACATTGATGGACTGCACCGGGCAGGTTGTAAAGGGAGCGCCGACGCTGTTGACTCCGGCGACGCTGGCAAACAGCACGGTCGAGCCTGGGGCCTGCGTTTCAAGGCCGGTTGAGGCGTTCAGGGCGGTAACGACGCTGGCGGTGCCGCTACAGGTGGCCGTGCCGTCGCTCAACGTCGCGGTAGTGGGAGCCTGGACCGCGCCAAAACCCTCGTTGGTGATCGTCAGGTGGGTCCCACCGGCAATGGCGTTGGTGGCGGTGAGCGTAACCGTTGCCGTGGCATTGATGACGGGATTGACTCCCGTGGTGGTCAGAAGCGAGGTGAGAACGTTGGCCGTACCGCTGCAGGTGGCCGTGCCGTTGCTGAGCGTCGCCGTCGTCGGCGGAGTGCTACCGCCCCCGAATCCTGGCGCGGTGATGGTGAGATGGCTACCGGAGGCGACGATGTTGGTGTCGGTCAGCGTGACCAGGGCGGTGGCGTTAGTCACACCATTGAAGCTGGTCAGATTGCACGTCTGGCCCGAGGAGCCGGTAATGCTGCCGCCGGAGATATACGTCGGCGTGTTCTTCGCCGGGTTGAAGGTGGGATCGATCCCCGTTCCACCACCCACACTGAAATTGGTCAGATTGCAGGTCTGGTCCTTGCTGCCAGTGATGGAACCGCCGGAGACATATGTCGGGCTGTTGGTGGCGGAAGAGTAGTTTGATTCGATTCCGGCGGCGTTGGCAACGACGTCCAGGTTGCCGGAGCCGAAGGCGAAGGGTCCAACTGTCGAGGTAATGTCGCAGGGCGAGGTGTTGGAGCATCCCGGGGCGGTGGTGTTGTAAGCGGAGGCTGAGGGATTCAGCAGGGTGCCCGAACTCTCGCAGCCGCTGATCGGGTTAACCACCACCCGGTCCACCTGTTTGTGAACATAGATCGGAGCGGTGGCGGAAGCACTGCCTGAGGTCACAGTAATGGTGGCCTGCCCGTCACCGTTGGGCGAGCAAACGACGTTGTTGCTGTCGAACTTTCCGCCGCACACGATTCCTGCGCTCGATACCGAAGCCAGCGCTGAATTGCTGCTGCTGAAGGTCAGGTCCACTGTAACGACCCTGCCGTTATAGTCCAGCGCGGTCACGTTGATGTTCCCTACCTGGCCTTCATTGAGCGACAGGGTAGAGGGCGACAGGATGAGAGAGGCCGCGACCGGCGTCTGTACCTTGGCTGCGCCGCCGCAGCCGGATATCCAAAGCAAAGAACCCAGGGAAATAAGGACGGCCAACCACCGGGCCGTTGAAAACTGCCGCATGTACCCTCCCCGCGCGGCAACGAACCGGCGGACAATCACCAGCATCACTGGTCAACGAAAACTTCAGTGTAGAAGTTAACCCTCGTTTTCAGCAAATTCTTCGCGACCCGCTTCTGCCGGATTTTGCGTGCCGGGCAGCTCCAGGCAGCCGGGCCAGAATTTTGCCGGGCTACGGCGTCGGACTCGAAGCAGCGTTCGCCGGCGCACCGGCTTGCTTATGGTTCCACCATCCTCCGCCGAGAGCTTGAAATAAGGTGGCGGAATCGGCATAGCGGCTGGATTGAAAGGCGATCCGGTCGAGGGCCGTTTGCAACTGCCGGCGCTGCGCGTCGAGCAGTGCGACCTGGCTGATACCGCCGGCGGCGTAGCGCTGGGCTGCGATTTGATATGCGCTTTGGGCCTGGGCCGCCGCCTCGCTTTGCGCCTGCAAGGCCTGGGCGTCGTGCTCAATAGCACGCAGCGTGTCCGCGACTTCGCGGAAGGCCTGCAGCACCGTTTCCTGATAGACGCTGCCGGCTTCCTCGTAAGCCGCTACCGCCTTGCGCTTCTCCGCCCGCAATGCGCCGCCGTTGAAGATAGGCTGCGTCAAAGACGCTCCTACATTCCACACATCGCTGCCGCTGGTGAAGTTGGTGCCGATCAGCCCCGCGCTTGCCGAGAGCATGATCTGGGGGTAAAGGTTGGCCGTCGCCACACCCACGTCGGCGCTGGCCTGATGCATCAACGATTCGGCAGCACGGATGTCCGGACGCTGCCGCACCAACGACGAGGGCAGACTGACCGGCAGATCCTGGGGAAGGGTCAGGCGGTCGAGGCTGATGGTTTCCACCTGCGCCTCGGCCGGGGTCTTGCCCATGAGCACGGCAAGTTGATGGCCGACGACGTCGAGCTGCTGCTCCAGCGCCGGCAGCGCGGCACGCGTCTGCGCCACCAGGGAGCGCTGGCTGTCCACGTCATATTCCGAGACGCCTCCGGCCCGGTAGCGCCGCTCCGCGATATCGAGCGACTGCTCCTCCAGCGCGAGCATCTGGCGGGTCATGTTGATCTGCGAACGCAACTGCGCCTGCCGGATACCGGCGGAGACCACGTTGCCCGCCAGCATCAGCCGCGCGCCCTCCAGTTGCCAGCTCTGATAGGCGACCTGCTCATTCAGGCCTTCGATCAGTCGGCGATTTCGTCCGAACAAATCGAGCGCGTACGAAATGGCAACCGACCCGTTCAGCAGCGAGAATGGCGGCGGACTGGGAAAGGGAACGCCAAAGGTGGCGAGGTCCACCTGCTCGCGCTGGGCAGAGATACTGCCGCTCAGCGAGGGATACTTCGTCGCGCCGGTGCGGGCGTTGGCCTCCTCCTGCGCCTGCTTCAGCTTCGCCATGGCCTGGGTCAGAGTCGGACTGTTGTCGAGCGCCTGGCGCACCATGCGGTCGAGCTCCGGGGAGTGGAAGATCGTCCACCACTGCGCCGGGATGTCGGCCGACGCGGAGAATTTTTGGGCCGCTCCGGCTGTGCCCGAAGATGCGACGGTCGCGGCCGGCGGTGGCTCCGGGTTATAGGTGGCGACCGTCGGCGGCGCCGGTGGGTGATAGTGCGGCCCGACCGTGCATCCCGCAAGCAATGCCAGCGTCAATCCGGCGAGTGCTGTCTTCACTCTCAAGCTCGATCTCGTAAGAGTGCACATAATGAAACCTCAATCTCTAGTCCAAAGTGCGGCGGTAGGTCGTCACCGCAATGGTCATCACAATCAGCGTGAACGCAATCAAGGGCCACACGCTGGGCCAGGAGTTCTCCCACCCGTTGCCTTTGAGCATGATTCCGCGGATGAGCCGGTTGAAATAGGTCAGCGGCAGAAGGTCTCCCAGCACCTGCGCCCACTTGGGCATGCCCTGAAACGGGAACATGAAGCCGGAGAGCAAAATGTTGGGCAGGAAGTAGAAGACGGTGAGCTGCACGGCCTGCAACTGGTTCTGCGCCACCGACGACAGGGTGATGCCGACCGTCAGATTTGCCGCGACAAACAACAGGGCGACCAGATAAATGGCTCCGATGTTGCCGAAGAACGGCACATGAAACACATAGCGCGCGGCCAACAGAATAATGGTGGACTGGATCAGGCCAATGCCGATGTAAGGAATCAGCTTGCCGGTCATCACCTCGATCGGCGTAGCCGGCATGGCCAGCAGATTTTCCATGGTGCCCCGCTCACGCTCGCGGGTAATGGCCAGCGCGGTCATCATCACCATGGTGAGCGTCAGGACGACGCCCATCAGCCCTGGAACCACGTTGTACTGCGTGATGGCGTCAGGATTGTAGAGGCGATGCACCTCCACATTGAAGGGCGCCGGAGTTCCGGCCAGCGATGCCAGCGGCCCGGTGAGTTCCTTCTGCACCACCTCCTGGACAATGCCATTGAGAGCGAAGATGGCGTTGGAGCCGGCCATGGGGTCGGTGGCGTCGGCCTCAATCAGCAGGGATGGCCGCTGGTGGCGAAGCAGCTGGCGGGTGAATCCCGGGGGAATGTTCACCACGAACAGCACCTCGCCCCGGGCCAGTGCTTGGCGTCCGGCGTCCTCGTTAGGCAGCTCACCGGTGAACTTGAAGTACTTGGAGTTCTTCATTGCCCAGATGAAGCTGCGGGTGATGTCGGTGTTGTCCGCGCTGATGATCGCGGTGTCGAGATGCTTGGGGTCGGTGTTGATGGCGTAACCAAACAGCGCCATCTGGAGGATGGGAATGCCTACAATCATGGCAAAGGTGACGCGGTCGCGGCGCAGTTGCAGGAATTCCTTGCTCACGATGCTCCACCAGCGGACGAAGGAGAAGCCGTTCATCCCTTGCCTCCGAAGTTGTCGGCAGACTGGCTCATCATGTAAATGAAGACATCTTCGAGACTGGTGTCGATCTTCTCGGTACGCAAGTTTCGGCTCGCGGTAACGTCGTGGACACTGCGCTCCAGTGCCGCCGCGTCCGTCCCGCTGGCATGAAGGCCGTCGCCAAAGATCACCGTCTGCGCGACCCCAGGGCTCTTGCGCAGCGGCTCCTGCAATTCGATCAGGTGGTCGCCATAGATTGCCCAGGTAGTGAGGTGCTGGCCGGCGATGACCTCGGCGGCGCTTCCCTGCGCCAGCAGTTTGCCGTAAGCGATGTAAGCCAGCTTGTGACAGCGCGAGGCTTCGTCCATGTAGTGGGTGCTGACCAGGACGGAGATGCCCTTGGCCGCCAGCCCTTGTAGCTCGTCCCAGAAATCACGCCGCGCCTTGGGATCGACGCCGGCGGTGGGCTCGTCGAGCAGCAGCAGCCGGGGATTGTGCAGCATGCAGGCGGCCAGCGCCATGCGCTGCTTCCAGCCACCGGAGAGTTCGCCCGCCAGTTGCTTCCGGCGCTCGCTGAGGCCGAGGTCCGCAATCGTTTGCCGGACCACCTCGCGGCGGTGGGGAATGTTGTAGATGCGGGCGACGAAGTCGAGGTTCTCGGCGATGGTGAGGTCGTCCCAGAAAGAGAAGCGCTGGGTCATGTAGCCGACGTTGCGCTTGATGTCGCCGGCCTGGCGCAGGATGTCATAGCCCAGGCAGGTGCCGGCGCCCGAGTCCGGCTTCAGCAGACCGCACATCATGCGGATGGTGGTCGTCTTGCCACTGCCATTGGGTCCGAGAAATCCGAAGATCTCTCCCTTGCGCACGCGAATGGTGACGTCGTTGACCACGTGCTTGTCGCCGAAGGTCTTATTCAGGTCCTGCACGTCGATGGCGTAATCGGAATTGGCAGGCGCGGTCATTGCAGCGCAACCTCCAGAGGCTGGCCGGGATGCAGCTCGGTGGCCTTGTCTTGCGTGGGCCTGGCAATCACCATGAACGCCAGTTTGGCGCGGTTTTCGTTGCTGTAAATCACCGGCGGGGTGTACTCCACCTGGTTGGAGATGAAGGTGATGGCGGCAGGTACATCAGTTGCGCAACCGTCACAATGTACGGTAATTCGCTGCCCCAGCTTCAGCTTGCCCACCACGGGTTCAGGGACAAAGAAGCGGACCTCGATGTTCTCCGGCGGAAGGATCTGAACGATGGGACTGCCGGCGGAGACCCATTCGCCCTCGCGATACAAAGTGTCGAAGACCAGGCCGTTGCGCGGGGAGGCAATCTGCTTCTGCTGCAGCTTCCACGTCGCCTGGGCCAGAGCCGCCTTGTCGGCGGCCACCTGATCGGCCTGCGCCTTGATCTGCTGGTCGCGTGCGGGCAGTGCTGCAACCACCAGATCGCTCTGATACTGGCGCACAACTGCGGCATCAGCATCGACGGCAGCGCGTACAGTAATCAGCTCTGTCATCGGCACGCCGCCCGCCGCGTACTGCGATTCGTAGCTCTTGAGCAGGTCGGCCGCTTTCTGGTGTTCAACCTTCGCCTGCGCCAGTTGGGCTGCGATGACATCCTTCTCCGGAGGACGCTTGCCGGTGCGCAGGTCGGCCAGACGGGCTTCGTCTACGCGCAACAGTTGCTGGGCCTGGGCTTCGGCGGAGGCTTCCGGCTCATGATCGAGCGCGAACAGCGGATGGCTGACGCTGATGGTTTCGCCGCGCCTCACCGACAGGCGATCGAGGCGGCCGGCCTGGGGCGAAGCGACGTAAACAAACTTGCCCTCGACATAGCCCTGGTAGGTGTTGGCCGCCTGATGCGAGCATCCGGCGAGACCAAGCGCCGGCGCCAGGATGGCAAGGAATAAGAGAGAGCGTGGCCGATCAAAGTGCATGATCGTTCCCCCCTTTTTTCTTTTTTCTGCTGATGACTGTCCTCGATGGGGCGGACGGCCGGTGGCACACTCCGTCCAGCAGTAGACCGGTGATGTGGCGTTGCAGGGCCTGCCGGCTTGGTGGCTTGCGATGAAAGATCTCGGCCCACAAGCTGGTGGTAGCGGTGAGCAGCATGACCATCCCCAGCGACGAGAACACGGTCAGCAGCGGATCGAGATCAGGATTCAGTAAGTTTTGCGCCTGTCCTTGTGCGATGGCCCCGGCTACAATGTGCAGCTTTTCGTAGGGCAGGCGGCGCAACATCCTTTCGCGGAGCAGCCCGCCATCGTTCAGCACCTCGCGCATCCAGGTGGATGGAATCCAGGGCATCTCCTCGATGCCTGCGAGCAAGCGCTCAACAATGCCTCGAATCGCTTCCGCCGCGCCGGTTCCCGGCTCGACCGGGTCCCACACCTTCGAAAGCACGTGCAAGAGGCGCTCGTCGACGACTGCGTCGAGCAACTGCTCGCGGTCCTTGAAGTAGTAGTGCAGCATGGCGGGCGTGAGCCCGGCGCGCTTGGCGATCATGGCGAAGGTGGTCGCCGCCACTCCCTGCGCCGCGAACAGCTCGGTGGCGGCGTTGAGCAAGAGCTCGCGGGCATCGCGCTCTGCGCTGGCGGCGGGGCGGCCGGGGGTTCGTTTGATGGCAAGGGGCAGTGGCATTGCAGCGCAGTATTTAATTAATGACTTAATTAAATAACCGCCTTCGGCGATTTGTCAAGCGAACTTCGACGACAAAAATGCTACCTCCCCGGGTTGTCCACACTTCATCGTCCGTGCATTAGCTTCACGGTTACGCCCGCGGTCGAAACTGGATCAACGGATCACATGTTCTGTCGATCCCCCGGATCCAAGGAGGCAGAAGAATCCGCCCAAAGGGGCATTGACAGCCGAGAATGACTCAAGCAAAATCCAGAGACGGAGCGAGAATGCGACCCGCGCCCGGGGCGGGATTTTCTGCATCTAATACGGTAAGAACATCCACTTACGGAAAGGAGAAACTGTGACACAGCGAGCAATTAAGCAGCTTGCAACGCTCAGGCGCGATACCGCCAGGTATTCGTCCCGCGTCAAGGCACAGCTCTCCAAGGCGGGCAAAAAAATCGATTCTCCCGTCGCCGAATCTGCGGCCAAGTATTATCGTGCCCTGAAGAAACTTGCCAGCGAATAAGCCAGGGTTTCAACTCACAGCCGCGTTTATTGAGAGCCTTCATGACGAAGGAAGCGCGGTAACGTGGCCGGGACTGGAGCCCGTTGAAGAATACGAGTGCCTTAACCTCAACTTGCTTGAGTAGGCAGTTGCACAGCCATTTCAGGCTGGCTTCGGTGTAGAGTTTTATCCCACGATCTACGACAAGGCGGCCTGCTTATTTTTCCTGATCGCCGGAGGTCACATCTTTCGGAATGGGAATAAGCGAACGGCCGTTCTTGCATTAGATCAATTCCTAACTGCCAACGGACATTATCTGTTCATGTCAAACGCAGCGGTCACGAAGCTAGCAGAGGATACCGCGAAATACCGGACTACATTCGGTGATCACAAGACAGCAGTGGCCGAGATTTCCAAGAAAATCAGACAGAATAGCTTTCCCTTCAGGATGGCGCGGCTGGCGAATCCAAAGGCATATCGTTACTTGTTAAAGCTGGGAAAGGCCATTCGCGAGGACCCTTTGAATCAGCTCGATGCCCGACCTCGACAAGCCAGGAATGAATAGCATTCAAAGACAGCTCACTGGTCAGCCAGCCGCCCCGACACCCCACGCCCTTTTGGCGCTAAGATCAGGTCAGTGCATGAGCTCTCTATCATCTACAGCGTAGTGACCGCCGTGACGGAGACCGCTGAATCCGCAGGGGCCCGTCGGGTGAACTCCGTGACCATGCGGGTGGGCGCTCTGGCAGGAGTCGTCGAAGACGCGCTGCAATTCAGCTTTGAGCTCGGCACCCAGGGAACCATCCTCGAAGGTTCGACCCTGATCGTTCATCGGCTGCCGGTGGTCATCCATTGCGAGCCATGTGGGCAGGACCAGGAGCTTCCCGGCATCCAGAGCTTCCGCTGCCCTACGTGTCATACTCCCAGTGCCGATATTCGTCAGGGGCGCGAATTGGAAATCGCATCGGTGGAACTTGAGGTTGACGATGACGACGCGGATTGTTGAGCTGCGGCAAGGCGTACTGAAGAAGAACGATCTGCTGGCGGCGGAGCTGCGGCGGCGTTTTCAGCAGGCGAACGTGCTCGTCATCAATCTGGTTTCCAGCCCCGGCACCGGAAAGACAGCATTCCTGCAAAAGACGCTGCAGCAGTTACGCGAGACCGGCAGCAGGGTCGCGGCACTGGTGGGCGATCTGGAAACCGAAAACGATGCCCGGCGCCTGGCTGAAAGCGGCGCGCCGGTGCGGCAGATCAACACCCATGGCATATGCCATCTCGAAGCCGAGATGATCGCCAAACATCTGGAGCCCTGGAAGCTGGAGGAATTCGACTTCCTGTTTATCGAGAACGTCGGAAATCTGGTTTGCCCATCCAGCTATGACCTGGGCGAGGACCTTCGCGCGGCACTGCTCTCGGTCACCGAAGGGGAAGACAAGCCGCTGAAGTATCCCACCATGTTCAATTCGGCGGATGTGGCGGTAATTACCAAGATGGACCTGGCCGCGGCCTGCGAATTCGACCGCGAGACGACGCGCCAGAACCTGCAGGAGATCCGCCCGGGCATTCGGATCTTCGAGACCTCCGCCAAGAGAGGGACCGGCATGGAGGAGTGGCTTGATTTCCTGCGCGAACAAAAAGCCAAGCGTGGCTGAATTCAGGTTGCTAAAAAACTCGAAACACCACCTTCCCCTCGGCGACTGAAGTCGCCTCGGGTGCGAGAATAAAGGGCTTATCGGCACGACCGAGGTCGTGCCCTGACGCGAATCGTCGCAAAGCAGAGTTTTTCGGCAGCCAGTGAATTACCACACCCTGCCCCTTTATCTGCGCTAACATATCGGCCAGTGATGGATGTGGGCCTGCGGCACATTAACTTTCTCGTACAAGCACGCCCACGATTGCGAATTCGCGTAGTAGCCAAGAAACAGATTCGCGCCATCTAGGCCCTGGAGGAAGAACATATGTGCCTGGCAATCCCTGGACGAGTCGAGGAGATTTACCAAGCCGGCGAACTCCGCATGGGAAAGATCAACTTCGGCGGCATCGTCAAAGAGGCATGCCTGGCTTATCTGCCTGACATTGTGGTGGGCGATTACACCATCGTTCACGTAGGCTTTGCCATCTCAAGGATCGATGAAGCGTCCGCCCACGAAACCCTGCGCATGTTCTCCGAGATGGGACTGCTGGAAGAAGAACTCGGGCCAACACAGGACGCTTAAGCCAAACCCAGGCTGTGGAGGCAAACCATGAAGTACCTGGACGAGTTTCGTAACGGAGAGATTGCACAGAAGCTGGCGAGCGAGATTCGTCGCATCACCACTCGCCCATGGAAGATCATGGAAGTGTGCGGTGGGCAGACACATTCCATCATCCGCAACGGGATCGATCAGTTGCTGCCGGCGGAGATCGAAATGGTGCACGGTCCCGGCTGCCCGGTGTGCGTCACCCCGCTGGAGATGATCGACCAGGCGCTGGCGATTGCGGCGCAGCCCGGTGTGATCTTTTGCTCTTTCGGCGACATGCTGCGTGTCCCGGGCAGCGAGAAGGACATGTTCCGGGTACGCGGCGAGGGCGGAGATGTGCGCATTGTTTACTCGCCGCTTGACGCGGTGAAATTCGCCCGCCAGAATCCCGACCGCAACGTTGTCTTCTTCGGCGTGGGATTTGAAACTACAGGCCCGGCAAACGCCATGGCGGTGCACGTGGCCCGGCAGGAAGGGCTGCACAATTTTTCGGTGCTCATCTCGCATGTGCTGGTGCCGCCGGCCATCGCGGCGATCATGCAATCTCCCGGCAACCGGATCAATGCGTTTCTGGCAGCCGGGCACGTGTGCAGCGTGATGGGCTATCACGAGTATCCGCCGCTGGTCGAGCGTTTTCACATCCCGATTGTGGTTACTGGATTTGAGCCGCTGGACATCCTGGAAGGCATTCGCCGCGCGGTCCTGCAACTGGAGGCAGGCGAGGCGCGCATCGATAATGCATACGAACGCATTGTCACCTTCGAGGGCAACATTCCGGCGCAGAAGCTGCTGGCTGAAGTCTTCGAGGTGGTAGACCGTAGCTGGCGCGGCATCGGGATGATTCCTGCCAGCGGCTGGCAACTGCGACCCGCTTATCGCGACTTCGATGCCAGCCTGCGTTTCTCGGTGCGCGACATTCACGCGGTGGAGTCTCCGCTTTGCCATAGCGGCGAGGTCCTGCAAGGCACGCTGAAACCCAACCAATGTCCGGCATTCGGGAAGGAATGCACTCCGCGAAAGCCCCTGGGCGCAACCATGGTTTCCAGCGAAGGGGCCTGTGCCGCGTACTACAACTATGGCCGCTTCATCTCCGCCGACCAGTTAGCCCATGCCTGAGCCGCCGGACTTCAGCAACTGGTCGTGCCCGCTTCCGCTGCGCGACTACCCGACCATCGTCATGGGGCATGGCGGAGGCGGCAAGCTTTCGGCAGAACTTGTTGAGCACCTGTTCGTACCCGCATTTCAAAATGAGGCGCTGGCCAATCTTGGCGACGCCTCCATCGTCCGGGCGGCGGGCGAGCGTTTTGCATTCTCGACCGACTCCTATGTGGTGCAGCCTCTGTTCTTCCCCGGCGGCAGCATCGGCGAGCTCGCGGTGAATGGGACGGTCAATGATCTTTCGGTCTCTGGGGCCCGGCCCCTGTACCTCAGCGTGGGCATGATCCTGGAAGAAGGGTTTGCCATGAACGCGCTGGCGCGGATCGTCGAAGACATGGCACGGGCGGCTCGTACTGCCGGCGTGCAGATCGTTACCGGCGACACCAAGGTCGTCGAAAAGGGACGCGGTGACGGATGCTACGTGAATACGTCGGGTATCGGCGTGGTGCGGGAGGGAACGAATGTCGGCCCAACCATGGCGCGGGCGGGCGATTCTGTCATCGTCAGCGGCACCATCGGCGATCATGGCATGGCCATCATGAGCGCCCGGGAAGGACTGGAGTTCGAGACGACGATCCGCAGCGACACCGCGGCGCTGAACGGGCTGATCGAGAAGGCGCTGGAGGCGGGCGGCGCGTCGATCCACGTCATGCGCGACCCGACGCGCGGCGGTGTGGCTGCTTCGCTCAACGAAATTGCCGCGTCCTCGAACGTGGGAATGGTGATCGAAGAGCCGGCGGTGCCCATCCGCACCGAAGTGCGCTCGGCGTGCGAGTTGCTGGGCCTGGACCCGTTCTACGTGGCCAACGAAGGCAAGGTGCTGATCTTCGTCGCGGCGGACCGGGCGCGCAATGTTTTCGAAACTGTGCAACAGCATCCGCTGGGCAAAGACGCCGCCATCATTGGACAAGTCGTTGACCGCCATCAGGGAATGGTGATCGCCCACACGCAAATTGGCGCGACGCGAGTGATCGCCATGCCGATCGGCGAACAGTTACCGCGCATCTGCTGAGCGAGTGCGAGTAAAGCTTGGTCCCAGGTTAGAAGCCCAAAAGACGGGCGAACCTGGGGCACGCAGCATACCTTGAGTCTTTTGTGGGGGCTGGCCAAATAAGGCGCTATCGAGCGCGGGTTTCGAGGCTAAGCGCAAGGAAAAAGCTAAAAGAGCGGCGGTTTTAGACCCCGACAACTTCGGTTTCTATATTTGCTGATTCCCGCAACGCCTTGGAAATGGCAGCAGCTTGTGCCTCCGTTTCGAAGCTGAAGACCAATTCAGGTTCGAAATTAAAGGTAGCGGTTTGGTCGGGACTGTCGGGACTCACTTGCCACTGCGTCAGCCAGTAACCTGGTTGAATGCCGGATACTTCTTCCATGCCGGATAAATATCTGACAAACCATCCGTGGGGTGATGGCGCGCCCTGCACACGCACGCGAAAGAAAGGTTTCTTTGAAACAACTTCAACATTCTTCATTTGGGCAGATTTTAACACCGCGACCGGCGCACCCCAAACGTCAGCGCCAGTCCTGTGCGCCGTGATAGATGTGCAGGATTTCCACGGCTTCCGCCTTCACCGCATAGACCACAACGTAGGGCAGGGGCGTAATCGCAAGTTCTCTCGTGCCGGTGCGGTGGCCGGGTCTGCCCCGGTTAGGTGAGGTTTTCAGGGAACGGATGCGCTGGTAGATTGCCCGCACGGTCGGCTCTGCGAAATGCGGAGAATTCTGTTGCAGATAATTCTTGATGTTCTGTAGATCGTCGGCGGCGAGGACGGTGCAGCGGATGCGCATCAGGCCTTGAACATGGCTTCAAGGCGAGCGTCCATCTCTTCTTCTTCGATAAACTCGCCGCGCTCGGCTGCCGCTATCCCTTTTTCCACGGCGGCAAGAAAGCGAGCTTCCTCGTCGAGATACCGGGCAACAACCTTGGTCACCAAGCGCTCGGGGACGGTCCCGGCTTTCGTGGCCTTTTGCGCAAGCTGCGCTTGCTGTTCGGGGGTGAGGTGTACTTCCATCCGTCTACAAAATAGGGGAAAACTTTCAGGGGGGCAACGGGTGTTGAACGGGTTGGGATTTGAAACTGAATTGCGAGACGCGCAAGCCCGCTGTTTGCGTTTTCGAAATGCCGGTCGTTATCAGCGCAGGTCGCACAAAGGACCCAATTCGAGAACGGCGTTTATTTCGGTCTCCCAATAGCCTGTTCAAGCGTCAAGCGAATGAAACGCTGATAGGGAACACCTGCGCGGGCGGCGCGTTTGCGTACAGCGTCGTAAAGCTCGCCGGACAGACGCAGGTTGATTGATTTGTCTTTCGGCTTGATCTCAAAGCGGGTCAACCTCGCTCCTGAAAGGTCGTATTGGGTAAGGTCAGCCTGGTCAACGAACGCCGCCGCCGCACGGTCGCTCTTAAAGGCCGGGATTTTCTTTTTCATACGCATCGATCTCCTTCTTGTGCATGTAACGGGCGCTGATGGGCCGGATGAGCAGTTCATCGCCTTTGCGCCGGAGCGTGAATACGATGAACACGGCCCGCCCCTTGTCCGTTCGGCCTATGGCGCGAAAGCGGCGCTCGTGCTGCGAATGGGCCGCGTCCGGGAGAATGGCAAGCGGGCGGGTGAAAAGGCCTTCGATAACGGAAGTCGAAAGCCCGTGCTTCTCGCACTTGGCGCGGTTGCCCTTATCCCAATCAAAGCCATTAGCCTGCAAAGCCATGGTAGCAGAAAAGATAGGCAATTGTATAGGCAAATGTCAAGGCCAAGGATCGGTCAAATCCTACCCTTTGTGCGACATCACCCGGCAGAGAAAAGCGCGAAGTAAACCTCCAGCAGCCCCGATGCGCTTGTAATCCCCGTGAAGCTCGCCCCGGGTCGCGCACGGCGGCTGGTGGACATCCTCATTCTTGGCTCACGGCCGGCAAAGTAAAGCGGGCGGCTACCTGCCGATGCCAAGCGGACTTCCCTCACACCTGTTTGTGACATCTATCCTAGCCGGCCTGGCCCAACCCTCAAATACTTGTAAGTGTTGGCGCGTTTGCGCTCCCGTGACCCAGCACGACTGTGATCTGCGCGAGAGCCTAACACCCCGCATGGGGCGGCAAAATTGCGTCCCTTTTGGAGGCATCATGGCTATCACCAAACAAGAGGCACTTGACTATCACTCCGGATCGCGTCCGGGTAAGATCGAGGTCGTTTCCACCAAACCGTGTTTTACGCAACGCGATCTAAGCCTGGCTTACACTCCCGGCGTCGCCCAGCCCTGCCTGGAAATTGCCGCAAATCCGAATGACGCATTCAAGTACACCAGCAAAGGCAATCTGGTCGCAGTGGTCAGCAACGGGACAGCGGTCCTGGGCCTGGGCGACATAGGAGCACTGGCGGGAAAGCCGGTCATGGAGGGCAAGGGTGTCCTGTTCAAAAGATTCGCTGACATCGATGTCTTCGACATTGAGTTGAATACCCACGATCCCGACAAGATCATCGAGACCTGCCAGTTGCTGGAGCCCACCTTCGGGGGCATCAACCTGGAGGACATCAAGGCTCCTGAGTGTTTTTACATCGAGGAAACCCTTAAGAAAACGCTGAAGATTCCCGTCTTCCATGACGACCAGCACGGAACCGCCATCATCTCCGGCGCTGCGTTGGTGAATGCTGTGGAGCTGACCGGCAAGCGCCTCGACCAGATCAAGGTAGTCGTCAATGGAGCTGGGGCCTCGGGAATTGCCTGCGCGGAACACTACGTGAATCTCGGCGTGAAACGCGAGAACATCACCATGGTCGATACCAAAGGCGTCATTTACAAAGGGCGCACGCAGGGAATGAATCCTTACAAGGAGCGTTTCGCACACGAGACGAGCAAGCGAACTCTGGCGGAGGCGGCAGAAGGCGCAGACGTGCTTCTGGGGCTCTCGGTGAAAGGAGCCTTCACCCAGGAGATGATTGCGTCGCTGGCACCTAATCCGGTTGTCTTCGCCATGGCCAACCCCGATCCTGAGATCACTTACGAAGAAGCCAAAGCGGTACGCGACGACATCATCATGGCCACCGGCCGGTCGGACTATCCCAACCAGGTGAACAACGTACTGGGATTTCCCTTCATCTTCCGCGGTGCGCTCGACGTACACGCCACCACCATCAATGAACCGATGAAGCTGGCGGCCACCTACGCGCTCGCCGCCCTGGCCAAGGAAGACGTTCCCGACTCGGTTTGCCGTGTGTACGGCGTGGGCAGGCTGAAGTTCGGCATGGACTACATCATTCCCAAGCCCTTCGATTCCCGAGTGCTGGTGTGGGAAGCCACCGCCGTGGCGAAAGCTGCCATGGAAACCGGAGTGGCGCAGAATCCGGTGGACCTGGATGAATATCGCGATCAGTTGGAGAAGCGGCTGGGCAAGTCGCACGAACTGATGCGCATCATGATTCACAAAGCGCAGGTCAATCCCAAGCGGGTTGTCTTTCCGGAAGGCACGCACGAAAGGATTCTGCTGGCTTGCCACCGCCTGATTGAAGAGAACATTGCCGCACCGGTATTGCTGGGCCGCAACACCGAGATTCGCCGGGTGGCGGACAGCCTGGGCATTGCTCTCGATGGCGCTACCATCGTCGATCCCGAGACGTTTCCCCGGCGCGAAGAGTATGTGAATGAGTTGTACCGGCTGCGGCAGCGGCGTGGGGTCACGTATTCCGCGGCGCAGGAGTTGATCATGGAGCGCAATACTTTCGGTTCCATGATGGTGCGCATGGGCGACGCGGATGCTCTGGTTTCAGGTGTGACGCAGAATTATCCCGACACCATCCGGCCTGCACTGCAAGTGATCGGGGTCCGCGAAGGCGTGCATCGGGTGAGCGGCATCATGCTGCTGGTGACCCGCAAAGGTGATCTCTACTTCTTTGCCGACGCCACCGTCAACATCGAGCCGACGGCCGAGGACCTGGTTGAGATTGCCCTCTGTGCGGCGCAGGAAGCCCGGCGCTTCAACGTCGAACCCAGAGTGGCCATGCTGTCGTTCTCGAACTTTGGCAGCACCCGGCATCCATTCGCCGAAAAGATGCGTCGGGCCGCAGAACTGACGCGCTATGCGGATCCAACCCTGATGGTGGATGGAGAGATGCAAGCGGACGTGGCGCTAAACGCCAACCGGCTCGAGGAAGTATTCCCCTTCACCACACTCAAGGGCGGGGCGAATGTGCTGATCTTCCCTGATCTGCAGTCGTGCAACATTGCGGTGAGATTGCTTCCCCAATTGGGCGCCGGAGAATTACTGGGACCAATCCTCGCCGGCATGGCAAGACCGGTGCATTTGTTGCAACGCGGCGCCGACGTGGATGACGTGGTCAAAATCACAACCATCGCCGTCGTGGAGGCACAGGACACAGCCTTGGCCACCGCAAGACCGGAAGAGGTTCAGGCGGCGGAAGCTACCCAGCCTGCATGAGCAGGACGGGCCTGAACTAGAACATCGAGAGCGCCGGTCCAGCGGCCGTCGCGAAGAACTGCGCGGCGGGGTGGCACAGCACTGATCGAGTCGCTTGATCAGTGCATCGCAGACGGCGCTGGAGGCGGCTTGGCGAATCGCGGCGCGAATGCGGTGGGGCGCATCTTGCGATGTGTTCGCCGCTTCCGCCTGGGTGCCGGCATCCAGTCCGGTCAAGTTTCGCCAAACTCTGTAAAGTCTCTCGCACCCTCAGGGACGGCTGGTTGTAACTGGCGGTGCCGGTCTTGTCGGCAACGACTCCGCAGACCCATGCTAGAAACCGTAGGGTTTCAGGGCGAATAAAACGCAAACATCGCCTTGCGTTGCTGCCCAATTAGTGC
This sequence comes from uncultured Acidobacteriaceae bacterium, assembly GCA_963815775.1. Taxonomy (GTDB): domain Bacteria; phylum Acidobacteriota; class Terriglobia; order Terriglobales; family Acidobacteriaceae; genus CAVVDY01. The sequence goes on along the minus strand of CAWFIB010000005.1, from coordinate 176,214 downwards.
TGTAATTTTCTTGTTCCAGCTATTACCGGTGCCGGATCTCCTTTTCTCCGGCCGCCCTCCCCCGTTTGTCGCTGCTGCACGTCTCCAAGCGACTCGAAGCGAACTTCTCAATCGCAGCAGCTCCGCCGCACCGATACAAGCTCCGCGTGTTTTGGAACCTTCAGGCAAAGGAGCTGACGTTATGAAACGGACAATGCACTCCCAGGAAGTCACTCCTCTTCTTCTGCCAACCATTCTGACCTTCATCATCGCAGTCCTGGTCGTGATCGCATTCCTGGTCGCGATAGCTGCACTGCCCGCCTCGGGGCAGGAGACCCCGCCGGTAAATTTCGTCAGCGGCCAGCTCTACAGTGGAGTGGGATTCGGTGATCGGATTCCCGGCGCCGCCAATGTATATACCTTCGCCGTGGCTGATTTCGATCTTGACGGCAATCTCGACCTCATCGCCACCAACGACTCTAATCTCTGGGGAATCGGCCTGGTCCTGGGGAATGGCGATGGCAGCTTCCAACCGCCTGTCAAAGTCGTTGGGAACGACAACTACGGAGCCTATGGTGGCGTCGTGGCGGGCACCTTCAACGGAGATACTTATCTCGACTTCGCCGTGTTGTCGCTGGTCGGCACCGGGCCGGTCCAGCTTAGCGTTTATCTGAACGACGGAGCCGGCCACTTCACGCTGCAAAATAGTTATCCGGTTGGAGGCGAAATTATCCACTTCTCCCGCTCGCTGGCAACTGCGGACATGAATGGTGACGGCAAGCTGGATCTGATCGCACCGGATTTCTCCACTCTCAGCGTGGCCGTGTTCTACGGCAACGGGGACGGCACGTTTCCTACCTCGGTCGAGTTCCCCGCCTCGGTGTTGAATCAGACCACACCGACTGGTGTAGCCATAGGAGACTTCAACCGGGATGGCAAGCCTGACATCGTAACCGCTTCCGCCACCGGGTGCTGTCCCCTCCGCGGAGGGATCACGGTGCTGCTCAACCCATCGAATGGCGCCTTCGCGGCTCCGGTGCAGTACGACAATCCGAACGGCGTGGACAACGGGCTGGTCGCGGTTGCGGACATGAACGGCGACGGAAATCTCGACGTTGTGGAATCCTCCGAAGGCGGGAACAACGTTGCGGTATTCCTGGGCAATGGTGACGGCACCTTCCAGAGCGGCAAGAATTTTACGGTGCCTTGGGCGTCCACGGTGGCCATTGGCGACTTGAACGGAGACCTTAAGCCGGACATCGTCGCTACTTCGTACCCTGATGCATCGGTATGGGTGCTGCTCAACAAAGGAACCGGGAACTTTCAGATTTCGAGCGTCTACTCTGCCGACTCCAACTCTGGAGCGATGGTTACCGGCATGTGGGTCGCTCTCGCCGACCTTGACCACGACAGCCTACTCGACTTCATCACCGGGAACACGGCCGGACAATTTGTCACGGTCGCCCGGGGTAATGGCGACGGCACCTTCCACGACAGCCCGCACTACAACGAAAGCCCGTCGATCTGGGCCAATCATATTGCGGTAGCCGACTTCGACCGCGACGGCAATCTCGACATGGTGGAGGCGGGAGGCGGCACCGGTGTCGGGCTGAGCATCATGCTGGGTGACGCTCACGGAGTATTTAAGGCGCCAACATTTATCAACCTGGGCGTTGGCGGCAACGGTGCGGTCACGTTTGTCCGCGCAGCTGATGTCAACCATGACGGCAAGGCGGACGTCATCTGCGTGAATCACAAGGGTGCGGTAGTGCTGATGGGGCTGGGTACAGGCAAATTCAGCCCGCCGGTAACTTACCCGAGCGGAAGTTCGTATCCCGTCGTAGTGTGGCTGGCGGACCTCAATGGCGATAATGCGCTCGACCTCGTGACCTCTAACCATGACGGCACCATGAGCGCGCTGCTTAACAACGGCAGCGGGGCTTTTGGTACCGCGACCGTGTTCGCCAGCGGCACCGGAAACTATGCGTCTGGCTTCGTGTTTGGGGACCTGAATTCTGATGGCAAGCAGGACATTATTGTCGCCGACTTCCAGGCCAGCAATCTTCACCTTCTGCTGGGCAACGACAACGGAACCTTCCAGTCACCAATCCTGCTGTCTTCCCCGATTCGTCCGGGCGCTATCGTTGCGGTGGACTTCAACCAGGATGGCAAGCTTGACCTGGGAATCGCGGGCAGCGATTACAGCGGCAGCACTGCGATCCTGCTGGGTGGTGGCGATGGCACGTTCACAGCAGGCCCAACCTATGAGTGGTTCGACGACTCGGGCTGCATGATCTCCTGCGGGCATTATCCTTCGTCGATGGTCGCTGCGGACCTGAACGGAGACAACAACCTGGATATGGCGATTGCACCGGTCAACCCGTGGTACGTCACTTGCGGTGGCTACCGCTGCGCCGAGAAGTACCTGGGCGCGGTTGTATACCTGGGCAACGGAGACGGAACTTTCGTGGAGCAATATGGCTGGCTGGCTGGAATCTCTCCTGCGGTGGTCGAAAGCAGCGACTTCAACCGCGACGGCATGCCCGATCTGGCATTCCTGAGCACCAATACCAACTACGGCTCGACCTCAGTCGCCATTCTGCAAAATGCGACGGAGCCTCTGAGCATTTCACCGTTGAGCATTGATTTCTCGGGCGGCAAGCATGTGGAAACGGTGGTCCTCACCAACAATCAGTCGACGAAGCTGAACATCTACCGGATTACCCTGGGCGGTAGGAATGCAAGCGATTTCACCCTCCAGCGCAATTGTGGTACGTCGTTGGGGCCCGGGCTGCACTGCACGATTACCGTGACGTTCAGGCTGCATTGGATTCACCTTCCCCAGACAGCGTTCCTCGTGATAACGGACGACTTGGGAACACAGACTATACCGTTGACTTGGGAACCCATTGGGGGCGACATATCCGGGGCTTCGATGCAGTCCTTGCCGAAGGGTCCATCCCTACGCTAAGGCGTGGCGCTCCCCACCCTGTCCGCGACGGTGGCAGACAGGGTGGGGCTATCAATCGGAGAGGTCGGGTGGTCCATAATTGCCTTCGTTTGGCAATTATGGGATAGGGAAGCTGTATGTCCTTGGCCTTGCCCCTAGAATCCGTATCCCATAACTGAATGTACTTCGTAGTCGTCGTGGCTGTGGGAAAGTTGGAAAGCGCGTTTTGCTTTCCTGCTTTTCCATAGCCTGCTTTGATTGCCCGTGCGTTCAGTTTGCGGAGACCCGCGCTCAACGCCGAGTCTTGTTCGAACTGCATCGGACTGACGTATTTCAGTGTCGAGTGCAGTCTGGTTTGGTTATACCAGTGCAGCCAGTCGAGCGCTTCATCCTGGCCCTGACGCCGCGTTTCGAAATGCTGACCATGCAACCGTTCCACCTTTAGTGATCCGAACAACGTCTCGCTGCAGGCGTTATCCCAGCAGTTGCCTTTGCGACTCATCGAGGGTGTAATCCCGCACTCTTGCAGCACCTTGGCGAACTCATAGCTGGCATACTGACTGCCTCGATCGCTGTGAAAGATCAGTCTTGCCTCGCGGTCTGGGCCGCGTAGGAACCAAGCCATCCGCAGGGCATCGATGACGATCTCGCTGGTGATCTGCTCACCGCAGCGACCAACCTACGATGCGGCGGCTGAACAGATCCATGACCACAGCCAGAAACAGCCAGCCTTCGTCGGTTGCGATGTAGGTTACGTCGCCGACCCAGACCTGATTCGGTACCGCCGCGGTGAAGTTGCGATCCAGCAGGTTGGGTGCAATCGGCAGGCCGTGCCGGCTGTCCGTGGTGGTGATCCGGAAACGGCGCTTGCCTCGTGCCCGGATACCGTTCCGCTGCATTACTCGTTGCACCCGCAGCTTGCCTACGCGGATGCCCCGGGCCCGCAGCTCCCGCCACAGGCGCGGCCAACCGTACGCTCCCCGGTTCTCGGCAAACACGGCACGGATATGAGCCAGCAGTGCCTCTTCACTCAAGTGGCGACGCTCAACCCTATCTCGCCGGCGGACAAAGTGTTCGTGATAGCCAGCCACGCTCACGCGTAGAACCCGGCATTGCACGCTGATCGGCCATACCCGCTTGTTCCGGTAGATAAAGGCGTACTTCATTTCTGGCCTTTCGCGAAGTACGCCGTCGCTTTTTCCAGGATGTCGCGCTCCATCTTGACCCGCGCCAACTCAGCCCGCAACCGGCTGATCTCCATCTGCTCGGCGCTCACCTTCGAAGCGCTGTCAGCCCCCTTCAGCTTGCCCTCCCGTGAGGCCTTGACCCAGTTGAATAATGTCTGATCCACCATCCCCAGGCTGCGTGCCGCCCCGGCTATGCTCTGGCCCGACTCCACCAGCCGCACCGCCTCCTGCTTGAACGCCAGCGTGTATCGTGCCCGCTTCCCATTCGTCATCTTCATCTCCCTTACTGATGTTAATCACTCAGCTAAGGGATACGTTTTTCGCGGGCAAGGTCACCTGCTCTTCCAACCTTCGATCTCCACGCCACAGTGCTCTCCGGTAAGGTAGTGGCGGTAGCTGCTCCATTTCCAGTCCTTCGCATTCGTTACCAGACTGCGAATCGTATACGTAGCAACCTCCCCGCCGGGTGCCCCACTCATTCCATCGGTTGGAATGAGTGGGATATCACACGGTTGACGCTGCGAAATCACAGACCTCCATCCCACAGCCGCATAGTCTCACGATATGACAGCAGGTCCCAAGCGCTATTATCTCGAAGGGTCGATTCACTTCATCACCTTCAGTTGTTATCGGCGGATGCCACATCTGGGAACGGCGCCGCGCCGCGATCTATTTCTCCGCGTCCTGGAACCCGCCTGCCGGCGCTACGGCTTCGCGCTTCTGGGATACGTTGTCATGCCGGAACACGTTCATCTGCTGATGACCATGCCCACCGTTGGTGACCCGTCGGTGGTCATGAAGGTAGTCAAAGAACGCTTTACCCGGCTCCTGCGCCAGCGCGAAGCATGGATGGATCGGGTCTGGCAGAAGCGTTTCTACGACTTTAATGTTTGTACCGAGAAGAAGCGGGTTGAGAAGCTGCGATACATGCATCGCAATCCAGTGAAGCGGGGACTGGTCGCGACTCCCGAAGAGTGGGATTGGAGTAGTTTTCGCGCTTATCTCCATGGTGAGAAAGGACTCGTAGAAGTCAATCCTTGTCCCTGGAGGTTCCAGCTTCGTGAATCCCACTCATTCCAACCGATGGAATGAGTGGGGCACCCGGCTCGCTCCCTCACTCTCAACCTCTCTCGTATCATCAAACAGCTATCTCGGTCTTTCTCTCGACCTCATAACCGACTGATGGCACTTTCCAAGGCAACTTTTAACTTCATGCCACGGCCTGAGCCGGTCCAGAACAACATATTCTCGATTCTATTTGAGAACTCATATTCGACAAGGAGAGCATCTTTATAAGGCCAGTGCCCTTTAATCGAGCGAACTTCTCTGATCGCGGATAACTCAAGAACACGCCATGTGCGCCCCACAAGCAAGCCGAAGACCAGCCTCCGATTCGTAAGTCGAATCCTCAACAGTCCGATTACTCTGATTGGGCCGCCTTTGAACCATTCGCCGAAGCTGAGATTGGGGTTGAATACGATCCCCGCAGGGAAAAACTGCCCAGACATAAAGCTGTTCTGGAACACGATGTCCTCGCCCGGCTCAAGCATGATCTCTTCGCTCGAAAGGCTTCCAACGTGAACCTCTTCCGAATGGCGGGCTTGTAGCAGAAGTCCGGTGGGAACACCGATAATGAATATCAGAGACACAGCGGTATCCACCCAGTCCGGTACTCGTCCGTGATTTCGGGCTATCCCGAATTCGTACATGCCAAAAGCCAGAGCTAATGCAAGAAGCAACTGGCCGGTCGATGCAATCTTCCTCTGCGTGTTAGAAGCCACAGTGACCTATCCTATGCACTTTCGTTGTGGTGACCGTGGCACTTCCTGATCCAGGAAGCGGGCTAGGAGTGCTTACGCCCACGCCAACCGTAGTGCCAGTAACCTGGCCATTAGGGCTCTGGCCAGTGAATACGCTTCCCCCGACACCAACTACTTCTCCGATTCCAAGATTGAGGTTTGTGAATGGTCCGCCTAGGTCACCTACAGTCTTAGCGTTAGATACTGATCCGGATACGCCTGCGGTCCCGCGTGCGCCAAAACCACCACCTACTCCTCTTGTGTCGGTCCAAGCAATGCATCCCTGTGAGTCGATGGCCAATGCCAGCGAAAGCGTGCCGCTGAGCCAGCCCCACTGACCACTGAAGTCTAGATTCACCGACGCCGTAGCTCCCATGCCGATCGGAATACACGGGCCCAAATTGCCGCATGTGGCTGACGGAATTATCGCGCCTAGTGCTCCTCCGAAATTGGCGTTCAGTCCGTTCGGAATGCCGTTCGTCTCTCCTGGCCCCACGGGCGGACCGCCCCCTGGAGGCGGAGCTCCCCCACCTGAGGGATGCCCGTGACCGCCACCATGTCCTCCGGGATCAATCTGTATCGGGAATGGGATTGCGATCGGGACACAGAACCACCGATCAACCTCATCACAAAGACCATAACCGTCAAGACCCAGAAAGCCCCCGCGGACACCGCCTATTCCTAATTCGTCCCAATAATCCAACCCCAGCGGGTCGACGTTGCTGAGCGGGTTGTTGGCGACGTAGGCATAACGGTTCCAGGTCTGGCGGTTGGTGATATCGACGGCGGCCAGGCCTGCCGGGGTCGGGCGCCAGCCAGCGTCCCTGGTTCGACGCCTGCTCGCGGAACAGGAAGTCGTAAATGCCCGTCGCCCCTTTGATCACGTCCTGCGTCTGCCCGGTGAAGCTACGCTCCGTCATACAAGTAACTGTCAGGTCGAATCGATGTTACACGACATCATAGCTGAAGCTCCCTTTCCGCCCCGTCACGAAGAGCAAGTGAAAGCGGTGTGAGGCATCTAGCCAATCCCACATTTGCCAATCAAAGGCAAATGTGTGCCCCCCCGTCGCCCTACTAGTTTTTTGAGAAGCTCGCGGGATCAATAAAGTACTCATTCAACCTGCACTCAGCTGGGGCAGTTTTCGGTAGAGGAACAATTTTGGCAATTTGGTGTTGGGCACTGGGATTCGGTCTTACCTTTACCGTGAGTTTGAGAGACCGCAACCTACCGTTATCAGTAAACACCGGAGCAGCGATCTGCAGAGTAAGTTCCATGCCACGAAGCTCGAAGCTCCGGGTCGCACCAAATTGCGGTATCTGTGCACACGGATTGCGAAGGTCAGCAGCAAAGAAGCGTCCTCTGCTCTCCCAGTCTCTGCTCTGCTCGGCATCCTCAGTGAGCAGCGTGCTATGCGCGTCGTGGTTTCCAATCGAGCTGAGGCGGCATTCAAAGTCACCACTGTAATCAAAATCAGGATCCCCTGTGAATCCAGCCGAATGACACTGGAGCTTGTACACTGGAAGACCATCTGTTGACCTGATCTTAAGAAGCACATTTGCCTCACTCACATCGGGAACATCAAATGTCTGCTGGAGGGCCTTGACGGTGGGGTAGGACTGAGCTGCAGCACAGATAGTCACAATCCACACGACACTTAGTATCGCAATACGCCGGGCAAGTGATCGCATTTCTAATCGCCTCCCCCACCATTGGTTGCGGTTGGGCACTTCATTCCTTCGGGCATATAAACTGTGGTGGGAGCATTCACCCCCTGATCACCTGCCCCCGGTATTTCGAGGATCAGCCGTCCGGGGAAGATCAGCTGCAACGCTGTCCGCACAGGAATAGGTGGAAATGGTGACTTTCCTCCGATCACATCTGTTACTCCAGAAAACGGCACATTCCCGATTGTGCCATGGATATAGGAGGCATATGGAGCAAGAGCAGCACCGCTGGGAAACCCAAACTGTTGAGGAATCACGGCTGCCGTGCCAGCTTTGACCGTCACGTTGGGGATTCCGCCTTGATGTCCTATAGTCTTGGTATTGCCCTCCAGGCCGCGGCCAAGCCCGGTACACACGCCATTGTCTGGGGAAACAGGCGTTGCACCCGAAACTTGCTTCAATTGAAACTTCGACACAGCTCCGAGGATGCCGGTGTGAGGGCCCTCTCCTGATCCGTAGGCGGGAAGTAGCTGGAACCGATTTACTCCACCGCCGCTCATACTCCCAGGAAGGGAGTCCAAGTACAAGCCCAATACGGTCGCTGAAACGTCAATATTCGTAATTACCGGGCAGATTGCTACCCCGTCATCGCAGCGCCCCAGCGGATCGACATTGCTGAGCGGGTTGTTGCCGACGTAAGCATATCGGTTCCAGGTCTGGGGGTTGGTGATATCGACGGCGGCCAGGCCTGCTGGATCGGGCACCAGCCAGCGTCCCTCACCTGCGCCCTGCTGGCGGAACAGGAAGTCGTAGATACCCGTCGGCCCTTGAATCACGTCCTGCGTCTGCCCGGTGAAGATACGAATCGTACACGTAGGAATCTCCGCATTAAAGACGTTGCCCATGGCATCGTAGCTGAAGCCTGCCCCATTCTGTCGCGAAGGCGATCCCAGGTTAGGCCAACCGATGGCCGAACCTGGGGCACCCTCATTTGACACCTCGGCCACCAGCCGAGGGTTTACGGAGTAGATTGCCAATAATAAGTGCTGCAAGGAAGCAGGATCCGATCAGGCGCGGCAACCACGGACCTCCTCTGGTTCCCCAAAGTGAAAAGACCAAGAAAACTGCAAGTGCTATGGCCACAAACACCTTCTTATACCCACCACCTCGAATCTGAGGAGAACTCACTGGTTCATCATTGCTCCTCATTTTCCTTACGCTTTTCAATACGAGGAACCAGATCGCAGCCGCTACAGCCATCACAACCACAGACCATGCTGCGAATCCTCGAGGACTAAGGATCTCGTTAACTTCGAGAACCACAAGTATCCCCATTGCCAGAGCAGTCGCCAAAGCCATTACGAGTGATTTGCTATAGCCCTTTGCAATCAACATTTTAGTGCCCAGATCCGCAAGGATTATCTCCAGTTGCAAATGCGCCGAAGTACGACGTTGACTCGTCGCCTACAGCTGATGGTAGCCCTTGTGCGGATCCCCTGATCGCGTCAACGAGGCTGCCCAGTGCGGTAGCGAAGCTCTCATAGCTTGCCTGCCTCTCGGCGGTTTGCATGGTGCCCCCCGCGATCAAGGTTCCGAAGCCCATCGCGGGCCCAGCTAGGATGTTCCCCACCTGGGCGACTTTTCCAGCTGTACCGTAATTACCTGTGAAAGCTGAGTACAGTTGGGTTGCACCAGCAAGACCCTGACCGAAAACACTTGTTGTTCCGTACACAGCCAGTGTGGCTGCCGCTGGGGCACCCACGCCTGTTGCCCCTACACTCGCTACAGCAGTTCCGATAGCGAAACCTTTGCCGATTGCCACTGCTAAATTCGCCGTGCCCATTAAACCTGAATATATTCTCTGTGCAGTGCAGTTCCCTTTGGTCGGGGGATTGGAAGGCGCGGGCTGCGGTTGCGACCGCGGTCGCCTGCCCCCACCGCGTCCTTCTCCTGGCCCATCGAGCGGAAGGAGCTGAAGCCGGTTAGGGTTTCCGCTTCCCCCTCCTACACCGAAATCTCCAGAGTAGTAGCTCCCGATGTTGAAAGGGTCAAATCCGCTGTAGACCGTGATATTGGTAATCACAGGCCCCAGCGGATCCAGCCCCAGCGGATCGACGTTGCTGAGCGGGTTATTGCCGACGTAGGCATATCGGTTCCAGGTCTGGGGGTTGGTGATATCGACGGCGGCGAGGCCTGCCGGGTCGGGCACCATCCAGCGGCCCTGATTCGACGCCTGCTGCCGGAACAGGAAGTCGTAGATTCCTGTCGATCCTTGAAGCGCCGTTACATCCTGCGTCTGCCCGGTGTACATGCGGTCCGCGGTTCCCGTTTCGGCGTACGTCTCGCCGTATGGAGCATACGCCTTGCCACCGACTACTGCTCCATCCCAGGTGAGCTGCACCCGGCTCGACCCCTGCCAGTCAACGTAGCGAATGTACTTGAACTCGCTTCCATCGTAGACGTCCTGCACCCCACCCGCCAGCGGCATGAAGTATTTCGTCTTGGCTGCTCATGTAGGCGAACTTCTGCCGCGACGGCCCATAGAGAATTTCGGTGCCGCCATTATTGGCCTCTACCATTCGCCCAAACGCGTCGTAGATCGCCGACGCACCGCCGACCGTAACCGGCCGCACTTCCGCGTCGTAATCAAAATCCCCGCCCAACCAACTGATGATGGTTGGACGGGGCACCCCAGAGTGTGTTGATTACTCAAACTGCTTGGCCGAGCCACCCGCCCGACTATGGCTACGAGGGGGCCTTCAACAGGCGTTCCACGTCGGCCTCGAGTTGCTGGAAGGGTTGGTCGGGGCTTGGCGCGGGTTGCAGGTGCCCCTGGCGATCGATGAGGAAGGTTGCCGGGTACCGCGCAATGTCGCGATACAGATTGGGCACTTGCCCGTTCATGGTCAGCAGCGGATAGGTGACCGGCACCAGTTGCCGAAACTTCCGTTGCAAGTCAGCGTCTTCACTGGAGATGCCGAAGACCTGGAGCCCCTGATCCTTGTCTGTCTCGTATAAGCGATTCAGCTCCGGCATCTCGGCGCGGCAGGGCCCGCACCAGGTCGCCCAGATATTGACCACGACCACTTGTCCCTTGTGGTTGGCCAGCCGCTGCTCATGTCCGTCGATGTCCACAGTATCGAAGGCCGGGGCGGGCACACCGCGCAACGCCATGTTCCGAACCTGCTCGGAGCGGTGGATGCCGTCACGGATCGGCCTCCACATCAGCAGAAGCGATAGCGTTGCCACCACCAATCCTATTTTCACTATCAGCGGAGTCGCGGTCGGTGTCGCATCCGCGGAGCGCGAATCGGACCGCTGTTGGCGCCTCTTTGCAGATCTTGAAATTGCCTGCTCCTGCCGGCGTTGTCTCCAGGCTACCCACGCCAGAGCGACGGTCGCGAAGAAAGGCAGCGTCATGGCGACCGTGGACACGGCAAGACGAAATAGCCAGTCCTTTTCCCGATCGGTACTGGCCCGGGTCAATGTTGTGTAAACCAGCGAATAAAAAGCCAGCGCCAGTAGCGGCGAGAGAAGACCGACGATCAGCACCAGATAACGTGTGAGCTTTGCCATACGTGCCAGCACCTCGGGCAATGGACACTATAGAGACTTTGACGTGCGGCTCACAAGGTTGAGTGGCGACTTAGAGAAAATGCAGTCTGCGGGCGGCGCTCTGTGCGGATGGCAACAAGGACGCCCGCAGTTCTCAAACAAAAACCAGACAGCAGCAGGCATCATCGTTGATCACGACGCAAGCAGGATGCTTAGCAGCGTCCGGAGGCTCAACGACAGAAGGCGGATCCCAGGCTCATCCTGGCAACTTCGAGGCAAGCACGTCGATCTTTTCAATGTTCGGCGGCTGTGCGAGCAGTTCCGAAGCTCTGGCCATCAGCGCAGCGGCGATGGGTCCCGAGAGGTGAGCTTCCCGTCCTGCGTTGTTGGGAAAGGCATCGAAAATACCGAAGGTTGCAGGCCCCAGACGGATTGCGAACCAGGCTGTCGTCGCAGGTTCAGCCTCGGCCATCGGGAGGGCGGCACGAAGAAACTCCGCCACTTCATTCTCTTTCCCGGGCTTTGCCTCGAGACGCACCAGTAATCCGACACTCGTTGCGTTCGCCATGCTGTTGTGACTCCTTTACGTCTTACAGTGTGTCATGTGGATGGACACTGGCTCAGCGCGATTGCTGTAACTGAGCCGAACAGTCTAAAGCATGTCGCTAAGGAAAGTCTGATTAAGTCCGATCATCGAAGACCCTCAGGGGCTAAAGCCCAGCCTTATTCGAGGCACTTACGGACGGCCTGAAGGCCGTCTCCTTCAAAGCCTGAACTTAATCAGACCTTCCCTAAAGCATGATAGTGCACTTGATGGTTCGGGTGATGCTGCGATCACCGCACCGGGTCCAGCGGTGGAGTGGCGGCGACCGAGGCCCTCGCGACCGCAGGCCCGCACACGGGTGCTCACGTATTGCCGGAATCTGTCTCAAGAAGTCCGGTGTAGGGAGGGTCAGATGATCGGGTAAGTTGCCTGGCAGTCGTGCTGCGCGTGTGCGGCGACGGCGAGAATCCGGCACAGGACTAGCAGTAGGGCAATAGTCCTTGTGTTGCTAGATGATTGGGGTTGCAGAAAATCTGGCGGAGAGGGGGGATTCGAACCCCCGGTACAGCTTTTGACCGTACAACGGTTTAGCAAATTAACCCCGTCCCGTCCTGTTGCCTGGATTCAATCACTTACGGGCGGCTTAGGGGCTGTAAGTCGTAGAAGATCTCCTTGTTCGGGAAGTTTTATGCACCCAAAAATGCACCTTGCGGTGAATGTGCACCCAAATCTTCCGACATTTCGTGACACTAGGTGCATACAAGGTGCATGGGCGCCCGTGTCGATTTCACTTCGAGTTTCTCTGCGGGTCACCGCGAACGCTAGGCGGCTTACTCTTGGCGCGCCTGCCGTAACATCTCGACAAACACTTTTCTGGTCTGTGCCGGATCCCTCACTTCTTGTGAGAACGCGATCCGAGTTCCCTTCATGCCATCCTGGGTCTTCAAGCGCAGGTGAAAGCCAAGACGATCGACCGAAGTCAACTCGGCGTCCTGCGCCTCAATCCCGGCACACTGTTTCGCGAGCAGGATAAGGGCATCCTTGTGCTCGGCATTCATGTGCTGCATGATGTCCAATGTGTGTTCAACCAGCGGGTCGGCTTGTGCCTGGGAGTAGTCCGAGGCTGCCACCCATCCCATGACTCCAAAGCCGCCCACGTAATAAACGTCCAGAACATCCATGCGATAAAAGAAGAAATCCTCGAAATCGACCCAGTACTTGCTGTCCGGGTACCCCGCCAAATAGACGGTACGCGCATCCGCCAGCTCTGCCGCCGGGACTCTGGTGACATTTCCGATCACTGTCACTCTGGATGAGCCGAGTGGATCGCCGCATGGGTCTGGCTCGGTCACAAACAGGCTGGCGCGTGGATTGGCTTGCAGATTCTGCGTGTGCATAGCCATCGTGCTTATAAGAAAGATGGGGCGACCCTCATTGTCTAGTCCATAAGGCATCAGGGATCCGAAGGGGAAACCCGTTTGTTTCCGAGAAAGGGTTGAGAGAGTGCCGATCCGGCCCGAGTGCATCTAACGTACGTGCCTCTCTCGGCGAAGGAAGGCTCGGCGACGGCCGGCTGGCCACTCGTTGCACTGCGAGCGTGTTTTCCGAAAGATGAGGAAGACATTGTTGACTACTCCTCGGCTATCGAACCAATCACAGGCCACTGCCCGACCGCGCTGCAGGAGGCTGCAGAAATGTAACAACTAAATTGACTGCTAAAGCCGTTACTGCCGCAAGTTCAAAAATAGCGGAATAAGGCAGCCAGCCCCACGCCGCCGGCACAATCTCTTGGTAAGCAAGCACTTCAGCACCGACGCGCACCGTGCACCCCAGAGTCAGAAACAGGAGACCGACCAACATAAGTCTCGGACTAAATAGGAGCTTCATTCCCGAAAACGCGGGCAGCACTCGCTGCCCAATGCAAAACACCATCATCGCAACAAACCCAACGGTCAACGCGTGACGAGAAGCTCCCCAGATGCCGGCTGGATCCGTCGCGTTTGCCGCCCAGATGCCTAGCCCCGCCGCAATTAACAGCCAGACATAGGCACTCCGCACGAAGAGCGGGAAGCTGCTGTGAATGCCTTTCGTCTTGGCAGCTTTTTCCGGTTGAGCAAAAATGCGTAGCGCGATCATCGCCAGCAGGGACGAACCTAATAACAAGGCTGTGGTAACGCGGAAGAAACCGGCGAGTGCGAACGCAATTCCTATCACTTGAACCGCCGCCGCGGCTCCCAACAGCCGGTTATGAGGCGGACGTGTGCCAAGAAAAACGGGCAGCCACTTCGCGTTGAAGCCCCATACAAAAGGCACCATAAAGCCCCATGCAGCGAGTACTAGGAAGCGCTGATCGAAGTTGGACGGAAACGCAGGTCCATCGGATCGGAAGGCAAGCCACAAACAAGCTCCCAGGTTGAGGAGGAGCGTTGCAAGCAGCCCCAAGGTACCGGCAATCACAACCAAAACCCAGGTTTCCAGCTTCGCCTTGCCGCTGTCCTGCGGCTTATGTTGCGACACGGCTCGAAAAAAAATGAGGAATGCGGCAAGCTCCATCGCAGCGGAAAGCGGCAGGAGCACCCGCCAATGCCAGAGATACACATTCGCGGCCCAACGAATCAGAACGCCGGCCATCCAGAGGGTGCCCGAGAACCACGCCCGCCGGAGTGCGAAAGGTCTTAATCCGCCGCGCAACTTGGGAATGGAGTAGTAGCCGATGCCGAGAATAAAGCTGCCAATCCAGCCGAGTACCTGGGCGTGTCCGTGAGCTTGGATCCATGCGGGTGAGATGCTATCCGCCGCACGCCGTCCGCTGATGGAGATGAGATTCCACACCCCGAGAAACGTCCCTGGCAGAAGCATGAAGAATAGGCCGCCGGATATATAGAAGATCAGCAAACGCGAGAGCTGCAGTTCGCGAATGCTGGTCCGTTCGAAAATCTGAAGGGGCGTCTCAGGTAAAGGCATAGCCAGAACTTCCACCAGCCAGCGCGCTGTCGAGCCAGCCGAAATAGAAACTAGACACCGCGATGCGTGTTGCAGTCGACGTCGAGGCCTGATCACTTTGTTTCGGCGTGGCGATGCCGCAGAGGCATGGCCTACAGTCAGTGAACTGGCAAAGCGCGCAGGCTTTCCCCCGCAAGCGCCTCTCACTTTCAGATGTTGGGTAGCAGGTCGAAATACTCGTCGTCCTCGTTTTTTCCGCCCTCTCCAGCGCCCAGTTCCTTTTCCGACCGAACGAACTCGATTCGCTCGATCCACTTCACCATCTTGTAACCGAGTTGGTTCTCAACGCGCAGCCGAACTGGAGCACCATACACATCGGGCAGGGGCTGTCCATTCATCTGGGTGGCAAGGAGGCACTCGGCTTTAGCGAGGTTCTCGACCGTCTGCGTTTCGTAGTAGGTTCCGCCGTACAGACCGTCGCCAAAGGAGAAGAAAGCCACAACCTTGGCCTCTGGTTTCGGATGCACCAGTTCAACGAGATTCTTCATGGGAAGGCCACCCCATTTTGCGATTCCGGTCCAGCCCTGGATGCAGTGGTGCATCGTAATGTCTTCGAAGTGCCCGAGCTTTTCGATGTCGGCGAGCGAAAGATCGACTGGGTTCTCGACCAGCCCCCCGACCTTCAGCCGGAAGTCGCGGAAGTGATTGGCGGCGAGACCCTTCCAGTCTTCTCGCACCGGCATCTTGCCATTCGGCCAGAAGTATGGGGAGATTTGCGCCTCGGAGTAGTCCTGATGAGGAACGAGCTGGTTGAGGGTAATCAGCTGCATTGGATAGGTGACTGACTTCAGGGCGTGTTGCAGTGCGCGCGGCTGATGCCACGAGAGAAAATGCGCAACCACCCACGAGAGCACGACTACCCCGATTCCAACGAATCCCCACACAACTCCCATACTGCTTAGATCGTCGGTGCCCATTACGATGTGGTTCATGTTGCGGGTAAATCCCGTCATGACCACCAGCGTGACGTGGACAACGAGGAAGCCCAGGAATCCGAGCATGTTCAGAAAGTGGATTGAGCGGGCCGACTGCCTGCCGCCGAACAGGCGCGCGTACCACGGGAAATGATTTACCACCGCGGGCGACATGGCTATGCCGGTAAGGATCGCCAGTGGGCCGAAGACAAAGAACACGCTGAAATAGGCCATCTGCTGCAGGGCGTTGTATCCATAAAACCCATTCGGCTCTGCAGGCATGTGCAGCGTGGCGTAGTGCACGAAGATGTTCCACCCTTGCAGAAGCACGACCGTAGAGGTAGGGACGATGCGCCGCCACTGCTCGGTATCGAAAAGCATGATGACGAAGAGAATTCCCGTCACGATGAATCCGTGGACGTTGATGAAGTGCCAGACACGTGCGATGCCGATAGTGTGTCGGTACCCCGGAGTGGCGACCAAAGGCGAGATATACCGGGAATCGTCCTTCGCCGTCCACAAGCGGTCACGAGGAACAGGGATTGGCGTGAAGCGAATCCACTCGCTGCCCGGTGTGCAGTCGTCGTTGAAATAAAGCCTTGGATGGTCCATCAGGATGGACAATCCGCTGCGGATCAGCATCATCACGAAGAAGAAATTGAAGAAGTGGCAATATCTAACCCAAAGCGGAAATCCGTGGGGCCCTGTCGTGTTCGTCATCTGCGACACTTCAGGAACTGTGGGCAGACCTGAAAGGGCAACTTCGATCCACGCAGCCACAAACACCGCGATCACGACCGCGGCGATACCGATGAGAATGGAAGGACGAATCCAAATCCGAAACCGGCGGTCAGACGGGTAATGAACTGCCGCATGAAGTGCGTCGAAGGAGATCATACTTAGCTCGATTCGAAGAGGAATGGTTTCTGCTCGTCTCGAGAAAACCGCCAATGTCAGGACGCGTTAACGCATCCCGACCTGCCATCCCGCGGCTTCTCGGTATCAAGGGCTGTCGCAGTCACGGCTCACGAAGAAGCCGCTCGATACTGGCTCCGGTAACGCAGGAGCGAAAGTTTCGGCTTACAAAATGCAATCGTCTTCTTCGCTCTTCCGTCCCCGGTAGCAGACCGTTACCTGTCCGAAAAAGTTGGGAGAGAGTCATGTGTTCTGAGAATCTCGGCGCCACGCAGCAAATCGAAATCTGGGTCGCGCCGTCTCCACATCTATATCGCGGAATCCGGCGGCCTGAAGCCTGGCCGGAAGCGTTGCTGGGTCAACAAGAACCATTGTGTCGAACAGATGGAAGACACTCATCCGAAACGACGCCATGCTGTCAGTTCCAATGAAGCTCCCGCCGGGTCGAAGGATTCGATAAACCTCTGCGAACAGCCGGTCCTGCATCTGGTAGGAGGAGAGATGGTGGAGCATGGTGAAGCAGACGACATTGCTGAATGAGCCGTCTGCAAACGGTGCATGCGTCGCACTGCCGCAAAATACCTTAACGTCGGATTCGGGGAAGCGCTGATTCAGCTTGCTGGCAAGCTTAAAGTCAATCTCAAGGCAAGTGAGATGGCGGCAACGGCGACGCAACGAATTCGTCGACAGCCCAGGCCCCGGACCCAACTCCAGCACCCGGTCGCCGAGGCTCATGCTTTGCAGCGCCCAGGGAATAGTCTGTCCGATCGTTCGATTCCAGTGACTGCTCTGGCAATACCACCTGTGCAAGCGATTCATGAGCGGCTCACTCCGGGTTGGGAGAATCCAGGCCGGCCGCTCCCGCGTGTAGCTGAGCTCATAAATTTCGCCTGCTTGCCATCTCTCCGGCAATCGCAGCTTTATCTTTCGGCGACAAAACCTCGGTCGCGCAAGGAAAGACAACTTCATCCTCGAGGGCGATGTGCGAGCGATACATGGAGACGAGTCCTGCAACCGCCGATCGAAAGGTCTCGACCTCTTCTGGCCCCAACCGTCCCGAGGTGAGGAACTTCGTTCCGAGCTGGTCAATCTGCTCATGCAAGGGAGCCGCCCATCGGTGCTCATCTTCGAGAGCAGCCAGCTTGTCGAGGACCGCTTTCGCTCGCGGATCGGCGGCCTGCCGCAGTCGGGGAAAAAGAGATTCTTCCTCGTCGGCATTATGCTTGGGCGCGGCTTCACGGAAATAATGTAATGCCGTGGCAAGCGATGCCCGGGTTTCCACATTCGGCGACTCCGCCAGAAATGGCGCGACTGACTGCAAGGCCCTCAGGAACATCTCGATGCGACGATGGCAGTCGGAAAGCAATCCGGTAGGATCGAAAAAAGAGTGGACTGGCGCTCCAATTTGTACTGGCATTCTGCAAAAATCTCCTCTTTAGTTCAGATGACGCAGCAGGCAGACGAGTTCTATTCGCCGTTCTGCCGGGCTTCTTCGCCCTCTTGCCAGCGGCGAGCAACTCTGCAAGGTTCAGTGTGGCAACGCGCTGAGCGCATTCGTCAGGCTGTTGAGCTTCCCTTACCACCAAGATAGGAGCTCGCACCGCGGCAGACCGTGACTTTTGTCACACCAGGGACATCCGCCAGCGACCCACCTCAATGGCCAGCCCTACAAGGAACCGCCCAGGCAGCCGGTATAAACATATATCGTATTACGATGTAAGTTTCTGCGCTTACCCAAACGCGGTGCAGGGCTATGTCGAGCGGCGCCTGCTGTTTGCCCTGGGCCGTTTTGGTGATCGCGTGGGACAGGTTGCGGTTCGCATTTCGGGTAGAGCCGGCACATCAATGTCAGATCAGCACCGAGTTGGGGCTGTTCGGGCGGGTTGCGGGTCCGGGAAACCGACGCTCACCGGTTTGCCGCCATCGACCGCGCAGCCAGGCGCGGTGCCCGACCATTTTCTGCCTCTTCCCCTACGCCGAGATCCTGACCGGCTCATGTGGCCCATTCGGGCCTCGGTCCCGCAGCGATCCGGTAACCAAGGTACCGATTTCCAAGCTAGAACGCGCTGTCTCTTGCGCGAATGAGCGTGAGAAACTCGTCCCGGGTCTCTTTCCTACGGAAAGCACCCAGCATGGAGGACGTTATTGTAGAGGAATGCTGCTTCTCGACGCCGCGCATCATCATGCACAAATGTCTTGCTTCAATGACTACTCCTACGCCTTGCGGTTTGATAGCACCCTCAATCGCCTCAGCAATTTGCGTTGTGAGCCGCTCCTGCAACTGCAATCGACGCGCAAACACCTCTACCAGGCGAGGAACCTTGCTGAGCCCAATGACTTTTCCTTGCGGAATATAGGCGACGTGGACTTTGCCGAAAAATGGCAGCAGGTGGTGTTCGCAGAGACTAAACATCTCAATGTCTTTAACAATCACCATCTCGTCGTAAGCCACATCGAACATCGCCCCCAGCAGAGTTTCCTCTGGGTTCTCCTGGTAGCCTTTCGTCAGACACTGCATTGAACGCTCAATGCGCTCCGGAGTTTGCTGCAGGCCATCTCGTTCCGGGTCCTCGCCGAGACGGACCAACATTTCCCGTATCAATTCCTGCAGGCCAGCACTGGCTAGCGACTGGGGCTCAAGTATTGTTTGCATCTCTCTTCTCGCCAATCCACATCCCTGTCTCTGGAAAGTGGTGATCGCTTTGCCAGCGTCACCGGACACGACGTGCGTTTGTTGGAATCACGTAGAAACAATAGCGTTTGCACTCCGTTTGCTTGGAACGTCACTCTGTAGAGCATCGCTGCGCACCTCAGTCAAGCGCGCAAGCACAAAAGCCGCCAAAGCAATCTCTACATCTCGCACTGCGACATCAAAGAACATTCCTGTCGAAACAAGGTTGATGGCGATGGCAAGGAGCCATGCTGAAGCAATATATGCGCCCAGGCGTGTCCACTTGGTCAGAATCGCCAGTCCCACGATCATCTCAATGACGCCGACGATATGCATGAAGGTTTGTCCGCTGAACGGCAGTATTTTCAGGGCCAGCGGACTGATGTAGGCGGGCCAGTTGGTTAGGAGGTTGAAATATTTGTCCAAGCCTGCCAAGAACGGCCCCACCCCAAGCCCGATCCGCAGTACCCACCAACCCTGTTCCAATCGTGAATCAAATCCCTTGTTCATGTGTGCCGCCTCCAAGAGAATGGAGTTGGCAGGAGCGAATCGGTTACAGATTGACCTTGCCCGCGAAAAACGTATCCCTTAGCTGAGTGATTAACATCAGTAAGGGAGATGAAGATGACGAATGGGAAGCGGGCACGATACACGCTGGCGTTCAAGCAGGAGGCGGTGCGGTTGGTGGAGTCGGGCCAGAGCATAGCCGCCGCGGCACGCAGCCTGGGGATGGTGGATCAGACACTATTCAACTGGGTCAAGGCCTCACGGGAGGGCAAGCTGAAGGGGGCTGACAGCGCTTCGAAGGTGAGCGCCGAGCAGATGGAGATCAGCCGGTTGCGGGCTGAGTTGGCGCGGGTCAAGATGGAGCGCGACATCCTGGAAAAAGCGACGGCGTACTTCGCGAAAGGCCAGAAATGAAGTACGCCTTTATCTACCGGAACAAGCGGGTATGGCCGATCAGCGTGCAATGCCGGGTTCTACGCGTGAGCGTGGCTGGCTATCATGAACACTTTGTCCGCCGTCGAAATATGGCTGAGCGTCGGCACCTGAGCGAGGAGGCACTGCTGGCTCATATCCGTGCCGTGTTTGCCGAGAACCGGGGAGCGTACGGTTGGCCGCGCCTGTGGCGGGAGCTGCGGGCCCGGGGCATCCGCGTAGGCAAGCTGCGGGTGCAACGAGTGATGCAGCGGAACGGTATCCGAGCACGCGGCAAGCGCCGTTTCCGAATCACCACCACGGACAGCCGGCACGGTCTGCCGATTGCACCCAACCTGCTGGATCGCAACTTCACCGCGGCGGCACCGAATCAGGTCTGGGTCGGCGACGTAACCTACATCGCAACCGACGAAGGCTGGCTGTTTCTGGCTGTGGTCATGGACCTGTTCAGCCGCCGCATCGTAGGCTGGTCGCTGCGGGAGCAGATCACCAGCGAGATCGTCATCGATGCCCTGCGGATGGCCTGGTTCCTACGCTTCCCGGACCGCGAGGCAAGACTGATCTTTCACAGCGATCGAGGCAGTCAGTATGCCAGCTATGAGTTCGCCAAGCTGCTGCAAGAGTGCGGAATTACACCCTCGATGAGTCGCAAAGGCAACTGCTGGGATAACGCCTGCAGCGAGACGTTGTTCGGATCGCTAAAGGTGGAACGGTTGCATGGTCAGCACTTCGAAACGCGGTGTCAGGGCCAGGATGAAGCCCTCGACTGGCTGCACTGGTATAACCAAACCAGACTGCACTCGACTCTGAATTACGTCAGTCCGATGCAGTTCGAACAAAACTCGGCGTTGAGCGCGGAAGCATACGCGAACTGAACGCACCGGCAATCAAAGCAGGCCATGGAAAAGTAGGAAAGCAAAAAGCGCTTTCCAACTTTCCCACAGCCACGACGACTACGAAGTACATTCAGTTATGGGATACGGATTCTAGGGGCAAGGCCAAGATTACCCCCTACTTCTCTTCCTGAGCCGCTGCGGTTTGATCTGTAACCTTTATTGTGCTCGTGACTCCATCATATGGAGGCTTTGTATGGTCAGCCCAGCGGAAGTGGCTACTTCGCGAGAGCCCTCGAGTGACGAAGAGCTTGTGGCCCGTGTGTTAGCGGGTGAGACGGGGATGTTTGAAATCGTCATGCGCCGTCACAACCAGCGCCTCTACCGGGTGGCTCGGGCTATTCTGCGCAATGATGGCGAAGCTGAGGACGTAATGCAGGACGCCTACGTGCGCGCGTACGAGCATCTCGACCAGTTTGCCGGGAGGGCAAAGTTTTCCACCTGGCTGACGCGCATCGCGGTGCATGAAGCTTTAGCGCGACAGCAACGCGCAAACCGATATCAGGAGTTGACACCAATGTCAGAACGGGAGGGAGACCCCATGGATCGGTTGGCCTCATTAGCACCTGATCCAGAACAGCAAGCGTCAAGCTCGGAGATTCGCAGGTTGCTGGAAGAAGCGGTCGAAAAGCTGCCGGATGCTTACCGAACCATTTTCATGCTGCGAGACGTAGAGGAAATGAGCACGAGCGATGCCGCGGATGTCCTCGAAATCAGCGAAGAGAACGTCAAAGTTCGCCTCCATCGAGCACGGGCATTGTTGCGCAAGAGTCTTTACGCGCGCGCTGGAATGGAAAGGAAAGAAGCATTCAATTTCCATGCCGTTCGGTGTGATCGAGTTGTTAAGAATGTGTTTGAAAGAATTCAGAAACACCTCTCGAACATGGACGACTCCGCTGCGGCGATGCAGTGACCGTCGGGCTCTGGAACTGTACCGTTCCATCCAAAGGTTCCAGCTCCCTTCGCCTTTCCCTAGCTTGGCTCCGTCGGGCTGCTTTGGCGGGAATATCGTAGCTAAAGATCTATGGAGAGACTGTGCAATGTTGACCAGTCTTGCCGCAACACATCGTCGATCATCGTCATGTCGGCCCTTCTGAGGTTTCAGACAAGGGCTGTGCGCTTCGTAATTCAAGTTCAGTGGTTAGCACGTAATGACAACGGGGCTGCGCGGGGAGAAAAGAGAGACGGAGGCATAGCGGTCCGCAGAGATTGCTTCGCATTTTGTAATGACTTTGAGCGACTTCAATGCATAAAGCATTCAATATCGGCGACCACGTGAGATGGAATTCCGAGGCTGGCCGAGTTAGCGGAGTCATCACCAAGAAGATCACTTCCAACACGAGGTTCAAGGGATACATGCATCACGCTTCGAGAGAGGCGCCCCAATATTTGATCAAGAGCGATAAAAGCGACCATGTCGCGATCCATAAAGGAACTGCCCTCCGGCTAATCCCAAGTCGGACAGCAACATCTGGCAGGCAAACAAAAAAGAAATAGCAATTCATCCGTCGGCGGCGTCCATAGACTGCGGTCAGCTGTAGCGAAAACGGCTCGTGCTGCCTCCAACCCACGCAAGTGCTCTAGTGCTCTCAGCATTAAGATGAGACCACCGGCACCCCAAAGCCGCACATCAAAGTCGAGTGTGTCCTCGCGCTCGAAGAGTTCCTCCCGCCGGGACATTGGGAATACCAGCGTTTGGCAAGGGGTGCGAGGCGTACCATTGGACGTGAAGCAGAATAGATCCATAAATCTTCGACTCCCCCCTTCTGATCGACCGGTACCTGCCGATATGCTCCTTCGGCAAGAGCCAAACGAGGATGAAGACGAAGGCGATGGCACAGAACATGACGATGATAACGAGGATGATGACGAGGACGATGACGCTTATTCGGAGTGAGCGAGCGGGCCCGATTACATCGTGCGTTTATCATAAGAATATTCAAGAGGTCTCCCCCAGCGAGGGCCGGAGTCCGCGCAACAAATCCGCCTAACGATCATCCATGAACTAGGCCACTATTTCGGGACGGATCAGAACTAACTGAAAGATGCTTTGGCTAAGAAACGGGCTGGACTGGCCGGTAAAGAAGCAGAATGTCTACGTTTTGCGCAACAACTGTTCCGGTAGTGTTTAGATGCGCTACCTTCGTCCCGGTTCTTTTTGGACGCTGGTGAGCTCCGGCTTCTGGAACAGGTTTCTGATTGCCTGCTTCATCACTTGGCCGTAAACAATGGAAATAGATGTTGTCAATGGAATGTTCTTGGGGCAGATTTGCACACAGTTTCCGGCGTAGCTGCACTCGTGGATTCCACCATCGCTCATCATCGCTGTTAAACGTTCGTGTCGGAGGTGTGCTCCGGTGGGGTGGAGGTTGAAAAGCCGTACTTGATTGATGATCGCTGCCCCAACGAATCTCGTCGGTTCTGTAAATTGCGGGCAAACTTCCATGCATAGGCAACAGGACATGCAGCGAGACAGCGGATAAGACTGCTCTTGCACCGCTGGGTCGATGCGCGGACCTGCGCCGAGGTCATAAGTGCCGTCGACAGGCACCCAGGCCTGCACCTGCTTCAGGTTCTCAAACAGCACCCTGCGATCCACCGCCAGGTCGCGGACAACTGGGAATCGTGACAGGGGCTCGAGCCGAATAGGTTGTTCCAGCTTGTCGATGAGGGAAGAGCACGCCATTGCTGCCCGGCCATTGATCCGCATAGCGCATGACCCACAAACCTCTTCTAGACAATTC
Source organism: uncultured Acidobacteriaceae bacterium (assembly GCA_963815775.1). Lineage (GTDB taxonomy): Bacteria > Acidobacteriota > Terriglobia > Terriglobales > Acidobacteriaceae > CAVVDY01. Next base: position 152,456 of record CAWFIB010000005.1, on the reverse strand, counting down.
GAGTCATATGTAATCGGCATCGTCTGCTTCCCATTGCGATCTGTCGGGCTCATGGCGATGTCCATAAGCGCGCTGATAACATTCATGCCAGGCCTCCAGCAGAGATCAAACTCTTCCCAGTAAGCCTTCGCATTGGGGTTATCCTGCCTTTTGATGTTCAGACGTACGGTTTTCTCCGCCACATCACCTCCTACAACATTCTGCACAAGGATTTCCGATGCCGCTGAAATGGATACTGCCTTCGGGTATGCCAGGAATCCTCACGCGGCCTCCCCGGCAACGGCCTTAGTGACTTCCCGAGGGGTCGGATAGGAGAGTTGCTTCCCTTTCACTCGTGCCCACGGGGTGAGAGTATGCGGCCGCGTGCGTGTCGGGCTTGCAATTTCTTCCACCCGAAAGCCTCGAACCAGAAGTGCATCGCCAATCAATGAGCGATGGCATCGCCAAGGCACAGCTTCGGCGCACATTATTGCGGTTTGCCGTTTTTGGGAGAGTTGGATGAGTTGATCCATGGCCGCTTGAAATTCCGGTGTCTGCATGTAATCAGCAAAACCGCGAAAGCTGGCGTTTCTCCACCCTGCATTGATCGAGTCACGGCGCGCATGCCGCAGGCCGCCGAGTCCAGCCATATGCCGGTAACGGATTCCAGCTTTTTGGAGCGGGCGAGGTAGCCGGTCCCGGTTAAATTGCGGATTGTGTCGCGAGCGTGGGATGGTTCGAACATCGATTAACTGCTTAACGCCGTGAGCAAGCAGCAGAGCGACAAACTCTTTCAAGGTTCGCGTTGAGTGACCCACTGTCATTACCACGGAGCTCTGGTCAGGCTGTTTGGCTCTCCGCTCGACAGTCAGACGGAGACGATGAGCAGGCTTGCGGGCAGGAGGTTCCGCTTCGGTACGGAGCCGTTTGTCCGAAGCACCAGCTCGCTTTGGCAGGTCGCTTGCGCTCCTAGGTTTCGGCTGCGTGCTTCTCTCCTTCTTTTTGAGCTGGAGAGCCATGGCCTCTAGTCCTCACATTATTCTGCTTGGCAGGTTGGTAGGACCCAGGTAGGGCGCGAAAACTGATCGCCCATCGGTTCCATCCGTTGATGACGAATAATTGCCAGGGTTAGGTTAACGAGCTCGTTCTCGCTGAACCTGCCGCGAGCTAGCTGGTAAATATCATCCGGCAGGTGTCCCTGGCCGACCAGCGTAACTGGTTCTGTCCAGGCGAGTGCGGCGCGTTCACGCTCGGTGAAGAAAGGTGTCTCCTCCCAGACCATCACCGCGTAAAGTCGTTGTTCGGTTTCGCCCTCGGCGTTCTTAGATTCGATTCCCAATACCGCATCAAGCAATAGATTATTTGTACCAGCCAGGAAGACGAACGTCACAGCACGGCTGGTGCCGGTCCAGTGGATTCTGTGCCACGAGAGAGGAGGCGGTACTCACGTTAAAGATTGAGAATATGAGGGTTGGAACGAGCCATGAGAAAAGGTGTCCCAACCTATTTTTGGACAGCGCTATCCGGAGATTCGGCTTGCAGACCTCTCGGTGGGTAACTCTCACCGTCTGCAAGCGTTCAGGAAAAAGCTCCTGCCGCGCTGGACCATTGCCAATCTCAACATTGCCGTGACGTGCATTCTGACGCCTGTAAATTCAGAAACAGCATTCTGATATGCGCTGTTTCATGCTTGTTTCGCATGCGACCTCTTGCCCACAAGGCCACCTCCTCCCAACTCAAAAGCTGCGTGATGGTTGTCTCCTCGACCGGTACAAATGACCTATTGAGACCCTGACGTTTGGAGACGACGATTAGAAAACGAGCAATGCGCAGATTCGGCTCTCTGGTCCCAGGAATTGTCGCCTATCGCGCTGCAGGCTCCGAGGAAGAACGGAATCCGTGAGGTGCTTTGTCGGTGGGTAAAACAAGGAGGGAAAAATGAGTACTGCTGTGGCCGACTGGCCGAAGTTTCTCGCGAAGCTGAAGGCTCGGCAGGAAATAGCTGAGCGTACCATGGCATTCTGCTTTGAAAAGCCAGCAAGCTTCAAGTTCATTCCCGGCCAGTTTATCGACATCACCTTGCTGAATCCGAAGGAAACAGATTCCGAAGGCAATACCCGTGGCTTCTCAATCGCGAGTGCGCCGAATGAAGACTTCATCATGGTAGCTACCCGCTTACGGGACACAGCGTTTAAACGAGTGCTGAAGAACATCCCCCTCGGCGCCGAGGTCAGAGTCGAAGGGCCATTTGGCAATCTTCGGCTTCATAATGACAAGATGCGGGCCGCCGCGGTTCTAACCGGCGGGATCGGCATCACTCCTTTTCGCAGCATTCTGTTGCACGCTGCGACTGAGAAGTTGCCGCATCACATATTTCTCTTTTATGCGAATCGACGACCCGAAGATGCTCCATTTCTCAGTGAACTTCAGGAACTTGAAAAGAGAAACCCGAATTTCAAACTAATCGCCTGCATGAGTGAGATGGAGAAATCAAGCCAGCCATGGTCAGGCGAACGAGGTCTGATCAACCATGCATTGTTAGAAAAGTACCTGAAAGGGTTGTCGTCTGTTGTCTACTACATTACCGGACCACCAGCCATGGTGAAGGCCATGCACACTATCCTTACGGATACGGGAACAGATGACGACAATATTCGCATTGAAGAGTTCGCCGGTTACTGAGGCTGCCCATCTTGGCAGGATTCACACCGTACGATCCAGTTGGTTCCTTTCTAGACTCTCACGGCGCCACGATGTTGCAGACGCGGATGTGTGCTGCGACCGGACTCAAGCGACGAAATGATCCCGTACGAGCGACTGTTCGGAGATGCCCTTCGGGGTGGTCCTCGGCTGTTTGTCCGTGAAGATGGCGTGGAGACCGCTTGCGGTGTCGATTCGTTTTTGGGGAACGTGACGCCGGTCCATGAGTACGAATCGAATAGCTGGGGGCCTACGGAGGCTGATCAGATCATTGCGGGCCACGCTGGCTGGCGCAATCCTCAGCCGGTCGTAGATAAAGTGTCAGGCACGACAAAAAGAAATCCAGGAGTGAAGTGGTGACGGTTGAAACTTCAGAACAAGTTGCATTGCAAATGCTGCAGGACAAGGCGACCCGCCTGCGCATTGACTCGGTCCGTTCCACGACCGAAGCTGGCAGTGGCCATCCTACGAGTTGCGCTTCTGCGGCAGAGATTATGGCTGTGCTTTTCTATTCCGTGATGCGTTACGATCCCCGCGATCCGCACCGACGGGATAGCGACGTCTTCGTGCTTTCGAAGGGCCACGCCGCACCTATCCTCTATGCGGCGTGGGCGGAGGCCGGCGCCTTTCCGCGCGAAAAACTGCTGACCTTGCGTAAGGTCGACTCCGATCTGGAAGGCCACCCGACTACCCGCTTGCCGTTCGTGGACGTGGCTACCGGTTCACTGGGTCAGGGCTTGTCCGTTGCTGCAGGAATCGCCATCAATGCGAAACAATTCGAGAATTCCGATCAGCGCGTTTATGTTTTGATGGGAGATGGCGAATCGGCGGAAGGCTCGGTATGGGAGGGCGCACAATGGGCGGCTCTCCACCGCCTCAATAATCTCTGCGCGACCATCGACATCAATCGTCTGGGTCAGAGTCAGCCGACCATGCTGGAGTGGGACCTTGAAATCTACAAGGCTCGCTGGGAAGCATTCGGCTGGCAGGTGTTGATCGTTGATGGACACAGCATTCCCGAACTCCTTACAGCTTATGAAACCGCCAGCCGTTCCACCGAGCGGCCGACGATCGTGCTCGCGCGGACCCTGAAGGGCAAGGGTCTCATCGGAATCGAGGGCCTTGAGCATTGGCATGGCAAAGCACTCCCCAAAGAGACCGCTGCGAAGGTCATAGCTGAACTCGAAAAACACCTGACGGGTGCTGAGACAGAATGGAAAGCTAAGCAGCCTCCGGCACGACCTCACAGCTCCAAAGCCATGACCGGTAGCCACGCCGGTCCGACGGCAAAACTACCTTATGTAATCGGAGGTCAGGAAGTCGCTACGAGAAGGGGCTTTGGCGACGGTCTGTCCGCTCTGGCGAAGGTTGATGCTCGGATTGTTGTGCTCGACGGGGACGTAAAGAACTCCACCTACACGGAAGAATTCGAGAATGTTGCACCAAATCGGTTCTTTCAGGGTTACATCGCGGAGCAGAACATCGTCGGAGTCGCTATGGGATTGGCGGCAAGAGGCAGGGTCCCGGTTGCCGCTATATTTTCATGCTTCGTAACCCGGGCATACGACTTCATTCGCATGGCAGCTATCAGCAAGCTCAACATCAAGCTTGTTGGTACGCACTGTGGAGTTTCCATCGGCGAGGACGGTCCATCGCAAATGGGGCTTGAAGATCTCGCGATGATGTGCGCGGAACCAGACTTCACGGTGCTCTATCCTGCCGACGCCACGAGTGCCTGGAAGGCCACAGCACTGATCGTCAACAAATCCGGCCCTTGCTATCTCCGACTCGGGCGCCCGAAATCCCCGATTCTCTACGGTCCGGATGAGGAGTTTGCAATCGGGAAATGCAAAGTCCTTCGCAAAAGCGATCAAGACAGAACACTCATCATCGCGGGCGGTATTACCGTCTTTGAAGCGCTCGCCGCATACGATCAGCTTCAGAATGAAAACATTCCTGTTCGCGTCATCGATCTGTTCAGCGTTCAGCCAATCGATCGCGACGAGCTGATCGCCTCGGCGCGAGCCGCGAGTGGGGTCGTCATCACGGTCGAAGATCACTATGAACATGGCGGACTCGGCGATGCCGTCCTCTCAGCCCTGGCTGAGGAGCGAGTTCAGGTCCACAAGTTAGCTGTGCGAGAGATCGCTCACAGCGGAAAAGCCGCAGAGTTGATCGAGAAGTTCGGCATTTCTTCCGGACACATCGTGAACGCGGTCAAGTCTGCGTTACTGGCAGTTCCGCGCGATGCCGGCGGCGTCGCAGGATCCAATAACTCACAGAAGAAGTCTCCCCGTCCCGCAATCATTGGCAAGAATATCAAGCCGACGCGACAGCTCCACGATGTCGGCCAAAGCCTCTGGCTCGACAACATCACCCGTGGGCTCCTGACGAGTGGAACACTCCGCGGATACATCGACAAACTCTCGATCACTGGACTCACTTCAAACCCATCGATCTTTGATCATGCAATTAAGAACTCGAACTTCTACGACGACGCCATCCGCCAGAAGATGAAGGAGGGCAAGGCGGGCGAGGCACTCTTCTTCGAACTTGCACTTGAGGACTTGAGACAGGCTGCCGATCTCTTCCGGCCGATTTACGATCGGACCAATGGCACCGATGGCTGGGTATCGATGGAAGTTTCTCCGTTGTTCGCTCATGACACGGCGCAGACGATCACCCAGACGAAGCAGCTTTCTGCTCGCGGCGAACGCCCCAATCTGTTCATCAAGATTCCTGGTACTCACGAAGGAGTACCGGCGATCGCGGAGAGTATCTTCGCCGGCGTGCCAGTGAATGTGACCCTACTCTTTTCGAGTGAGCAATATCTGGCGGCGGCTGACGCTTACATGCGTGGCATTGAAAGACGCATCGAAGCCGGCCTCAACCCGGACGTTTGCTCCGTAGCTTCATTATTCATCAGCCGCTGGGACAAGGCGACGATGGGAAAAGTCGCCAAAGACTTGCAGAACCATCTCGGGATCGCTGTCGCCCAGCGGACGTACAAAGCGTACCGCCAACTGCTCGATTCGGAGCGCTGGCAGCGGCTGGCCAATGCCGGAGCCCGTCCGCAACGCCTGCTGTGGGCGAGCACAGGAACCAAAGACCCCGATGCTTCCGACGTTCTTTACATCAAGGCTCTTGCCGCTCCATTCACCATCAACACGATTCCAGATGCGACATTACTTGCTTTCGCCGATCACGGCAAGCTGGGCGAGCTTATGCCTGTCGACGGCGGCGATGCGGAGAAGATGATCGCCAAGTTCGGCAAGGCAGGCATCGACCATGACCAACTGGCCGCCGATCTGCAGCGCGAAGGTACTGAATCGTTCGTCAAATCCTGGGACGAGCTACTCAGCGCTATCGCGTCGAAAAACGTGACCCTCAAAGCCACGGGGTGAGATCCGCTACGATCGAAGCGATAAGCACTGGTTGTAGAGAGGCTGCCGAACTCTCTTTTCCTTCTGTGACAATCGTAATGCCAACAGAAACGAATGTAGCATTGCACCAAGCAATGCACTTGGTTCAGCATGAGCTTATAGGGCGTGAGATATTCAGCGCGGCATTTGAGGTAAGGCGGAAGGGCGCACGTCGGCGGTGGTTGTGCGGATAAGTGTCTTTGTCGGGACGACGATTTTATGCAGGCCAGTTGCGGCGTCATGTCACGACCCGGTCCGTGCTGCTGCTGGGTAAGCTAGTGGAACCAGGCCAGAGCCCTGACGCTGTCAGGGCGCAAAGGGTAGGTGGTACAGGCAGCAGAATAGTAGTCAGGTTTCGAATTCGCGGGTGCACTCCGAGAAGAATGTCAGGTCTCGGGTACTCACGATGCAGAGAGAGGGCGCATATGCTTTGGACAATGTTCGGGTTCGTTCTGGTTCTGGGGCTGCTGGGTTGTAGCTTTCAGCTCATCTGGGAGATTCCTGCAATCACAATGAAGGCGGCGGTTCGATCCCACTAGCTCCACCAATAAAGGTCATACTGCCGGCGGCCTGATCCCGGCCTGCTCGTTGTGGCGCTGGTGGTGCTGACCTTCAGCCGGTGACCGGATCCCGGCGTTTAGTCTGAGGACAGAAAAGATACGCGCGGTCCGCAGCGGAGTTGCGCCTTTGATGGCGGCAGTACCAGTCCTCATGCAGGCCTGAAGACCGGAAGGCTAGTCCGGGGGTCTGCGCCCAAGTAAACGGTTGGAGGCCGGATCTGTGAGTCAGAGGTCGTTTTCGATCACGCCCATACCGCCCTTCCGGTTGGATCTCACCGCTTGGGCACTTCGTCGACGTCCGGAGAATGCAATAGATCGCTGGGATGGGAGGACCTACCGGCGCGTTTTGATGATCGATAGTCAAGCGATAGAAGTGGCTGTACACCAGAGTGGTGGCCCAGAGGCGCCACGACTGGAAGTCGATGTGACCGCCTCTCGTCTCACGCTGCGGCAGACAGAGTCCGCGAGGGTGTTGCTCGAACGCATGCTGGGAGCGCATAAGGACTTGAGGACTTTTTACACGCTGGCAATGCGCGATCCAAGATTGCAGCCGTTAGTCGAAGAATTTCGCGGGCTCAAGCCACCGCAATTTCCCACTGTGTTCGAAGCGGTGGCCAATGGCATCGCGTGCCAACAATTATCACTGCTGGTGGGAATTCTTCTGCTTAGCCGCTTGGCGTATAAAGTCGGCGTCATAGCGGCAAACTCGAAAGATGCACCGCACGCCTTCCCCGATCCGACAGAGTTTTGCGGAGTGGAGGCACAGTCTTTGAAATCTCTGGGGTTCAGCGCCAACAAATCGCAGACTTTGATCGATGTCAGTTCCGCGATTCGTGATCGTTGCCTGAACCTGCAGTCGTTAGTTAAACTCGACAACCAAGCAGCACTTGAAGAACTGGTGAAACTGAAAGGGGTAGGTCGCTGGACTGCGGAATACGTTCTACTCCGGGGGCTCGGGCGATTGGACATTTTCCCTGGCGATGACGTTGGCGCTCGCAAGAAATTAGCCCATTTCTTACGCAAGAAAAAACCGTTGGACTACGACGGGGTGCGCAGGGCCGTTGCCAGCTGGCAACCCTATGCGGGTTTGGTCTATTTCCACCTCTTGTTGGCTCGCATAAAGAAGGCTGGATGGCTCTGTTCTTAGCATCCCCTGCGCGCCACGATCCGCAACTGTAGACATGGTTAGTTCAGAACTACGAATGATCCGGTTCGATGCGGCTCCTCAGGCCGATTGGTGGATTGGGACGTATTGCTTGCGGGCAACCCAAAAGCAGCGAAGTCATTCAGCTGTTCTTCTTTGTGGGTCGAAAAAACTTGGCGATAGTCGAAGGCCCGCACCTGTAATGCAGAGTAAAGGCAGGGCGAGAAGCAACTGGTCGCGCGTATCGTTCTGTCGCAGGATCGTGACCACGAGAATTAGGTCCGCGAGGAGTAACAGAGTCAGCGAGAGGCCGCGATGAAAGTTGCGGAGCTCGGACTGTAACCACGAGTCAGGTTGCACCTCAATCACGCGGCCTTCATCGGAGTCGGTGCAGCGGTTCTTAATTGGGCAGCTATTACACTGATGTGCCAACGCCCGATATCGCACAACCGTCGATTCCCGCATCGCCTCAGCCCGATAAAGGTGTTTGCCATTAGGACATTTCCAAATATCCAAGTCCGAGTGGTAAGAGAATCCAACCGTGCGGACCCTCTGCGTACGTTGATGCGAATGACGTGCAAGAAGTTCGAGGGCTGCCGCTACCAGCGACAGGAAGGTCGCGTAGCCCGCTCCCAATAGCGCCTCAACATCGATACCGTGCATGGCTAACGTCCTCCTGTTCCGCTCACTAATTCAGTGAACAAGATGTCTCTTGGCTCCTCGACCGTACTCTGTGTCCTCATGTGACGAACTCCCAGCCAGCACAGATAAAGAACTGGCAGGGTCCCACCGAGAATGAATACGGTATCGCCAGGGAGCCTTAGCCACTCGATGAGCGAATTGGTTGGGTTGCCGATGAATTTCAGGCTGCGAGCATCGTAGTACCCGTAGGCGATGGAGTGATACAGCTGCAGCACCCCCAATGGAAATAAGTTGGCAAAAACCATCCAGGCCAAGCCGAGATTCAGTGACCAGAAACTGATCTTGGCAGCTCGATCGGACCAGCGCTCTTCCGGAATGATGTAACGCAAACAGAATAGCGCCAACCCAACTGACAGCATCCCATATACACCCATCATTGCTGCGTGTCCGTGGTTTGGCGTCAGGGCGGTACCGATTTCGTAGTACGAAACAATCGGGAGATTAATCAGGAAGCCAAAGATTCCGGCGCCCAGGAAATTCCAGAACCCGACCGCAGCCAGGAACATCACGGCCCAATAGTGTGGGAACGATGTCTTTGACTTAGTCTCCTGCTGAGCTCCGAGTTGCAGGAAGGTCCATGCCTCCAGTGTCAAGAGCGTGAGCGGAATCACCTCGGCAGCGGAGAAGAACGCGCCCAGAGCCATGTGAATAGAGGGCTCGCCTGAAAAGTACACGTGATGCATCGTGCCGATCACGCCACCCGCAGAGTACAGCAACATATCAAGATAGATCATCGTTAGCGCGACCCGCTCATGGACTACACCCAGTAACACGAAGACGTAAGCGACCATGATCGTGGTGAAGAGTTCCAGAAAGTCTTCGACCCAGAGATGCACGACCCAGAAGCGCCAGAAATCTGTGGTTGTAAAGTGCGAGCCGGGATGGGCGAGAAGGCCCACGCCGTAAAACGCAGGAATTGACAGAGCTGAAAAGAAGAAGAGCCAGGGCATATTGCCCATGTGCTCGCTCTGCAGTCGCCCGCGCAGACCACGAAAGAGGATGGTCACCCAGAAGAAGAGCCCAAGCGTAAGCAGAATCTGCCAGAACCGCCCAAGATCGAGATATTCAAAACCTTGGTTACCGAACCAGAGCCAGGCATTCTTGAACCATCCTTCGATTCCGGCATACTCGCCAAACAGGCTTCCAAAAACAACGATCGCCAAGGCGCCCAACAGTCCATATGCAAGCAAGTGTTGGCCCCTTGGTTCGCGGCCGGCAATCATCGGCGCCAGGAAGATCCCGGCGGCAAGGTAAGAGGTCGACACCCAGAAAATGGCGAGTTGCAGGTGCCAAGTGCGAGCAATGTTGAATGGCAAAAGCCGCGCAAGGTCAATGCCGAAGAAGTTCGCGATTTCTGCCCGATAGTGCTGAGATGCACCGCCAACAAGGGTCTGCAGCAGGAAAAGCAGCCCCATGACGAGAAAGAACCAGGCACAAGCCCGTTGCGCCGGTGTCAACAGAACTTGGTTTGGAGGACGAAACGATACGGTCTGCTGTTCACGGCCATGCCAGCCTAAGAAGTTCCAGCGGCCAAAAGCGGCAAACAGCAGTCCAATGCCGCCGAGCAGCGCGATCAGCGAGAGTACGCTCCAAACAATGGCATCCGCGGTCGCCCGATTCTCGACGAGAGGCTCGGGTGGCCAGTTATTGGTGTAGGAGTATGAAAGACCCGGCCTCAGGGCCGCGGAAGTCCAAGCCGACCAACTGAAGAAGGCGGTCAGTTGACGAATTTGCTCGGGGTCACGAATGGCGTTGGGCCGGAGGCCATATTTTGTAGTTGGTTCTCCGAAGAACTCGCCATATTCGTTGCGCAGTTGCTCAAACGCGTGCGCTTGGGCGGCCGTGTACATCAACGTGTCGGTAGAAGGGTCGTAGCGATTGTTCTTGAAATCGCTAACCGTCTGCAGCTTGGCACGGTCTGAAGATTCTCCTCCGTAGAACTCCATAACGCTGAGCGCCGCACGGTGCAGATAGTCGGCCGTGAAATCTGGGCCTAGATAGGCACCATGCCCAAAGATCGAACCGTATTCCATCAGGCCGTTGCGCAGAAACACAGCCTGCCCAGCAAGGATGTCGGTGCGAGTGAACAGAACATGGCCAGAATCATCTGTAACGCGCCCTGGAATCGGCGGCTCACCTGTGTAGGTGCGATACGCCAACATCCCCATCACCGTGAAACCGAAAATCATGACGATTGCGACTGCCTGGACCCAGCCGCGCGATATCAGCAATTGGCGCTTCGATTCCAATGCCATTTCGTCCACGCTCCTCAGACACCTATCACAATGCTGTTACGGCGAGTGCCATCCCAACTTGATGGCCGAGAATCTTACACCAAAGTGTGAGCTTGATGGGAGGGTACAGGTGTCATCAGCCCAGTGACGTTTGTTCCATTTGCGAAATTTCGCACGTCGCTGAGCATCGTAATGTCTGTCGATGCAAACCATCCTCCTTCCTTCGCGAGGCCGGTCGATAGGGGTTAGAGATTTGGAGGTTAGCCGATGAATGCACGGGACGAAAATTGCCATTCCGATGAACACCGCACCAGTCTGACGAGACTTCCCCAACTGGCAGAGCCAACCATCCAGTTCAATGTGGCCAAAGAATTGGAACAACTTCATCACGCAGAAGCGTGGGATCAGACCAGCGGGCGCAGCTCGAAAACCTTGGCAAAATATGCGGACTTCAGAATCGTGCTGGTTTCAATGAAGGCAAATACCCGTATGGATCAACATCGGGCCGAGGGCAGGATTTCGATTCAGTGTTTGGCAGGAAGACTCCGCATACATCTTCCCAGTGCACAAAAAGCGGAGATGGCAGTCGGAGAGTTCTTGGTGCTGGACTGCGGTGTTCCTCACGATGTTGAGGCGCTGGCGGAGAGCGCGTTTCTGCTGACCATCTGCTGGCCGAATTCACACGCAGCAACCACGAAGTAGCAAGAGAATGGTTTTCCTCCGTCCCAAGCGCAGAACGCCCAACATGACGATTGCGGTCAATGGGAAGAACATGCAGGGTGGACTAAATGCCTGAGCCAGTCGTTATGTCCCCAGATGACAGAAGAAACGCGCTTCGTGGGGGCAGCCATTATCAATCAGGTCCGTCTCTTTAATCTGCATCCGACAGGGAGAGAACTGAAAGCGGAGCGACTGGAAGCAATGATGGGCGACGGCGGAATACGCGAGTGTAGTTATGCCCAGAATTGCGTTCGCATCTGCCCGAAGAATATTTCCCTGACCACCTCAATCTCTATCGTTTACGGCCCGGTGACGCAAAAGGCGATACTCGATCTCTTTCAAAAGTGAGTGATCCCTCATATCCGCGTCCATTTTGATTGGCTGGGCTCCCCATTTCGGAGTGCAGTCGCATCTCTCGTCGTTCCGTCGTCCCCAATAGCCAACCAACTCGTCGGCGCGTATGTTGGCTTTCTGTACGCCGCTTATGGCCCTCTTTGTCCAGCGCTATACTTGCTTTATCGGCCGCAGTGCTCAATGGACTGTTCGTACCGGTTTCGATCACAGATGTTTACGAGTCTTTCTGAATATGCTGGAAACTGAGCTGTTTTCATTTCTCGAGAACACGACAGATGCCGTATTTGTGGTGACAGGGCAAGGCGAGATTCGATTCTGGAATAAGTCAGCCGCCAAGTTGTTCGGGTACTCCGCCGCCGATGCGAAGGGAAAAACCTGTTTCGATCTCCTGCATGGCATCGGAGCGTTGGGCACGAGTGTGTGCCATCAGAACTGCAGCGTGTTGGACTGCATCGGGAAAGGATCCGAGGTCCCAAATTTCGACCTGAACGTAAGCGCCCACTCGGGTGAACGATTGTGGGTCAATATCTCCACTCTGATCTTTCACAACCAGCGGACTCGAGAGACGTTGCTGGTTCATCTGGCGCACGACATCACCGAACAAAAAAAACAGGATGAAGTGGTACGCCAAGTGCTGACGCTGTCGAAGGAACTCAGCAGCCTGGGCGAGAGAATCGGCAAAACCGCGCCAGTCTCGCCACTGTCACTCCAGGAAATCGAGATCCTGAAGATGTTTGCGGCCGGAAGCAGTCCCGCCAAAATCGCCAAGAAGCTTGGAATCAGCTCGCAAACTCTGCGTAATCACCTCCACCACATCAATCAGAAGCTCCGGACCCACAACCGCCTTGAGGCGGTTATGCATGCAATGCAACGGAAGCTTATCTAGCAAAGCTGCCGTTCGACGCGGACCTTCTGGGCATTGACTCCCGCATGGTATTGGTTTCCCGATTATCAGTACAAATGGTTCATTGTCTCCGTTTCGGCGTTGGCGCATAACTTAAGACAGTTCAGCACGTCTTACGGAGCGAAATGTGATCAGGAAATGCGCTAATCCAGCCTGTGATGTTGCATTCCGTTCTTCCCATGAGGGACGGCTCTTTCCCTTCGAAATCAGAAACCCGACAGCACCCTGCCACGATGTGCCTGCCGTGATCTGCGAGAAGCAGCCGGGGCGTGCCACCGTCTGTTTCTGGCTGTGCGGGCGGTGTTGCGACCGGTTCATTCTGCGGTTCTCAGTGAGCTCAGGTGTAACTCTGACGCCAGCCCGTACCGGACAAGCCGCTCAGATGAGGACGACAGGGCAGGCAAATCAAGTACCAGGGCCCGAGGCTTACGGAGGTATGCATGATTGAGCTGAAGCGGATCTACGAACCTGTAACTCCACAGGATGGTGTTCGCGTCCTCGTGGAACGACTGTGGCCGCGAGGAGTAAAGAAGACGTCTGCTCACTTGGATAAATGGGCGAAGGAGGCGGCACCGAGTAGCGTACTGCGCAAATGGTTTCACCACGATCCCGCACGATGGGACGAATTCAGGCGTCGATATTCTCGAGAGCTCGATGAAAACGAAGAGGGATGGAGCCCACTGTTAGCTGCATCATCCAAGGGACGGCTCACCTTGATCTACAGCTCCCGCGATCGCGAGCATAACAATGCCATAGCCCTGAAGGAATACCTGGATCGCAGGCGGCACAGTCATGCCGGCCCTGCCCGAAATAAAGCAGCATAGCGGAGCACCCGCGAGGAGGCCGGAGATGCAGCAAGCAACGGATACCCTCGAGCACGAACACCGGACGATCGAGAAGATTGTCAGAGTCATGGGCGTGTTAGTGGACGAGTTAGCCGAGAACCGTGATATTGACGATGACGTACTTAGAGATTTGTGCCAATTTCTTCGGATCTACGGACACCAATGCCATCACGGTAAAGAAGAAAGCTATCTGTTTCCAATGCTGGAAAGCCATGGCATACCCGAGGAGGGTTGTCCTCTTGGAGCGTTGCGGCACGAACACGAGCGGTCACGAGCGCTGACACAAGAATTGGTGCAAGCCTCAGCAGAATACGCCGCTAATCGACACCATGGCTCCTGCGCTTTGTCAGAGGTACTTCGGAATCTCGCCCAGTTCTACCCTGCACACATCTGGAAGGAGGAGTACCTGCTGTTTCCCCTGGCGAGGAAGGTGCTATCGGAAGAAGATGACCAACGTCTCCTTAAGGGAATTCAAGAGCGTCGAATCCGATATTTACTCCTATGCCCACGAGAGCTACGAGCAGCTGGCAACGGAACTCGAAGACCGCGTCCTGAGAAGTTCTCCGAAGATGAGAGCCAGCACTGGACGCGTGGCGTGAGATGGTTGGCACGGGCCAGGAGGAGATCACGGATGAACATCGTGGAAGCGTTATCAATTCGAATCCCATGTACCGTGTGCGGCGAGTTTTATGAAGTACCTCTGACCGACATCCTGCTCTCCCACCGAATGCTGGAACAGGGCTGCCCGGTACCCGATGAAACTGAGTGCCCGCCACTCTTTCAGACGAGGCTCATTCCGCGCGAAGTGTTGCATGACTTTGTTAAAGCGTGGCGGCGACTTCAGAAAAGTGTCGACCGGGACAACGGTGAACTTGTGCTCGGTGATTGCATAGAAAGAAATGGTCGGCGTGGCGGAATTGTTGCATCAGGCACGACATCACGTCGTGCTGTCGAGAAGTGCAGTTGTAGACCTAGGCTCGTGAGACAGGCGAGGGATCGAGGCTTGGACCAGACCCTAATTGAAACGTTCCCGTGCAGCGATGCTTTGTCCTCCATACCCAACCCTGCAGTGGAATCCGTGGTCTGGCAGTCATCCCAGACCGATGAGTTGACTGAGGGTGCAGCATGAAAAGCTCAGGTACTTTTATAGGGTCCGAAAGAGTATTTGAGAAGTTGCGCGCAATCTGTACGGAGCGCACAGTCCAGGGATCGACGGTGCTATTTGGTCAAGGGGAAGCTCCCAAAGAAGTGGTGCTTGTCTTGCGCGGAGAAATTGCACTGACTCCGGATGCTACCGAGCCGACGCTTTGCCGGATTGCGAGTGCTGGTACAGTCCTCGGAGTACCTGCCATTCTGGGGCGCAAATGCTACAGCCTGACCGCCGTTTCGGTCGGCAAGTGCATGGTTGCCATCGTGGCCAGGGAACGCTTCCTGGCGGCGCTTCAGACAGACTCGGAGATGACTTTGGGGATTGTTCGAATGCTGGCGGAAGAAATTTCGGAGATGCAGAACTTGAATGTGCAGTTCCGACTTGCTCACATGAACGAACTGGCCACCCAATGAGGTGGGGGCAGCGGATGCGCGCGAAAGTCCTCACTCCGTCCGCATAGTAGGACCGGCCGGCAGAGAGGGAACATAGAAAAGGTCGAGCCATGGCATACGTGATTGCTGAACCATGTATCGGTGTGAAAGACACCGCTTGTGTTGATGCCTGCCCTGTGGACTGCATTCATCCGAGGAAGGATGAGAGCCGCTTTGCTGAGGACCCTCAGCTTTACATCGACCCTATTGAGTGTATCGATTGTGGTGCGTGCGTACCGGTGTGCCCGGTGTCAGCGATCTTTGCGCTCGACGATCTCCCTACAAAGTGGAAGGAGTACACAGAAAAGAATGCTGAATACTACAAACGCTGAGCACGAGCATTGAGGATGTCATGCTGATAGAACAATCACAGGCATATCAGCAGCAGTGAAAAGAGAGAGGTACATGGACTACAAATTTATCCCGGACCTGGCTGCAGAGTTTGCAATGCCAAAGGACGGAATCATGAGTCGCGTACTCCACAAAGATGAGAAGCTCAATGTAACGCTATTTGGTTTCTCAACAGGCCAGGAATTGTCAACCCATTCTGCCCCGACACCAGCTCTGCTGTACTTCCTCCAGGGAGAAGCCGACGTAAGATTGGGCGACGAAATTGTTGCCGGAAAACCCGGCTCTTTCGTCTATATGCCTCCTATGCTTCCTCACGGTATTTCCGCCAAAACTCCGGTCATGATGTTGCTCGTGCAGGTCAAGAACACCACGCAGGATGATACCGGGAAGGCTGCACGAGAATAGGAGGTGTCTAAATGTTGCAGGCGGAAGTGGGAGGTGCCGGCAGAGTTGACCCGGACGGAGGACTTCAGAAGCCGGGATACTTAATTCGTGACTTCGTTCTGACGTCTGCTTTGGGTGTGCGGGTGCAGATATCGGATTATCGTGGACGGTCCAATCTCGTTCTCGTCTTTGCGGGGCAAGCAGGCATCGAGTCCGACTTTCTCCAGGACGCAGCCGCACGCTACCAGGATTTCACCGAACAGGATGCGGTCATCGTCGCCGTATTTCCGTACAACTCCCAGGAGACCCATTCCCTGAAAATATGGGCGACGCTGCCATTTGTAGCGCTTGCGGATGATGATGGAAGAGTGCACGAACTCTACGGTGCCGTCGATGAACAGCGGAAGCCCGCTCCCGTCATCTATGTAACTGATCGCTTCGGCGAGATTTTTTCCGTCTACGACGTTCGCAGCGGCAAGAATCGGCCCCGTACTGATGAGATATTGAAGATGCTGGAGTTCATCAATCATCAGTGCCCGGAGTGTGAACCGCCCGAGTGGCCCCGTTAAGCGCTTGCCTTGACCGCGGATGCTGAGTGAGCGTGGATTGATCAGGCCTCGCGACTTTCAGGTCTCGAACACAGGACCTTCGGTTGCAAAGGAGTTTTGTGTCTGGTTCTGAACGCGTGGCGATAGCCGGGGTGACTGGATACATCGGTGGTCGTCTTGCCCCTCGTTTGCTCGGGCACGGCTATTCAATCCGGTGTCTGGTGCGGTCACCAGCCAAACTGCAGAATCGCCTTTGGGCCGAGGATCCAAACGTTCAAATCAGACTGGCAGACCTGGCCGACGAAACGTCTTTGACCCAAGAGTTGGAAGGTTGTGAAGTAGCGTATTACCTCGTGCATTCCATGATGTCTGCGGGATCGGACTACGCCGAGCACGATCACCAACTGGCTAGGACATTCGCCCGTGCCGCGAAGAGTGCTGGGGTCAAACGAATCATCTATCTCGGTGGACTGGGTGAGACCGGGCCGGACTTGAGTGAACATCTATCATCGCGCCGCGAGGTGGAGGAAGCGCTCGCCTCAACTGGCGTGCCTGTCACGGTGCTGCGTGCGGCCATGATTATCGGATCAGGCTCCGCCTCCTTCGAGATCCTGCGCTACCTGGTGGAACGATTGCCGATCATGGTGACCCCGAAGTGGGTGAGCACTCCGTGCCAGCCGATCGCAGTCAGAAATGTAATCGGGTACCTGGTCGGTGTTCTCGCAGTACCGGAGACCGCTGGTGGCGTGTTCGACATTGGCGGCCCGGATGTCTTCTGTTATCGCGACATCATGAGCATCATGGCGGAGGAGTTGGGGCTGCTTCGTCGCCTCGTCATTCCTGTACCCGTGTTGACGCCACGTTTGAGTTCTTACTGGATTCAGTTGATCACGCCTCTCAGTAACACCATTGCTAGTCCCCTGGCTGAGGGACTCAAGAATCCAGTGGTATGTCGGGATAATCGCATTGCTGCTCTCATCCCTCAGGAGCTTCTCGGCGTCCGTGCGGCCATACACGCAGCTCTCAACAAGATGGCGGAACACGGTGTAGAAACCAGCTGGTCGATGGCTGGCCCCATTCCAGGAGACCCGGATTGGGCTGGCGGAACGGTATTCCGTGACGTCCGCCAGATTACCGTGGAAGCACCTGCGTGGGCGGTGTTTCGCGCGGTCTGCCGGGTAGGCGGTGGCAATGGCTGGTATGCCGCGGACATTCTCTGGAAGATCCGCGGATGGCTGGATCAGGTAGTTGGCGGCCCGGGTCTGCGACGAGGGCGCAGAGATCCAGAAACCCTGGGATACGGAGAGGCGCTGGACTTCTGGCGCGTCGTGGGTTTCGAGCGCGACTGCCGGTTGGCCTTGCGTGCCGAGATGAAGGTGCCGGGTGAGGCGCTTCTCGAATTCCGGATCGAAACGCTCAGTGATCGCCAATGCCTTTTGCGCCAATCGGCGTTATTTCGGCCGCGAGGCTTGTTCGGCTTGGCCTACTGGTACAGCGTGCTGCCCTTCCACGCCATCGTCTTTAGGGGCATGCTAAACGGGATCGAACGGGAGGCGCTCAAAATTGCGACCAATCCCAAGGACATGGTTTCAGAAACTTCAACATGATCGGCAACGACTTCAGTGAGCTAGCGCTTCGCAGCGGGCTTACACTTTAAGAGGGCGAAATCATCTCACCCATTCGATGATCCTGAGCTAAGCCACCTCACCTGAAATTTATCCCTGCTTAGGTGCCCCGGAGGCCAGCCATGAAACGATGGGTATTCTCCATCACCTTGATATGCGGAGTCCTCCTACCCAGCTGCACCGCTCAGACGCAGTTGGAGGACCTTTGGAAGAAAGCTCAAAACACAACGCAATCCACCAATCTGCCCGGAATGGCGCTGAGCAATGACAAGATCGCCGGCGGCTTGAAAGAGGCGCTGACCAAGAGCACAGGAACGGCGGTAGCCTCTACCGGACGGGTCGACGGCTACTTCAAGAACCAGGCCATCAAAATCCTGCTGCCCAGCCAGCTTCAGACCGTCGGCAAGGGAATGCGGATGATGGGTATGGGCGCACAGCTCGATGAACTCGAATTGTCGATGAACCGTGCCGCCGAGCAAGCCGCTCCCGCCGCCAAGCAGATCTTTATCAACGCCATCACCAAAATGACCTTTGACGATGCGCGAAAGATTCTCTCAGGCGGCGACACCGCAGCCACGGACTACTTCAAGAAAACCAGCTCAGCCGAATTGACTAAGGCGTTCACTCCCATCGTGCACCAGTCGATGGAGAACGTTGGCGTCATCAAGCAATTCAACGCGATAGCCCAGAACTCCATGGCCGGCCCACTGCTGGGAGGCAAGAGTTTCAACCTCGATAGCTATGTTGTCGGCAAGGCCCTCAATGGTCTGTTCTACGAACTGGGGCAGGAAGAAAAGCAGATCCGCACCAATCCTGCGGCCCAAACCACGGCCCTGCTCAAAGAGGTATTTGGCAAGAAGTAATAGGCGTCGCCGGTGGAGAGATCTTCTTCCTCCACCATCTTTCTATGGCCACGGAATACAGGCTGGGCGACATCATCGCGAACTCCGTAACTCACGGGGTCGGGGCGGCACTAGTTCTTGCAGGAGCGATCGTGCTGGGGGTCACTGCGTTGGGTGGGACAGCCTGGCGGGTGGTCGGTTACTCGGTTTTTGGCGGTACCCTGGTGCTGGTCTAGCGTACCAATCGCTCGCCCTGATCACGCAACTGCTGCGACGAGGCTCGTTGGCCTATCAAGGTGGCAAAAGCATTTCTGTCCTCTTTGCTGGGTGCGGGTGCTCTCCCGGAAGAACAGATTGAGACAACCGCCAGGACAAACGGAATCAGCGAGCGCACTCTGAAGCGCGCAAAGAAATCTTTGGGAGTGCAGTCTCGCAAGCGCGGGATGGCAGGCGGATGGGAATGGTCTCTCTGAAGGCGTCCCGCAGTGATCAAAGGATGCCAGCGAGATCCGAAGAATGCCAAGCCAATCTCTTGGCACTCTTCGGTGATCTTGGCCCCCTTCGGCGAACATCAGCGGATTAGTAATCCGTTTTGTCGAGGGCGCAACGAATCGCGGTTAGCGTAACCGCCATACAGGACTAAGTGACTGAAATGATGCGAGAAAAAACAGCAGATGTCCCAATGATGTCCGGAGTCAGTGAAAATGGCGCCCCCGAGCTGATTGACTCTGAGGAACTGGCGGCACGCTGGCGAGTGCCTGAGTCGTGGATTCGCAATCGGACTCGCGCTCGCACCCCCAGAGAAGAGCGCATCCCTTGCCTGCGACTTGGCCGCTATGTCCGGTTCGAATGGGGCTCGGTTTCATTATCGGAATGGCTTGCAAGAAAGAGGGCTTAGCGCATTTTCTCTTGACTTGCTTAGCGTTAAGCAGCATAGTGCGGGTATGGGACGCAAGAAGAACCCAAACGCACAGGCGCTCGGGAGTCTTGGCGGAAAGGCGAGAGCGGCAAGCCTGCCTAGTTCCGAAATCACCAAGATTGCCAGCAAGGGCGGGAAAGCAAGGGCCAAAAAGTTGTCCGCTGCTGAACGCAGCCGGATTGCAAAGTTAGGCGTTGCAGCCCGCGAACGCAAGAGAAAGGGGAAATCTAATGCGTAACCGTCAACAGCATGGGCAAATCGTTCGAATCGGCGACCGCTGGTACATCCGCTACTGGGAACGTCGCTGCATCGGCGGCACCATAGAACGCAAGCGAGTCAGCCATCCACTCGGTCCCGTTACCACTCGCGGCAAGCGGCCACCAGCCGACATCGTGAACGAAGCTGCGCGGCACATGGCAAGCGTCAACAGCGGCAGTGTTCCCGCCGAGAGGATCGTGACCGTGGCTGATTTTGTGGAGCGCGTTTACCTGCCTTGGACAGAACAGCACAAACGGCCCTCCACCGCGAAGGGCTATCGGGACATTTGGGAGGATCACCTCAAGCCAATCAGCGGCGGCCTTTGGCTCGGCGAGGGCTCGGGAGCAACCTGTACCGCCTCGGAGTGCCGGATATGGTGATTCAGCGAATCCTGCGTCACGCCAACGTGAGCACCACGGCAACGTACTACATCAAGACCGCTGCCGATGATGTACGCAACGCGATGGAAAAGCTGGAAAACCAGATTGCCGCTTCAGGGAAGATCGAATCGGACACTAATGGGACACTAAACCCGCTCACCGCCGTGGAGCCATCCACGGTTCAGTAGGATGTAAGTGATTGGGGTTGCAGGAAATCTGGCGGAGAGGGGGGGATTCGAACCCCCGGTACAGCTTTTGACCGTACAACGGTTTAGCAAACCGCCGCCTTCAGCCACTCGGCCACCTCTCCGCGACGTAGCATCAATAGCTTACTACATGCCCGTCAATTCGTCTGCTGGCCAAACTGCAGCCAAACTGACTAGCACCTCCGTGCGCTGGCGGACGCATCATGATGGCGGCGATGGCATCCAGCAGGTCAGTGTATGACGAGTCGGGTAAGGTCTGCCCCAAGCGCTGCCGTAGTCCGGGTTCAAGGCGCAGGTGCTGTAAGGCGGTCGGCGCATGCACCAATTGCCGCCAACCTCCCGATATCGCGCTGCTGAATAGGTCCGGGGCGTCATGACATGGCAGCGAAGGCATCCAGCTCTTCGTGCAGGTTTCGCAAGCGCTCGAGTTCCTCGGCGATCGCGGTTTGGCCAGCAGCCATGATCTCTCGGGCACTTATCAGGGCTTGCTCGGCGCTGGCGCTCACTTCCCGTAGCAACTTTCGCACCTCGGATTCGAGGCGCAGGCGGCTCTCGACCACGCGCTGCTCGGCATCGCCCTGAACCCGGGAAGCATTGGTGTCCAGCAGCGTCTCCAGAAATCGCTCGGCATCTTTGCGGAACCAGTGCCGCAGGTGAAGCACCGCCATGAAGATATCTATGCAGTACAGCAGGGGGGATGCCGGTTGCGCGAGGGTGATCATGTCGTGGAAGTAGAAACGGGAGCGGGTGCGAAAGCCCTGCTGGGTATCCAGCGATTTTGGCAGATGGGCGAAGGCAGCCGACTTCTCCATAGAAACGCTTTGCAGCAGTCCATCGACGAAACTCACGAAGCGCTGGGTGACGGTATTGTAGAGTTCTTCGGCGTGGGCCTCTTCGGCGTCAAGCCATGGCATGACGTGCCGTCTCGCCACGGTTTGAGAGATCAACAGCAGTTCGCGCCGCAGGGATGGCCCGAATGCGGTTCTCACCGAGCGTATTTCCTGCCGCAGATCCCTGAGAGCGATGGGAAAAGCGTTTTGCAGGAACTGCTTGCGCCGCGCCAGCAGAATATTTGACAGTCGCATCTGCTCGGCGGAAAACAGGGCTCCGAGATCGCGCAAGGATTGCTCCGCCTGGCTGACCGTCTGCCGAAGATGGGCGATGCGTTGCTCGGAATCATCGATGGGCTCTCGCAAAGCCCGGATCCGTTCGTCAACCGAACGTTGTAGCGATGCGGAGAACCGCCTCAGCCCGCGCTCGGCTGCGGAACGGGTCATGTCCTGCCCCGAACTCTTCGCCAACCGGGTCAGGTCCTCGGTCAGGATGTTC
This sequence comes from uncultured Acidobacteriaceae bacterium, assembly GCA_963815775.1. GTDB lineage: Bacteria > Acidobacteriota > Terriglobia > Terriglobales > Acidobacteriaceae > CAVVDY01. Next base: position 130,469 of record CAWFIB010000005.1, on the reverse strand, counting down.
CAGTCGTCGCCGCTGTGGGATTGATTCAGATTGCCCAGCGCGCTGACTTCGTAAATCCGGCCGACCGGCTTTTTCAGGCGTGCCTCCAACACCTTGCCGGCAAATGCCGCTGCCTGTTGCCGCTCGGCGGTTGAGACGCGGTCGATCTTGTTCAGGACAATCACAATATGGTCAACGTTCGCGGCTACCGCCTCGACCAGCGCCGCCTCCTCACCGGAAATGGGTGGGTCGGCGCCGACCACCAGGATGGCAGCGTCAATCTGCGGGATGAAATCCCTGGTGGCCGCGGTGTTACCGGAAAACACGGACCCGATGCCAGGCGTGTCGACCAGGCACATCCCGGAAGCCAGCAATGGTGAGGTGAGAAACGCCTCTACCCCTTCCACCCGCTTCCTGTTCTCTGGATTGAGCTCCTCGGAGACATACTGAGAAAGCTCCTCGGGACGAATTGTCTTCCACTCGCCGTCGATGAGAACGCGGGCAGTTCTCTGCGCGCCATAGCGGAGCACGGTGGGTACAGTCGTGACCGGCACGACCCCGGTAGGCAAAATCTCTTCTCCGACTAGCGCATCGAGCAGCGTGGACTTGCCGCGTTTGAATTGGCCGACGCAGGCAACGAAGAAGCGGCCTCCCTTGACCCTGGAGAGCAGCCGGCGAATATCCTCTGTGGTCGAGGGCTCGCCCAGCCCCGCGGCAATCTCCGCCAGCCGCGAAAGTGCCTGCGCCTCCCCCACCGCATGTGCGACCGGGTTCGCTGCGGGTATATTTTCTACATTTTGCATGTGGCTCACTTGTCGAACTGCGAGCATCCCATCAGTCATTCACCGTCGCGATTTTGTAATCGATGTACAGCGGGGTGATCTTGATCCGGTTTTCATGAACGTATCGGGGATCGCGAGCTAAGCGAATCATGCGCAGCATCGCCCCCGGGTTACCGTCGCTGTGTTCGACGACTCGATCGAGAAACTGCGCCAGATTCTCCGCATTCAAACCCTCTCTCCGCGCGCATGTTGCCGCAAACTCCGCGGCGCGATCGGGATCGAAGTTTCTTAAGGCCAGCCTGTCGCTGCGATCGGGGAAGAGCGGCAACACAAATCCCACATCTTCCATATGAGCAGAGCGAGCAACGGCGATAACCGGGACCGACCAATTCAGCAGCAGCTCACGGACCGTTGCACCCAGCGCATGCGACGGGCGCGCCAGGTGATCGACGACGATCAGGTACCTGGAGTTGAGCAGGGCGTCCCGCACCAGTCCTTTGAGGGAAACGGCGCTCTTCGGCTGCAGCGACGCCGGTCCGTTGGGGCACGATCGCTTGAATACCGGATGCCCCGCCGCTAAAAGCAAATCCGCCAAATTCCGGTACAGCGCCTGGGGCGTGGGATTGCTGCGGCTGTAGAGAATGTCCGGGAACTCACTAACCACTTCCGACAAGAGCAATGTTTTGCCAACCCCCGCCGGTCCATGGAAGAGAAACGCTCGCCGTTGCGCCAGTCGCTCACGTAGCGCCTCCGACTCTTCGGCGCGGTTCAAGATGCCGGCGCCGGCATCTGCTCTGGGCCGGGCCTTCCCTGAACCACCCTTATCGGAATGCGACTTCACGGCTGCGACCTTAGTCCCTCCTGATGCACATACTTGATCACCTCGACGTCGGACATTGCGATCAGTCCTTCGCGGACCATCTCATCGAGGGCTGGGAGGAGACGCTGAATGTTTTCTGCGGTGTCGATGATCTGCACCATGATGGGAGCATCTGCCGAGAACTGCAGCAGGTGGGAACGGTGAATGATGGTGCTGGCGCCATATCCCGCAATTCCGCGGTACACGGTAGCTCCAGCGATGTCCAACTTGCGGCAGCGCTCCACAATTGCCTTATAGAGTGGCCGTCCTTGCCACTGGTCATCCTCGCCAAAATGAATGCGCAGCATCTTCGCTCTGCCTTCCAGTTTCATTTCCGGTTCTCCTCTGCATTCGGCAGCGGCTGGGCATGGGAGTACTTAATAATGTCTACGTCGGAAAGCACTACCAGGCCTTGCAATACCATCTGATCCAAAACCGGCACGAGTGCACGCAACTTCTCTTCCGTGTCAACCACGGTCAGCAGGATGGGCGCATCATGCGACAAGTTCAAAGTTGATTCTTTGTGTACCCGCCGGTTGGCGCCATAACCGAGGATCCCGCGGTAAACCGTAACGCCCGCGATGTCATTTGCCCGAAAGGCTTGCACCAGCGCTTCGTGTAGAGGTCTGCCATTCCACTTGTCGTGCTCGCCAATCAGGACGCGCATCATTTTCGCTTGGGACTGCAGCTTGGCGGGCGGGACTTCCGGTTGCAACTTCTTGCCTGGAGAAATAGGCCTTATGACAGTGGTGTCGTGGACCTCAATGATTCCGTGGCACGCCATTTCCGTCAGCTTGGGCAAGACCTCCTGCACCCGCTCCGCAGTTTCGAGAAACTCGATCTTGATTGGCATTTGGTCGGCCAGGTCTACCAGCCGGCTGGTATGCAGTTTGTGGTCGGTGCCAAAACCGGCTATGCCGCGCACCACAGTCGCATCCGAGATGCCACGAAAAAAAAGGTAATCGAGGATTGCGGCATAGCAGGCCGTGCCGTGATAGGTCTGGCCCTCCATCACGTACACGGTCACCTTTTTAGCGGGTCCTGTATTTAGCATTTACGCTCCTATCGCGATGGAGGTATCGGGGGCAACCGGGACAAACTGATCTTTCATGCCAGTACCTGCCCTGCCGCTACGCCGGCCCACACGGCGATGAAGCCAACCACCAGGCTCAGCGCCACGTTGAGCAATCCGGTCATGAGTTGACCATCCTGTATGGCACGCAGCGTTTCGTACTCAAACGTCGAGAACGTTGTGTACGCACCGATAAAGCCGATGGGAATCAGATATCGCCAATAGGCACTCGCTGTCGTCCTGGCAAGCAAAGCCATAGTGAGCCCAATCAGAAACGATCCGCTCACATTGATGACGAAGGTACCAAGCGGAAAGCGGACTCCCAAGCGGCCGCCAATGTAACTTCCTATCGCGTAGCGGACCACTGCGCCGAAGAAGCCCCCCACACCAATCACAACATATTTCAGCAAGGTTTACGTTCCTCTCTGACTCAGGCATACGACTCAGGAAGCTATCGCTGCATTATCTGTCTCGGCAACCAACATCGTGGACAGGCTCTCCAGGTCGGATTTCACTCGGTCGGAATCGACCCTGGTTCGTTGCCGATCCAGCAAGAGCCGTTCCAACTGTGCCCGATACCGGTTGGCAAAGCTGTCAAAACGGCGTTCCATATCTGAACTGGCGTCAATTCCCCACGAGTACAGCAAGCGCGAATAGCTCTCCAGCGCCTGATGCAGCCCGCCCTCATAGGGCCGCAAGATGCCCGTGGCCGCGCGGACCCGGAGCCACCTTCCCAGGGTTGCGTAGATCGGCCGGCGCGCAAATTCGCTCTGTTGATTAATGTGAAACACCGGCATTTCCGCCGGCACCTGGAGATCCTCCGCGTGGGGTACGTCTGTAGATCTCAGCAAAGCTGACGCCTTTGACAGCTCCTGTTGCATCCTCTGTTGTACCCGCGACAGTTTGCTGCGGACCTCGCCGGCCAGTTCTAGGGCTACCTCCGATGCCGTACTCCGCAGGACCTCAGCACAGTCCACCTCCCGTTCGCCGGCCCAAAGATCAGCTATGGTTTCGCCTGCCTTTTCCACAATGAAGGAACTGAGTCGCGGGATTTCATCGGTTCTGCGTCGCAACTCGGTTTGGAAGGTTTGCAGATGACCCGCACTTCGCCTCAGCTCAAGATCGATCTCTTCCAACTGTATGCGGTCGTCGCCCTCGGGCCGCGGGTAGGAAACCAGCGCCTCCAGCGTGGAGCGCACCGCACCAGCCAGCATGAGTGTCTTTCTGGCCAGCGACTCTTGCAGCAGGCGCTGTTTACGCTCATAGAGCGGAGACAGTTCCTCGGAGAACCATCGTTCCAGCAGTTCCGCATGGCCCGGCACAACGCTCACGGCACGAATCGACAGCTCGGCGTCCACCTCGTTCTGAAGTTGCCGCGTCACATAGGCAATCTGTTGGTCAAGGTCGGCTTGCGAAAGAAGGTCGGCTTTGCTGACCAGTACAGTGGTGGCCGTACCGGCGTGGATCAAGGCGCGAATCAGGGTGAGATCGTCCGGAGTGAGAGTGGATCCAGCATCCACCAGCACGATACCGGCATCGCAGCGCGGCAGATAGGCGAGCGTCTCGGCTGCACCCCGGGTCGCCAGCGATCCTACGCCGGGCGTGTCTACAAAAACGATCCCCTCGCGCAGGCGCTCCGATGGGTATAACACCAGTATCCGGCCAACCCGTTTGCGGTTCTCCGGATTTTGCCGTTCATCAACAAACGAAGGCAGCTCTTCCACCCGGTGCTGGGAAACCCCCAAGCCTTCCTGCCAAACCTTTACCAAGGGCTTTTGCCCGTAGCCGATCCTGGTCGGCACCGCCGTGATGGGCGTGACCCCCACCGGCAGCAGGTCGGCGCCAATCACGTGATTCAGCAGGGAGGACTTGCCGGTGCTGACACGCCCAAACACGGCGATTTCCAGCGCCGTATCTTCTGCGCGATCGAGCAGCATGGTGATGGCCGGGCGAAATTCCGTCAGCCCATGGCGGTCGATAATGTCTGCCAGGAGCCGCAGGCCTGCCACGTCCCAACCCTCCTGCGCCAGTTGTTGAACTCGTTCGCGCAGATCGCCGGCGCGGGGCTGCAGCACGTAGCGGGTCAGCTCCTTGATGGCCGATTGCAACTCCGTCACTATGCCGTTGAGATCAGCAGCGCCTTGCTCGGGAACCGGGCCATAGCCTCGCATGTAATGGGGCGCAAGCTCCGCAATCGCGATGTCGACGAAGCTGAGATTGACATGGATGGAATGAATGGCCGACGCGGCGGGCTTTTCGGGGGCCAGCGATTGCCCGGCGAGCACTTGCAGGAGCTGACCACGCACCCGCGCAATGTAATCCTCGATGGTCTTTCGCTGCGCGTGGGTCACGTCGTTGACATAGTTCGGAAACACGGTCTTCGATGCCGCGGCGTTCAGTGTCGCCTCAATGTCGCCCAGCAGCTTGTCAATGTGCTTGCAGGTAATGAGCAAGTGCTGCCGCTGGGCACCATTCAACGTGATGGGACGGTCACGCAACCTGGTTCTCTCCACGCTGGTTCTCTTTGCCCAATTTGAGAATCCATCGCAGCAAACGAGAGCGCCTTACGTCCTCAGCCGCAGAAGAGGCCGAGGCGGCTTCGAGTTCGCGTGCGGCCGGTCGCGGGTGTGAAGGGCGCAGGTACGAGACTACAAGCGCGTGAACGGTCGACTGCACATTCGCCATCGAACGCAGCTCCTATGTGATTTGTAGGGAAGACTTGCCACAGACGCGACTCCGAGACAAGTTTCCCCCGTCAGGAGTCATCATCTGTCCGCGTTAGGCTGGGACAGCGGTTCTAAGGTGAACTCCTTCACCCTTTATGCAGGTTGTACGTCTCTTTGATAGACCATGGCCAAAGTGGAAGTCAAGCCATAGCACGTCGCCCAAAAGAAGTGCGGCCAGGGGATTTCGTTACCTTGCATCGCTGGGCGATCTGGCGCCGCCTCCGTTGTCTGCAGGTTGAAAGGCTCCGTCTGCTATCATCTTTTTCCGGTGAAGGAGTACCACCGTTAACCGCTGCTGCCGGCAGCTGATGACTCCTGAGCAGACTCAGGAGTTCCCTCCGCGAGTTTCCACCAGGTACATCTCAGAATTGTCGTGCGCTGAAGGGCAAAAGACGATGCCGCTTGCGCACTGAACGCCAAAGGTTATTCAATACTCACATAGCAACAAACGGGAGCAATATGACACCAGCACTTTTGAATCTCGAACCCCAGCCGTTATGGAAGCACTTTGACGCCTTAACCAACATTCCACGCCCTTCGAAAAAAGAAGGCAAAGTCCGCGAGTACGTGATGGCTCAGGCCCGCCGCCTCGGACTGGAGATCATCGAGGACCGCACCGGCAATCTAATCATTCGCAAGCCCGCACACCGCGGCCGTGAGCGGGCGCCGATGTCCCTCTTGCAGGGCCACCTCGATATGGTGTGCGAAAAGGATGAGGGCACGGAGCACAACTTTGACCACGATCCGATCAAGGTGGCTCGCGATGGCGACTGGGTCAAGGCCATGGGCACCACGCTGGGCGCCGACAACGGCATCGGAGTAGCGGCAGCCCTCGCCGTTATGGAAAGCAAGGACATCGCTCACGGTCCACTGGAGTTCATCTTCACGGTTGACGAGGAGACCGGGCTCACTGGCGCCACAGAGTTTAAAGGTGGTGTTTTGCGGTCCAAATATTTCCTGAACCTCGACAGCGAGGAGATCGGCACTCTTTGTATCGGTTGCGCGGGAGGAGTAAACACCATCGCTCGCCGCAAGATCACGCGTCAAGCCGCGAAGGGCAACAAAGCGTATCGCATCAAGGTATCGGGATTGAAGGGCGGCCATTCCGGTGTCGATATTCATCAGGGCCGCGGCAACGCGTTACGTGTCCTGGGCCACGTCCTGCAAACTGTGTTGGCCGCACTGCCCATTGAAATTGCCGAAATAAAGGGCGGCAATGCTCACAATGCAATTCCGCGCGAGGCCTCGGCGGTCGTTGTCCTCGACGGCAAACGAGGCAGCAAGCTGAAGAGCATCGTCTCCGGCGTCGAAACCGATTTGAAGACTGACGTGGGCAGCTTTGATCCCGGGCTACAGATCAGGCTGGAAGCCGCACCTCGCCCTGAGAAGGTGATCAAACCCAAGGACGCCCAGGCCATCGTCGACCTGATGGTGGTTATCCCGCATGGGGTGATCGCGATGAGTCCGGACATCGCCGGCCTGGTGCAGAACTCGACGAACTTTGCGACCATGGCGACCGACGGCAACAAAGTCGAGATCATGACTAGCCAGCGGAGTGCGATCGACGGCAGCCGGCGCGCCGCGGCGAACACGGTTGCTACCGTCTGCCGGCTTGCGGGATTCGAGGTCGAGCATTCCGGCGGCTATCCCGGCTGGAAGCCTCAACCGGACAACGAGCTGGTTCGTAAAGCTCAACAGGTGCATGAGAAGGTGTTCGGTAAACCTGCAAGTCTGGTCGCCATGCATGCCGGCCTGGAATGCGGAGTCATTGGGGAGAAGTATCCGGGAATGCAGTTGATCTCTTTTGGGCCCACCATCGTCGATGTGCACAGCCCAAACGAGCGCGTCCAGATCTCAACGGTCGAAAGTTTTTGGAATTATCTGAAGGCGCTTTTGGAGAGTGTCTGATTGCGGTTACTCAAATCACGATAAACAATTGAGAATCACTTATCCTCGATGGCCGAAGAGAGCCAATCGGCACGGCAGAGCAGGCCTACTGTGGTGTGCGTTTCAGAGGCTTGCCAATGGCGACCAGAAAGATGGCACTCTTGCCCTTGGCGTGTGGCGAGAAGAAATGAATCACGTCATCATCGAAGAAGGTCAGGCCGCTCGCACCCAGATGCTGGGCGTACGCAGCTAGGTACATCCGGCCGCCGATGGCTCCCGCTTCCAGCTGGATGGCCCGATAGCCGCGGTTTCCCCATCGCTCCAGAATGGGCTGTAAATCCGCGAGAAAGAATATGTCAACGCAGGCGTCCGCGGGAAGATCCTGGTCCAGCCCGAGATGGTGGCCCTCGGCGCGGAATTCTCCTTCCTTTAAAAGCTCCAGGCTGCCCCCTTCGTGGTGGAAGAAGTAAGCGCCGGGCGTGAGTCCCTGCACGGAGTGTACGACCAGGTAAAGGTCATTGAGCTGTGCGCCGCGGGGTTCAAGGAAGTCGGCCGGAAGACCTTGCGTCGCGTCCTCAAGAATGGTTGCGAGTTGCGGCAGTGTAATGGATGCCGTCCTATCGAATGTTCTGCTGGAGCCGCGACGTAGGACCACCTGTTCGATCGTGTCGTTCGGTTGTTCTTCCGCCGGCGGTGGCTGAAGGGAAACCGTCTCGCCGGTCAGAGGGGAAGATGCAACGAATAGCTGCTGCCCGCGCCACTGAACTACTTCCGCCTCGGATACAAGCGAAGATGCGTCGTGCATCTCAAGCATGGCGGGATACTCGACCTCATGCTCAGAGAGCGGAACCGTCTCGAGGCCAAGTACCGGAGCCTCCCTCGGGGCTGGCAGAGAGCCCTGTGAGCTGCGACCGATGGGTACGAGAGATAAGCAAACCTCACGCCGTGGGTCGAGATCGAGCAGGCCGTTTACTTCGGCGTCCACAAACCCGAGCACGATCTCGGCCGACAGTCCCGACGCTGTAGTAAGGGCCAGCATGTTCGCCAGCATGGTTCCGTTATCCCAACCAAAATGGCGATAGGTGCGCGACTGGTATTTCCAGGCGTTCCGCCAGTAGGTTCCGGTGCACACGATGGTCGCGGGCGCACCAGCCACAGACGGCTGGGCTGCCGTCGCCTGGGCGAGGTTTCCGCGAAAGTCGCCCTTTCGCAGCAGCCCCAGGGACACGTCGGCGGGATTGAAGTGATACACGCCGGCATCCAGCCCGTCGAGGTCGCCACTCACCAGGTACAGTTCGATCTCGTACAGAGCTCCGGTGCAGGCGGCGGCACGAAAGTAGATCTCACCGCCCGGATATTTGCGTTGTTTAGTAATGCCGGCTGAAAAGTAAAGTATGCGCGCGAGATCCTGAAGGCCAGGAACCGCATCTCCACCCGTCAAAGGCGCGGCCTTTGAAATTGCGGAGAGCGCGGCCACCCCGGTTTGCGGGAAGTCCTTGGGTAGCACAAGAGGCTCGATTGCCGGATAGATTTTGAAGGGCAGCGGCCGGTTTGCCCAGTCCAGAAAATGAGGATGGTTGCGAATGCTCCAGTACGAGTGTTTCGTACCATCGTGATACTTCCAAGTCGCCTGGATGTCGCGGTTCGTCATCGGTAATTGGTCAAGACTAGCACCTGCCTGGACCATGGACGCAATACATAAGGAGCCCGCGCAGCAATGGCCGATTGCAGCGGTTGTCACGATTCCCACCCGCCAAATCAAGACACGGTCGACTGCAGGTCCGCTCCGTTCACTTTAGGCTGTGGCAGCACTTTGCGGTGGGACTGTCATGAAGTCCAGCGCGCGCGAGATGTACTGCTTGAGGTCGCGGCGGTGGACGATGGAGTCGAGCATTCCGTGCTGCAGCAGGAACTCGCTGCGCTGGAAGCCCTCGGGCAGTTTCTGGCGGATGGTCTGCTCGATGACGCGCGGCCCGGCAAAGCCGATCAGGGCTCCCGGCTCGGCAATGTTGAGATCACCCAGCATGGCAAACGATGCGGTCACTCCGCCGGTCGTGGGATCGGTGAGTACCGAGATGTAGGGTACGCCGGCATCGTCCATGCGCGCCAGGGCGGAGGAGATCTTGGCCAACTGCATCAGGCTGACCACGCCTTCCATCATGCGGGCGCCACCGGAGGCAGACACGATGATGAGTGGCAGCCGCTGACCGGTAGCGCGCTCGATGGCGCGGGCCAGAACTTCGCCGACAACCGCCCCCATGGAGCCGCCGATGAAGGAATATTCCATGGCGCTAACCAGCACCGGCTTGCCGTCAAGCTTACCGCGGGCGTTGATCACGGCGTCGTTCAGGCCGGTATCGTTGCGGGCGCGCTGCAAGCGGTCGGCGTAGGGCTTAAGGTCGGTGAACTTCAGCGGATCGGTGGAGACCAGGTTATCGTCGTCGACCTCGTAGCGCCCGTCGTCAAGGAGTTGTGACAGGCGGGTGCGCGCGTCGATGCGGAAGTGCCGGTCGCACTTGGGGCAGACGTTCAGGTTCTGATCGAGGTCCTTCTTCCAGATGATCTGCCGGCACTGGTCACACTTCACCCACAGGCCTTCGGTCTTGACCTTCCTCTCGCCGGAGGTGTCGAGCTCTGCATTTTCGCGCTTAAACCACACCATAGGTAGCATTCAGTTTAGCCGACGGGGGGTGAGTTGTCGCGCGGCAGTGCGTGAAGCTGGCCCGCATTTCTTACAGAGACTGATTCGCGGGGGCAATGGGATTGTTGATCGAGGGCTTGGCAGGGTTTTCGGTGGCGGCTGCGCCGGGTTAGGGTGGTTATGGGGCGGGCCTTCGGCAGTTGCCGGCTTGGGTGTTGCGCAGGCCCTGCCTGCCTGTCATCCACGGGCCTGCGTCCTTTTTATTTTATTTCGCAGCAGTGCCTTGGCATTGCTTAACAATAGCTTTGCGGCATTGCGGTGAATCGGGGCCCAACACGAAAAAGGGGCTTCCGATCACTAATCAGCGAGGCCCCTTTAAGACGAGGGGCCTTTAGACGCACTCGTCGTGACGCCGGAGATGGCCTTGTTCTGCAGAATCCGTATCACAACGCGGCGGTTCTCAGCCTGACCTTCCCTGCTCTTAGTGTTGCCAATCTGGTCGCTCTCTCCCATGGCGCCCGGCGACAACATGCGAGTGAGCGGTACATGGCTCTGTTGCAGCAGAATGGCAGTCACGTTATTGGCGCGATCGGAGCTGAGCTTCTGGTTGAATTCAGCGGGCCCAACCGCCGAGGCATACCCCTTGACCTCAATCATGTAGCCTTTGACGTCCTTCGCTTTGTCGACCAGCTGCATAAGCTCGGGGACGTATTGCTGTGGGACCTTCGCCTTCCCGTTAGGGAAGAGCACGGTCACTTCGTCCATGATGTAGTAGTCGTCCAGTTGTCCGAAGCGGGCGACGGCCGCGTCGATGGCCGCCTTATTCCTTTCCAGTTCAAGACGCTGGCCCGCGGCCTCTTCCTGCTGCGCTTTCAAAGCATCGTTATGCGCCTGCAACTGCTCGTTCTGCTTTTGCAGCTCCTCCTGGGTCTCGTGCATGCCGGCTTCGATGGATTGCGCCTGCCGCAGATCTTTGCCGGAGAACCGGATCTTGGTCGCCACGACTTGCTTCTGGTCGTTGGAATCCCCCTCCACCTTAATGGCGAGACCCGGTATCAGGGCGGCCATCGACATTTCTTTTCTGCGCGCCTTGAACGGTGCCAGAGTCTGAGCCACGTCGGTGTTTTGGGTCAGAAGAACAATCAGTTTAGGGTTGTTCGCAGTCTTGAGGAAGATCTGGTCCCCATTGCGTCCGGTGATCAGTCCTTCGGTCTTCACGCTCTGCGGGAAGGCCGGCACGCTCAGCGCCAGCGCAACGACCGAAAGCACGACAACACCTGCAAGGGTCTGTAAGTTCTGTCGTCTCATGCCTTGTACTCCTTCGCGGACTTTCCGAGATTTGTGCGGACCGGCCCCTGGGGGCGGAAGCCCTCTCCAGCGGATGAAGGCGAGTGAACCGTCATCGGAGAAGGCATTTGAAACCAGACTTTCCCAATTGGCCATCCTGCGTTTGATGCAGTTTGAAAACGTAAGGCCAGCCAGTTCGGCCGGGAACAACAGCTTTTGCTCAGCAGCGTCGGCGCGTTAGTGAAATAGCCAAAAGGTCTCATATCTTCATGGCCGAAAGCACCGCGTACTCGGTATCTCCCGCCTCACACTATCTGTTCGTGGCATGTGCGCCAATCGGGCAAATCCCGTAGTTTTTCCGAGAAATACCCGCAGAACCGATTTCAGGCGATCAGGTCTTGCGACCACCAACCGTTGGCTCTCAAGGCAATTGAAGAAACACCAAAAGCCTTGAGGAAGTCGATGAGAAGGTATATTGGGCGCTTTTCGGGAAGAGACCGTTGAAAAACTGCACGTCATCTCTTTACAAGGGCCGGGCGGTTCTGAAAGCAATTGAGCTCTGACGCTGGGGTACGGCTTGATCGGGCCGCCGGTGCCGTTCCCGTAGCTAGAAGTTATTCGTGCTTGCGGGGCCCCTCGATAAGGAGCCTGGCTAGGCTAAGCTAGGCGTCCGGCTTCGTCGACGTGGCCAGGGCAGGCGGCGGCACACGCGGCGGCAGGCCGGCCGGCGCAATGGGCAGCGAGATATCGATCTGCAAGCCGTGGGGAACGACATTTTGCGCCGTGACTGTTCCGCCGTGCGTCATTATCGCGTTGCGCACGATGGCCAGGCCGAGACCCATGCCTCCGGTGGAGACCTCGCGGGAGTTGTCGACGCGGTAGAAGGGCTTGAACAGCAAGGCAAGCGACTCTTCAGGAACGCCGGGACCGTTGTCGCGCACCGACAGTATGGCGGTGGCGTTGTCGCGGCGAAGGCTGATGTCAATCTGGCCGCCCTTCCCGGAATAGAAAATGGCGTTGCGCACAATGTTTTCGATGGCGCTGCGCAGCAGGTCGGCATCGCCGCGCAGGTTCACTTCCGGGCTGCCGGTAAAGCCGATGTCGACATCGAGCGCCGTGGCCTCAAAACGCGCATCGTGCAAAACATCTTCGACAACATCGCGCAGCGAGACGTTGGTGAAGTTTGATTTGTGCTGCCCGCTTTCCAGGCGCGCGACGGTGAGGATCTTCTCCAGCATGGAGTCGAGCTGGATAGTGTCCTGCTCGATGCGGTCGAGCATTTCGCGCCGCTCGTTGGCGTCGGGGCCGCGCGCCAGGGTCAGCGCCAGGCGAATGCGCGCGATGGGCGAACGCAATTCGTGGGAGACGCCGCTGAGCAGGTTGCGCTCGCTTTGAATGAGATTGCGCAACTCGCCCGCCATGGAGTCGAAGTCGCGCACCAGTTCGGCGATCTCGTCGCGGCGGTTGCCGATATAGTGGCTGACCCGAATATCGAGGTTGCCGCGCGCCAGTTCATTGGTGGCATTGCGCAACCGCTCGATGGGCTTGCTCAGATAGTGGGCGATCAGCAAGCACAAGAGCAGCGACACCACGGTGCTCAGCTTCAGGGTCCACAGCAGGTCGCCGGGGATGCGTTCGGAGAGAGGCGGGGGAATAAACTCCGCCACCAGAAGATAGCGCAATTCCGGGGTAGCGACGGCGCTAACCACGACCGACGAGTCTTCAATCCGCAGCGATCCGCCCGTCCGCAACGCCTGCTGAGCATTGGCCTCGAGGCCGTTTGGCAAAGACCTGCCGCCGAGATTCTTGCCATCCTTGTCCAGAAGCCAGTAAGAAGCCCGGTTGGGGACCGAGATGGTGTCGAGAAATGCATCGAGCGCAGGCTGGCCGCCGCGGTCATATTCGGCGGCAGCGTCGAGCACCAGTTTGGGCATCACCTGTCGCGAAGGCTGCACCCACCAGGGCCGCTCAGAATGCAGGCGAATGTTCAGACGCAGGTAGAGGGCGCCGAGCAGCATGGCCTGTACTACCCAGAAGGGCAGAAAGATCTTCCAGAACAGACGGCGATTCATGTCTTGCTCCGCTCCGCGGCCGATGCCGGCATGAAGTATCCGATGCCGCGAATGGGACGGATCAGATCGTCGCTGCCGGGGAAATTACCCAGCTTCTTGCGCAGCCGGCTGACATGCACGTCAACGCTGCGATCAAAGGGATTCAGGGAACGCCCCAGGGCGACTTCCGCAAGCTGCTCGCGCGTCACCACGTTGCCGGCATGTCGCAGCAACAGTTCGAGGACGTTGAACTCCACCGACGTCACGTCGACCGGTTGTCCTCCGTAAGTGACGGTGCGCGTCCCCATCGACATCTCGATTTCGCCGACGCTCAAGGTTTCGTCAGCGTCGGTGCGAGGTCCGGAAACGCCCTCGCGGGTGCGTCGCAGAATCGCGCGCACCCGGGCGACCAGCTCGCGGGGATCGAAGGGCTTGGCGAGATAATCGTCGGCCCCGATCTCCAGGCCCAGGATGCGGTCCACGGCTTCTCCCCGCGCCGTGAGCAGCAGGACCGGTGTTCTCGATACCTGGCGCAACGACTTTAACAACTCGAAGCCTGAGCCGCCCGGCAACATCACATCAAGGATGATAAGTTCGTGTTCGCCGGAGAGGGCTGCCTTCAATCCGCCGGGATGGTCGTACGCGGTATCGACGGTAAAGCCCTCAGCTTCGAGAAAGCGCTTCAGCAGGTTGACCAATCCTTGGTCGTCGTCGACGACGAGCAGCCGCTTCATGGGCTTCATTTTGCTCTCTCCCGGCGGATGCGGCGGTGAAGAAGTGTTTCGAGATGTATGGTTGGTCTTCACAAAACTTAACTTTCCTTCACCCTCTCTTAACGGCCCTTAGCCTGGCAATTCCGGTCTAATAGTTAAGGCAATAATATTGATGTTACTGGGTTCGCTTCCAGTGCTGTTATGCGCCCCCTGAATTAATCGTCTCCCCACCCCTGGACATAGCGAACACTAGGAGGAAAGTTGAAGCGTCGCGGAGTTATCGGAATTGCGATAGCCATCGTTTTATGTGCCCTTCTGGCCGCCTGCAGTCAGGGCAATAGCGGCACTGGGCGCAAGGCCCATGCCAACGGTCCGCCTTCGGCCGTGCCGGTGGGCGTGGCGACCGTCAAGGAGCGCGATTTCCCGGTTTATCTGACCGGCCTTGGGTCGGTCCAGGCCTTTAACACGGTCTCCCTCAAGAGCCGGGTTGACGGACAAATCATGCAGGTAAATTTCCAGGAGGGCCAGGAGGTACGCAAGGGCGACCTGCTGATCGTGATTGACGAGCGGCCGTTCAAAGTGGCGCTGGCGCAGGCGGAAGCCAACCTTCAGCGCGATGAAGCTCAACTGGCAAATGCCAAGGCGCAGTTCGAGCGCAACAAGGCCCTCTATGCAGACGGGGTCATCGCCAAGCAGGACCTGGACACAATGCAGGCGTCGTTCGGGCAATACGAAGGCACCATTGCCGCTGACAAAGCGGCCATCGATAGCGCGAAGTTGAATCTCACCTACTGCCGCATCACCTCGCCGATCGACGGCCGGGTTGGGCTGCGCCAGGTCGATTCGGGCAACTACGTGCAGGCCTCGTCCACCACCCCGATGCTGGTGATTACGCAGCTGCATCCCATCGCGGTGATTTTCACGCTTCCGGAAGACCAGTTGCAGTCCGTGCTGCAGCAAATGAGGAAGGGGCCGCTGCAAGTGGACGTCTATGGGCGGGACGATCAGACCAAGCTGTCGGCGGGAAAGCTGCTGACGATTGACAACCAGATCGATCAGACCACAGGAACTGCGAAATTGAAGGCTGTTTTCGAGAATCCCCAGAACACACTCTGGCCCAGCCAGTTCGTCAACGTCCACCTGCTGTTGGAGACGCGCAAGGACGCCATTACGGCTCCTGCAGCTGCCGTGCTGCGTGGTCCGCAAGGAAGCTTCGCCTACGTGGTGGAAAAGGACGATACGGTCAAAATGCAGCCGGTGCAAATTGCACTGACGCAGGGCACCACGGTAGTGATTGCCTCCGGCTTGCAAGCCGGCGACCGGGTCGTCACCGACGGCCAGGAAAAGTTGCAGGCGGGCAGCAAAGTTAATCCGCAGGCGCCGCAGAGGCAAGGCGGACAGTCGAAAAACGCACAGATGAACGACGTGACAGGCTCGCCCTCATGAGTATCTCGCGGCCATTCATCCTCCGGCCGATTGCGACCTCGCTGCTGATGGCCGGACTGTTGCTGGTGGGTGTGGTTGCCTATCGGCAACTGCCCATTTCAGCGCTGCCGCAAGTCGACTATCCGACCATCCAGATCGTTACCTTTTATCCGGGAGCCAGCCCGGACGTTACAGCGTCGTCGATCACTGCGCCGCTGGAACGCCAGTGTGGCCAGTTGCCGGGATTGAGCCAGATGACATCGACCAGCGCCTTCGGGGCTTCCGTCATCACCCTGCAGTTCAACCTCGAAGAAAACATCGACGTCGCCGAACAGGAAGTGCAGGCCGCCATCAATGGGGCCCAGCTATTTCTGCCCAACGATCTGCCAACGCCACCGATCTACAGCAAGGTGAACCCGGCCGACGCGCCGGTCCTTACCTTGGCCCTGACCTCTGATTCCATGCCGCTGCCTAAGGTGGAAGACCTGGCGGACACGACATTTGCGCAGAAGATCTCGCAGCTTCCGGGTGTGGGGTTGGTCACCATTAGCGGCGGCCAGAAGCCGGCGGTGCGTATCCAGGCCAATCCCCAGGCGCTGGCCTCCTACGGTCTCAGCCTGGAGCAGTTGCGCACCATGATTGCGCAGGTCAACGTTAATCAGGCGAAGGGGCAGCTGCAGAACAATCGCCTGGCGTATACCATCGGCGCCAACGACCAGCTCTTCGATCCCAAGCAGTACGCCGACACCATCATCGCTTACAAGAATGGGGCCCCGGTACGGCTCTCCGATGTGGCGAAGGTGATTGAAGGGCCGGAGAATGCCAACCAGGCAGCCTGGATGAACACCACGCCGGCGGTGATCATGAACATCCAGCGCCAGCCGGGGGCAAACATCATCAAGGTGGTTGACAGCATCAAGCTGCGGCTGCAGCAGTTGCAGGCCAACCTGCCCAGCTCAGTCAAGGTCACCGTCCTCACCGACCGCACGACCACCATCCGCGCCAGCGTCAAGGACGTGCAATTCGAAATGATGCTGACCATCGCGCTGGTGGTGATGGTGATCTTCATCTTCCTGCGCACCCTGTCGGCCACCATCATCCCCAGCGTCGCGGTGCCGCTTTCGCTGGTCGGCACCTTCGGGGTGATGTACCTGCTGGGCTACTCGCTCGACAATCTTTCCCTCATGGCGTTGACCATCTCCACCGGCTTCGTGGTCGATGACGCCATCGTGATGATCGAGAACATCGAGCGCTTCATCGAGGAAGGCCACACGCCGCTCGAGGCCGCGCTGCAGGGCTCCGCCCAAATCGGTTTCACCATCGTGTCGCTGACGGTTTCGCTGATTGCAGTGCTCATCCCGCTGCTGTTCATGGGCGACATCGTGGGACGCCTGTTCCGCGAGTTCGCCGTAACGCTGGCGGCCACCATTCTGATCTCGGCCGTCATCTCGCTGACCCTGACGCCGATGATGTGCGCCCTGCTGCTGCGCCCGCGCGATCAGGCCAGGCATGGGCGCTTCTACGAATGGTCGGAGAATGCCTTTAACAAAACGATCGCCTTCTACGGCCGCACCGTGCAGTTCGTTCTGAAGCACCAGACGGTAACGCTGCTGATCACGATCGCGACCCTGGTTGCCACCATCTGGCTGTACATCATCGTGCCCAAGGGCTTCTTCCCGGTGCAGGACACCGGCGTCATCACCGGCATCACGGATGCGCGAGAGAGCATCTCGTTTGCCGCCATGGGAGAACGCCAGCAGGCACTGGCGGCAGCGATCCTCAAAGACAAGGACGTGGAAAGTCTGTCTTCGTTCATCGGCGTCGATGGCACCAACATGACACCGAACAGCGGGCGCATTCAGATCAACCTCAAATCTCGCGATGAGCGTGATGATGACGTAACTACCATCATCAAGCGATTGCAGCAGGAAGTAGCGGGGGTCGAAGGGATCACCCTTTACATGCAGCCGGTGCAGGACCTGACGGTGGAAGACCGGGTCAGCCGCACCCAGTATCAGTTCACTTTGGAGGATGCCGATCCCAAGGAACTGGGAGTGTGGACGGCCAAACTGGTTGAGAAATTGAAGACGCTGCCGCAGTTGCGCGACGTTGCCACCGATCAGCAGAACCAGGCGGCAGAAGCGCGGCTGGTGATCGACCGCAACACCGCATCGCGCCTGGGGGTGAGCGCCGCTGCCGTGGACAACACGCTCTACGACGCGTTCGGCCAGCGCCTAATCTCGGTCATGTACACCCAGCTCAACCAGTACCACGTGGTGCTGGAGGTTGATCCGCAG
Organism: uncultured Acidobacteriaceae bacterium; assembly: GCA_963815775.1. Classification (GTDB taxonomy): domain Bacteria; phylum Acidobacteriota; class Terriglobia; order Terriglobales; family Acidobacteriaceae; genus CAVVDY01. The sequence continues at coordinate 112,750 of CAWFIB010000005.1, read as the reverse complement.
TATCGCGATGATCCGGATTCGCTGAAGGACATTTACGTGCCGGGCGCAAACGGCCAGGTACCGCTGAGCGCAATCGCACACTTTGAGACCGACTCCGGAGCGTTGTCGCTGAATCATCAGGGGCAGTTCCCTGCCGTGACCATCTCATTCAACCTGGGCACCGGCTATTCGCTGGGCGAGGCGGTCACCGCCATCAACAACGCGGAGCGTGAGATCGAGTTGCCACCGAGTATTCAGAGCGCCTTTCAGGGAACCGCCCGCGCCTTTGAAGCTTCGCTGGCCAATGAAGGCTGGCTGATTCTGGCCGCGATCGTCACCGTCTACATCGTGTTGGGAGTGTTGTACGAGAGCTACATCCATCCCATTACCATTCTGTCGACCCTGCCCTCCGCCGGCGTGGGCGCGATCATCGCTTTACAACTCTTCCACATGGATCTGGGGGTGATGGCGCTGATCGGCATCATCCTGCTGATCGGTATTGTGAAGAAGAACGCCATCATGATGATCGATTTCGCGCTGGAGGCGGAACGCGGCGAAGGCAAGAAGCCGGTGGACGCGATCTACGAAGCCTGCCTGCTGCGTTTTCGCCCCATCATGATGACGACGCTGGCTGCGTTGTTCGGCGCCGTGCCGCTGGCGCTGGGCACGGGAACCGGTTCGGAGCTGCGGCAGCCGCTGGGCGTGACTATCATTGGCGGCCTGCTGGTCAGCCAGTTGCTAACGCTGTATACGACGCCGGTGGTCTACCTGTGGTTCGATCGCCTGGGCGAAGCGCTTCGCCGGATGCGCGCACCGAAACCAGCCGAGGCGCTGGGAGACTAGCATGAACATCTCCAAGCCGGCGATCGAACGGCCCATCGCAACAACGCTGCTGACCCTCGCGTTGCTGCTCGCCGGCGTGCTTGCCTACATCCAGCTTCCAGTTTCGCCGCTGCCGCAGGTGGATTTTCCGGTGATTTCTGTGGGCGCAGGGCTGCCCGGCGCCAGTCCGGAAACCATGGCTTCGTCGGTCGCCACACCGCTGGAACGGCAATTCGGACGCATCGCCGGCGTCAACCAGATGACCTCGAGCAGTCAGCTCGGCTCGACCGGCATCACCATGCAGTTCGACCTGAACCGCAACATCGACGCCGCAGCGCGCGATGTGCAGGCTGCCATCAATGCGGCGCGCAACTACCTGCCCCCTGACATGCCCAGCAACCCGAGGTACCGCAAGATCAACCCTGCGGACTCACCGGTAATGATCCTGGTGATGACCTCGGACGCCATGACGCGGGACCAGATGTACGACAAGGCCGACTCCATCATGGGACAAAAGCTGTCGCAGATCGATGGTGTCGGTCAGGTCTTTGTGTGGGGGTCTTCACAGCCAGCGGTACGTATTGAGGCGAATCCCAACCTGCTGAACAAGCTGAACATCGGCCTGGAAACTCTGCGCACGGCGGTCGCTGCTGAAAACGTAAATCAGGCGGTCGGGATGCTGCAGGACAGCAACAAGAGCTGGATCCTCCACACCAATGGCCAGCTCAAGAAGGCCAAGGATTACCGCAACCTCATCGTCGCCTATCGCAATGGCGCACCGGTACGGTTGTCGGACGTGGCCGAAGTCAGCGACTCGTATTCCGACGTAAACAACGACGGCAGCTTTGACGGTAAGCCCAGCGTGCTGGTCGTGGCTTTTCGCCAGCCGGGCGCGAACATCATCGCCACCGCCGATCATATTCTCGATGCGTTGCCCTTCCTCCAGGCCTCGCTGCCGCCTTCCATCAAGCTGCAAGTTGGCCTTGACCGCACGATCACGACGCGCGCCTCAGTTTCCGACGTGCAGACCACCCTGATCATCTCGGTGATTCTGGTGGTGCTGGTGGTGTTCGTCTTCCTGCGAGAGTTTCGCGCCACCATGATCCCCAGTGTGGCGGTGCCGCTGGCGATTGTCGGCACCTTTGGTGCGATGTATCTGTTCGGCTACTCGCTGAACAACCTGTCGCTGATGGCGCTCACCATCTGTACCGGATTCGTGGTGGACGATGCCATCGTGGTGCTGGAAAACATCATGCGCCACGTGGAAGCGGGCATGGCGCCCTACGAGGCCGCCCTGCTGGGCGCGCGCGAGATCGGGTTCACGGTCGTCTCCATGAGCACCTCGCTCATCGCGGTGTTTATCCCCATCCTGCTCATGGGCGGAATTGTGGGCCGGCTGTTCCACGAATTCGCAGTAACTCTAAGCGCGGCAATTACCATCTCGCTGGTGGTGTCGCTCACCACCACCCCCATGCTCTGCGCCCGTTTTCTCAAGGCACATGATCCCGGCTCGCACGGCACGCTCTACCGCATGAGCGAACGCGGCTTCGTTTGGATGAACCGCTTTTACAAGACCTCGCTGGGATGGGTGCTCCGGCATCAGCGACTGGTGCTGGCCATCACGATCCTGACGCTTTTCGTGAACGTTTACCTATATGTGATTGTCCCCAAAGGGTTTTTCCCCCAGCAGGATACCGGCCGATTGCAGGGCTATGTCATAGGCGATCAGGACGTCTCCTTCGACGCCATGAAGGTGAAGACCTATGAGTACATCAACATCGTGCGGCATGACCCCGCGGTGCAGCACGTGCTCGCCTCCGTGGGAGGAGGCGGCGCTCAAAACCAGGCGCGAATGTACGTGATTCTGAAGCCGCTAAACGAGCGCAAGGGCATCACCGCCGACGACGTCATCAACCGCCTGCGTCCCAAGCTGGCGCATGTAGCCGGCGCGAGCGCCTTCTTCCAGCCCTTCCAGGAATTGCAGATCGGCGGCCGCATCTCGAACGCGCAGTATCAGTACACGCTCTCAGGCGAAGACTTGCAGCAGTTGTATGAGTGGGCGCCCAAGCTGCTGGAGAAGCTGCGCGCCATCCCGATGCTGAAGGACGTCAACAGCGACCAGCAAGTCAACGGTCTGCAGCAGAACGTGATCATCGACCGCGATACCGCGGCGCGTTTGGGAATTACACCCTCTCAAATCGACAACGTTCTCTATGACGCCTTCGGCCAGCGCCAGATCTCGACCATCTACCAGACGCTGAACCAGTACCACGTGGTGCTGGAGGTCGATCCGAAATATCAGATGACTCCCTCAGCGCTGGAGAGTGTGTACGTCATCACCTCGAGCGGTGCTCAAGTGCCGCTGTCGGCGTTCGCGCACTTCGGAACGGCCGCAACCTCGCTCACGGTGAACCATCAGGGCCAGTTCCCTTCGGTCACCATCTCCTTCAACCTCGCACCCGGGGGCTCGCTGGGAGAGGCAACTCGCCTCATCGAGCAAGCCGAGATGGACATGCGGCTGCCCGCCTCCATTCACGGCAGCTTCCAGGGAGCGGCGGCAGCGTTCAAAGACTCACTCACGTCTGAGCCGCTGCTCATCCTTGCCGCGCTGATCGCGGTCTATATCGTGCTGGGCATCCTGTACGAAAGCTATATCCATCCCATTACGATTCTGTCGACGCTTCCCTCAGCCGGCACCGGAGCGTTGCTTGCCCTGCTGCTGTTCCACATGCAGTTGGACGTGATCTCGCTGATTGGAATCATTCTGCTCATCGGCATCGTGAAGAAGAACGCCATCATGATGATCGATTTCGCGCTGGAGGTGGAGCGCCAGGGCAGGACGGCTTCGGAAGCCATCTACGAAGCTGCCCTAATGCGCTTCCGGCCGATCATGATGACGACCGCCGCCGCCCTGTTTGGCGCCTTGCCGCTGGCGCTGAATCGTGGCATGGGATCGGAACTGCGCCGGCCGCTGGGCATCAGCATTGTCGGCGGCCTCATCGTCAGCCAGATGCTGACCCTGTACACCACGCCCGTCGTCTATCTTTACCTGGACCGCCTCCAGGATTGGGTGTTAGCTCACATTCCGTGGCGCAAGAAGAAAACGGTCAAGGAAGAAGCCCCGGTCTTCGCGGACTAAGCTGCGCTAAACTAGCGTGCTGATGGCCGAGCCCACTATCCAGCACATCTCCGATACGGCGCGCTGGTCGGCAGTATTCCGCGCCCGCGAAACCGAACGCAAGAATCCACTGTTTCGTGATCCGTACGCGCGCAGACTGGCAGGCGAGCGCGGCGAGCAGATCGCCAAAGCCAACCCTTTCCATGAGAAGAACGCATGGTCGTGGATCACCCGCACCTACCTGTTCGACCGCATCATCAGCGAGCAGATTTCCCAAGGCGCCGACCTGGTGCTGAACCTTGCGGCAGGGCTCGATGCCAGACCCTACCGTATGCTACTGCCTGCCTCACTGAAGTGGGTGGAAGTCGACCTGCCGGACATCCTGGATTACAAGGAGACGATCCTGAAAGACGAGAAGCCGGCGTGTTCACTCGAGCGCATACGCGCTGACCTGGCAAATGCCGAGACTCGGCGATCGCTCTTCAGCCGGTTGAGTGACGAGTCGAAGAAGGCCCTGGTTATATCAGAAGGGCTGCTGATTTATTTGCCACGAAACGAGGTCGCCACCTTCGCTCAGGATCTGCGTGGTTTCCCGGCCTTCCAGCGATGGCTGTTTGACATAGCCTCTCCGCCACTGCTCAAAATGTTGCAGGAGAAAACCCACCAGGAGTTCGGCAGCAGTGTCTCGCCACTGCAGTTCGCGCCGGAAGAAGGGCCCGGATTCTTCGTCCCTTATGGCTGGAGAGTGTTGGAGGTCCACTCCATGCTCAAGACAGCTGCCTCACTGAAGCGTACGCCCTTCATGCTGAGCTTCTTCGCACTCTTTCCGGAAGACGAGAAGAGGCGCGCCAAGCGTCCCTGGTCGGGAGCCTGCTTATTGGGCGCCGAGTAGTGGGGCCGGGGACCTGGACACGTCTACTGCTGAGCCACCAAGTCTCGCGCTGATGGGAAGCGGCCTCCCATGGCTCGGCCGCGTTGCTCGCCGAAGTTTGCCTAGGTGACGGTCAGTGTGCGCCGCGCCGAATGCGATGCGTCTGCCGAGTCGTGCACCAGAATGGTGATGGTCGGCGGACCGGAATAGGCCGCGTCGACAACCACCGTCACCTTGTCGTGGTCGGGGGTTACGGTCACACCGGCAATCGACGTGTCGGAGGCGAGTTGGACGCCAGTGCTCGACGTCAGCGTGAGCCCGTTCGGATCACCTTTAGCAACCGTAAATGCGCCGGCGTTCAGGGTGAAGAATGGATCCAACTCCACCGTAGCTGTCACCGGGACCGAACTCGCCGCATCCGGACCGACGTGAATCGTAACTGTTACGGTTGTCGTTTCTTCCGGAGGCTGGTTGGCGGGAAACGTCGCCTGAAATGCGCCGCCATCGGCGAGGAAGCTCTGCACAGCCGCAGGGATGTTCGGCGGAGGCGTGAATTGAGGATCGATTGGCGACGGCGAAGCAGGCGAGGTCGTAGTGGTGAACGCTTGCGGCGCAATCTGCGATGGAACCAGCAGAAATGCCGTGCCGCCTGGCTGTATTGAGGAGATTGCCGGGGCCGTCTGATCCAGCGTGGCCTGGAAGCCGTTGAAAGTCTTTGCACCCACGGCAACCGTAGGCTGCAGGACATTCGTCACCGTCACTTGTATGCGGCGGACAGCAATGTCGAGGTCTTCGGGCAAATGCATCGGCGTAATGCCCGAATCGAACGAGTTGCTCGCCGCATTGAATTTATGGAAGCGGCTGATGTCCACGTCGTCGGTGTCGAGCGTGGTGTGCGCTTGCAGGTCTGAGCCCACGAAGTCGACCACAAAGCCCGGCTCGGCAGGAGTCGCCCGATAAACCTGATTGGTGTTCGGCGTGATCGAGAGGGCTGCGCGTTGAAATGGGATGAGTGTCGCGGCCTTACCTTCGGCGATGGTCTGCGTCGCGACCGTCACCGTGACGTCGGCAATGTCGAGTTGAAAGGTCAACTCAGAAACGCCTTCCTTTTGGGCTTCGTCAGCGTCGGGAACGTCGCTGCCGAAGACGGCGTTGGCCGCTGACTGCGCCGTGACTTTGTAGGTGTTGGGTTGAGTGAAGGCAACCTGTATGCCGACGCTGCGTTCCAGGCGCGTAGAAACGGGGATCCAGCCACGCGGGCCAATCGACTGGAACACCCCCGATGCATTGACCTGATAGAGGTCTTCCGGCACCGAATTCGCCGGCAGTGCGGTAAGCGAGGAGAAGGTTGGGCCCGTGGCCGCTCCCTGCGAAAGCACCGGTGACTGCAAAAAATTCACGCCCGGGGCGTCCTGTTGTCCGAAGTTGATGAAGTCCATTGGCGTGCCGCCTGGGCTTCCGCCTCCGGTCCCGTAGCGGCTGCCGCCATTCTCCGTGAGCCAGTATCGGCCAACATCGCCTACGACGGTCGGCTTTGCGTGCAACGAACCGATGGGCGAATAAGTGTCACCGCTGTTATGCGAGGCCTCCTGTTCCATGTTAGAAAGATGCCCTTTGCGACCGTGGCCTGAGAATATTGAGGAAAATATCTGGGCATTGTCGAACCAAAAGTATCCGACGAACAGCGGGCTCCACGAGTGGGTGCTGAACAGATAACGCAGTGAAGATGTTGTGATTCGTCCGCCCAGACTGGATGGTTCGAAATGGCGAGTAATCTGTGCCCAGGGATCGTTGATGTAATTCATCCATCCCATGCGCACGGTGTTGAGAACCGTATCTTCCAGCCAGTGAGCGTCGTCGGTGCCGATCTTCGCCACGGTGACTTCGTTGGGACCACCGGGCTGCACCAGGGCCTCCTCCTCGACAGTGACCTCATCGCCGTTCACTGCGGCTACGCAAGTCGAGTGACTGACTCCGCTGGGAGTGCGAATCTCGATCCGGTCGCGCACCTCCAAAGTCAACGTTTGGCCAAAGGCGCGCCCAGCTTCATCACCGCAGGCTTGCTGGTATCCGGAATCGTCGCCGGGAAGTAGTCTCTGGCGCCGCCAAATGGGGAGGCCGAGGAATAGAGCGTCACCTCGACCGCACCTGCAGTGAGCGGCACTTCCTGCTGAAGGACGACCGTTTGCGCATTGATGCTGGAGACGGAACGGATGAAGGTTTGCGAATTTCCGCCCTGCGCGTTGCCCTTGACCGAGACGGAACTCGTGATGGTGAGCCCGGTGATCGAGGCGCCGGCCTCGAGGGTCAGCGTCTTTTGATCGGACTGCAACTGCGCGGTGACGCCGTGCGGCTTTGAACTCGCGAGCCCTCCGATGAGCTGGACGATCCAATTGATCAGCCCGATCCAGCCGACGATGTTTACCAGGTTGGTGAGCGCGCCCAGGGTGAAGAATTGCCCGATGGCGCTGATCCACTTGAATGCGTTATTGGACGCCCGGGGTGAGGGAGCGGCGGACCATGACCGCGCCATCCTGAATATTTTTTGCCACCAGCGCCTGGCGCGCTTTGTCGCTCAACTGGAAACCGGAGTCCTTCGCCGCACCGATAGTAATGACCGCTGCCCGGCCGTTCTGTGCGACCTGCACATCATCGTTGGCCTCAAGTCCCGACCCGGAGAGGACTTGTCCCGCCAGCGTGCCGGAGGCGTAGTCCGACATTGTGGGACCATTGGCTCTGGTGAAGTCGGCCAGGCACTCGAAGACAAAAATAGGGATGTAGCTGAGCAGGAGTGGGCCGAGGCGAATCGCCTGCAAGGTGTGGGTGAGCTCGTGATCGGTAACCGACCTCAAACGGTCCAATTCCAGGCTGAGGTTTTCGTGATCTTTAGGCACGCGCACGGTGCCGTTGTCGAGCTTGCCGGTTCCGGTTGCGGGCGCATCGACGTACGGCACCGCGACGATAAAACCGTTGCCCGGGGCGGCGCCCAGAGGGCTGTCGTTGAACTGGAGCGTAGCCCCGTCGGCGGCGAAGCGGGCGGAAATGCCGGTGCCAGTCCTATTCGGCGGCTGGGAAAGAGTGATCGGGCCGGCGATCGTCCCCACTGCCAACTCGATGCTCAGCGGCTGCAACGCGGTAGTAACTTGCGCCGCGACGACTGTGGCGCCATCGATGATGGCCATCAGCGGCGTGCCGAAAAAGTCACTGGGCCGCCATACGCTGAACTCAATCTGGTTGGCGGCGATATTCTTACCATCGATGCCGAGCCGTGATGAGCCGTTTCCGGGATCAGCGACATCCAGGCGAGTGACGGTGATGCTCGTCGCGTCGGCTTGTACGATTTGCTCGTCACTGGAGTAGGTGATGGTCGAGCCCGACACTGCATCAATTCTTGCCACCCGCTGCTGAGAGCCGCCTGCGCTGGCACTGGAAAACTTGAGCTGCACCAGTTCGCCGACTTTGAAGCGCGGCATGTCGATGCGCGAACCGGGTACTGTAGCGATGACCGGCTGCACGCGGAGCTTGCGGTCGTCCCGCCGCACGGCAGCGTAGACGATCGGGTCTGCGCTTAGCCCGGCGGCTTGTAACCCAGTGGCAGAGAGGGTGAGATTGCGATCGATTGTCACCGTGAGGCGCAGTTGGCGCACGGTTGCCGCCTGTATCGGTCCTGATGCGGGGGTAACAATGACAACCTGCGATGCTTGCAAGGTAGGCGCGGCCTTCGTCGGATCGATGGTGGTGGTCGCGGTCGTTCCGGCTACCGCGATGCTGCTGAGGATAGCGGTTCCCGCAGTGATGGTTGGCGTGTTGTACTGAATTACCTCGAACGCGCGCACACCCGCCGGCGGTGGAGCGTTTACGCCCAGGCTTTGCGCGGCTCCCACAGTAACGTCCGCCACGGTGAGCGCAGCAATCGTAAACCGATCGACAGTATAAGGTGTGGCGAGATTGTCGGGCAGCGACTGGCCCAACACGATCGCGTCATGATCGACGGAGAGGATGCGGCGCACTGCTGAGCCGACTCCATCTACCTGCACGAACGGTGTGGTAGGAGCCGTGCCGGCTACGTTCGGCGTGTAGGTCAGGACCGGACCGGCTTCGGGCGCGGCAGAACGCGTACCAACCGATGCGCTCGGCGCCAGAGGACGCCACTTCGTGGCGGTGCCTGCGCCTCCGAGAGAAGAGATGTCGGTGTCGACTGTGACCACATCAGCAGCGACATTGGCCACGACGGCGGGAATTGCTGTTGCCGCCGGACCAACGGTTAATCCCGACCCCGCGCTCGGGATGGTGCCGTTGATCACCTGGAAGGTAGTTCCCGATTGGATCTTGGCATCGAAGTCGCCAGGCGCGGTGGCCGGGCGCACGCTCAGACTGCTACCCAGGGATGCTGGGAGTGCTGCATTCAGGTTCAGCTTGGCTTCGAGGCTGGTGACCTTTCCAAAGCCTGCCACTGTGTTGCCGCGGCTGAGGCGGATAACTGTGCTGCCGGGGTGGTAGTCGTTGGAACTTCCCGTGACGCTTAACAGAGTGGGGCTGCCGGCGACCGGCGTCAGCGACTCACTGCCAATCTGGCCGCTTAGACCATTAAGCGTGATCGGAGGAGTTGTGAGCCGCGAGCCGGATGAGTCGATGGTGAGGGTCGTGATTGCGCCCGAGTCGTGGATGCTCAGCAGGTGAACGATCTCTACCACATTGGCGGAGTCGGTCAGCAAGACATTGTCGTTGACGCTGAAACCATGGCCGGTGCCGGGGGCCGTCAGGACCGACGTTGTGCTCAGAGCTCCAAACAAGGTGATGCCGCCGGGTACGATCTCGGTGATATCACAACCCTGCTGGGTCACTCCAGCTTGAATGGTGTCGAAGTGAATGCCACCCGCAGGAAAGACCGGGAGCCTCGATCCGGGAAAGGCAGGTTCCGCCGTGCCGCCACATCGCGACCAGTCCGGAAGGGTAACGCCGTTGAAGTTCGGGGTGCCGTTTGGCGTCAGCCGCTGTCCGCGAGTGACAAAAGCCCCTGAATTTGCCGGCTTGAATAGCAACAGCGACCCATACAATGTGGGACTGAACGGATTGTCGGGAATGAACAAACGCGCATCGGCGAGGGTGCGATACGGTGGGCCCTCCTGACTCATGAAGAACTGATAGGTGAAGGCATTCGGCTCATTGAAGGCCTTGGCCGTCCAGCCATCGGTCCTCAGGGCAAACATGTCGAAGTTTGTGGCGGTCACCCACTCCAGATCGAAGGGACTGCGCTTCACAGCTGCGTCGGCGATCATGCCGATGGGAGAGAAATCCAGCCCGAACCACATCCCCATAAGGCTGGCGATGGTGTTTTGCATGGACCAGCTCAACGCGCTGGGAATCGCCCACCACAGGTCCGAGATGGCGCCAGTGGGATCGGCGAGAGACACGGGATTGTTGCGGCAGACGGTGTACGGCCCCGAAGCAGGCAGTTCAATGCGAAGCGGGCCATTCCATCCACATGCGCGGCGCGGGTCCTGCTGTTCGCCATCGAACGGGTCGGGTGAATCAAAGGAGCCGGTCACGGGATCGAGGCGGCGGTACGGGAGATGGACCAAGCCATCCAATACCGCTCCGCCGAAGAGTGCAGGGGTCCCGGCAAGCCGGAGCAGACCCTCACCGAACGCGTCCCGTGGAACGCGTTGGATTCCGTCGCGCGTGATAACACGCACTGGCGTGCCCGTAGGATCAAGCGAATACACCGCCGACAATGGCTCTCCTGGATTGCCGGCGATCGCGGCAAGACAGTGATGCCCCTCCCATAAATAGGTGACGATCACCTGGCCATGGCCGTTCGTCACCGTCCACAAACGTCCCCAATCATCGATGTGCCAATTAGAGGGCGTGGCACGGGAGGCCTTTCGCCGTCCCACATTGTCGTACTGTACCGGAATGCCGGTGCCGCAGGTTGAATATTCGACCGGGCGGCCGGTATCGTCGCGCGTGATGCGGCGCAACTCGTGTGGAGTATTGATGACGCTGAGCTGGGCGTCCGAATAGGCGTAATCCCAGCATCCTTCCGGGCCTCGGCAGGAGACAATACGTCCCTCATTGTCGTACCCCATCTCGACGCCGTCGACTTCGACAAGCAGCCCCTTCTGGTCCCAGCGATACGATTCTGTCCAGAAACGTTCCTGCGACTTCACGTGGCGCAACATGCCGCCGGGAAGCTCGATCTGTTGCATGTCGACAAAGCCACTATCAAAGCGGAGACGTCCGGGTTGGGGAGCATCCAGGTAGATGCGGCCTGCGGCGGACAGGCGCAACAGGCGGCCTTCGGCGGTTCTCTCGATCTGCAGTGGTATGCCGGTACCTGGAATGTCGAAGGTCATGTTCTGTTGCGGCTCCATCGCCCCTACCCCACACTCACGCTGGCCGATGCCGAGGCGCTGCCGGTCGCATAGCGCAGCGACTCGAGCAGGGCCACAATCTCCTGCTTCACCGCCTCAAGCATGTGTTCGAACGCTGCCTCCAGCTTGGGACCCAGTTGGTTGACCGCGGAAATCAGGTCGTCGAGCTTGATGTTGCCCAGCCTTTCGCCCAGCTCGGTGAGAGACTGGCCGACACTGGCCAGGCGCGTCGCCGGATTCGCCTGCTCGATCTTGTCGACGATCGGCTTCAGGAAATCGAGGTTGCCCAGCAACTGCTGCGGATTCAGTGCGCGTATTTGCTGCGCCAGCGAGCTGATCACTTTGAAGAGTTCGTCGGCAAAGACGCGTGGATCGTAGGCCGCGACAACCCCCCGAATCACTCCGTGCAGTTCCGCCAATTCTCCCGCCAGGCGGCGCGGATTCAGGATGTTCAGCTCCTCGCGCAGCACGTCGAGGATTACCAGAAATTTCTGCGCCTGCGAGCCGGGATTGAAATGGTTGATCATGGCGCGCATGCGATTCACGGCCGCTTCCATATCGTCGGCCAACTCGTCGGCCAGCTTGGGGATGAGCGCGATCATACTATCGAGCAGTGCGTCGAACTCCTGCGCAATCGGCTCCGGGTTGAGGGCGTCGAGAAACTGCTCGAGGTTGCTGGTCAATTGGGCCAGCGGAGAAAATTCCAGCGCGGTCGCCAGCCGGTCGAGCGCGGCGCCATTGCTGCCTCCTGCCTGCGCGGCGGTTTCATGGGCCAGCCCGCGCATGGCGTCGAGTGCATCTTTCAACTCGCGGCGCATGGAACCGGGACTGGCAAGCGTGACCGCCTCGAGAGAAACCTGGAGCGAAGCATGGCCGCCGAACTTCGCCTGGATTGCCAGATGTGCTCGCAGGGATGCAGGCCCCAATGGAAGCAACTGGGCGTCGAAACCAGTCTCCAGCCGGGTGGCCGCTTCATACAATGCAGCCTGCAGGGCACGAATCTGCCGCGCCAACCCGGCACACAAGCTGTCGATTTCGTGGAGCACATCACCCACTGGCCCTGCATCAAGCGCCATCAAGGTATCGCGCAGCTTGGCAGGAATGATCCCCAGCAAGCGAATCGCGTCACCGAGGTGGATGTCTGACAATGGGGTAGGCACATCGGACCCGCTGCCTGATGCCGGCTGGGCGCCGCCTCCAGCGGCTCCGCCACCGGACGCACCTCCGCCTGCGCCGCCGGCAGAGGAATCGCTACCACCTCCTGCCGCGCCCTGCGCAGGCGATGCTCCGAGCGCGCCCGTCACCTGGCTACCGCCGAGGTTGGCGGTGCTGGTGAGGCTGGTGACGATGCTCTGGCTGTTGGGCGTTGGAATCGCCGAGAACGCCTTGTCATACACGTCGATCACCGGCTGCAGCAAGGTGTAGGGATTCACCTTGTCGATGGCATCGAGCACAGCCTGAAATGGCCCGCGTATTTGCTCCGCCAGCGGCCGGGGATCAAGCTGCTCGATGTGGTCAGCCGCTTCGTTCAGGTATTGCGAAACATCCGGCAGCAGCGATGCTGGGTTGAAACCTTTGAGCGTCTGCAATACCTGATCGACTTCCTGCTGAATGGAATCGATAAGCTGCTGCGGGATGAGGTTCTCGATGACGTTCTTGGCCTGCGCCAGCCCGTCCGTGACAGTGCCCGACACGTCATCGGGAATCTTCAACTCGGCGACGGCATCGCGCACCGGCTTCAGCATCTGGTCGAAGTCGATACCTTCCAGCAGCGACGTGAGCTGTTCGACCTGCGGTTTCAGCGGCTCCGGCAGTGGCACGTTGGAGAGCAGTTGCTGCACCTGCTGGCGCAGGTTGTCGAGGGCCTGCACAATCTGCTGCTCGGCCTGCTCGATGCCCAGCCCGTCGATGGCGGTGCTTATTTGATTGATGGCCTGCTGAAACTGCTCCAGCGCCGCCGTGACACGTCCCAGGATGGCCTGCGCTCCGGAGGCAAGCTGGTCGACCTCGTTGGCGATGGTGCCCAGTGCGTCGACGATTGGCTGGATGACCTTGTCGATGGTCTGACTGACTTCCTGAAGCGCCTTCTGAATATCGGCCGTGAGCGCGCCGCCGTCGAGCGCGTTACTGATGCTATCCAATGTGCTGCGCACGGTGTTGGCCGGGCCGTCGAGGTGCGCGTTCTGGATGGCCGCCGCTGCGCCCAGAAGGAATCCGGTCAGCTCGTTTCGCAACTGGCGAATGGGGATCTGGCGGAAGATATTCCGTACAAACTCCTTCGCTTTCTCGACGGCGTCGTCCACCGGCTTGTCGATGGCGTCGCTCGCCTTGGATTCCACAGTGGCAAGGGCCGAGTTCATGAACTCACGGACGGCAGCGGCATCAAAATGATCGATGTGGTCCTTCACGTCCGCCAACACATTTCGCAAGCCTGCGAGAAACTCGATCACGCCCTCTTCACCATGGCGCACGGTTGCACCAAACTGCGCCACAGGCTGAAGGATGGCGCCAACGCGGAGCTGTGATAGTTGCCGTGAGGCGAAACTAAGATCGTCGCGCAACACCCCCAGCATGTGGGTGCGCACCGACGACAAATTGCTGATGGCGAGCTGCAATGCAGCGTCATCGCCACTTTGCGCCGCTGCGGTGACCGCATCCAGAGCAGCCACGAGTCCGGAAGCGCGGTCGCCAGGCATTTGCAAACTAGCGGCCCCGGTTGCGACCAGGCTTATGCCGCTGCGAGCCGCCTTAAGCTGCGCTGTGGGGATGGGGAGAATGACTCCGATCGCCAACTCGGCAAGCTCGGTGAGGCTTTGCGAGCTGCCGCTGGACATGCGCTCGAGCTCGTTGAAGGAACCGGCCTGTTGCCCGAAGATGTTGCCGAGGAATCCGCCGCTCTTACCCGCGACCTGCACTGCGTCGCCGATAGCGGTGCCGAAGATTTTTCCGAAGTCGGCAGGATTGCCGTTCACCGACGCCATGATCTGGGTCACGAACTGCATTCCCTGTCCCACCGCATTCCCCAGATCGCCGATGGGAAGGTGCGACGGATCAAAGTGGATGCCCAGTCCCGAGACAACATCGCTCACCGGCTTGAGCAGCGCGTCAGGGCTGCCGAAGGAGTTCTTCAGGATATCGAGACTGGATCCGAGACTGCCGAGCACGCTGGACGCGGGCCCCGACGATAACATCGACTGAAGGCCGGGGGCGTTCACCGCCGAGGTGATTGAACCGCGCGCGTTGACGACGCCGGAGACGTCGAGGCCGTGCAGATCATCGAGCAGGCTCATCGCGCATACCTCAGCGTCAGGTCGGCACACTGAACGACCAGAAAGAGATTCGAGCTGAACACCGGCGCCGTACGGCGGAAGCTGCTCGCAGGAAAGCTGAACGCCTTCTGGTCTACGGAATTCGCGGACACATCCAGCAGATGCTTGCCGTTGAGCAACAGGGCGCGTCCGCCGGGATCGGGATCGAGAATCGCGATGCGCACGATACCTTGCCCGGTGGTGTGATCGACCCAGAAGAAGCGTCCTTTGTTGGCGCGCAGGCGCACGGCTGCTGCACCACTGATCTGCGTGGCTTTGGGCACGTCGGCCCAGTGGCCGGCAACAGTGTCACTCTTCTTGAGTTGCAGGACGGCCGGAGCAGCCAAAGTTTCTGCGGTGGCGGTGCCGACCATGCGCACGAACTCGATGGAAAGCTCGCAGTCCTCAGGCGCACGGCCATAGATGCCGACCTTCGCGGGCTTTTGCTGATCCAAGGCCTGCGGCGGCAGGCTCCGTACAGCACCGTCCGCGCCAACGATGGTTCCCGTAATCGCGTCGGCGGGAGCAGGCAAATCGTCGGAAGCGTTCTCCAGGATGCGAATACCTTCGTACTTCACCGTCACGTCGGCCGTTACGCTGGCCGGAACCTCGTCGGCCAGCGGCCCGGAGAGTTGAAGTTGCGCTGGATCGCCTTCGACAGAAGTGCTGATGACGCCCTTCTCGCTGCGCAGCAATGCGCCACTGGGCCCCGCGATGGAGAAATAGACCTGCGCCGGAGAGTCGGCGGTCAGCGTGAACTTGGATTGGGGAGCCTGCTCGCTGGCGAGCAGCTGATTGAGCGCAGCCTCCAGCGGTGCTCGTAAGTCGACGGTGGCATCGGGCCCATCAGGATCGAATGCAGCTGACTGCCACACTGTGGTACTACCCGGTCCCACAAGTTTGGCATTGTTGGCGGGTGTCTCGGTGGTGAGATCGACGGAGGAAATCTGTGTGGCGTGGGTTGTGAACTGGGTGGGATTGTCGCCGTCCACCAGCGACACAAGAACGCTCTTAGCGCTCACCGCGCTGGTAAGCCGCAGGACGCGGTTAGAAAAATTTGCCCCACTGAGCAGGGCGCGAACATTCTCGCCTGCTCCGATCGCAGGCACTGCGAAGCGCGGCGGATCATATCCTCCGCCCTGCTGCGAAGGAAACTCCAAAGCGATGCGCCTGCCGCCGGGCACGGAGGAAACAATCTCGTCCTGGCCAGATTCCTTGAACCCGTGCAGAGTGAGCGAGCTCAAACGTTTGCCCTTGGGAATATTGATGACCCAGCCATTGCCCCTCGCAGTCGATTGGAACATCCGTCTGCGTTTCGATAACACTTGCCGGCGAGATCGTGGCCAGGGCTTGCGTGACCTCCGCCTTGCTTGCACCTAATGCAGGCGCCCAATTCACGGCAATGTCGTGGCCGGGCGAGGAGATGTCAACCGGCGCCAGGTACACAGCCCGGCCCTTCTCCATCGCTCCGATTTGTTCCAGATCATTGCGCCGCGCCTGCATGTCATGAACTCCGTGTGCGCAAGGGGAAGCGTCCCAATTCAATGCCGGGCCCGCCGATGCTGTCGTCCAGCTTAACGACCAGAAACTCGGTCGCCGCTTGCGCGGGTGGCGTGTAACTGAGCGCCGCCGAACCATCGCTTACGGCGTAGACGCGCGCGCCTCCGGGCCCCGCCGACCCGCCGGCGAGTGTCCCCTGCCCTGGCCGGCCACCCGCGTCCACCACCGAAACCACCAGCGATCCGTAGGCGGAATTCTGGATGCCGTCGGCTGTGAGGGTAGTTGTTCCCGATGTGCCAAAGCTGATAGTGAAGTCCGTCGCCGGCCCTCCCGCAGCCAGTGCGGCGGGTTGGGGATCGAGCAGCAGCGGCTGCAGCGCGCTGCGAATGCGCGCCTGCTGGATCGCCGGCCCCGATTGCCCGGGCGTTCCCTTTGGCCAGAAGAAGCCGTCAGCGTCTAGCGTGATGGACTGCGGCGGAATGCCACCTGTAACCGTGATGCTGCGAATGAGGAATCCGGGATCGGTGTTATCGCCGGGAAGCAGTGCCGAGCCATTGCGCATGCTGCTGTCCTCAAGCAGATAGAGAGCGCCATCGATGGCTTGCATCTGATCGGCGCGGCTGCCCCCGTTAGGCAGCTTGGCGTCCAGCTCGATGGTGCAGCGCAGCTTCAGTACGCGGCGGGGGGCAACATCACCGGGCACAAGCTCGGGCCGCAGGCTGAGCAGATCGTCGTCCAGACGTTGCACGCTGGTGATGCCCAACACCAGACGCGAGGCGTCCCGGCCGGGACTTACGTCCACCGCTCCGGCCATAGGAGCCGCAAGCCGCGATCCCATCACGTCAGCCAAACGAGTTTCGAAATCACTTAACACTTGGACTCGTCCCTACCTGATGATCACCGGATTCCTGTTTACGGCGATCTGTCCGCTGTTGACGCGCTGCACTTCCGTGGCCACCATGCCCGGCACGGCCGCGAACTGGGCGTTGACCGCGGTGGTGACCGCGCTCTTGACTTGCGCATTCATGATGGCCGTTGCCTGCTGCTGGGCGATGCTTTGCATGTCAGCCGTGATCTGCGCGCGCATGGTGTTCGCCGCGTTAGTGGCAGCGGTCGTCGCAGCCTGCGTGGCGGCGCTGCTGGCCTGCGTCAGGATGTTCTGCGTCGCGACGCTGAGCTGGTCCGACTGGGTTTTCTGGAATGCAGCAAACTGGTCAGAGATATTTCGGTTGATGGTGGCGACCTGCAAATTCACCTGATTGATGACGGATTGCTGCAAGTCATTCTTCAGGCTCGCCAAGGTCTGAGGCACGGAGGCGAGCTGGGTCGCCTGGTCCTTCAAGGTGGCGCCCTGCTGCGTGACCGTGGCGGTGACAGCGTCAAGTTTCTGCGAGGCCGCGGTCAGCGATCCCTGAATGCTTTGCAGCGAAACGCTGAGCTGCTGTGTGACTTGCGCATTGACCGCGGCAGTGAGACCTGAATTCACGCTTGCGATTTGGGCTCCGAGTTCGGCGCGGATGGCCTTTTCACTCGCGGCAATCGCGGCCTGAGCGCTGGCGTTGGCCGCGTCTGTAGCGGCCTTCTGAGCGGCGGTGATGCTGGCGCTGAGATTGGTCGTGAGCGTCTGCGTCAGGCCGGGAACGGCATCGCCGATGCGCGAGTTGACCAGATCGCCGACCGAGGAGAACCGGGTGTCGACGCTGGACTGCACCTGCGTCTGGAAGGTCTGAAGCTGGGTGTTGACCTGATCGTGCAGCGTCGTGCCTAGCCGCGTCTCCAGGTTATTGATCTGGTCAGCGGGAATCTCGATCGGATGGTCCTTGAAGGCTTGCGTCAACTGGTCTTGTGTAACAGCGCTGGTCTGGAGTTGGGAGAAGCGCTGGTCGAGAGTTGCGCCATCCAGCAACTGTCCGCTGGCCGACTTGAGACCGTCGCGAAACTGCTCCAGATTGGTGAGCCGTCCAGCAAGCGCGCCGACGTCGATGGGCTTGCCGCCTACGACCAGACTCGAGGCGGCCTGCTGCACCGTCGCCAGACTGCCCTGCACCGAGTCCAGGCTGGCGCGCATGGCAGCGATCTGGGGGCCCGGATCAGCCACGCTGGTTAGGGTGCGCTGGACGTTGGTGATCGCCGTCTGGCGTACCAGATCGTTGGTAGCGACGTCAGAGACGCGGCTGCGAAGGCCGGTTATCGTCGAGGTTGCGGCGTCCAGGTTCGACTGCAGGCGAGTTTGCGTCTGCTCTAGCGCGGTCAGACGGTTCTGGGCCGCCGGATCGGAGAGCGGCCCGCGTTGCATGAGATCGCTCACCTGCTGCGTGAACCAGGTGAGGTCGACCTGATCGAGGTGCTGGTGCGGGGGCACGGTGGCTGCGGACTCGGCGGCGAGAACAAGCTGCGCCAATTGGGCCACGACCCCTGCCAGCGTGTTCCAGTCAGCCGCGCGGATCAACTCCCCGGGCTGGAATGAGCTCACGGTCTGCAGCTGCGCCAGCAAGGCACGAAGCGTGTCGAGGTCCTGTGCGGTGGGCATGAATCACTCCTGCTTACTTGTTCAGGGCGATGGCCAGCTTGTTGCCGGACACCGAGGTCGTTCGCTTGTAGATGTTCAACTCGGCGGTCGCGTTGGTCGCCGTCCCGGAGGTCGCATACTGGGTCGCCATCTGCTGCGCCTTCTGCACTGTGGCATTGTTCGCCAGCGCAGGATTGGCAGTGATCAGATCTGACATCGACGTGAGAACGCGATTCCCGGTGTTGGAAAGCTGCGCGGTGAACGCACTGGAATCAGCCTGAATCGAATTGCTCAGAGTGTCCACCCGTCCCAGCAGTTCGTCGCGCGTGGCTTGCGGGGCCTGTGCCTGATCGAGAGCAGCCGACAGGCTCTGGCGCAGATTCACGGTCTCGAACTCGCGCTCCACCTGGAGCAGCGCCTGGCCGAAGGATTGCGCAAAGTTGGTGAGGTTGGTCTGCACCTCTTCAATCTTGTCGGCGATCTCGGGATGGGTATGCCCGATGGGCGACACCAGGTTCGTCAGTTGCAAAACATTTGCCGCAAGATCACGCACGGCTGATGCCAGCATGTTCCAGTCAGCGGCGCGAATCACTTCGCCCGGACTCTTGCCCTGAATGGGGCCAATGGAATCGCGAATCGAGGTCAACGCCTGCTGCACCGGTCCGAGGTTCGCCTGCGGCACGGTCGCGATGGGCGTGTCCTTGAAGACAGCCGGCGGAATGGGCACGGGCACGAAGGTCGGCGGCAGTTGCGGAAACACCCGTATCGGCTGCTGATAGATCGGCGTCATGATGTTGGGGTGTGTCACCTTCATCTGCCAGATGCCGGGATCGAGATCGCGCACCACGAGCGAGCCGTCGAGAAACGGGCTGCGGGTGATGGTCTGCCCGGTCGCCGCGTTGGTCAGCGTGACCTGCGCATCGCGGTTCGCCGCAGGAAATCCGGAAAGCTGAACGTTAAGTGAGCCTGTCGCTGCCATATCTGTTACACCGCCTTCCTAAAGAAGCCATTGCAAATCGCCGAAGGGGAAGCCAACTTCCCAAAACAGCGTGAGTTCATGACCTGCCGCCTTGTCGATGGGTGCGAACACGACGCGGTTATAGAGCGAAACCGTCGCGCCGTTGTGCGCCACCAGTCCGGCTTCGCGGACGGTCCCGATATTTGCATCCGCCGCGACTGTCGCTTGTACCCGCACCCGTACCACACGCTTCACCGGGTCGGGCGGATCGATCTGAAACGCATCCGGCGTAATCGGCACCTCGGTCGAATCGGTGAGCGCCGTGGTGGTGAAGTCCTGGGTCTCAGGAGTATCGCTGCTACCCACCGCCATGTGCGTAATGCCAGTCGACTTCATCGCGAACATGTTGGCCAGCAGATCGGCGCCGCCGCGCAGCACAGAGTTATGCGCTTCGCGTACCGTGATCAGACCGCCGTCGCTTCCCCGTAATTCCACTCGCAAAAATGCCCGCATGGCTCATGCCTCATTGAAAAATGGAGTCTCCCCAACTGGTTTGTCCAAAGGTCCCGCTCCTGTCGACAATGCGATCGCCGCCGCTGGAGCCGCTTTCCCGAATCATCTTCGGAAGCAGGTTCGTCATGAAGTCGGTGGCCGGCTGCAATTCGCTGAACGCCATTGCCGCAACCGTGCTGCGGACACCCGCCGCCTTCAGACGCTTGACGCCGTCATCGAGCGCGAAAGCGATCTGGTCACGCGCATCACTTGCCGATCCCGGCGAAGGCACCGCGCGATATACCGATTCGGTGTGGACCTGCACCTCGATGCTGGCCGGCTCCAACTCCAGCCAGGTAAGCCGCGTGTCGATCGCCGGATCGAGATAGAAAAGGCTGTGGTCGAGTTTGGCGGAGTCCCAGTGCCCGTCCTCCAGCGCAAGATCGGCCAGGGCCAACAGGAAGCGGTCAAGCCCCAGCTCGTCGAAGTGTGCGACCGGCAAGAACCACAGCGTGTTGTCGCCGCGCACCAGCGGCAACGCAGTAGCAGGCGTCTTGATCTGCGGCGCCGTCCACGGTGTTCCGGGGGTGATGCCGGTAATCGAGACCAGCTTCGCGGTGACGTCATCGCGCTCCAGTTGCGCGGTAACCGAACCGTTCTGCTCTGCGCGAATCCACAGCCGCTGCCCGGGAGCGACATTGCCGTGGAAGAGCAGAGCGTCGCCGGTGGTGAGATTGGCGATCAGCGGCATGCTCTCCGGTCCGGCTTCCAGCCCGGTGAGCAGGAAGGACGCCTTGGTGTCCTCCAGCCCCTTGGCCGTTATGGTGAAGCGGCTGAGCGGCGCGGTGTCCTCGCCAAGGTCCGGCTTGGCATAGCGTCGCCGCGACGGAAACTCGACCAGCGCCGGCTTGGCGCCGGGGAAGAAGTTACCTGTCGCCGCCTGAAACGCGCTGACGTAGCTGGTTGTAAATCCGACGATCGCGTCGACCGTGACGCCGCCGTTCTTCAGCACAGCATCGCGTTGCGCGTGCACCCAGGGACGAAAGAGTTGCAGCGTCTGCCACTGCTCGGGAGTGAAATGGAGCAGCGCTGCCAGGCGAGCGACCTCCTCCAACTGCAAGGCGTCGTCGAAGAAGTGCGCGCGCTGCACTTCGAGTGCGTCTTCCAGCGCGATCTCGAGCTGCTCGGCGGGCTGGGCAAGGACACCGCTCAACAGCGGACCCTCGCGATAGAGATAGGGGAGCCGCGATGTCATGTCGTCAACGCGCTTCATACCCCTCCCTCGCGAACGTCAATGTTGAGCTGATCTTTCTGCAATGTTTCGTTGGGCGCCGGAGCATAAGACCCCACGCCGTCGGTGAGTTGGAAGAAGCGCGTGCCGCTCTCGACCGTGACTGTCGCCTGATTGCGAATCAGCGCGAAGCGGCTGTCGTCCCGAATAGCCGCGGCAACGCTGTCGAGTGTGAGCGGCGCATCGGACGAGCGCGTCGTGAGGTGGCTGGTGAAGGCGCTGTCGATGGCCTGCTGCGCGTTCGCCTGCGTCGTGCCGGGCGTGAGATGTAGAGGCAGCATGGCGGAGACTTTCACGTTGACCCGCGTCGTGACGGCTTGCTCGGTTTGTGGCGGCGAGAAGACAACCGGAGTGACAACCTGTAACACCTCGCCGGAGTTGAGCGTCAGCTCCTCTGTCTCCGCGCTGCCGTCGGCGGACAGATAGACCTTGGCGTCGGCAATGCGCTCGTCGGTCATCACCAGCGAGAGCAGCTTGGAGCGGCGCACCGCTCCGCCGGGAGGCGTCGCGTTGAGCGCAGGAACCAGAGCGGCCTCCAGCGACTGCTGCAACGAGGTCAGGTCGGGCCCGCTGACGCCGGTACCCGCGAGCGTGAGCGCTACGCGGACGTGCACCTTGCGCGTGGCCGCCGCTCCAGCCAAGACGCGAATGCCCGCCGGCTTCACCTGCCGAATCCGTTCGGCGACAATTGCCTCCGCCTCCGGCGTGTCCTGGTTGTAGGCGACGTCGATGCGAACCTCGCCCGGAACGCCGTTGGGCTCTTCGGTGATCTTCACGTCTTTGACTTCGTCCAGCGACAACAACTGGAAACGCAGCGCGTCGAGCGTGCCGCGGGCAACGCCATCGAAGGCACCCTGCGCGCGGCGACGCAGTTGGTCATCGGTCTCCGGCGCGGATAGACGATAGGACGGATCCGGATTGGTGACCGTGTCCACACCTGCGACCAATACTTCAAGCCGGTCGAGCTTGTTGGCGTCCACGTCTGCGGTTCCTGGCGTGTCGCCTGAAGCCAGCACGTCGCGCGATGACTCGCCCGGTTCCAGAATGAGTTCTTCGTTGGTCAGATAGCGATGGCCGGAGTCGTCGGTGACGGCAGTGTTCGCAGGAATCGTGATGCGGCCGGGCGTTCCCGCCTTGCGCTCGAAGCGCAGCTTGACGATGGGATATCCGCTACCCAAGCGCTTCACGCCGACGAGGGTAACGACTTTGTCGAGCGACGATCCCTGCGCGCTATCGATGTAGGCGGAATCGTAAATGAACGCCAGGTGCTGATAGACAACCGCCATCTCGACCGCGACCGTCTCCAATAAGCTGCGCACCACGCTGCCGACATTGAGATCGTTCAACGGAACCGGCGCCGTCTGCACCGGGTAATAGTTCACCGTCAGGTCAGAGTTGGGAATCGGCTTGCGCCCGCCATCGCGGAAGCGAATCGCGTCCTTGTTACTGTCGTCACTCGTGGTGGAGATTAGTTCGAAGTCGGTCGCCGTGAAGCGATAGTTCACTGGCTTGTCGGGCGTGCCGATCATGCCATCGAGGCTGGAAATGCGGCGAACCGGGCGATTGAGCAGCTTCGCCGGAGTAATGACGGCGTTGCCCGCGGGCGCCTTCACCGTCTCACGCACCGTGCCGCCGGTAAGCGTGGTGAGGATGTCGCGAACGATCTGGTCGTAGGTGCGCGGCTCGTAGCTCATAACGCAACCTCCAGCCCAAGCGACACCGGATCGCCGCCGGCAATCGGTTGCACCGCAACTGTGAAGACGAATGAGTTGTAGGTCTCTTCATCTGGAGAGAACTGCATCTCAGAAGCTTTGGGCAGAATGCGCGGCTCTTGCGCGATGGCCTCCAGCACGTAAGCGCGGCACAGAT
This sequence comes from uncultured Acidobacteriaceae bacterium, assembly GCA_963815775.1. Classification (GTDB taxonomy): domain Bacteria; phylum Acidobacteriota; class Terriglobia; order Terriglobales; family Acidobacteriaceae; genus CAVVDY01. Next base: position 89,659 of record CAWFIB010000005.1, on the reverse strand, counting down.
TACGCAACTCCTCGGTCTTGCGGCGTCCGATGAGCAGATGCAATTGCGAGCCATAGGCTGCGTGGCCCAGTCCGGTAAGCGTGCCCACAGGCGTGAGCAGGCGGATGACCAGCGCCTGCGCCAGGTTCTGACGCGAGTTAAGCACGGCAAGGTCCGTGACCGAGTCAGGCGATCCCGGCGGCACCCCGCGCAGGACACGAATCTGCGTCGTGAGGTCGAGCTCCGAGGCATCGACCGCCATCATGTTCGGTACCACCGCGAGATCGGTTCCGAAAACGTCCATGCTTACCCGCCGATAAACACTGTGCCTGCGGCGATCACCACTCCCTTGAGGGCCGTGGGAGCGACATCGTCGCAGGTGGTTGCCTGGTCACCGTTGCGCGCCGCCGCCTTGCCGCCAATGGTGACGGTGCCGCTGCCGGCCTGAATCGTGCCCTGGTTTTGCGGAGGCGTTTGAAACGGCCCGCCCGCCGGTATGTGCGGCGGCATGTTGTCCGCTGTCGATCCCACCACCGCCGCCGGCTTGCCCATGATCTTCACGGTCGCGATGGTGCCGCCAGTGATCTGCCCCGCGAACGGCGAGGGCAGCGGTGTGGGCACCGGCCCGCCCGGCGATGGAATCATCACGATATGCGTGTCGGTTGCCATGACCTGGCTTCCCTGGGTTGCGGCCGGCTGTCCCATTCAGTTGATCTCCACTGTGGCCCCGCTGATTTTCACCTTGCCCTGGGCCGTGATGTCGATTTCCGTTCCGTCGAGCTTGATCTTCCCTTGCTGGCTGCTGATGGTCACGTCGCCATCTTTCTTCAGCGTGATTGAAGTCGAGGCTGCCTCCGCTGAGAAACGACCTCCGCCTGCAGCGTCGAGCGTCAGCTTGATGTCGCCCACCGCGACGGTCACTGTATCCTCTTTGATCTCGAGCGAGACATCACCCGGCATGGTGAGTGTGACCTTCACCGGATCGGAATCAATCTCGCAGTTCAGGTCGGGATCGTCGCTGCCCGAAGGCAGGCGCAACACAATCTGCTGCTCGTCATGCTTGGGGGGATTCTGATCAGGATGATAGAGGCGCCCAATCACCACAGGGGCGTTGTAATCGCCCTCAATGAAGGTCACGAGCACCAGTTCGCCAACTGACGGAATCGCAGCCATACCAAAAGTGCCGACGGCGATCGGCACACGCGGCAGGACCATTCCAGACTCGCGCAGTTTCACGCTGACGGCGTGGTCGAGAGTGGTACCGTCATTCGCGTAGCTACTGGTGACGACACCAACCGAAGCAACCGGGCGGGCAGCAGCTTCGTGGCGCGCGATGCGCGCAATGCCGTCGAAGAGCAGTGCGGTGCTCACAGTAAACCTCCGATGGCGCCTGCGGCTGCACCCAGCAGCCCGCCTAGCAACGACGAGCCCGCCGATGCGGTCTCGCCCCAGAACCGGGTTGTGCCGAAGCCGCGCTCGAAGCTGTGCTGCACGCGCGTGATAAGCCACGGGCCGGTGGATAGTCCGTCGGGCAACTCCTGCACTTCGAGAACGTTTCCCGGCCGCAAGGTAGGAAGCAGGAAACAGTGCGCGGTGACGCGTTCAGCGTGTGCGACCGCGACGCTCTGCAGCGCCCCTGACGCCGTGGTTGCCGCCGACGGAACACGCAGCACGGGCGTCGGCACGCGCCACACACCGACTCCCCCGTCAGACGCCGAGCCGGGAATGGCATCGACCGACGGACGCAGCGCGTCGTCGGCGCCACCCGAGCCTGCCGGCCCGAAGCCCATCGCGAAGCGTTGTGGACTGAGCGCGTCAGCCGACCGCGTCTCGTAGGTCATCACCTCGCGGCCATACTTCAGCGCTGAATCGGCGGGCCCGGAAGGCTTCTGCTTCACGTTGAGGGAGCCGTCGCCATTCGTGTAAGCGATGCCCCCGGCGAGCTCGGCCAGCTTCGCAATGTGCTCTGCCGCAGTCCTGCCGGGATGCGCGACGTACACCGCGAGGTCGAGATCGATGTCAACATTGCCGGTCGAGACGGAAACATCCGACGCCAGCTTGTTGACCACCGCTTGCCCATCCTGACCTTCCAGCGTCGCCGAAGGACGATAGCCGGAGAGGTCGCCTGTGTCGCTCAGGACCACGCGAATAACTTCAAACTCGCGGCGGATCGATTGCACCTTCCCCGTCAGCACGGTCTGCGCGCCTTCACCGCCATCCAGCGAAACAACCGCTTTGTCACCGGTTGCTGCCTCGAAGCGTACATTCGACGGCAGCGCAATTTCGGCGGAGCTTCCACGCGGCAACAGCGCCAGACAGATGCTGGCGGCGGCGGCGTGCGTGTCGTAGCGCAAGCTGCCCAACGTAACCGAGAGTGCGGGAGCCAGACTCATGAGGAGAACAGCCCTCCCAGGGAGCGCGCGGCAGTTTGGAATCCGCTGGTAATGCCCTTCACGCTGTCGGCCGCCTTGTTCATGGGATCGAGAATGCCGGAGAAGTTCAGGCCTCCTGACGCCGCAATATTGGCGATGGCGCTGACCGCATCAATTGCACCCTTGGCCTTGTCGACAACCGAGGCTACGTCGCCGGCGGCGCTGGCAATATCTCCCAGCACGCCGGTATCAATGCCCAGGTCGCCCAGCCCAAAGTCGCCCAGCCCGCCGAAGCCGCCAATCTCCGCTGGTGGAGGCAGTGGAGGACTCTCGACCAGCTCGACCTGATAGGCAATGCGATTGGGCTGCCCGGCCTGCTCTTCCGCCTGAAAGTTGCGAATAACGACCTTCTGCAAATCCAGCGCGCTGGTGATATCGGCGGAGAAGGCAAGCTCGTCGCCGGTTTGTGTGGCCTTTTGCAGCTTGCCCAGATCGTCCTTCGCGCTGTCACCGATGAGCAAGCCCGCGATACGCACGCGGTGCGACGGGCGGCCGGAGCGCTGCTGCACTTCGCCGTCGAGCCCGGCAATGCGCGTGCCGGTGAAACCGGCATCGAGCGAGTGCTCGATCTGCTGCACGTAGGAGAGCGAGATGTCTCCCAGCAACGGGATGGGGCGGGTGCTCATGCGTCCAGCCCTCGCAAATCGCATTCGTCAGATAGCGCGGTGGCAATCTCGTAAAGCCAATCCCGCGGCGCAGAGCCGCAACGTGACGGCAGAAGCTCAGACATTGTGACATCTGACATCGTGGGAGCATGAGCTCCAATTGATATACTCTGAGGATTGTGGTCGTCTCTCGGTGGCTGAGCCAGTTTCTGGGACCGGACTGGCAGATCGCGAAGGCGATGCGCGCGCAACCGAGCTTTTGCCGAAATAGGCGCAGCCGTCCTGACGGGGGCGGAATTCGAGGTTTGAACAGGTGTTGGTTCGTGGGCCTGCGCTTCTGCGGGGTCTGTATCCCACACTGTAAGACTCTGTCGAATACTCGCGCTTGCGGTGCCGCGCCAGTCGGAGGTGGGCCCCGAGGCTACAGACACAGCACCACCGTTCCCGCCGGAACGTGACACATCGGCATCAGCTTGCGATGGCGGCTCCTGCGGCCAGCCGGACGTTGCCCGCAGCGCGGCGCCGACGGGTGATGGCGGATTGGGCACTTTTGGCGCTGCATCCCGAGAAGGCGGCTCCGCGCGTCTAAACGTCGCCTGGGCGCCACGTGGCCAGGCAAATTTTGGCTGCGCTGAAGTCTCAGGCTTGCCTGAATTAAGACCGTCGGCTTGCACGTCATCGTGCAGCGCTCGCAGCTTTGTCTGCGACGGCCACGCCCGCGCGCCAGTCGTCGCTTCTTGCTCCTCCGCTGATTCCTGCGGCGTTCCCCGCTCTAGCAGCCGTTCCAGCATGTACCGGCAGCACTCCTCAAGCGATGCCTCAGTCTCAGGAGCTTCGCGGAACTCAAAGCGGGTCCATGCGTCGTCGCCACCGGACGTCTTTTGCTCCGAGACAAGCTGATCAACCACCACCGCGGGCGTCTGCTGCACCGTTTGCCAGTCAAGGCTGGCGTTGCGGCACGCCGAGCGCGCACACTCCGCAAACGAAGGGGCCGGTTCCCCTCCCCCGGCCAGCGCGAGAGCAAGCGCATCAGTCAATTCACTGGCGCAATCACCTGAGATGTTTGCGAGATTTCGCAACTTTGTCAGCAAGGCTCGATTCGGCTCCGCATCGATCAACGCCCCCGCGACGACCCCAGAGCGCTCCTCAAAGGTGAGGGCACGCGCGCGGATGCCGCCGAAAGCGGCGTAGTGCTCTCCCTCGCGTTGAAGAGCCACGCGCTTGCCGCCGAGGGTGACGACGCCGGTCGCGAGATCGACCGTAACTGGACGCAACGTCTGCATGGGAAGGCCCTAGGAAGCGGCTTCCTCGCGGGCCCGCGTGGCCGAGAAGGTGTACACCGCCTCGCCAAAACCGCCCACGCTGAGGTCAAACGACTTTTCCTGGAGATAACATTCGTCGAAGGTGACGGTCATCTTGGTCGAGCCGTGTACCAGAATTGCACTGATCTGTAACTTGTCTTCGATGCCGAGCTGGTCCAGCGCCTGGGAAGTGGAGGCAACACGAAGCCGCCCTTCATACACCTGCGCTCCCGAGACCAGCCCGATGCGCTCCTGGCTGCCCAGTCCATAGACGTTTTCCCGGGCCTGCAGCTTACGGTATTCGAGGGAGCGAACGCCGTCGACCGCTTTCCCGTTGACCAGCACCTGGCTCTCGTTAGCCGCGAAAATAGTGGCTGCCACGTTTCATCCTCCTAGTTCTTCACGCGAATGGTGGCGTAGATGTAATCGATTGCCCGCACCGGACGGATGGCGATGTCGATGCGAACAATGCCCTGCGCAAAATCGAGCTGCGTGGAGTAAACGTCGACCAGAAACGCCGGATCTTTGCCATCGGTGGACGGCACCAGCGCACCTTCGCGTTGCATGCGGGTGAAGGTAGCGACGATCTGCTGCTTCAATGAAAGCCTTGCCTCGTCGCTGTTCAGTTCGCCGATGAAGTTTTCCGCGATGGCTTTGGTCTCGCGGATGGCTATGTCGGCAACCCGAGTGACCGAAATCTGATCGCCCGTAGTGTCGATGCCGCGCAGACAGATGACGCCATGGCCAACCCGGTCTTCCACGACACACAGGTTCGTAGTGGAACCCAGCAGGCGATTCAACTCGCCCTGACGGAAGGTTGCCGGATTGATGCCGAACAACGGTACCGGCTTGAAGGTGGCTGACTCCTGCGGGTCGAGGCGACCCACCACGCCGGCGAGCGCTCCCTCTGCTCCCGGAGGTGCAACCAGAACGAAGCGGCGGCTACGCACCAGAGCGGAATGCTCGCGAATCTGGTCGAGGTCCTTAACTTCGTTGGCGGTGATGGATCCGAAGGCAACCCGCGGAGCAGCGTCTTCGGCCATCGCAACCGCATGCGCTCCCAGCGCCTGATGCACCTGGCGAACTTCGGCGTCGGCCCGTCCCGCTTCCATGGAAGCCACAACCAGGTCAATGCGAGTATCGTCGGCCAAGCGGTTGATCGCGTCCTGATATTGCTGGACAGTGGGGGAAGCGCCTCCTGCAAAGGTGACAGGGATCGGGGTTGCATCCGGCATTTGGTTGCTGTCGCGCGAACTGAGCGGCACGAAGCGTACCAGGCTGCTGCCCGTGGCAAGCACGAACGGCAGATAGTTAGCGTCGTCAGGATCCATCTTCAGCGCGGTGAATCTCTCCTGCTCACCGCGTTGGAAGACGATCACGTTGACCGTCGCATCGTCGACCTTGTCGATACGCACCGACAGCCCGGCCGGGTCGGCTTCCGGAGCCGGACGCATGCTGAGGATGTTGCGAACGCCGGGTGCCGGCTCCTGGATGTTGATGGGAGTGCCATCGGCAAACGCGTATGTACCCGGGCGAGGCATCACACCGCCAAACCCCGGGTCGACAGCCACGACCAGGGTTGAGAGCGAGTTGATCGCCTCAAACAGGTCGTCTGGGGCGCCGGGAGAAACCTTCAGATCGGCGAAGGTTTCCTGCACCGCGCCGGCACGAATCAGGTTCACCGTAACCCGCACCACATTATTGGAGGCGTCCCGCACCGTGCGCACCTCCGCGGTCAACGCATTACCGGCTGCTCCCTTCGAGCGAGTGCGCAGGCGGACCACTTCGTCGGAGGCGGCGTTGAGCAATTTCGCCTCGGCGGGAGTGCCGCCGGCCACCGCCGAGATCACAACCTCGCTGACGCCATTCGCCAAGGCATGAGACACCTCGGGCATGCTGGCGATGGTGCCCGGACCGAGCAGTTGCGCGATCTCCGTCACCTTGGTCACGCTGACCAGGGCATTGTCGGTGGGCGGCCGATCCACAATTCCCACCGCCCCGAGAATTCCCGAGGGCGCCGGTAGCGGCGGCAACACATCGAACTTGGCTTCAACCCGAACGCCGGGAACTACCAAACCTGCCATGTCATCCTCTGGCGGAGTGCCTTTACTTCAGCGCCTCCGGAATCTTGCCGAAACGCCGCTCGTATTCGGCCAGCGATTCGGTCAGGGTTGCGGCGAACGCCCGCGCAATGGCCGGCGAGACCACAATCGCAAAGGGTCCGGCGGTGGCGATGCCGGGAACCAGGAACTCCTCGAAATGCAGGACAAACTCGAACGCATTGAAGCCGACCTGAAGGCGGCCGGCATGACCAACGCGTGCGTCGTTCTGGAAAGCCACCGAGGGAACCTGCCTCAGGCCATTGCAGGGGAAGTGCCACTCGCGCTCTGCCGCATGAATACGGGCGTGGCGCTCAGATCGACGGAGGCGGAGCAGGCCAGATGTTACAGCCGATGTGACACTGGCGGTGACACTCTTTTCCGGGCGGGGTCGGACAGGGGTGAAGTTGGCTGGCTGCTAGGCGGATTTCGCCGTGCGCGAGAGGCCGTACTTCGCGATCTTGCGGTACAACGTCATACGCGAGAGGCGCAGAATCTGGGCTGCCCGGCTGACGTTCCAATGCATCTGGTTGAGGGTCGCCACGATGCGCGCGGCTTCGTCTTCCGGAGCATCCGCCGCCTCCCGTAGACGCTGGCGAACGCTCTCCGGCAGATCGGCAAGGTGGATGCGCCCGGCAGGCAAGTCAATAAAGGCTGCCTCAACAACGTTTTTGAGCTCGCGCACATTGCCAGGCCATCCGTAAGACTGGAGCCGTTTCATACTAGCCTCCGTGAAGCCAGCCAGCTTGCGGCCAAACTGGAGGTTCATCTGGTGTACGTAATGGGCGATGAGCACAGGAATATCAGAGCGACGTTCGCGCAGAGGAGGCAGCGCCACCCTGGCAACGTTGAGCCGATAGTAAAGGTCAGAACGGAAGCGGCCCTCAGCCACCAGTCGCTCCACGTCCTGATTAGTGGCGGCGATGATGCGCACGTTGACCGTCGCGCCGCGACTCGCGCCCAGGCGCCAAACCTCCCGCGTCTCCAGGACGCGAAGGATTTTGGCTTGCGCGGCCGGCGTCATGTCGGCGATCTCATCAAGAAACAGCGTTCCCTGATGGGCCTGGTGAAATTTTCCGTCGGCGGAGGACTGGGCGCCGGTGAAGGCCCCACGCTCGTGGCCGAACAGTTCGCTTTCCAGAAGCGTATCGGGGACCGCCGCGCAGTTGACCGAGATGAACGGCTGCGCACTGCGTTCGCCATGCGCGTGAATGTAGCGCGCGGCCATCTCTTTGCCGGTACCAGTCTCGCCCGTGATGAGCACGGTGCTGGAGGTGGCGGCGATGCGATCGAGTTGTCCCACGATGCGATGGCTTACGCGGTCCCCAGCCACAATCGACACCCCATCGGCGCGAGCTGGCCGCTTCTTTGGCGGCGAGTCATTCACGTCGCAAGCCGAGATGTATTCGTCGGCGCCGGCCCGGAGCGCGGCAACGGCAACTTCTTCGGCGCCCGAACGCCCTACGACAATGCACCAGACCTCCGGAGCACGCGACTTGATGCTCCGCAAAATCTCGATGCGCTCGTTGGTTTCAGGAGTGATGCACAGCGCGATCGCGCCAACCGCAGAGGAATCGACCAAGGCGAGCAGCTCAGCGGCGCTTTCCGCGCGATGGACGCGCGCGCTACTTACCAGCAGGCTCTTCGGCGGAGACAGGGTCTCCGGATACACCGCCACCGACTGGACGAACTTGCCCACGTGCGCCCCTCCCTCCCTGCAGCCTTCCGTTCAGGGGAGGATAGCCCAAAACCGGCGGCCATAAGCGAATTTTTTGCTGAATTCTTGTGGGGTGCGCCAATACCGTTTCCCGATGGAGCAGTAAAGATATCTCTTCCGCTGCGTTGGATAACCTTGGCGATCTTTTCCACAATCAGCCGGTCTCGCGCATTGTTGAGATGGGAAATAGAGCCCGCAGCGTGAAAAAGACCTTCGGGCAAATCTACCCCTGTTCGTCATCAGCGTGAGCTACTTGGTGTTCGGCTCCTGAGGAATGGCTGCCCCGTCGGAACGGGGATCCCCTGCAGCAAAGTTGACCTCCCGGCTGCTGTCGCGGACGACAGCTGCCCCCTGGCCCACGGTAAAGGAGAAAGGTTCCAGCAGCCGGATCTGGTGACCCCGTTGCGTGAGGCCAGCGCGGATGTCGGCAGGGATGGTCTCCTCCATCTGCACATCGCAGCCCTCAAAGGTCTCTTTGGTGAAGCGGGGCTGTTCGAGCGCGGCCTGGACGTTCATGCCGTAGTCGACGACGTTGGCTACGAACTGGGCGTGCGCCTGAGCCTGGTTCCACCCGCCCATGATGCCGAAGCCGATATGGATGTCGCCCTTCTCCATGAACGCCGGGATGATGGTGTGGAGAGGGCGCTTGTGCCCGGCGAGTGAGTTGGGCAAGCCGGGAGTGAGTTGGAAGCCGGCGCCGCGATTCTGAAAGGAAAAGCCCAGACCCGGAGCGACCAAGCCGGTGCCATAGCCGCCATAGTTGCTCTGAATGAGGGAGACAATGTTGCCGTCCTTATCAATCGTGGAGAGATAGATGGTGGAGTTGCCGTGCTGGTTCAGTTCCGCTGAAATGTCCGAGGGAACGACCTGACAGGTGGCCTTCTTCATGTCGATAAGCTTGGCGCGCTTGTCGCCGAGATCTTTCGAGATGAGCTCCTTCACCGGGATAGGCGTAAAGCGTGGATCGCCGACGTACTTGTACATGTCAGCATAAGCAAGTTTCTTGGCCTCGATCATGACATGGAGAGCATCGACGGAGTTGTGACCGTACTGGGCCATGGGAAAGTGTTCCATGATGTTGAGCATGGAGAGGGCGGCAATGCCCTGGCCGTTGGGAGGAAGTTCGTAGACGGTCCAGCCACGATAGGTAGTGGAGACTGGCGCGACCCACTCGGGCTGGAAGTCACGGAAGTCTTCGAGAGTATGAGTTCCCCCTTGAGCATCGAGAAATTTGACCATCGTCTCGGTCATGGGGCCGTCGTAGAAAGCATCGCGGCCATGTTCGGCGATCTGGCGAAGCGAGTTGGCTAGAGCGGGGTTTTTGAAAAGGTCGCCAGGTTTCGGGGCACTCGGCCAGATGACGAAGGTCTCTTTGTAGCCGGGCTGATCCAGAAATTTCTTGCCGATCCAGTAGCGGGCGTTGCGCTCGGCCAGGGGAAATCCGTTCTGCGCGTAATAGATGGCTGGGGCGAGGAGTTCACTGAATGGCAGCGTTCCGAAACGGGCATGCATGGCGTCCCATCCGGCGACAGCCCCAGGAATGTCGATAGTCTCTACCCCAATCGGGTTGATTTCGGTTATGCCTTTGGATTTGAGGTAATCGATGGTCAAAGCCTTAGGGGTCCAGCCGCTGGAGTTGAGGCCGTAGATTCTGCCGCTTTTGGCCTCGTAGTAGATCATGAAGAGATCGCCACCTATGCCATTGACGTAGGGTTGGACGACGCCCATTACCGCGTTGGCCGCGATGGCGGCGTCGATAGCGTTGCCGCCTTCTTCGAGGATGTGAGCTCCCGCCTGGGAGGCAAGAAACTGCGGGGTGGAAACGATGCCCAACTTCGAGACAACCATGGAGCGCCCCTGCCCGGGCATAGAAGAGAACTGCTGCGCAAGGACAACCACCGCGCTAAGTAGCAATGCGGAAAGACATGCAAAACGTTTCATGCCACTCCCTCGGATTGAAGCCGGTCCAGAAACATAGCAATGCCAGAGGAATTTGCAACTCTCACAACCACGTATCTGAAGCGACATTATTCCACAACCCTACAGGTTGTCCCGCCGGTGTAACCAGAAGCGCATCGTGGATAGTTCCCCGAATAGCATCGTCAAATCTGCGCTCGACCTGAATGGGTGTGTTTCGAAGTAGGAGCGGGCCTTCTAAGGAAGAACGCACCACTAAGCGAAAGCGCACAGAGTTGCAGAAAAGGGGCGCGACCGACGCGTGACGCTGGCCTGAAGGCCAGGTCTACCACATGCCCTTGCGCGACGCCTTACGCTCGTCCCGCAAACTCCCGCGTTTCGGTCGAGACTTTGACCTTCTCGCCTTCTTTGATGAACAAGGGAACGCGGATTTCCAATCCGGTTTCCAGGCGGACCACCTTGGTCACGCTGCCTGCGGAGTCGCCGCGCGCGCCCGGTTCCGCATAAACGACGGTCAACTCCACCTGCGCCGGCAGTTCCAGGCCAATGGGATTGCCGTTGTACCTGTGCAGCTCGATCAGGCTGCCGTCCACCAGAAAATCCAGGGCGTCACCGGCCATGTCGTCACTCAGGGTAAGGGTCTCGAAGGTCTCCTGGTCGAGAAAGTGGGAACCGTCTCCGTCGCTGTACAGGTACGAAGCCGGGCCGATCTGGAGGTCGGGCTCCTTGAACTTGTCACTTGCTTTGAAGGTCTTCTCGAAGACGGCGCTAGTGAGCAGGTTGCGCATCTTCAGGCGGACCAGCGTCTGTGCTCCGCGCGCGCTGGGCGTGTTGACCTCCGATTCCAGGCAGCAGAAGGGAGTGTTTTCGAACTCGAAGAACATTTTGCGCTTGACGTTGATGGCATCAATCAGTGCGGCCATGCATTCCTCAGGGGCTGGGATCGAGTCGATTATAAGGTGAGGGGAACGTCGGAGTGGTGGCCGCGGAAGCCGGTCGGAGTTTTAGTGCGAAGCTTACTTGTCCCGCCGCAGCGGAACGGACTTCGCTTTAACCGGCTGCCTCGCTCTCCATTCCGGCCCGCAATTTCAGCAGACCAAGCAGGACTTCGTCTCGCTCTCGACCGAGCTCGTCGAGAGAACGTCCCCCCGCTTCTGCGATCACTCCGTCGATGATCTTCTGCTTTACCTCGGGAGTGAAGTCGGTGAGCTTGCCGAGGTCCTGCCACCACGCTGCATAAGGCTCCGCGAACTGATCGAGAAAATGCCGAATGCCGCCCTCGCCTCCGCCGAGATGAAATAGCAGGTTGGGTCCCATCACCCCCCACCGTAGTCCCGGGCCCCAGCAGACTGCGGTGTCGGCGTCGCCAACATCGACAACCCCTTGCTCGATGAGATACACCACCTCGCGCCAAAGAGCTGCCTGTAGGCGGTTGGCCACGTGGCCTACAACTTCCTTGCGCACGTGGATCGGCTTCTTGCCGATGGAGGTGAAGAACTGCATGGTCAGGCGAACGACTTCCGGCGAGGTCTTTTCCCCGGCAACTATCTCGACTAATGGAATCACATGGGGTGGGTTGAAGGGATGGGCCGTGACGCAGCGCTCCGGATGCTTGCAGGCTGACTGCATAACGCTCATCTTTAAGCCCGACGAACTCGACGCGATGATGGAATCGGGAGGCGTGGCGGCATCCATTTCGGCATAAAGCTGAATCTTGAGGTCCCGCCTCTCCGGCGCATTCTCATGTACAAAGTCGGCATCCGAGAGCGCCTGCTTCAGGTTGGTGGTGAATTGCAGGTGATCGAGCGATGCATTGGGCGAGAGGCCGAGCTGGCTGAACTCCGGCCATGCCGTTTCGACATAGCGGCGCAGGTCGGCTTCAGCGCCGGCACTGGGATTGGTGGCGATTACGCTGAATCCGCGCGCCAAATACAAAGCTGCCCAGCTTGCGCCAATCGTACCCGTGCCCACGACCGCTATGCGTCGAATTGGCTTATCGAACGACATACACAGCTCCCCCTTCGTCTCCGGCTCGCTTCAGCAGCGAAATTCTACAGCGCCGGTAGACGAAAGGGGCTACGCCATCGTTGCAAACTGTAAGAATCGATCGCGTACCTGCGTCGTCGACAGGGTGTGTGACGAAAAGAGCGGTTCAGGAGAACCTGGCTTCCTGCCAAATGCACCAAGTTCTCCTTCGCGGTTGAAGCAGACAAGAGTCCACAATAGCATCGCCGCGCCGCAACGTTTACTTGTTGATGTCCTGCTTCGCCTCTAACTGCTTCTCCAGCGCGTCGAGCTGCGGCTTGATGTTGTCCGGAGCGCCGTTGTACGACAGCTTAATCTGCGCAATCGCCGAGTCGTATTTGCCGTCGCCGGTATCCAGCCGCGCCTGCGCCAGATGTGAGACCCAGGCATCCGGGTAGCGCTTGATCAACTGGTGGAATACCGCGAACGCCTCTTGCGGCTTGTGGCTCTGCTTCAGGAGCTGCCGCCCATAGGCGTACAGTTGCAGGGCCGAAGCCTTGCTCAGTGCCTCATCGCGCGCAGTCTTGGCTTCGGCCGTCTTGCCCATGGCATCCAGCAGCTGCGACTTCGTCATGTAATTGTCGTAGCGCGCTTCGTTCTGGATCGACTGGTCCACATCCTTCAGTCCTTGCTCGTAATCGAATTTCGCGTTGAGGAAGTAGTTGGCGGCATCGTTCCACGATTGCCAGTCGTACTGCGCCAGACCGCGAAGCTGCTTCTGCAGGCTGGCCTGGACGACCTTGTCGACGTCGACGGTAATTGCTACCGGCACTGCGAGCTTCTCCCACGACATGGTCAGCACAGCCGAGTCGGGCTTGAGCTGGTCGAAGTCGTAGGTCAGGGCATTGTGCTCGTCGGTCGGGCCGGGCTTCACGGTAACGCGCAGCGCGTCCTCATCCTGCTTGTAGCTGAAGCTGCCCCACGCGGTGGACATGTTCGAGAAGATCACGGTCCAGTCGCCTTCGGTGGGGATCATGTGCAGGCCGTAGGTACCGGCGGCGAGCGGCTTGCCTTCGACGGTCACAGGACTGGTAAAGGTGATGGTGGTGTTCTCGTTGGCTCCAGCGCGCCATACCTGGTCATACGGAACCAGGCCACCCCAGATCTTACGGCCATTGGCCAGCGGACGATGATAGTTGACGGTGATATCCGTGATACCGATGCGCTGGGTCACGACCGCGTGCTGGCTTTGGCGCGGCAGGTTCAGTTCCTGCGACTGAGCCAGGCAGAAGGTCGACAACAGAGATAAGCAAGCAACCCCGAGGGATAGACGCAAGTTTCGCATGATGTCTCCTTGTTCGGAGGTGAGCCGCGGGCGCGGACTTCCGAAATGGTGGAATGGACTACAGCCCCAAACAGCAAAGCTGCAGATTGGAGCCGGACAGCCTGGAAAAGTAAGCAACAATGGGACAATTGCCCTGCTGAGCTGCACGAACCGCATCCCTGACGCTATGGACACCAGCCGTCAACTCGCCTCAAGCGTGGCCAGGGAGCCGATTCGCGATCCCATCGCTCGCGGGGCCAGGTACTCCTTTTGCCGGGAAGTGCATCTAAAAAATAGGTGGCAAGGAGTCGGCTGGCGGGATGTGAAAGTACCGTCAAATGCACGTCGACGGCAAGCAATCGGCATTGACTCCGGCGGTAATCGGGGTTACGCTAACCGCCAATGGTAGTCTTTCGCTTCGGCGAACATCCCGGCCGTACTCCTTCCACCAAAACAACACACTGTCATGGACTGAAAACGTCACGCCTGGCCGCGACCTTCGGCGGGCGATGCAAGCGGTCATGGAGGACAGCGCCCGCGCCTAAATGAAAAAGAATATCGAGATCAGCCGCAATATCGAAACCCTGTTTGGAACCCGCGACGAAAACCTGCGCCTGTTGGAAGACGGCTTGAACGTCACCATTGTCCTGCGCCCCGACTCGATCGAGATCGAGGGGGAGACCAGCGATGTGGGCCGGGCCCAGCAGGTCTTTACCGACTACGAGCATCTGCTGCGCAACGGATATACCTTCGTGAACGGCGATCTGGGCTCGATGCTGCGCGTGCTGACGACGGACTCGACAGCCACCCTGCGCGGCCTGGCCGAGGCGGGCAAGCAACGCTCGTTCGGCAAACGGACGGTACAGCCCAAGAGCATCAATCAGCGGCGCTACCTGGAAGCCATCGAGAAGCACGACATGGTTTTCGGAGTCGGGCCTGCCGGCACCGGCAAGACCTATCTTGCCGTCGCGATGGCGATCTCGGCCCTGGTCTCCAAGCGGGTGAACCGCATCATCCTGGCACGGCCCGCGGTGGAAGCCGGCGAGCGCCTGGGCTTCCTGCCCGGCACGCTGCAGGAGAAGGTCGATCCCTACCTTCGCCCGCTCTACGACGCGCTGTACGACATGCTCGACCCGGACAAGGTCGATCGCTATCTGGAGAAGAACATCATCGAGATTGCGCCCATCGCCTTTATGCGCGGGCGGACCCTCAACGATGCTTTTGTGATCCTCGATGAGGCGCAGAACACGACCTCTGAGCAGATGAAGATGTTCGTCACCCGGCTGGGCTTCAACTCCAAGGCGGTGATCACCGGCGACGTTACCCAGATCGATTTGCCCAATGCGCACCGCAGCGGGCTGGTCGAGGCTGTCGACATTCTCAGGAACGTGGAAGGCATCCGCTTCTGCTACTTCGACGAGGGCGACGTGGTTCGGCATCATCTGGTGCAGCGCATCATTCGGGCCTACGAAGATGCCAAGGGACGCAACGAACAGCTATCGCTGGCGCTGGAACCGAAAACCACCAGCGCCTACCTGGCCGCGCGCGCCACGGAGACGCCGACACCGCCGGCAGGGAACGATCGCCAGGCGCCGCTGGTCGAAATGCCGCCCAATGCCGATTCCGCCCTGTCGGATCGCATTTCCGAGTAGAAGCTTGGTACCATGAAGTGGGAGGGCCATCGCCCTCCCATTCGTGTTAGACGACGTGAACCCAAACCACCGACCATCGCAGGAAATCAGTCAGCACGAACTGGGCCGGTTTACGGCCAAGGCCCGGCGCGCCGTTGGGCTGGGTGGCGAGGTCAGCGTCCGCATCACGTCTGCGCGTGAACTGCACGAGCTGAACCGCCGCTTTCGCCACAAGAACGCGCCTACCGACGTGCTGTCGTTCCCTTCGCTTGCCGGTCCGGGTGGAGACATTGCTATCGCGCAGGGGATCGCCGCCTCCAATGCTCGCACCCTCGGCCATTCCCTCAATACCGAGTTGAAAATCCTCATCCTTCATGGACTGCTGCACCTGGCAGGGTACGATCACGAATCCGACAACGGTGAAATGACAAAACGTGAGTCAGAGCTGCGGAAAGAACTGGGATTGCCATTCGGTTTGATCGAACGAACCGAGTTTTCTGACCGCCCAGTAAAGCAGGCCCCTCGGGATGACAAAGACGAAGGTGTTGTCCCGGCGCAGCTAAAGCTACGCCCCTTCAAGCGCGGAGGCAGCCGCGCATGAACCTTCCGTTATCCGTTGCATTACTGGTTCTCATGGGGCTGCTGGCGCTGGTCTCCTACGTGGACCGCCTCTACGCTGAGATGGGCAAATTCCTCTCCCGCGAGTTTGAGGAGAATATTGAAGCCTACGAGCAGCGCGTGGAGCCGCGCCTGAAGGTGACGTCGGAGCGCGCCGCACTTTCCATGGCAATGATCGCGCAACTCTGCATGGCCTCGATCGGGCTGGTCATCGGCTGGCTCCTGTTCGTGGACCGGCGGTGGGTGGCACTCGACATACTTCAGGCCGCTGTCAGCCTGGTCTTCATCATCGTCATCTTTAATCGGCTGCTGCCCTACGTGTTTTTCGTGCGCACCCGGGGAGAATGGCTGGTGCATTTTGTACCGCTGCTGCGCGCGCTGATTTATCTGGCAATGCCGGCAACGCTGGTACTGGGGTTCGCGCTGTCAGTGGCGAAGCTGACGCGGGATCACGCCGAGGAACAGCCGGAGACATCGGCCGAGGGGGTTGACGCTCTCATCGAGGCCGGGCAGGAAGAGGGCATTCTGGAAGAGAGCGATCGCGACCTGATTCACTCCGTCGTGGAGTTTGGCGATAAGACGGTACGCGAGGTGATGACGCCGCGCCCGGAAATTGTCTCCGTGCCCATCACCACCACGCTTCAGGAGTTCACCGAGCTGATCAACAAGTATCCCTACTCGCGTATTCCGGTCTTCGACGGAGACATCGACCATATCAAAGGAATCGTCTACGCCAAGGATTTGTTGCAGCTCACCGACAAAGAGGCAGCCACCAAAACGGTACGCGACATCATGAAGACCGATGTCTGCTTTGTGCCTGAGACCAAGCTGGGCAGCGATCTGTTGCGCGAGATGCAGCGCGAAAATGTTCGCCTGGCCATTGCGGTGGATGAATATGGCGGCGTCAGCGGGCTGCTGACCATTGAAGACATGGTGGAAGAGATTGTCGGCGAAATTCGCGATGAGCATGAGAAGGTCGAGATTGTGAAGGAGAGCGACACATCCTATGTCTTCAACGGCAACACCGATCTCGACCTCATCGAAAAGCTGCTGGGGGTGCGTCCGGAAGAAAAAGATGCAACCACGGTGGCAGGACTGGTGAGCGAACTGGCTGGACACATTCCCAAAGCCGGCGAGGTCTTCGAGGAGAACGGCTTGAAGTTTGAAGTGCTGGAGTCAACCGAGCGCCGCGTCGACCGGGTGCGCATCAGCCTGGAAAGCAGTCCTACTGCTCAACGGGTCAAGGCCTGAGATGGCCTTCCGATCAGGCTTCGTCTCCATCATCGGCAAGCCGAATGCCGGCAAGTCGACCCTGCTGAACTCGCTGGTCGGCGAGAAGGTCGCCATCGTCACGCGCAAGCCGCAGACCACGCGCAACCGCATCCTGGGCATGGTCAACGTTGAGCGCAAGGCAGGGCGGGCCGGCGGGCAGATCGTGCTCATCGACACGCCCGGCATTCACAAGCCCATCAATTCGCTGAACCGGCGCATGATGAAAGAAGTCTACGACGCGCTGGAAGGCTGCAACCTGCTGCTGCTCATCGTCGACGCGGCGGGAAAGTTCGGCCCCGGTGATCACTTCGTGCTGGAGTTGGCGAAAAAGACGGAATTACCCGTCTTCCTGCTGCTGAACAAAGTGGACGCCGTAGACAAGCAGACGCTGCTGCCGCTGATCGCGCACTACAAAGAGCTGCACGACTTCGCGGAGGTCATTCCCATCTCGGCGCTCAAGCGCCAGGGCTTGGATACCCTGCTCGACACAGTGGTCCGGGCGTTGCCCGAAGGCCCGCGCTACTTCCCCAAAGATCAGATTACCGACCAGCCGGAGCGCTTTCTCGCCGCCGAACTCGTCCGCGAGCAGGTGCTGATGAACACCTCGCAGGAGGTGCCGCACGCCACCACAGTGCTCATCGAGCAGTATGAAGAGGGCGAAAGGCTGACGCGCATTGCGGCAACAATCTATGTCGAGCGCGCCGGACAGAAGGGTATCCTGATCGGCAAACAGGGAGCGACGCTGAAGAAGATCGGCACAGCCGCCCGGCTGCAAATCGAGCGCCTGCTCAACACCAAGGTCTTCCTCGAATTGTTTGTGAAGGTGAAGCCCAACTGGCGCGAGTCGCGGGCCTTCGTCGAGGAAACCTACTGGCACAAGCAACTGGAAAAACTCGGCGGAGGCGGTGACTAAGCTTTTTTCACCCTGCTACGATTACCTGTGCCCAAGGCGACGCGAGTCGGAAAATTCATCACCTTTGAAGGTCTCGACGGCTGCGGCAAGACCACGCAGATGGAGAAGCTTGCCGCCTCGCTGCGCTCCGAAGGCATCGACGTGCTGACGACGCGCGAGCCAGGAGGAACCGAGATTGGCGAGCGCATTCGCGCCGTGCTGCTCGATTCGCGCACTGCCGGGCTCGATCCCTGGGCCGAGATGGCGCTGATGTTTACCTCGCGGGCGCAACTGATCGCTCAGGTCATCCTGCCGGCGCTGAACTCCGGGACGTGGGTGCTGTGCGACCGCTTCACCGATTCGACTGAGGCGTATCAGGGCGGCGGCCGCCAGCTTGGCAGCGGACCTGTGTTTGAGTTGCATCGCGTACTTTGTCGCAACCTGTGGCCTGACCTGACGATCCTGATGGATTCCGACGTGGCTTATAGCGTGCAGCGGGCGCGACGGCGGAACAAAATTGCCACGTCAGGCGACGCTCCCGATGAGAACCGCTTCGAGCGCGAGAGTCGCGCCTTCTTCACCCGGGTGCATGAGGCATATTTGAAGATTGCAGAACGGGAAACAAAACGTGTCGTTCTGGTCGATGCCCGACGACCGATTGAAGAGGTGCATCAGGACATTGCGCGCGCGGTGGGCGAGCGGCTGGTGGCGCCTGTGAAGGGGCGTCTGTCTGCGCAATAGTTTGCAACTACTATTTCGAACGCACAAAGATGGGAGTTGTCATCCTGAGCGAAGCGAAGGACCTGCTTTCGATCGTTCGGCAAGCCGGGATTCCCATTTGCAACTCCGGTCGCGGCGCCAAGGAGAACAGGTCCCTCGCTTCGCTCGTGATGACAAACCGTAAAATGATGGCGGCATTCTAAACAAACGCACATGCCCTTTTCAAACTTTCACGGCAACGCCGACGTCGTACACACCATCCGCGAGATGCTGGCGCACCAACGCTTCCCGCACGCGGTGATTCTTGCTGGGCCGCAGGGCTCAGGCAAATACACGCTGGCGCAGATGATCGCCAGGACGGTGAATTGCCTGGAGCGGCCGATCGCCGACGGGCTGCCCGATTTCTGCGGACACTGCGCCAACTGCGTTCGCATCGCCGAAGCCGACAATCTGGAAGAGCGCTTTGCCGAAGCTGTGGAAACGCGCGAGAACCTGCGCGAGGCCGACAAGCGCGAGACCCGCATCTTCGTGCAGACCCATCCTGACGTAATGATCATTCCCCCCGATCCGCCGCAGATGCTGGTGAAAGTCGATCAAGTGCGCCACGTCATCGGCGAGATGTACTATCGGCCGTCGGAGGGACGCGAGCGCGTCTACATCTTCAGCGATGCCGACTTCATGAAAGAGGCGGCTAATTCGCTGCTGAAGATACTGGAGGAACCGCCCGACTTCGCCACGATTTTTCTGCTTACCGACAATCCTTCAGCGCTGCTGCCGACAATTCGCTCGCGCTGCATGACGCTGCGATTGGCGCCGCTCGCTACCGCCGAAGTCGAAGACTATCTGGCTGAAGTGCGTCCCGAGTTAAAGGCGCGCGAGCGTGGCCTGGTCGCAAGGCTATGTGGCGGAGGCCTGGGCAGGGCGCGCAGTTTCGATCTGGCGCAGTATCTATCGGCACGACAGGATGCGTTAGCATTGCTTGCGCCGGCCATGGGTGCACGTGACCACTCCGAGCTGTTCAAGGTGACAGAGAGCTATCGCGGCGGCGCAGATGGCAAATCGAAGCTGAGCTCGACCATCCGCGTGCTGTATTCGCTGCTGGAAGATTTGCTTTTCGTGAAGGCGGGAACCCCGGAGATGGTACGCAACCAGGACATGCTGGCTGAGTTGACGCGCATGGACGAGCAGGTGGATTTTGATTGGATCGTCTCGGCCACGCTGCGGCTGGGCGAGTTGGAGAGCGGCATGAGACGCAATCTGCTGCGCAGCCTGGCATTGGATTCGTTTGCCGCGGCCCTGGAAAAGCCCTGATCAACGCGGAAATCCCACGTTTCACCGCAGAGACACCGAGGCACGGAGAATTTGATTCCCTTATTCCCCGGCCTCTGTGTCTCCGTGTCTCTGTGGTTCGTTTCTTGAGGACGGCGCGAAAAGATATCCAACCCAGCATTCCGCTTCGCTCTATGCTGGGCTGTCATCACACGCCCTTCGGGCCCTCTTTCGAATAGCAGCGATGGTCCGAGTATGCTGAAGCTTTCTGCTCTAGAATTGCAAATCAAGAGGTCCATCATGAAACTTCGCGGCTGCGGAACGGCCCTGGTCACTCCCTTCAAGCAAGACGGCAGCGTTGACGAAGCCGCCCTGCGTCACCTGGTCGACTGGCAAATTCAGTCCGGAATCGACTTTCTTGTGCCCTGCGGCACCACCGGCGAGACGCCGACGCTGACCCACGACGAATGGTTGCGTGTGATCGACACCACCATTGAAGTCGCAGCAGGCCGCGTGCCGATCATGGCGGGAGCCACGTCGAACAACACGCACGAGGCGGTGGTGAAGGCGAAAAAAATCTCGTCCCGGGCCGGCGTCGACTTCGTGCTGACGGCGACGCCCTACTACAACAAGCCGACGCAGGAGGGCATCTACCAGCACTTCAAGGCGATTGCCGAAGCCAGCGAGAAGCCGCTGATGTTGTACAACATCGCAGGGCGCACCGGGACGAACATCGAAACCCCGACCCTGCTGCGGTTGGCGGAGATTCCCAACATTATCGCGGTCAAGGAAGCCAGTGGCAACATCGCGCAGATCGCCGAGGTCTGCGGCAGCGTGCCCGAGGGCTTCCTCGTATTCTCGGGCGACGACGCCATCACGCTTGCTGTGATCGGGCTGGGCGGCGCCGGCATCGTGTCGGTCTGTTCGAACGAAATTCCCGCCGAGATGGCACGCATGACGCGAGCGGCGCTGGCCAACAAGTGGGACACGGCGCGCGAGATCTTCCGCAAGTACCTGCCGCTGATGCAGGCGAACTTTATCGAATCGAATCCTGGTCCGGTGAAGGCCACGCTGGCCATGATGGGGCGAATTGAAGAGGTCTACCGGCTGCCGCTGGTTCCGATGAAGAAGGAGACGCGCGCGAAGCTGGAGAAGGTGGTCAGCGAACTGGGGCTGCTGCAACCTCAGGCGGCGCCCGCCCGCTGATTCCTGACGATTCGACACTTCTCATCTGTTCGATACCAGCTACGCATTGGAGCGAATGCGCCGAGCATATATACTGCCCGCCAGATGCATCCCTTACAACCTGCAATCGAGCGCTTCTATTCTCTGGGGGCCGCGGCGGTCGGTGGCGCCGAAGCCCGCGAGATTTTTCTTGAGTTTCGCGCGGCCTTATCCACTGGCGCGATCCGGGCGGCGGAGAAGGTCAACGGCTCCTGGCAGACGAATGCCTGGGTGAAAGAAGGCATCCTTCTAGGCTTTCGTCTGGGAGAATTGCACGAGAGCGGCGACATCCACGCGCTGTCGTTCGTGGACAAAGAGACATATCCCCTTCGTCATTTCTCCGTTGAGGACCGGGTTCGCGTCGTCCCCGGCGGGTCATCGATCCGGGCGGGCGCCTATGTCGCACCCGGCGTCGTGTGCATGCCGCCCATGTTCATCAATACGGGGGCCTACGTCGACGAAGGCACGATGGTGGACTCCCACGCGCTGGTGGGCTCATGCGCGCAGGTGGGCAAGCGGGTCCACATCAGCGCGGCAGCGCAGGTTGGCGGCGTGCTGGAGCCCATCAACGCTTCGCCGGTCATCATCGAGGACGATGTCCTGATCGGCGGGAATTGCGGCGTGTACGAAGGAACGCAGGTAGGTGCGCGGGCCGTGCTTGGGGCAGGCGTGGTCCTTACCCGCTCCACGCCGCTGTTCGACGTAGTGAAGGGTGAAATCTACCGTGCGACGGCAGAACAATCGCTGCGGGTGCCGGAAAACGCAGTGGTGGTGCCCGGCGCGCGGGCGATCACCAAAGGCAAGGCTGCCGAATGGGGACTCTCGCTCTACGCCCCGGTGATCGTGAAGTACCGCGACGAGCGCACCGATCGCGGAGTCGAGCTGGAAGATATTCTGCGTTAATGAACCCATGACGAGATCCGGCGCTGGTCGCGAGAGAGCACTGCTGATTACGGCTGCAATGGCAGCGGTTGCGGCGCTGCTGGTCTGGAAGCTTTCGGGAGCGGCATCGCTCAACCTGGCATTGCGTTGGATAGGGCTGCTCGCGCTTGTGGGCTACGCCTGCATCCGGCGGACGCTCTCAGCGTGGATCTTCGTCGCCATGTTCCTGGGGGCGGAGATTGGACATGACTTCCCGACCGTAGCCACTCACCTGCGCGTGCTGGCGCTAATCTTCCTGCGCCTGATCAAGACGATCATCGCTCCGCTGCTGTTCGCCACATTGGTGGTCGGCATTGCCGGCCACTCGAACCTGAAGCAGGTCGGACGGCTGGGCCTGCGGTCGATCATCTTTTTCGAGATTGTGACCACGATCGCCATTGTGCTGGGTCTGGCGGCGATCAACTTGAGCAAGGCCGGCGTCGGCGTGCAGATCGCGGGTACCACAACGTCGGACACGGCAGGCATAAGCAAGCTCAGCGCGGAAGACACCATCCTGCACGTCTTTCCCGAGAATATCGCCAAGTCTGTGGCGGACAATGCCGTGCTCCAGGTGGTAGTTTTCAGCCTGATTTTTGCTGTCGCCCTGGCGCTGATCGGCGAAGAAAAACGCCGGCCGATGCTGACCCTCTGCGAGAGCCTCGCCGAGGTGATGTTCAAGTTCACCAACATCGTCATGTATATGGCGCCGCTCGGAGTAGGCGCGGCCATTGCCTACACTGTGGGACATACCGGCCTTGGCATTCTCGGCAGCCTGGCGAAGTTGCTGCTCACCCTCTATGCGGCCTTGATCGTGTTCATCGGGGCCGTGCTTCTGCCAATTGCCCTGCTATGCCGGGTGCCACTCAAGCGCTTCATAAAAGCAGTCGCTGAGCCGGTGACCATTGCCTTCGCTACCTCCAGTTCCGAGGCCGCCTTGCCCAGCGCCATGGAGCAGATGGAAGCCATGGGTGTGCCGCGGCAGATCGTTGCCTTCGTCATTCCCACCGGCTACAGCTTCAATCTCACCGGCAGCTCGCTGTATCTCTCGGTGGCGGCGATCTTCGTCGCCCAGGTCGCGGGGCTGCACCTCTCGCTGGGGCAGCAATTCATGATCGCCTTCACCCTCATGCTTACCAGCAAAGGAGTCGCGGGCGTGTCGCGCGCAGCCCTGGTCATCCTGCTGGCCACCGCTACATCTGTGGGGCTTCCCACCGAGCCGGTTTTTATCCTGCTGGGCATCGATCAGTTGCTGGATATGGGCAGAACGGCAGTCAACGTCCTTGGCAATTGTCTGGCGACCGTGGTGATGGCGAAGTGGGAAGGGGAGTTCGGGACGGAGCAGCCGTCGCCTGTCGTAGCGGAGGCAGCGAGTTCGTGAAGAGTACGGCAAATCCACCACAGAGACACAGAGAATGGTTTGTCATCACGAGCGAAGCGAGGGATCTCCCATCCCGGCGAAGATGTTTTACGCCGCCAACCAACCAGCCTCGGGAACAAGAGCAGATCCCTCGCGCCAAAGGATGGCGCTCGTGAGGGCAAAATTGGAGGGCGGTTCCTTGACCCTAAACCCTCGGTGTTCTCCGTGTCTCCGTGGTGAACTGGTTCTAAGAAGCGCTCGACGCCCTCAACGGGATGGTTTCCATTCGCTCGCGCTGCCGCAGGGCCAGATGCCGCTGCCGGAAGTGGCCCAGCGCGCGCTCGCCCCAGATGCGCACGAAGTAGTAATTAAGCCCGGCGCCGATCACTCCGCTCACCAACGGGATGAGCCGCCCCGCCCATTTCTCCGCGATTTCGGCACTGGCCCTGGCGGCAATGCGCTGAATCACCCGCGGCACGAACTTGGAGACAACCTGCTTCTCGACCAACTCGCGACCGATATCCACGCCGGCGGCGCTGGCGGCGGCGACCCACAGCTCGGCTTCCTCCTCTTCAGTGTTGTAGGGGAAGCCGTACACCAGACTCAGCTTCTGGATCATGCGCATGGTGATGGCAGCCAGGATCCCCAGGTCGGGCAGCATGGTGAAGACGCCGCCAAGGCCCAGGCCGGCGCCCTCTGCGGCCGCCAGCTTCATGCTGGCGCGAATGGTCTCCTCCGCGATGTGATCGAGCGCGTGCAGCTCGACCCCGAACACGCCGTCATAGGTGATGGCCGGCAGCCCGTACGCCATTCGCAGATGCTCCAGGTACTTGTCCGGATCGACCTTGATGGTCTGGTAGGCGCGCGTGAACGCCTTGCGGATGGCCGCTTCCAGCGCTCGCCGCATCAATCCCTTGGGTTCGTGGTCAGGCATGGTCTTTAGTATAGGACGCCTTTCATGGTCGCGCTTTTCGCGGGTCGGCTTTCGCTATTCGCTTTTCGCCAGAGCTCAATTCCAGCTTGCTCACAGGCAGACCACGGTGAATTCTTTCGCTGCCTTTGTCTGTGGTAGTCGCATGGCTGGCCAAAGGCGAAGAGCGAAAAGCGAAGAGCGGCTTTCCCGTGCTAGCATCAAACTTGCTGATGCCAACTGGTAAGTTGCAGGTTGTACCTCTGGGTGGTCTCGGCGAATTTGGCATGAATTGCATGGCAATTCGCTGGGCTGATGACATCATCGTCATCGACGCTGGACTCATGTTCCCTGAATCGGAGCTGTTGGGGGTCGACATCGTCGTCCCTGATATCAGCTACCTGTTGCAGAACCGCCAGCACGTCCGCGCCATTGTGCTCACCCATGGACACGAAGACCACATCGGCGCCCTGCCCTGGATTCTTTCCGAGTTGAATGTGCCGGTGTATGGCACTGAGTTCACCTTGGCGTCGGTTGAAGGCAAGTTGGAAGAGCATGGCCTGCTGGACGAGGTCGTTCTCAACGAAATTCGCGCCGGCGACAGCTTTAAAGTCGGCCCCTTCACCATTCATCCTATTCAAGTCACCCACAGTCTGGTGGATTGCGTCGCCCTGGCGATTCATACGCCATTGGGCATACTGATCCACACCGGCGACTTCAAGGTTGATCCCACTCCGACGGACAACCGGCTCTTCGATCTGCACTCCTTTGCCGAGTACGGTAAGCAGGGCGTGCTGGCCCTGTTTCAGGATTCGACCAACGTCGAGCGGCGGGGCTACACGCCGAGCGAGCGAGCGGTTCGTGCGCGCTTTCAGGAGATCTTCTCGCGCAGCCAGAAGAAGCTGTTCATCGCCTGCTTTTCGTCTTCGATCCATCGCATCAAGCTGGCGATGGAAGAAGCGTTCGAGCATGGACGAAAAGTTGCCGTGGTTGGGCGGTCGATGATGGAGTCGACCGAGATCGCACAGGACCTTGGCTATATCGAGGTCCCCGAGGGCCTGCTGATACACCCTTCGCAAGTGAAGGAGCTGCCCCCCGACAAAGTCTGCATACTCATCAGCGGCACTCAGGGCGAGCCCATGTCGGCGCTGTCGCGGGCTGCGGTGGATAATCACAAGCACGCGCGTATCGCGCCGGGGGACACGGTTGTGCTCTCCTCGCGTATCATTCCCGGAAATGAGAAGGCGATCTATCGCGTTATCGACCACCTTTTCCGCCGCAACGCGCACGTGATTTATGATGATGGGTCTTCTCCGCCGGTGCACGTCAGCGGCCACGCCAGTCAGGAAGAGCTCAAGCTCATCATCAACCTGGTGAAGCCGCAATACTTCATTCCAATCCACGGGGAATATCGTCAGCTCAAGCTACACGCGGAGCTGGCCGCAGCGATGCACGGCTCGGTAGGAAATGTGCTGATGATCGAAAGCGGCGACATGCTGGAATTCGACGAACTGGGCGCGCGTAAGGCCGGCAAGGTGGCAGTCGGTAGAATCTGCATCGATTCGAACTCCATGGGCGATGTGGTGGAAGACCTGGTGATTCGCGACCGCCGCCACCTCAGTGAGGACGGCATCGTGCTCCCCATCATCGCCATCAACAAGCTGACCGGGGAGGTAGAGTCGACGCCGGAAATCGTGATGCGCGGCTTTAGCGGCAGCATGGCGGAAAACGGATTCCTGGAGCAGGCGCGCCAGACCGTAATGAACACCTTGCAGGGCTCGAGCGATGAAGAGAAGGGCGACTATGGCATGATCAAAGAGAAGATTCGCCAGGACCTGAAGCGCTTCATCGTGAAGAATACTTCGCGCCGGCCGCTGATCATGCCGGTTATTCTGGAAATCTGAAGTCTTCTCGTGCGCTCCTTAAAGCCGCGAATCCTTGCCGGGACTCTCTTTGTACTTGTAATCGTGGCCATTCTTCTCCACCCCGTCGCGCAGGACTACCTGCATGCAGCATCGCTGCTCACCCGCATTGCCAATCCTCAGGCCAATGGGCGGATCGCCAACTACGACGGGCACGCCGTCGAGGCCCGCGACGAATCGTTCGAAGTCAACGGCCACGCCGTGCCGGCGCGGGTTTACGTACCGGTGGGTGTCGCTTCTGCGCCCGGGATCGTGGTGGTGCATGGCATGCACCGGCTCGGCCTGAATGAGCCTCGGCTGGTGAATTTTGCGCGTTCGCTGGCGGCTAGCGGCTATTTCGTTATGACGCCCCAGCTTGAGGCGATCGCCGAATATCGCGTCGAGGCCAAATCCGCCGGCGTGATTGGAAGTGCCGTGCAATTTTTTGCGCATCAGCTCGCCGTGCCCAAGGTGGGGCTGCTGTGCATCAGCTTCTCCGGCGGGCTGGGCTTGATGGCCGCCACCGATCCGCAGTACAACAGCTCGATCGCGTGGATCGCCACCATTGGCGCCTATTATGATCTGGCCCACGTGCTGCGCTTTTTCGCGACGGGAGAAGCGGTGCGCCCGGACGGGACGGTCGAGCACCTCACACCGCATGAGTATGGGCCGCTGATCGTAGTCTGCGACCGCCCGGGTGATTTCTTTGAGCAGCAGGATGTGAGCAAGGGGCAAGAGGCAATCAAGCTCCTGCTGTCGAATGAAGGTAAGCAGTCGGAAGCGATCACCGCGCAGATGACGCCCGCCGATCAGGAAGTAATGCAACGGATTTATCATCAGCAGTTCGACAGCCTGCGGCAGGAGATTCTGGCCCAGATCAGCGAGGACCGGGAGCAATTGACGGCGACCTCGCCTGCCGGACGGCTGGGCGCAATACATATGCCGGTGCTGCTGTTGCATGGCTCTGCTGACTCGGTAATCCCTCCCACCGAACTTCTGTGGCTGAAGAAAAATATTCCGCAACAGTATCTGGTGGATACCTTGATCACTCCGGTGATCACCCACGTGGAACTGGGTCACGCAGCGGCCTTCCGGGAAAAGCTTGCCCTTGTACACTGGATAGCGTTGATGTTCTGCGAACTGCGGAATACCCCCGCATCGCAGGGCGCCACACCCCCGACCGCAATCGGGACACCTGCGGCATCACCTGCCGATTAAGCATGGTCACACTCGACGACATCAAAGCTGCGCAGAAAAAAATACACGGCGTCGCAGCGCGTACTCCGTTGGTGCGCTACTATCCACCCGCCGAGAAAAACGGCGCGCCCACCTCTGTGCCTGCCTCAGGGCTGTGGCTAAAGCCGGAGTCATTCCAGCCCATCGGCGCATTCAAGCTGCGCGGAGCCTACAACAAGATCGCGTCACTGACCGAGAGCGAGCGGGCGAAGGGCGTCATCTCGTACTCCAGCGGTAACCATGCGCAGGGTGTGGCGTATGCGGCGCGGGTGTTTGGCGTCAAGTGCGTGATGGTCATGCCACGCAACGCGCCCAAGATCAAGGTGGACGCGACGGCCGCGCTGGGAGCCGAAATTGTCGTCGTCGGAGGCAGCAGCTCCGAACGCATGCAGAAGGCGGAAGAACTCGCCGCCCAGCACGGCTATGCGATTGTGCCGCCGTATAACGATCCCTTCATCATCGCCGGGCAGGGCACGGTGGGGCTGGAGATTCTGGAGGACCTTCCCGACGTGGACCTGGTGCTGGCGCCGGTGGGCGGTGGCGGATTGATCAGCGGAGTTTCCGCCGCCATCAAGCTGAGCGGCTCGAAAGCGAAGGTTGTCGGCGTCGAGCCTGAGCTGGCCAACGACGCGCAGCAGAGCTTTCGCCGCGGGGAGATTGTGCAGCTTCCTGCCGAACGCGTCTCCAGCACACTGGCCGACGGGCTGCGCACGCAGTCGGTGGGGCCGCTGAACTTCGAGCATATTCGTAATTACGTGGATGACATCATCTCGGTAACCGAGAACGAAATTCGCCGCGCCATGCGAAAGGCAGTCATGGCAGCGCGGGTTGTCGCCGAGCCCAGCGGAGCCGTGACCCTTGCCGCGTGGCTCTATCATCAAAAGGAGCTGCCGGCGGCAAAGAAGGCGGTGGCGATCGTCAGCGGGGGGAATGTTGAGCCGCAGTTGCTGGCGGAGGTGCTGGGGGAGGCGCCAAGCGGAGGGTGAGAATGCGCAGACGAAATGCGTTTTGTGTCTTTGCGGGGCTCGTGTTTGTTGCGCTTAGTGCAGCTTCTCAAAGTGCCCCGCCAGCGTCACCAACCATCTCTGGTGTGGTAACAGATCCAACTGGCGCAACTCTGCCGCTCGCCCGCGTAATGCTAGTTGATCTGAAAACATTCAAGACACAGACAACTGAGGTTCGGGAGGATGGAAAATTCTCCTTCGCGAACCTCTTGCCTGGAGATTATGCGGTAATAGCCGCAGGACCAATTGGTCGCTATGCGCCACCCTGTTGGAAGCCTGCGATTCGGCAACTGGATACAAGAAACAGTCCGGCGAATGAGCTGCGAATTCCGTTGCTCTTGGACAACGAGAGATGCCCGGGAATCGTTAACTGAAGCTCGTCTGCCAATTCTCCCGTCCCCGCAGGGGACAACACATCTAAGCCCAGCGCTTCAGCGCTGGGAAGCTGGGAAAAATAACAGGAGTGCCGTAGGCACGCCATATGCCGTCCCTAACGGGACTCCGAACTCTAATGGAATGCCCACCCAGCGTTAAAACGCTGGGCTTAGATGTGCTGTCCCGCAGAGCGGGACGAGCTTGCAGGTACTGAGAACGCGAGGGATTAGACGAAGGGTTCCGAGTCTCATCTGAGATGACACATGACCCCTTATCGTGTGCCGCACATCACCGAATCGGTACGGCTGCGGCAGCTAATCTGTTCTCATGTCGCACGCCCATGCCTGGATCCTCGGGCATTGCGTGTTCAGCACGAAGGAGCGCGCCAACCTCATCCCCGATCCTGACGAGCTGTGCCGATACATAACAGGCGTGGCTCGCGCGAAAAATATTACGCTTCTCGCAGCGGGAGGCATTCCCAACCACATTCATCTCCTGATTGCCTTGCCAGCGGCGGTTGCGCTGGCGAAAGTCGTGCAGGACTTGAAGGGAAACAGCTCGCGTTGGCTGGGTGAGCGCGGTATCCGGTTCGCGTGGCAGGAAGGCTACGGAGCCTTTGGCGTGAGTCAATCGCAAAAGCAGGCAGTCGCCGAGTACATCGCCCGCCAGGAGGAACATCACAAGAAGTGGAGTTTCGAGCAGGAATTCATGACGCTGTTGCGGAAATCGGGCGTGGCCTACGATCCGCGGTATGTTTTCGGATAAGACATATGCCGTCCCTGACGGGACTCGGGCCTCTCCGACAACTCACCCAGCGCTGAAGCGCTGGGCTAAGATATGCTGTCCCCTGCGGGGACGTGAGCGTTCGGGCGACGAGGTCTCTTCTCTTGCCTGGAAGAACGAAACACAATCCCAGTTAGAGCGAAGTTGGGGTGCAGCGAGAGATCCGTTCTCGTCGCGTTGCAGAACAGATGCCTCGCTTCGCTCGTCATGACAAGGCTACAATCGAACTCGATGTCCGCAACTCTTCGCTCTCTGCTTCGTTGTGCTTTCGTTTTGCTGGCTTGTTCCTGCGCCTTCGCCGCGGTCGGCCCACGCGGCGTGACCATTCGCGAAGGTGTGGTCTACCTCACTCCTGACACGAGTTCGAACAAGCTCTCCAACATCGCGCGCGGCCGTGAGGTCGTTGTGCTGGAGCGCACTCCGGGATGGGTGCATGTCGTCGCCACGGTTGCGTCCAATCCTGCGCTGGAGACCGAGCGCAATGTCACCGGCTGGATGCTCGATAAGGGCATCATCACGCCCGACGTGCCCGACGGCGATAATATCATCTTCGGCGAAGCGGCGGGTTCTGAATACCAGGCCAGCGAGCGGGGCGGCCGCCGCGGCGCAGCCCAGGACGCTATGCGGCTTTATGCCGCTGTGGTGGAGTACTTCCCTTCCTCACCGCTGGCTGCTGAGGCAATGTACCGCGCCGCCGACATCCGCTGGCAACTCGACCTGGCCGATCAGAGGACGCGTCCCTCAGCGAAACTGCGCGATCCCGGTATGCGAATGCCCCTCGACGAAAGCTACATGAAGAAGGTCATGAAGAAGTTTCCGGGAACCAAGTGGGCCGACCTGGCGGCGTATGAGGTGATCGATAACAAGCTCTGCGGCGAGTGGGAGGCGCAGGCCGAATGCCCGGTGAAAGAGTCGGAGATCTACGTTAAGTACGCGGATGAGCATCCGAAATCTCCCAAGGCCCCGGAAGCGCTTTACAACGCGGCCTGGCGGCAGGCGGCTCTTGTAACGATTTACAAGTCCAGCAACCAGCAGAAAAAAGCTGACGACGCCGCTGCCCGCTCGATCAGTATCTCCAAGAAGCTCATCTCGCAATACCCGGAAGCGACTGACTGGTCGAACCGCGCCCAGACTCTGATATATATGGTGCAGACTGGTATTCCGGCGTGGGGGAATGCGGTGGAGTGACGTTGGGTGCGGGGGAGTAGGCGTTCAGGCGTGCAAGAAGCCCCTCTGTGGCACTGCCCCGCGTCAGGGCACGACTTTAAGTCGTGCCGCTACAGTTGTATGTTTCCCGTTGTCATCCTGAGGCGGCTTCAGCCGCCGAAGGACCTGCTTTTGTGTCGTCCCTGAAAGGGACTCACATATATTGAAAGAGCGTATATCGGCACGGCCGAGGCCGTGCCCTGACGCGGGTTATTGCCAACCACAGTAGTACCCGAGGAACCCCTTGAACGACTACCTGCTGTCTGTCCTGCTGGGCATCATTGAAGGCCTGACTGAATTTCTTCCCGTCAGCTCGACGGCGCACCTGCGAATTTGCGAGGCGTTTCTCGGCCTCGACCTGGCCAACGGCTACTGGAAGATGTTCTCCATCGTCATCCAGTTGGGCGCGATTCTTTGCCTGCCCATTTACTTCTGGCCGCGCATTGTTGAGTTCATGCGCGACTTCCCGCAGGGCAAACGCGGTGATCGCACGGTGCTCACTCATCCGTTCTCGCTGACCATCATTGCCTTCGTCTGCACCGCGCTCCCGGCATTTCTGCTGACCAAGATCATCGGCAAGCACCTGGAAGACATTCACATCATGGCCTGGTCGCTGATCATTGGCGGAGTTGTCATGTGGATCGTCGATGCCATGTACGAGCGCTCGCAGCACAAAGCCTTCGCTCGCGGCGGTCTGACCACCGATATGGAGCAGATGTCGGTTGGCCAGGCAGTGTGGATTGGACTGTGCCAGATTTTGTCGGCAGTCTTCCCCGGCACGTCGCGCTCGATGGCAACCATCACCGCCGGCGAGCTTGCCGGGATGGACCGCCCGACCGCGCTGGAATTTTCCTTCTTTCTCTCCATCCCGACGATGGTCGTCGCTACTTGCTATGACCTGCTCAAGTCGCTGCGGCCGCATCATGGCGAACCCAGCGTGATCGGAGAATTGCCTACGGATGGTCACCACATTCTCGTGCTGATCGTCGGCTTCGTGGTGTCGTTCATCGTGGCTTATGGAGTTGTGGCCTGGTTCATGCGCTGGGTGCGCACGCGCGGCTTTACGGTTTTCGCGATTTACCGGATTCTGCTGGGCGGATTCGTGTTGTGGTGGGCAGCACGCCTGGTGTGAGCCACCGGAATCGACTGCGGGCGTGGCGCCGCAGCCCGATGGCGATAAGCATGGATCAGCAGCAAACAGGCGGCGATGACGGGAAAGATGAGGTAGGGCCACCAGTCATCGAAGCCGGAGTTGTGCGGCACGGCCTCGACGGGAAACATTATTGAAGCATCCGGCGAAGCATGGGCCACGCCAACTCGAATCAGCCAGGCGCCGGCGGTTGGAAGTTCAATGACAGCGGACTTCATCAGCTTGTTTTCAGAGTCGCTTTCCTGCCCGCTGATAGCAAATCCCTGGTTGTGATCCTGGTTTCCGCTGGCCGCGCTGACTTCGACACGGCTGTCCAGAGAAGCGTTGCCGGCGGCGTCCTGTACCAAAACGCTGACGTCGTTATCGCCGACATTCATGCCGTCACCGGCCACGTAAACCCAGAGCGCGAGGTTTCCACTCTGCTGCTGCGCACATAACGCAAGGTCGTCAGCGTCGGAGCCAGAAAACGCCATCACCGCCGAGAATGCCAATCCGGTGGCGACGAAGAGCGCGACGAAAGACGCGGCGTCTGCCCCCCAACTGTCGAATCCCAGCTTCGCCATCGCACCCTGCCAATATCCTGCAAATATCGGACGCCGCTTTTTCAGCCTGTGCGGTTGCAATGCCAAGGGTGGGCGTGCCAGGCATTGGACTGCGACCAGCACTGCAGGCACGATGAACGCCATTGAGCCCAAAACCCACATGAGAGCTCCGGCGGCTGCCTGGTCCTGCTGCGGATTCAGCCCGAAGACTTGAGGCGCGTCGAGATAGGACGGATAGAGCACATGATCGGCAAATACCAACGCGGCGGACAGAATGGTGTTCAGCAGATCGGCAACCAGAAGATAGGGCACCATCGCCCATCGCGGCCACTGCGCGTGGCTCGGCCACGGCTCAACGATCGGCCACCAGAAGATCAGCGCGGTCACAAGGAAGCAAACGTGTTCAAACTGGTGCCATGCCGACGATCTCAGGGCCAGCTCGTACAACGCGGGCACATGCCAGCCGAGCATCACCACTCCCATGAGCACGAGCGCGAAGACCGGCTGGGTGAGCACCCGACCCAGGCGCTGCGCCGGCTTCCAGTTGAGGAAGGGGCCAGCAAACTCGCGCGCGGCAAAGACCGGCAGGCCGCGGACCAGGGGAATCACCGGCGCACCCAGCAGGATCAGCGGCGGCGCCAGCATCATCAGCACCATGTGCTGAAACATGTGCGCGGTCAGCAGCCAGCCGTTGAAGACGTCCATAGGCGAGGCCAGCGCGACCCAGAGCGCGAACATGCCAGAGAGAAACGCCCACACGCGCCATGGCGGAATCAGGGGAAAGCCGGCGCAACGCAGCAGGTACCAGCCGCGCAAGTAGAGCAAAACGGTTATGCAGATTCCCAGGGTGGGCACCCAGGGAATGACCCAGGATGCGAGCGCGGCGTGCAAAGCGGGAGACATGGGTCTCGTCCAGTTTACTCGGCGGGTTCAGCCGGTTTTGAAAGGGCGCGGCTTCAACCGCGTGACTTGCCAGAACACACAAGGGTCTTCAGCCCTGAGGTTCAACGCGCAGCGGCTGATCAGGCTGCTGAAAAAGTCGAAAACGTTGATCGCTCGCCGACAGGCGTCGGCTCGCATTGTCAAAAATAAACGGATGGCAACGGCGCAGCCGAAGCTGCGCCCCTTCAAAACGTCGTTACAAGGCAACCGAGCCTCGCTAAGGCAGGGGCACGACGGCCCGCCCGGCGGCATCGCGCGCCGGACGTTGGTTCGGCGGGTGCAGCGTCTCCAGGAATGAAACCAGAGCGGTCACCTCTGCGGGGTTCAGGTTCTTGCCGTAGGCCGGCATATTGCCGCCACCCTGGATCACCTGCCGCACCAGTTGGTCAGGCGTCATGCGCGTCGCCACGCGATCGAGTTCCGGGCCACGTTTGCCGCCGACGCCGTCGAGCGAGTGACAATTGCGACACTGTTTGCCTTGAAAGACCAGCGCTCCCTGCCGCTCCAGGGGCGTTCTGCCGTTCAAGAACTCGACTGGAACGGGATCACTGCTCCAGCCATCCATCACCGGGCTCCACGGAGAGTAGGTCGCAAGCCTGGTAAATGTCCCCAGCGCTACAGCGATGAGCAGCAGTGTGACCACGGCGATGGGCCGCCGCTTCCAGCTCTTCTCGCCTTCGCCGGAGATAAAGGGCAGGACGACGAGGAAGCCGATGGCAATGACGGGACCAATGAGGAGCAGTGGTGTCTCCAGCGACGGAGGCAGCAATGCCAGCATGGCATAGAGCCAGAGGAAGAAGAAGTCGGGCTTGGGGATGGTCTGGATGATGGTGGGATTGGGATAGCCAGTCGGCCCGAACGGCCCGAAGTATGCCGCGCACGCCATTACGGCGACGATGATGGCGGCGGAGAAGAACATGTCCTTCCAGATGGCAACGGGGACGAAGGGCACGCCGCGCTTCTTCGTCAGCTCGTGGTATTCCTGCAAGTAGGTTGAGCGGCGAACGACGCGCCCCGGCATCGGCCACTCGTTGACGCCCAGCTTGAGGACCATCAACAGGTGGAGGGAGACAAGGGCGATCAGCAACCCTGGGATAACGAACACATGCAGCGCGAAAAAGCGCGACAAGGTGGCGCCCGCGATAATGGGCCCTCCCAGCAGCATGTGTACGACATACGGCCCGAGCACCGGCACCCGGCCGGCAATCGACGCGCCAATCCCGATACCCCAGTAGGCATCCTGATCGAAGCGCATGACCTGCCCGGTGAAGGCCATCGCCAAGGTCATCAACAGCAGGAAGACGCCGACGATCCAGGTGAGCTCACGGGGGAATTTATATGCGCCGAACAAAAACACCTGGCACATGTGGATCAGCACCACGGCCACCATGAAGTTCGAGCCCCAGCCGTGAACGGCGCGCAGGAACCATCCCAGGGTGACCGCGTGATTCAGGAACTGAAGGCTATTCCAGGCTTCGGCGGCGCTGGGGACGTAGATCAGCGCGAGCAGGATGCCGGTGAATACCTGAAGGATGAAGATGGTCAGCGCGGCGCTGCCGAAGACGTAAAACCAACTCGCCGATTTCCGTGGAACAGGATGTTCGGCAGCTTCGCGTATGGCTCCGGCAATCTGCAGCCTGCGTTCAAACCAGTCGCCGATTCGGCTTAGCCTTGACATCCGCCACTCCTCTTCGGACCACGCAGGGCCGCCGTGGTGGAGAGCGTCGGCAACTGACCTGCCAGGATTATCAGCTTGCCGTCCTCGACCTTGTACTGGTATTCAAACAGGCCGCGTGGCGGCGGCCCTGAGGCACGAGAGCCATCCTGGTAATAGACGCCACCGTGGCAGGGGCACATGAACAGTCCGGACTGCGGAAACCAGCGCACCGGGCATCCAAGATGCGCGCAGTTGATAGCGAAGACTTGGAATTGTTCGCCCGACAAGCGCCGGACCCAGCAAGGGATGTCATCCGTCTGGCCATCGGAGACACCGGTGATGGGATTCTTGAACTTGGCCAGCCGTGTCTGATTCTCAGGAAATTCGTCTAGTTCCCCGAGAACAATCCAGCGCTTGAAGCCGTTGCCTTTCGCCTCGAGAATCGGCGACACCAGGTAGCCGATGATCGGCGTCGCCAGGATCACCGCCGCCAAACCGTTCAGCAATACACCGATCTTGAAAAATACCTCGCGGCGGGAAATTTCATTCTTTTCGCTCTGCTGATTCGCCGGCTCAGGCTGCGAACTCATTGGGAACCTCCGGAAGCATTGGCCGCTGCGGGCGGCGGGTTCTGCACAGCCGCGGTGGCGGGACGATGCGAAGCCAGGAAAGCGACAGCATCGGTAATCTCTTGATCGGTCATGGGCTGTCCGGGAACATTGTTGCGCCAGTCGGGCGCGTTAAAGTCGGGCCTGCCGGTGATCACGATGGTGCGCAAGCCCTGATTGGTGATCAGGCTGAGATACGCCGGGTCGAGCACGGAGCCTGCCTTCGAGCCACCGCCGTTGGCTTCGCCGTGACAGCTTGCGCAGAACTTGTTGTAAGCGGCTTGTCCGCGTTGCACATCGCCCGGCGCTGTCGCTGCATACGGCGGAGGATTGACGCCGGCGACCGCGCTGGGATTGCTCCAGCGCTCGCGAATGCCGCGCACGATGGCGTCGACCTGCGCATCGGTCAACATGCCGCCTTCTTTCTGGGCGAAGGCGGACATTGCGGTTCCGGCCCGGCCTTTGCTGACCACCGACCGCATGGTGTCTTCGCTCGCAATCGCCAGGTACACGGGGTCGCCAATGCCGATGGTTGCGCCATGCCTGCCGTCCGCGCCGTGGCAACCCGCACAGTTCTGGCTGTACAGGAGCTTGGCATTAAGAACTGTGTCGGGGTTGGGAACCTCGGGACCCGGGGGAGGCTTGCCGGGAAGATGACATCCCACAATGGCGGACGTTGCCAGCGCAAGAGCTAGAACCGCTGCGAGGCGAATCTTCATCGCCCCTCTTCTCCGGAATCGCGCTCCTGCATAAGGCCGGGCGCTTCGATACCGGCGCGCATGGCCAATGGGAGGTTCTCAGCGGTCCAGACCTTGCTGTGCCGAACAACAACGAATCCCGCGACCACGCCGAAGGCGACCTGGGACACGGCGAACCAGACCCAATTGATCCGTTCGTCCAGCAGCGGATTGACAAAGCCGAGGACGGAATAGACCAGCCCTGTCCAAATCAGCGGAGCAATGATGCCGCCAAGCACGATCGGCCGGCCGGGCAACATGGGAAGCATGGCGCCATACAGCAAACCCACCAGCACGCACATGGTCAGGTGCAGGGCCACCGCAAACAGCAACCAGGCAGGGTGGAACTGCATAAGCGATTGGGTTGAGGGCATCGCATTGGGTGCGTAAAGGGTTCCGGCAACAAGATTGACCGGGTACCAGATGCTATGCACCACGAAAACCCCATACAGCATAGCGAAGATCGCCATGGCTACACCGCCGGCCAAACCGCCTCTCAGGCCGGAGACCATGGGGTAAACCTTCAAGGGCAGCCAGGCGCGCTGTATCTTCTCCGCGGAGCGCACGTATTGCACTTCAGGAGGAGCCAAAGCCTTTTCTGCGGCGGGCACCGTAGCCGTAATCGTCAGGTGATGTTCGTGCGGCAGCACCTGCCGGAACCAGCCTGCGGCGGCGGTCACATAAAGGATCGCACCGAGAATGCTCAGCGAGACATTGGTCAGCAGGCCGGCGAACAACAGGGCAGCACCTATCGCCAGGAAGAAGGGCCACGCTGTCGGCGCCGGCAGGGCGATGTCGACCTGCTCGGGATGGCTCTGGACGGGTGGTTGCGGCATTGCCATGGTCTTTGAAGGGGCGCCAGCTTTAGCTGCGCCGTTGTGTGTCCCTTTTCCTT
Organism: uncultured Acidobacteriaceae bacterium; assembly: GCA_963815775.1. Classification (GTDB taxonomy): domain Bacteria; phylum Acidobacteriota; class Terriglobia; order Terriglobales; family Acidobacteriaceae; genus CAVVDY01. Next base: position 52,470 of record CAWFIB010000005.1, on the reverse strand, counting down.
ATCATCCCGAGGGGACTTCAGTCCCCTGTTTTTGTGCCGTCCCCGGCGGACTCGGCATTTCCTCAGGGGCTAAAGCCCTAATCTTTACCAGTCCTGTTCGACACGACTGAAGTCGTGCCCTGACGCGATTCGCTCTCTTCGGCACGACTGAAGTCGTGCCCCTTCAAAACCGATTCGGAGCTTCATCGCGCAATAAAGTACACAACCGATAAAACCACCACCCAGATGGCATCCACAAAGTGCCAATACATGGCGAAGACTCCGATGCGATGCTCATGCTCCTGGGTGACATCGCCGAGGGCAGTGAAAATCATGATGATCGTCAAGCCGGTCAGCCCGACGATGACGTGAAACGCGTGCAGGCCCACCAGCGAATAAAACGTCGTTCCAAACAGGTTGGTGCTGATGGTGAGCCCTTCGTGATAGATCAGGTGATACCACTCGCGCGCCGTACCCACGATGAAGATGAATCCCAGCACGATGGTGAAGAACCACCAAATCCCGAACAACTTGACCACATTGCGCCGCAGAGCGCGCTCGGCCATCAAGATGGTGAAGCTGCTGGCGAACAGGCAGATGGAGTTGAACACCGGAACATGCAGCACCTGATTGGGGTAGGGCCCGTTGAGGCTCTTGCCCGCGTAAAAGAGATACGCGACCACAAAGATGGTGAAGATCGACGATTCCGCCACGATCAGGCACCACATGCCCACGCGCCCACGCAGTTCGTGCGCCAGCGGCATCTCAGGCGGTTTCAGCGCAATGCTCGGTGCTGCCAAAACGTAGTCTCCTCTACTCGTACTTCCAGTCCGGATCTTCCGGATGTTTCAAGTCCCACAGCGGACGGCGGCTGCGCACCGTGGGGATGAGGGCAAAGTTGTAATCGGGCGGAGGCGATGTGGTCGACCACTCCAGCGTCCAGGCATCCCAGGGATCGTTTCCGGCGATAGGGCCCTTGTATCTCGACCACAGCAGGTTCACTACCCAGCACAGGATTGCCACAATCTGAACGACCACGCCGACCGAGACGATCAGGTTCCAGGTCTCCCAGCCCCGGTTGGCATCGTAGGTGTAAATACGGCGCGGCATGCCCAGAAGGCCGGGGATGTGCATGAAGTCAAAAGTCACATGAAACCCGATCAGGAACAGCCAGAAATGCCACTTCCCCAAGGTCTCGTTCATCAGCCTGCCAGTGATTTTGGGGTACCAATAGTAGCTGGCGCCAAACACAGCAAAGACGATGACACCCAGGATGACGTAATGAAAGTGAGCGATGACGAAATAGGAATTGCCGAGCTGCCAATCGAATGGCGCAGTTGCCAGCATGATGCCGGTTAGTCCCGCAATCAGCATTTGGGCCACGGCTGCCACGCAGAACAGCATCGGGGTTTTGAAGATCAGCTTCCCGCCCCACATGGTGCCCAGCCAGTTGAAGATCTTTATCCCGGTGGGAACTGCAATGGCCGCCGTCGAAGCCACAAAGAATGCATTGGCGTAGGAGGTCATGCCAACGGTGAACATGTGATGGGCCCACACGCCGAGACTGATAAAGCCGATGGCAATGGTTGCGAGCACCATGATGTTGTAGCCGAAGATCGGCTTGCGGGAAAAAACCGGAATGACCTCGGAGATGATCGCGAACGCCGGCAGCACCAGGATGTAGACCTCGGGATGGCCGAAGATCCAGAAGAAGTGCATCCAGATGACGGCCGAGCCGCCGGCCTGGGTGTCGAAAAAGTGCGCGCCCAGGTAGCGATCGAGCAGCAGCATAACCTGTGCCGAGGTCAAGGGCGATACGGCCACTAAAACCAGCCCGGACATGACCAGATTCATCCAGGCAAGCAGTGGCATCCGGCGCAGCAGCATGCCGGGACAGCGCATGCAGAAAATCGTGGTCATGATGTTCAAGGCGGTGCCGATGGATCCGACGCCGGCGATGAGCAGGCCGATGATCCAGTAGTCAGTGCTGTGTCCCGGGGAGAAGGCCTGGGCAGTGAGCGGAGCGTAGGCGAACCAGCCAACGTCGGGGGCCGAGCCCGCGCCATAGAGTCCACTGCCGGCGATGAAGCTGAAGTACAAAACGATGCCGCCCAGGGCGCTCATCCAGAAGCTAAAGGCATTGAGGCGGGGGAAAGCCATGTCGCGCGCGCCGATCATCAGCGGAACCAGATAATTCGCGATGCCAAAAACGATGGGCATGGCCGCGAAGAAGATCATGGTCGTACCGTGCATGGTGAACATGCGGTTGAAGGTTTCAGGCGAGACGAGATGATTGTTGGCGACCGCCAACTGGGCCCGCATGATCGCGGCTTCAATCCCGCCAATCACCAGAAACAAGACGCCATAGCTGACATACATCAGCCCGATCTTTTTATGATCGACGGTGACGATCCACTCGTGTAACCGCTCGAAGAACGGGCGGCTGGCCGCGCCCGCCTCGGGCACGAACATGGGTTGCGAGATAGAGTCAGCGTCGTACATTTTTCAGTCCTGTCAGCGCAGCGTCTGCATGTAATCGGTTAAGGCGTCAACGTCAGCCTGGCTCATCTTCATGGCGGGCATCAGCGCACCGGGCTTGATGACGTCAGGGTCCTCAATCCACTGGCGCAGATTCTCACGGGTGTTGAGCGCAGCACCGGCAGCAATGGTTTCGCGGCTCATGAGGTGGGTCAGATCAGGTCCAAAAGTGCCGTGCGCGTTCGTACCTGCCACCGTGTGGCAGTTGACACAAGCCGTCGTCTCGAAGATCTCCCGCCCACGCGCAGCGCTTGCTGCCTGTACTGCGGGAAGCTTCTGCTGGTCAACCCACTTCTGGAAGTCCTCCGGGGATTCGACGATCACCCGCAGCAGCATCTTGGCGTGCTCCACTCCGCAATATTGAGCGCATTGCCCCAGGTAGACCCCGGTCTCGTGCGGTTCAATCCACATTTCGTTGGGGTGATTGGGAATGAGGTCGGTCTTGCCGGCAAGTTTCGGGACCCAGAAACTGTGATCGGTGTCGGCCGACAGCAGCTTAATGTGCGTGGGTGTCCCCTCGGAACCATGGCTGACCGGTACATGCAACTCGTTTGCGGTGGTGAATCCTTGTTGCGGATATTGAAACTCCCACCAGAACTGATGGCCAACGGCGATGACTTCTACCGTGCTGGATGGGAGCTTGGCGTCTTCTATAGCGTGGATGACACGCGCGGTGGCGAGGAACAGCACCACCACGATCACTACGGGAATCACCGTCCAGGCCAGCTCCATCTGGTTGCTGCCATAAATCTGTGGAGGCTCGCGGCCATCGTCGTCGGCGCGGCGGCGAAACTTGACCACGGCATAAACCAGCAGGCTGAAAACTGTGAGAAAGATCGCCCCGCAGATTGCAATCACAAATAAAGACAGGTGGTAGATGGATTGGGCCGGGGTGGAAGCCGGACTGAAGATATTTGGAGTAGCCGGATTGAGCCGAGCCGCTGCCTGAGAGTAGCTCGCCCACACACCAAAGCCCACAGCAAAAACGCTGCGTACGAGAGATGCAGCTGGAGGTTCGAGACTCACGGCTACGGTTTACCCTTGTTGACCCACACCACAAATGTGAAAGCTTGATGAAGCGCGACGATCAGCTTCGATACGGCCAGGTTGCAGGACTCCCCTTCGAACTGCAATGTTCTCAGGCCGACTGACTCAGCGTGTCCTCGGATGATTGCTGCCCACGCAGTAGCTTGTCAAGGAAATTTCGCGGGGTAGCGAACTCGTGTCTTCCGATTTCGAATCGATTTTCTAATCAGGGGAGCACCTGCTCACGAGCGAGACATTCATCTGCAGGCAATACTGGCGATCGCTTAGCCAGGAGAGCTTCTGGCTAACCCGCAAAGGCCTTGGCGAGGAAGCGCGAGATATGCCAGGCGTCCAGGTATTTGTAGGGAGCCTCGCCGAGTGTGTAGTGGCCGCAAGGCAGCGCTTTGATGGTGGTATCGAGTCCGCGCTTGAGGAATTCGGTCGCGGCCTGCATGGAGAACTCGGGCAGGAAGGTCAGGTCGTAGCGGCCGTAAATCATCAGCGACTTCTTCGGCCAGCGGTGGAACTTCTGGAAGTAGACCATGGGGCTGATGCACATCCATAGGTCGCGCACCTGATCGTGGTTCAGTGTGCCTTCCATTCCCTTGCGGATGTGCCGCGTCGACTGGCCCGTCCACGCCACGTCGCCGAAAGTGGTCGAAGCGTGGTTGAAGACGTTCACCGCGATGCGTGGGTCGTGAGCCGCCGCGATGAATGCATAGCATGAGCCCAGGCTGGTGCCGACAATGCCGAGCTTGCTGTAGCCCTGTTGCTCCAGCCAGTCGAAGCAAGAACGGATGTCCGCGATTCCCTGCCTGACGGCATGAATCGTCCGGCCGATATTGGCCGACACAGCATAGTCGGCGCGCGTCAGCCCCTCGGGACGGCGGATATCGTGGTAGGGCAGGCTCATGCGCAATGCCGCAATGCCCAGCCGGTTGAAGATGTGACAGAGGCCATTGTGACTTATACCGTCGGCGTTCCACTGCGGCATGACAACCACGGCACGCTGTCCCTTTGCCGGGAACCAGCGAGCGTTCATCAAATTGTTCTCGCTATAGGGCGTCTCGATTGGCGAGGTGAATCGCAAGAAATGTGCCGCCTCGTCTTTTAGCTTCGTCTTGGGCGGCTCACTTCCGGTGTGAAACAGTTCCACCTTGCGACGTTCGAGGCGAAAATCGGTCGGGGACTGGTAGGCGTAAAACTCATCGCTGTTGGCGATGATGCGCTGATTCACCGCCATCCAGTAGTCGATCATGGCGGCGGAGTCGCCGGCGTCCTGCGGCGGGCGAATATCGGCGACCATTGGCCAGGCCGATGCCCACTCCGTACCCCACTCCAGCGGGCGGACGATGCGGTTGGTGTCTCGCGAGGTGAGACGGGCTTCCCAGTTGTAGATCCAGCGCTGATATCGGGCACGCATAGCCTATATGGATGATAATTGGCGAATTCGGGAGACTTCACATGCTAGTCGTTGAAATGTAGGCTACGCCATCGAATGACGCGCTGTGCGGGTTGAGTGGGAAGCTGGGCCGCAACTCTTCCGGCGCTTCATCATGTTTGTCATCCTGAGCGAAGCGAAGGACCTGCTTTCCTTTACGACTGCAAACAGCCTGGCGTGATGATGAAGGTACGATGTGCGCAGGTTCGGAGGCCGCATCTGATGACAGCTCAGGGTGGCCGGCTGCTCTGCAAGCGCTGTTGTCGCCTGTCCTCAGCCGAGTTGAAGGGCGCTTGTGGGTTGGATGGAGCGCAGCGCAATCTTGGGATAACGCATTACAGCACCCGATTACAACACCCGAGTCTCGGAGGGGCGGCAGATGAATCCACGGCCACGCACTTCGGCAGAAAGGCGGCGACACTGCGTTGACGATCGCCTGCGCACTCTCAGTGAAGTAGTTGGCGTAAACGATGAGGGGTACATCTTCGGATGAAGCATTTGCCGTCCCTTATGGGACTCGCATTTTTTTCCGGACCAACCCAGCACTCCGCTTCGCTTCCTGCTGGGCTAGATTGAGTCGCCTGCGGCGCTGGCTTCTTGCGGGGGGTGCTATTCGGAAGATTCGGGAAGCACGAAGCGTTCCGAATCGACTTTTTCATCGACATCGCATAGTGGGAAAGTAAGCAGGTTACCCGAACATGGAAACTTGTCTGGCGTCTTCCGGCCCGGGTGCGTGCTGCTTCTTCTTTTCCCCGATCACGGCGATGACGGTCATCTCCGCCAGGGCTGAGCGCGGGACGAAAATTCGCTGTGTATTAGAGCGGGTGTCGGGCGGAATGATAGAAAAACCGTCACTGCCCTCCTGAACCAGATCGTTGGGCATCAACCCTTCAATGATTTCGTTGTCACGAAAGCGAAGCCGCACCCAGAGTCCTTCAGCGCGCGGACGCGAAGCAAACGTCTTGCGGGTAAGCGACTCAGGTTCGCCGAACTCGCGCACAAAGTACACGCCCTTAATGTCAACGATCGCGATGGTCACGACGTTGCCGGCGGTATTGAGTAGCTCAAGCTTTCCGTCGGCAACGAACTGGGAGCCCACATAACCGGCGGCGGTATCGCGATCGAGCTTGCGAACAATGACTTTCTTGCGGGTGGAAGACATTTGAGCTCAGTGCTACGCAGCCGATAGTGTCGGAATGGACGACGGCCCGACTGCTAGTAGGGTAAGGCTGCTACCGGCTTCATTTTCGCATCTTTACTCCACGAATGCCTCTTCATAACGAGCTTTGTAGCCAAAACATGAACCTTGTGTTATTGTTCGCTGTGCAGCGCTCCCGGAGCCGATGTCCCGTAAGTCTCGATTCGAGTAGAGGTTGCAGCTATCCGTTTCCCAGGAATCAAAGACGGGCATTCCGGAATCTGACAGTCATTTTCGTGGCGGGGGGAGCAGTATGGAAGTCTGTAGATCCACTGGCCTGTCTTGCCAAAACATGATTTGCCCAGGAAATACAATAGAATCTTACGCTTAGATGGCAGACTATATCTACAGCATGGACACCCGGCTGACCCCGGATCAGCAAAAAGGTGTGGTTTTGGTCCAGGAGATCGCCCGCCATGCGGGGCTAAACATCTACCTGACGGGCGGGACGATCCGGGACCTGATTACCGGCTTTCCCATTCGCGATATCGATCTAAGCGTTCAGGGTAATCCGCTCAAACTCCAGAAAGAACTGGAGAAGGCCGGAATCAGCGTGCAAGGGATTGACGAGGACCTGCGGATTCTTTACTTGCTGATGCCGGGCAACGTGCGCGCCGAGCTGAACATGACGCGCTCGGAGGTCTACGACAAGCCGGGCAAGGCGCCGACCATCACTTCCGCAACCATAAATGAAGATTTGCGCCGGCGTGACTTCACCGTCAACGCCATGGCGTTGTCGCTCAATCCCGGTTCACGCGGATTGTTGCTCGATCCGTTCAACGGCACTGCCGATATCGAAGCCAAGGTGCTGCGCATCCTGCACAGCTATGCATTTCTGGAAGACCCGATTCGCCTGATTCGAGCAACCCGCCTGGCAGCGCGTTTTCACTATGCGCTGGAAGAACGCACCCAGGCACGATACGACGCCGCAAAAGAGAACAACTATATCGAGTACATCGGCAAGCGCTCCATCGGACACGAACTGGAGCAACTCGCCCACGAGGATGATCCCGTCACCGTGGTGCGTGCGCTGGAGCGTGAAGGCTGGCTGAAGGTTTTGCATACCCACTGGACGGCAGCCAAGATTGAGGCCGGAGATGTGGGGCTGGTGATGAAGCAGCGCCAGTTGATGAACAACTTCGGCTACTTCCCCGAGACCGGGCCCATCACCATGTATTTCTTGACGAAGAAGATGTCGGACAAAGACATCTCCGAGATTCAGCGGCTGATTCCGCGCCGCGACTTCGTCGACAAATGGAAGCACCTGGAGAGCCGGGCGCACGATCTGGCAAGGAAGCTCAGCGGGCGTGAGGCGGCGACAACCTCGGGAGCCTGGAAGATGCTGGCGAATGCGGCGCCGGAAGATGTTTTGTTCTTGAGCATCACCACCAAGCAGCAGTCGGTCGATGCGAAGCTGAAGAATTTCTTCGGGAAGTGGCGGCAGGTAAGAGAAAAGCTTCCCTTCCCGGAGATGGCCGAGATGCGTATCACCGCGCAGTTGCCGGAGTATCCGAAGATTCTGGATGAGGCCTTCCTGCTGTTGCTGGATAGCAAGTTGCGCTCGCATAACGAAATCGTGAACTTTCTGAAACCCTACGAGCCTCCGCCGCCTCCGCCGCCTCCGCCAGCGCGACGGGGACGGGGCAAGGCGGCAGCGGCTACGGCAGAGGCTGCAACTCCCGGTGCTTCGGCGGCAGCGGCCCCAGCCAAGCGCGGGCGGAAACCGAAGGGAGTACCCGCGGCCGTTCCAGTTCCTGCGGCTGTGCCCACGGCTCCGGCCACGGCTGAGCCGTCGGCAGCGGCCAAGCCTGAAGCGCCGGTGAAGACTGCGCCGGTGAAAGCTGCCAAGGAAGCGAAGAAGGCGACAGCAAAAGCGCCGGCACAGGAAAAGAAGCCGGCAGCAAAAGCTGCTGCGAAGGAATCCAAGCCGGCGGCGGCCAAGGGTTCGGCGAGCAAGAAAGCTCCAGCGAAAAAGGCGGCCCCCGTCAAAGCTGCGAAGAAAGCGGCGAAAGCCCCGGCGAAGAAGGTTGTGGCAAAAAAGGCGGCAAAGAAACGATAGCGTGAGTTTGGAGGCTCCAGGGGCTAATAGCACCTTCAGGCGTTACTTTAGTCATAGTGCGGGATTGGTTGTCAATTAGGAAAAATGCAACAGTTCTTGGTAATTGGTTGAATTGGCAAGACATATAAATCCAGCCAAGAGTGAAGATTCCCGTGGTCGATATGCTATTGTTGGATTAGAGAGTCAGACAAGGCTACGTGCCGGTCTGGCTCTTTTTGCGTTGAGGCGGTTAACTTACATGTTTGCAATTTCAGGAAGTCATGAAGGAGATCGATCTTTGATGCGCCGCGCACTTGCAGCCATTCTCTTCCTCGCCATAGCCCTGTTTGGGCTCAATCTCTGCGCCCAGCAGAACGAAAACGAATCGGGCGAGAAAGCTGCCAAATCTTCCGAATCTTCGGGCAAGCATCCGGGCGAGTCCGGCAAAGAGAAAGGCGAGGCAAAGGAAAAGGCCGCAGCGCTGAAGGAAGAGCCTCCGGTGGTGACGCATCACCAGATCACCGTGGGCGGCAAGGTGCTGCACTACACCGCGACTACGGGATATATGCCGCTGCGTAATCCGGAAACGGACGCGATCGAAGCGAACGTCTTCTTCGTCGCCTACACTCTGGACAATCCCACGGGCAAGCGGCCGCTGATGTTTTCGTTCAATGGGGGACCGGGTTCGGCATCGGTGTGGCTGCACCTGGGAGCGATCGGCCCGCGACGGGTCAAGATGCTGCCCGACGGTGAAATGCCACCTCCACCATTTGAGCTGATTGACAATCAGCAGACCTGGCTGGACCAGACCGATTTGGTGTTTATCGACCCCGTGGGCACGGGCTTCAGCCGCGCTGCGACGAAGGAGCTGGGCAAGAAGTTTTGGAGCGTCGAAGGCGACATTGCGTCGGTGGGTGACTTCATTCGGCTGTATCTAACACGCTACCAGCGCTGGAACTCGCCGCTGTTTCTGGTTGGCGAGAGCTACGGCACAACCCGCGCTGCGGGGCTCAGCGGCTATCTCATCAACCGCGGCATCGCGCTAAACGGAGTGGTGCTGGTTTCGTCTGTGCTTAACTTCCAGACGCTGGAATTCGGTGTGGGCAACGATTTGCCGTACATACTTTACTTGCCGAGCTATGCCTCGACCGCGTGGTATCACAAGAAACTGCCGCCTGACTTGCAACAGCTCGACCTGGCCAGTGTGCTGTCACAGGCGGAACAGTACGCCGCCGGGCCGTATACCCTTGCACTGGGTAAGGGCGACTCGCTCACGTCGCAAGAGCGCGATGAGATGATCACCCAGGTGAGTCGCTTCACCGGACTCGACCGCAGCGTGGTTGACTACCACAACGGGCGCATCAGCGAACCGGTATTCACCAGCGAGCTGTTGCGCAGTCAGAAGCTGGAGGTGGGACGGCTTGACAGCCGCTTCACCGGCATTCCGGTGAGCCCAGAAGCCGCGCATGGTTATTACGATCCCAGCGAGTCGGCAATACGGCCTCCGTTTACGGCTACGTTTAATAACTACATCCGGAGCGAACTGGGATTTAAAACGGACCTGGAATACTACGTCCTCGGCGGCGGCGTCGGGCAGTGGGAGTGGGGCTCCGCCGGACAAGGCTACCCCGATACGAGTGAGGCGTTGCGCCTGGCATTCATCAAGAATCCATATATGAAACTGTTCGTGGCATCCGGATATTTCGACCTGGCAACCCCGTTTTTCGCTACCCGCTACACGCTGAACCACATGGGCCTGGATCAGCAGCAGCAGGGGAAGATCAGCCTGGGCTACTACGACGCCGGACACATGATGTACATCAAGTCGAGTTCACTGGAGCATCTGAAGCAGGATGTGTCGGCGTTTTTGGGCAAGGCGTTGCAGTAGATCACTCGGGCTTACCACCTCGGGGAAGAGTGTGCTTGGCCGCTAGAATTGGGTGCGAGACCCCGCGCACCCACCGAATGATTTGCCAACAACCGCAAAAACCCGAGAGCCGGAGCCCTCTTTGTTTCGCATTCGCAAAGGATAGTGTGGCGAAAATCAAGACAGCATGGAATCGCATCGCCGCCGGGGTGCGCAAGTTTCAGAATGAGATCTTCCCCACGCAGCGGGCAATGTTCGAGCACCTGAGCAAAGGACAAGACCCGCTGGCCTTCTTCATTACTTGCGAGGACTCGCGCATTGTCCCCCACCTGATTACCCAGACCGAAGCCGGCGAGATCTTCACCGAGCGCAATCCGGGAAACATGGTGCCTCAGTACGGCGAATTCGTCGGCGGCGTGACCGCCGGCGTGGAATATGCCAACCTGGTCCTGAAAGTGCCGCTGATCATCCTCTGCGGCCATACGGATTGCGGCGTCATGAAAGCGCTGCTTCATCCCGAGACCACGGGGGAACTACCCGGGGTGCAGCAATGGATGCGCCACGGGAACGAAGCGAGGCATATCACACTGCGCGACTACGCCGGTTGTCCGGAAGAGGAAAAACTGACTCGTCTGGCTGAAGCGAACGTGTTGCAGCAGATCGCCAATTTGAAGACCCATCCCAGTGTGGCATCCCGGCTCAACGCCGGCGAGGTGATGATCCGGGGATGGGTTTACGAGATCGGCAGCGGCTCAATTCGGCAAGCTGATCCGGAGACGGGCGAGTTCGCGCCATTTTCAGGAGAGTAACCCGATCGGGATGACGCCAACGGGGAGCGATCAATATTTTTGACTTTTTCAGCGCCCTAGCTGACGCCTGCCTGAGTCTTGGCCTGTTCGATGTCCGTCGCGAACTGGAAGAGCTGGTCGACCTTCGTGACTTTGAGCGCATTAATGAGTCGCTCGCTGGCCCCTGCCACGATGAGCTTGCGGCTCGCGTGCTCGCGCGAAATGTGCGCACCCACCAGGCAGCCGATTCCGGCCGAGTCAATATAGGGGACATCCGACAAGTCGAGGATCAGTACTTGAGCCTCATCGGAGCGGACCATCGATTGAAAGCTAAAGAAATTGCCCAGCAGCAAAGGGCCATGCAACCGCAGAACGCTGGTGCCGCCTGGGCTGTCAACGCGTTCGATGGCGAGAGGTTTCTCTTGCATAATCCGGGATTGTAAATGTTTCGCGAGACTGTAATGTTAAAGCAGCATTACGCGGTTACAAAGATAGGCGCAACCGCACCACAATTTTCATCCTGGCGTGAGCTCGGCTTTTTTTGCCCAGGAACCGCCGTGGGCCGAATCTTGAAGTCCGCCGAGGAAATTGTGGCCTGTGTTCGGTTGCCGTAGAAGGCAACCCTTATTGTTGTAAGCGCGGTGTAAGCTGGGCATAAACAATGATCAAGCTGAACTTTGCCGGCCGCGCTTTGCTCTTCGCCGTAACCTTCAGTTCACTCCTGTCCGCGCAGATTCCTCAGGAAACAAATCCAGCACAGCCCAAGCCGGCGCCCGAGCTGTCCACTCCGGCGCAAGCGGTTCCAGGGACGGCACTGGTTGCACCCAAGCTCACCAAGGAAGACGTCGAGGCATTTCTCGATGGCGTGGTGCCGATCCAGCTCCAGAAGGACGACATCGCTGGCGCCGTCGTAGTGGTGGTCAAGGACGGCCAAGTGCTGTTTGCCCAAGGCTACGGCTTTTCCGATATGAAGAGTCGTAAACCGGTGAGCGTTGATGACACCCTCTTCCGGCCCGGATCAATTTCCAAAACCTTTACCTGGACTGCGGTGATGCAACTGGTCGAGCAGGGCAAGATCGACCTCGACCGCGATGTGAATGAGTATCTTGACTTCCGAATCCCCGCGCCATTTGGCAAGCCGATCACCATGCGCGACCTGATGACGCACACTCCCGGCTGGGAAGAGTCGATCAAGGAGCTGTTCGTCGCCAACGCCTCCGATCTTTACCCGCTGGACCGCTATCTGAAGAAGCGGCTACCCAAACAGATTTACCCTCCGGGAACGACCCCGGCCTATTCCAACTATGGCGCTGCGCTTGCCGGCTATATCGTGAGTCGCGTCTCTGGCTTACCTTTCGACGAGTACGTGGAACGAAACATCCTTCAGCCGCTGGGCATGGCGCACTCTACTTTTCAGCAACCGCTGCCCGAGAACCTGAAGCCGCTGATGTCGGAAGGCTACGACAAAGCTTCTGACCCGGCGAAGGGCTTTGAATTTGTGGAAGCCTATCCTGCCGGCAGCATGTCGGTGAGTGGCGCTGACATGGCCAGGTACATGATCGCTCATCTTCAGAGCGGCGAATACAACGGCAATCGCATACTGAAGCCGGACACCGCTCAGCTCATGCACTCGCGGGCCTTTGGCCTGGCGCCGGAGATGAACGGTATGGCCTATGGGTTTTTCGAAGAGGCCCGCAACGGCCACCGCATCATCGGCCATGGAGGCGATACGCAGTGGTTCCACAGCGATATGCACCTCATGCCCGATCAGAATCTCGGCTTCTTCGTTTCGTACAACAGCGCGGGCAAGGGCGAAGGCTCGCCGCGCACCATACTCTGGCAGAGCTTTCTGAACCGCTACTACCCCTATACTCCGCCGAAAGCCGAGACTATTGACAGTGCCCAGAAGGACGCGAAATCAGTTGTGGGAAGTTACTGGTCGAGCCGGCGCTCAGACACCACTGTGGTTTCTGTTGGCTCCCTTTTCGGGCAGGGTAAAGTCAAGGCGAACTCTGACGGGACCATCAGCTTCACGTTTGCTAAGGACTTTGCAGGAAACTTGAAGCACTTCCGCGAGATTGCCCCTATGCTGTTTCGCGACGAGCATGGGCAAGGCCGGCTGGCCTTTGTCGATGACTACGCAGGGCGGCGCGTTATCGTGACCGACGTCCCCATCCTGGTACTTCAGCCGGTTCCGTTGTGGAAGAGGCAGCGGCTTAACCTCACGATTCTGCTTTTCTCCGTGATGATGTTTGTGCTTACACTGCTCTTCTGGCCCATCAATGCTTTGTTGCGGCGCCATTATAGCGACAGGCTTTCCTTGAGCACGGAATATCGCCGTGCCAGGCGATGGATGCGGATAACGTGTCTGCTCAACCTCGGCCTGCTGGTGGTGGTTGCAGTCTGGAGTGTGATGGCGCAGAACAACATTGGCCTGCTGAGCAGCCGTTTCGACGGACGGCTCCGCGTTCTGGAAGCACTAGCGCTGCTCGATGTATTGGGTGGCCTGGTAGGTATCTGGTACTTTGTACGCTCGTGGCGAGAATTTGATCTCTGGTTCTGGACGAGAATCTGGAATACGCTGCTGATGTTCGCCTGCCTGGGTTATGCCTTCTTCCTGGTGAACTGGCATCTTCTTAATTTCAGCGTGAATTATTGAACACCGATCTCGGCGTTAGGGAAAGTCGGATCAACCCGGGCTTTGAAGGGGACGGCCTTCAGGCCGTCCATAAGTGGCTGGAATAAAGCTGGGCTTTAGCCCCGGAGGTTTTCGATCGGACTTTAGTCCGCGCGGAATCTGCTTTCGAGAGTTGTTCAGCAATCTGCTTGGTCGTGCCGAAAACGCCTTTTATTTGTGCAACCCGAGCCGGTTTCAGCCCGCAAGCCCCTTAAGAGTGCCCTATTAAATCGCACCCACTTCACTGGGATAACTTGCCGGCGCTCTCATAGGAATCCCAGGTCCTACTGTACGGTTATCGTCGCATTGCCGCTCTGCCCACCATAGCTGGCGGTGACGGTAGCCGTTCCGGTTGCAATCGCCGTGACCAGTCCGGTGCTGCTCACAGTCGCAATCGTGGTATCGCTCGAATTCCACGTTGCCGAGTTGGTGACATTGCTACTGGAGTTGTTGGAAAAGGTTGCCGTTGCGGTAAGCTGCTGGGTCTGTCCTGAGATCAAGCTCACGCTGGAAGGCGATACCGTAACGCTGGTAACGCTTTGATTGCTGACCGTCAGCCCGGTCTGAGCAATGACGCTGCCTGATTTGGCGGCAATCGTGGTTGTCCCCAGCAGAGACCCGGCCGTCGCCAATCCAGTGCTATTGATGGTGGCGATATTGCTGGTCGACGAGCTCCAGCTCACCTGACTGGTCGCATCGCCTGAGGTGTTGTTGCCGTAAGTCGCCGTGGCCGTGTACTGCTGAACCCCCCCCGGCGCGATGCTCGCATTCAGAGGAGACAGCGTCAGGGACACGATCGCATTCGCCGACGGAAAGAAGTTGCCGCACGCCGTCAGCGACACACAGATAGCGACAGCGGTGAGGAATGCGAGGCCCAGCAGTTGAGAATATAGAGATCGCCGCACGTGGTTATGGTAACACCCGAAAGTGACTCCCCGCTAATGACCGGAGAGGCCCAGGCTCCTTATATCGATTGCCTGTCTCTTATTCACATCGCAGCGCGAAGCCGTTCCATTCTTTGTCTCCCAGGCGGTTCGCGAGCGACGAGATTGACGAGATGTCAGGCTCAAAGTCTAGGCATCTTTTTGACGGTCGAACTCCAATTAGGTCACTGGTAGCGATATTTGTTCATTAGATACGGCAGGCGACCGGACAAGGCATAAGAAGCCGGCAGATTTGTTAGACTATTCTTACTTTGCTGTAGAGAGGAATAAGAATGGATCTAAAGAGCGTGCTTGAACAACTGCAAACCGAGCGAGATCGGGTCAATCAGGCTATAGCCGCCCTGGAAAGTCTTCAGGGCATTTCTTCTGCACCGCGTCGCGGACGGCCACCTAAGAACCCCAACCGCTATGCCAGCGTTGTTGCCATGCCAAAGAAGCGCACCATGAGCCCGGCAGCCCGTAAGCGCATTTCTGAAATGATGAAGAAACGCTGGGCGGAGAGAAAACGGAGAGGCAGAGCGGCATAACCACCAGTTCGGTATTGCCCATACGGCGCCCGAAATGTCGGGCGCTTTTTTCTAGGCTATTTTCTTTCGATCAGCCTGGCGGTCAGCACCGCGCCGTCACGATCATCATGCAGCTTGATGGGGAAGATGAGTACGTTCCAGCTCCAGTGGGTGTTCTTGAGCGGCAAGTGCGATGTGCCCTGAAATCCACGGCGGTCGATATAGGTCTCGCGCGTGTCGCAGACCGTCCGCAGCGTCTCGCGCCAATCCTCTCCCAGCGTGGGGAATTGGTCGAACAGATTTCTGCCCACAAACCAGGAACGCTTGTGGCTGTTCATGGCCGCAAAGTAGTCGTTGACGTACTGCCAGATGCCGGCGCGATCGAGAATCTCCAGCACAATGTCCTCTCCCATGGCCATGGAAATCCGCGAGTAGTAGAAGTCGCGCGCGTCGACCACTACAGGCCGGCCACGTTTTTTCGCCTCAAAGGTGCGAAGCGCGCCCAGCAGGTCGTCCACCGAACTATAGCCTTTCAGCAAATGCATGTCGGCGATGCCGCCAAACTTTCGCTCCAGGGTGGCGGACATGATGATGATGGGAACCTGCGGGCGGGTGCGCCGCAGGGTATTCGCTACATCAGTGCCGAACTTTCCTGCGCCCAGGTGATAGTCGAGGACAGCAATATCGATTTCCTGCAACTTCGTCTGCGCCTCTTCGATGGAACTCGAGGTGACGACCTTATAGCCCTTCTGGCGCAGGATCGCCGCGCGCAGGATAAGGTTGTCCTCGCGATCATCCAGCAACAGTACTCGTATAGGAGTTGCTGAGACCAGTTGCGGACCAGTGTCGGTGGGTCGCGGTTTGGTTGTATCCTCGGTCATCCTGGAAAGTTAGAATCAATACAAGCCGTGCGGGTCACTTCAGACCTAAAAAAATAAAGCGCTCCGCCGGTCAGGGAGCTAGCTCTCCTCTCCGGGGCTGTCCATGCCAGGAGTCTCATCCGGCGCCAGCCGCCGCAGCGCTCGGGCCAGTTCAGGCAGTCTGCTGAATACGGCCACTGCGCGCAACCACTGTTTGTTATCGAATGCCGGGCTGCCGCTGACCACACTGCCTGCGGGAATGTCGCCATGAGTCCCGCTCTGCGCGGTGACGATAACGTTGTCGCCGACCCGGCAATGTCCGGCAACGCCCGCCTGTCCCGCCAGTATTGCGTTCTTTCCAATCACGCTGGAGCCCGCCAGTCCCACCTGCGCGCAGAGCAAGCTATTTTCCCCCACCGCGGAACCATGGCCTACCTGTGCCAGGTTATCGATTTTAGCGCCACGGCTTACCCGCGTTTCACCGATACTGGCACGGTCGACGCACGCGTTGGCCTGGACTTCTACTTCGCTCTCCAGGATGGCAGGACCAGATTGCGCGATCTTCTGCCATCGCTCGCCGTCCCGCGCGAAGCCAAAACCATCAGCCCCAATGACCGCTCCATTTTGCAGAATGACATTGTCGCCCAGGGTGCAGAACTCCCGCACCACGGCGTGAGCATGAGCCAGGAAGTTCTTTCCTATATGCGCACCGCGATAGATCACTACATGGGGCAGCAGCACGGCGTCGTCGCCAATCTGCACTTCTTCCCCGATGACCACGTAGGCTCCCACATGCGCGTGGGCGCCAAGGCGCGCCGAACTTGCGATGATCGCAGTGTGATGTATTCCGGGCGGATAGTGCGGCGCTTGGTAGAACAGGTCGATGGCGCGCGCGAAAGCGAGATAGGGATTATCGCTGCGCAGCAACGCTGTGCTTCCCGCGGGGAAGTCCTGTCCCACCAGGATAGCCGATGCAGCGGTAGTCTTCGCCGCCGCGACATACTTCGGGTTGGCGATGAAGGTGATCTGTCCGGCGGTGGCTTCCTCGATCCCGGCCACACCGTTAATCTCCAGGTCGGGGTTGCCGTTGTCCAGAGTTGCTCCCAGGGCTGACGCGATAGCTGACAGTTTCATAACTGCTAACGATAAATGGTCGCAAGCAATTCGACCACGGGTTCGCGCCGATGATCGGAAGCGATCAGGAATTCGAACCAGACTTAACTCTGATCCCCGGCAAATCCGTGGTGAGCTTTCCAACTGCTAGACTGAAAACGATGAGTGAAATCGCCGCCAATTCTCTCGCCCGCGCTTCTTCCGCTTACTTACGCTCAGCCATGCATCAGCCCATCCAATGGCATGAGTGGGGAGAGGCGGCCTTCGCTCGCGCCCAGCAGGAGAACAAGCCGGTGCTGCTCGATATCGGCGCGGTCTGGTGCCATTGGTGTCATGTGATGGACCGCGAGTCGTACGAGAGCGCCGAAATGGCGGAGATCATCAACCGCGAGTTCGTGGCGGTCAAAGTCGATCGCGACGAGCGACCCGATGTCGACAGCCGCTATCAGCTTGCCGTCTCCGCGATCGCGGGCACCGGTGGCTGGCCGCTCACCGTCTTCCTCACCCCGGATGGCAAGCCCTTTTACGGTGGCACCTATTTTCCGCCGGTGGATCAGTGGGGACGGCCCAGCTTCAAAAAAATTCTGCTCGCCATAGCCGAAGCCTATCGTGAGCGACGGAATGAGGTCGTCGATTCAGCCAACCAGACCATGCAGATGCTGAACGCCGAAAGCTTTGCCGGACGGCAGGCAGACTTTTCGCCGCGCATCGTTGGCATGATGGTCCAGTCGGCACTCCCCATCTTCGACGAGAAGCATGGCGGCTTTGGCAGTGCGCCTAAATTCCCCCATGCCTCGGCCATCGATCTGCTGCTTGACTGGTACGCCCGCACCGGAGAAGAGCGGGTTAAGACCGTCGTCGTGACCACACTCACCAAGATGGCGCAGGGCGGGGTTTACGACCAACTCGCCGGTGGATTCCATCGCTACTCGGTCGATGAGCGCTGGATTGTTCCGCACTTCGAAAAAATGTCGTACGACAACTCGGAGCTGCTGAAGAACTACGTTCATGCCTACCAGGTATTCGGCGACGACTTTTATGCGCACATCGCGCGCGACATCATTCGCTGGATGGACGAGTGGCTGAGCGATCGCGAGAGAGGCGGTTTCTATGCCTCGCAGGACGCCGACATCAGCCTCGACGATGATGGCGACTACTTCACCTGGACCGTGGAAGAGGCGAAAGCCGTGTTGAGCGATGACGAATTTCGTGCTGCGTCGCTCCACTTTGACGTCGGCGAGCAGGGCGAGATGCACCACAATGCCGCCAAAAACGTGCTTTGGGTCGCGATGCTCCCGGAGGAAGTTGCGAGCAAGATGGGCCGCAAGGCCGCTGAGGTCATCGAGTTGCTCGCTTCCGCCAAAACCAAGCTGTATGCGGCCCGCTTGAGGCGGCCTACGCCGTTCGTCGATAAGACGGTTTACGTGAATTGGAATGCGATGTGCGTCTCCGCGTATTTACAGGCCGCTCAGGTGTTGGGACTGGAAGACGCGCGCAAGTTCGCCTTACGTTCGCTCGATCGCATTCTGGCGGAAGGATGGGATGACAAACGTGGTCTCTCGCACGTCATCGCTTATGCGGATCCGCGCGCTGAAAAGCGATTCGTGAAGGGATTTCTGGACGACTACGCCTTCACCACGATCGCGTGCCTGGATGCCTACGAAGTCACCGGTGCCATCAGCTACTTCCGCTTCGCACAAAAGATTGCGAATGAGATGATCTCGCGCTTTGGCGATGCGACGTCGGGTGGTTTCTTCGATTCCGAGCCGAGCCTTGAAGAAAAACTACAGCTGGGAGCGCTGTCGGCGCGACGCAAACCGTTTCAGGATGCCCCTACGCCGGCTGGCAATCCGAGTGCTGTGATCGCGTTGCTGCGCCTGCACGCCTACACCAACGATGCCAAGTATCGCGACAAGGCTGAGGACACGCTGGAAGTCTTCAGCGGCGTGGCTGAACAGTTCGGCATCTACGCCGGAACCTACGGCATTGCGGCGACTTGGATGTCACGCCCCCACATCCAAGTCGTAGTAGTCGGCGAAGATGAGAATGCCAAGGTGCTGCTCAGGGCCGCGCGCGCGAGTTTCCTGGTAAACAAGTCAGTCGTACACCTGACCGATAGCGAAGCGGTGGCCGAGAACCTTCCGCCAGTACTGGCGGAGACTATTCCGAACCTGCCCGGCCTGAAAGACAAGAAGTCACTGGCGGTAGTTTGCAAGAATTTCACCTGCCAGCCGCCGTTGTTTGAAGCGGATCAGTTGGCGGCGCTGCTACGCGAGACCTAGGAGCAGCCAGTTGAGGACTGTGCACGTCATCGGTATTTCACGCTCGAAAATACCAACCTATCGGCCAAAAAAGAACGGGCCTGGCGGTAGGGCCTTCGCGGGTATGACCGATGCCGGGACTGTCGGCAATTCGGTGCAGCGCTGGGAACATCTGTTGGCGAACCTTGCCCCGCGGCTCGCGGTCTATCCCTCGCAATGTACGGTAGATCCCACGAACATCCCGAGCCGCCAAGGTGGTTAGGACGAAACGGTTGCGCTCTTGCGCTTACGAGCCGGAAGAATTCCGCCCCGTCGCGAACAAGCGCAAAGCATCGCGGATCACTTCGCTGGCCAAGCTATAGCGCCCGCTCTTCACCTTATTTTTGTACGAGAGATTCCAGTTCGGGAGTCAGGTTGATATTCGTGATCGTGTCTCGCGAGTGATAGCGGTAACGTTAGCAAAGATTGCTAATCTTGGACAGAGCGTAAAGGCGCGGGCCATCGACGGCCTCCGGTGCTCGTGTTACAAAAGAAGCTTCGCTCATGCCAGCTCGAAAATTACCGTTCGGCGCGGGAATCTCCCAACTTGCGGCCGCGCTTCTACTGCTCCTCTTTCTGGCGCAATGTATCTGGTTTACCGCACTTGCTCCCATAACGTCACTGGAGAGCAGTTATATCGAAGACGGATTGGTGCAACTTGAGAACATGGCGAATGCCGGCTCGCAAGTGCGCTCCCCGCTCGTGCCGCTGCTGGCCGCGCTCCCGTTGAAAGTGATTGCCGGCAAGATCACCTGGGAGCAGCTCAACGCCTACCGCTTTGTGATTCGCCTGCCGTTCCTGTTTTGCGGTCTCATGCTTGGGGTGTCGCTGTGGTATGTGGCGCGACGGCTCTATGGAAATTTCGGCGGGCTCATTGCGCTGGCGCTGTACACCTTTTCGCCGCTGATCGTCACCCGCACGAACCAGGCGCAGGAGGACATCGTCGCTGCCTGGGGGGCGTTTGGCGTGATCTTCACCGCAATCGCCGTGGCCCATACGCTGTACGCTCCGCGCGACGTCATTCTGTGGAACTGGCGCCGCATCGTGCTGCTGGGAATCTCGATCGGGTTGTGCGTCGGCGCCCAGTTTCCCATGTGGATCGTGCTGATACCCGGGCTGGCGTTCCTGCTCTGGGTGGGTCATGTGCGTCGCGGGGCAGCGCTGCTGATCTTCGCGGCCTCATGCGCCATTGCCGTGCTGTTGATGTTGGGCTTCTACGGACTTCAGCCGCTGGTCTTCCTGCACTCGCTGCGGGAGGCACACTGGTTCCAGTTTGTGCCGCGACGGTTTGGGAAAGCATTGAGTTACAAGCTGGTGGGAGAGTTCTTCCTGCAGGCGGGACTGGGTCCGCTGGTGCTGGTTCTGGGCGGCCTTGTCAGCTTTGCAATCTGGGGGCATACCCGCTTTTTCGGTAACGCCGCTCCGCTGATTACGGCGGGAGTGCTGGTGCTTGCCGCTCTGGGAACAGAGCAGTTTTCCGCGCTACTTTTTCTGTTTGTCTCGCTGCCTTTTCTGATACTGTTCGTTTCAGGAGTGGCTGTCGACCTTCTGGAAAGCCGGTACGCGCTGGTGGCCAACGCCGTGATCGTCGGGGCGCTGATCGCCAATGCAACCATGGACGTCTACGGACTGCTGGAGATTCGACATTTAAGCGTCAGGTAGGAACTTCCCGG
Organism: uncultured Acidobacteriaceae bacterium; assembly: GCA_963815775.1. Lineage (GTDB taxonomy): Bacteria > Acidobacteriota > Terriglobia > Terriglobales > Acidobacteriaceae > CAVVDY01. The sequence continues at coordinate 31,522 of CAWFIB010000005.1, read as the reverse complement.
CATCTATAGGGTTGGAAATAGCAGGCGAGGAAGTCATGACGGAGTGGGTTCGTTCCCGGGGCGTGCTGAAAGATTTCAGCCGGTTGGCGACTGTCCTGGCGCTGGCCATGTTTGGCCTGGTCGCGGTAGCTCCGGTTCAGGCGCAGATCCATGGCATCCCGCCGTCGGTAACGTCGATTCCGAATCATGTTCCACCGTATCTGCCGAACGCGACCGCCAGCGTGACCTCGCTTGGTCCGTACGGCTATTGCTGCCAGCGGCCATCGAACATTCCCTTCCGCAATCCGGCATTTCCCAACCGGTACAACCGCCGCGGCTACAGGGGTAGCTATGGTTATGGCTATGGGTATACCTACGCCGTCCCGTATTACGTCTATCCGGCCGACAACTCGGCGGACTATAGCGGCTCGGGCGGTGGTGGACCTTATCTTTACTCCGGTCCGCCGCAGGGACCGGCGCCGCCCGCGGAACAAACGCTGCACATTATCGTGGACACGGCACCCACACACCCTATTGCAAAAGATCAGCTCGCCGAGGAACAGCTTCAGCCTGCAACGCCTCCGCCGGCTCCACAGGAAGCCAAGCCGGGAGTGCCAACTGTGCTCGTCTTTCGCGATGGGCACACGCAGGAAGTGACAAACTACGCGATCATGGGACCGACGGTCTATGTGTTTGACAAGCTCCCCAAGAAGATCGCCCTCGCCGACCTTGACGTTCCGGCGACGGTGAAGGCGAATGACGATCAGGGCGTAGAGTTCCAGGTCCCTAAGGTGAGCCAATCTTCGAAGCCAGCGAAGGGCGACGCAACTCCGCAAAGTGCTCCTACCGAGGCGCCTAAGCCGACCGGTTCGATGAAGGCAACGCCGTAGGGAGCGCAGAATCAACCACTCATCCAGCGCAAACGTTGTGGAATGCTCGGGCTCACGCCCTCGCGGAAGAGTGCCGCCGGTTGAAACCGGCTTAGGGTTTAATAATGCAGCTTACCCCGGGTTCCGCTGCGCTGCATCCACCCCGCCAAGCGCAAAGGCGGCGCTCGTCGGGGCCCCGGCCCACCCGGGGCTAACTTCTGGGCCGACGCTACGCGTCTCGGGTTTTGCGCTGAGCGAAAGTCTTCATATCCTGAACAGCATTGGTGGGTGAGCGAACGAGCGGCAGGTCCTTCGCTTCTCCACTTCCAACAGGAGCCAACTGCGAACACCGGTCGCAGTCATCGATTAGTCGAAAATATATGGCACCACCGAGGTCGAGGCCTGAGGCGAATTCTCACCTACCCGAGTTTTTGGGGGATTTGGGAAGGATCTTCGTCGGTTCCAGGTTTCGTTTCTTTGGTAAGCGGCGTTGGCGATCCGGGCGAGAGCAGGTCCCTCGCTTCGCTCGTGACGACAATCCATAAGTAATTGAATATAATAGTACTTACGGGAACGCGAGAGGCTTCCCTCATGCTATAATGATTAGTGCTCCTTTCGGTGGAATTCCTCACAGCAGGCACATAAGCGGGTCCAGTAGACACCAGGATTTCTGGTTCTGGATGCCGTCCGCATGTTTGCTCCCCAAAGTGGCAGAGAAACAGGAAGGACTTCAGCTCACGGCCGGTGGCTGGGAGTTGGTAGCTAACGAATGCCAGACGATCCTAATCAGCAATTACCTCTCCCCCCTGACAACTCAGGACCCGGCGCCGGCAACATCCAGCCCATCAACATTGAAGAGGAGATGCGGCGTTCGTATCTCGACTACTCGATGTCGGTCATCATCGGGCGCGCCTTGCCCGACGTGCGCGACGGCCTTAAGCCCGTCCATCGCCGCATTCTCTACGCCATGCATGACATGGGGCTGCTGCATAACCGCAAGCACGTGAAGTGCGCGAAGGTGGTCGGCGAGGTGCTCGGCAAGTATCACCCGCACGGCGATACGGCAGTGTATGACGCCATGGTGCGCATGGCACAGCCATTTTCGTTGCGCTATCCGCTGATCGATGGCCAGGGGAATTTCGGTTCGGTGGACGGCGATCCCCCAGCGGCGTACCGGTATACCGAGGCGCGCATGACCGACATCGCCGAGCAGTTGCTGTCGGACATCGATAAGGACACCGTTGATTTTGTCGCCAATTTCGACGACACCACGGTCGAACCCGTGGTTCTGCCGACGCGAGTTCCGAACCTGCTGGTGAACGGCTCCAACGGCATCGCGGTTGGCATGGCGACCAACATTCCGCCGCACAATCTGACGGAGGTGATCGACGCCTGTATTACGGTGGTGAACAACCCGCTTGCAACCCTGCCTGACTTGCTGAAGCACGTTCAGGGGCCGGACTTCCCCACCGGCGGATTCATCCACGGGCGCAGCGGGATTATGGAGGCATACCGTACGGGCCGGGGCCGCTTCATGATGCGCGCCAAGGCCGCGATCGAGCACCTGACGAAAGACAAAGAAGCGATCGTTGTCACCGAGATTCCGTACCAGGTAAACAAGTCGAAGCTGATCGAGCGCATCGCTGAACTGGTGAACAACAAGGTCATCGACGAGATCTCCGACGTGAACGACTTCAGCGATCGCGACGGGATGCGCATCGTGGTCGAATTGAAGCGCAGTGCCGAACCGCAGATCGTGCTCAACCAGCTCTTCAAGCACACCCAGATGCAGGAGAGCTTCAGCATGATCTTCCTGGCCGTGGTCAATGGCCAGCCGAAAGAGATGGGGTTGGTGCAGGCCGTCAAGCACTTCGTCGATCACCGCATCGACGTGGTGCGCCGGCGCACCGCCTATCTGCTGATGAAGGCGCGGGAACGCGAGCACGTGCTCGAAGGCTACCGCATTGCGCTCGACAATCTGGATGCGATCATCAAGCTGATTCGCGGATCCGGCTCACGCCCCGAGGCCAAGGAGAACCTGCTGGCGGCGAAGTTCAAGATCACCGACGAACTTCTGATCGAGCGCATAGGCGGCCGCGAAGGCAAGCTCACAGCACGTCAGGCTGACGCCATCCTCGATCTGCAACTCTACCGTTTGACTCGTCTCTCGACGGAAGAAATCCTGAACGAGTTAAAGGAGCTGCGCGAGAAGATCGCGGAGTACGAATCCATCCTGGCCAGCGAGAAGAAACTGCGCGGCGTGGTCATCAAAGAGCTGGAAGAGATCAAAAAGAACTATGGCGATGAGCGGCGCACCATCATCCAGGACGAAGCCGCTGAGATCAATCTGGAAGACCTGATCGCCGACGAGCAAGTCGCGGTCACGGTGAGCCACTCGGGATACATGAAGCGCACACCCATCTCGACCTATCGCCAGCAGCGGCGTGGGGGGACGGGCCGCAAAGGGATGAGCACGCGGGAAGAGGATTTCGTCGAGCATCTGTTCGTGGCCTCGACGCACGACTACATCCTGGTCTTCACCAATAGCGGGCGGGTGTACTGGCTGAAGGTGTACGAGATTCCCGAACTCAGCGCCGCGGGCAAAGGCAAGGCCATCGCCAGCCTGGTCACGTTACAGCCGGGGGAAAGTGTCCGCACACTCATGACGGTGCGCGACCTGGAGGAAGAAGGCAAGCACATCTTCTTTGTCACTCGCCAGGGCACAGTAAAGAAGACAGCACTGAAGGACTTCAGCAACGTGCAATCGCGGGGCATCATCGCCATCGGCATCGAGAAGGGGGATGAGCTCGTAGCTGCCGACTGTACCGACGGCAACCAGATCATCTTCCTGGCGTCGCACGAAGGCATGGCGATTCGCTTTGATGAAGACGACGTTCGTCACATGGGACGTCCGGCGCGTGGGGTGCGTGGAATGCATCTCGATAAAGGCGACTACATTGTGGGTATGGCGGTCACGCCCAAGGAGCGCACCAAGGGCAAGGACGGCGAGACGGACGAGGCCAGCCTGATTCTGTCGGTCACCGAGAACGGCTACGGCAAGCGCACCGACGTGGACGAATACCGCCTGCAGACGCGTGGTGGCAAGGGCGTCATCAACGTCAAGACCACGGCGCGTAACGGAAACGTGGTCAGCATCATGCTGGTGAACGAAAAATCGGAGCTGATGGTTATCAGCCAGTACGGCAAGATCATCCGCATCGACAGCAAGAATATTCGTGAGGCGGGCCGCTCCACCCAGGGGGTTCGCCTGCTGCATCTGGAAACCGGAGACCGGGTCGCCGCCACATCGGTGATTCCTCCGGAGGAAGCTAACGGGAACGGCAACGGGGAGACCGGGACGCTGGTGCAGTAGTAGGAGCGGCTTTTGGCTTTTGGCTCTTGACTGGGCACCCACAGTCCGGCTTCATTTGCGGGAGTGTTCAAAGCCCCGACACGGGCAGGGCCTGAATGAGGGCAACGCGCTTAGTATTGCCTTCCGAGAGGCCCCCCCGAAGTGGGAAGTGATTTTACATTTCATTCATAAGAGCCGTATCTGCTTAAGTACGCTCCTATTATGCAAACTGTTACCTTTGCAGTAGACTCCTTCCAGCACTTTTAGGCCATTGAACCATCCTTTGGCACCTCCTAGATTAGCGGCATTGGGAGAAACGGCACCGTTCCTCACCAACAAGCAAATAACCGCGATCTTCAGAAAGGAGAACACCATGAAGGTTCGTTGGTTGATTGGAGTGCTGCTTCTGACTGCATGTTGTGGATTCGGGCAATCCGCGACGCGCATCGACGGACGACAGCATCCCGAGTTGATTCCCGACAATGCAGCCTATCGATCTGTCTTCCTCATGCAATCTCATTTCGAAACAGCCGAGGCGGTTGCTCGCAGTGAACAATTACAAGGAAACATCGGCTTAACCGCCGCTGACCACCAGCTCTACATCCAAACCCTCAAGAACTTCCGTCAGCAATACGAAGCCCTCATCAACACGCACAACGCGTTCGTGGACGCCAACACTACTTCCGCCACCGTCGCAGACTTGCAAAATGAAGTTTCCGGCACCCGGCAATCCATATCCAGGCTGGTGGAGGCCACGCGGGCACAATTGGCGTCGGGACTAAGCAAGGAAGGACTGGCGAAGCTGGATGCTTTTGTCCAGTCACAGAAGACCCAAATGGTGGTGGGAGTCAGGAGCGGACAACGAAATACCGCATCGCAAGTGTCTGCTTTATCCTCTTCTTCTTCGCAGCGGAGGTGGCCGCACAAAACGCGGCATACTCTTTCTACTATAGCTATACCGTGAGCTATAACGGGGACCATAGCGCAAACGTAACTCCGACAGCTGAGATAAGCGGCATCGACGACGTGAGCGACTGGATTGAAGGGTCATACCGGCCACTATGTACCGTTCGACCGAAAATACAGTTGAACAATGACGCCACATGGGTTGGCGGCACCAGAGTCGCTTTGGGGCGTGCCGTGGACCAGGTCCACACTGGACCAGCAGTGTATGTCCCGGCAAACGGCTCAAGCGTTGGCCTGGACTTTGCAGTGGAAGCGGATGTTTTTTGTTCGGGAGCTCCCAACCCAACCTACTACCAATACCCGTCTTTGGCTTATCTAATCAGCTGGTCTAATGTAGAGCTTTATTACTGGAGCCTGGAAGGGTTTGAGCCAGCTCAATACAATCCACCGTACTACGTTGCTTACTGTCCTTCAGCAGCAATCTGTCCCGTAAATTACGGCGTGGCGTCAATCAAGAATTTCGTTGACTTTGCCGACTTCGTTGACATCATCATCGGGGCCGGTGCGTACACTAAAGAAGTTTGGAACGGCGGTCAGATGAATAACAACTGCTCTGTGAGCTCATCCTGTACGAACGGTCCTCCACTGTGTTCTGTTGGTTCCGTTCATGTCTCTGATGGCGTCTGCCGTCCAGCCTGGGACACGTATTTCCTGATCTACAAGGAGACGAACCAGCCATGGAGATGTTTCTCACAAGCCTTGGCGTTGCCGACGAGTAACATCAGTCCGCAGCACTGTACACCGGTCAACTACTAAGATACTGTTGGCTGGATCCGGTGGGCACGGTGAGCAACAAAGTATTTGGACTGCCCCACCCGGCCGCATATTTAGGGTGGGGCAGGAAAGTTGCGTCCACTAACTAATGCCGAATCGCGAGCTAGGAGGTCATATGCGGGCGCTACCATCCGCCATTATCCCAATCATCTTTCTAGCGATTACAACGGGAGGCACAGACTTGCCAAAAACAAGGGCTTCAGACTACGAACTTCATGACCGGGTGCGACAATGTACGGAGCGCACGACCTACCCGTCTTCGAACTATGTAGGCGAGCGTACGATTACCACCACCTCCGAATTCTCGGTGGAAGGTTGGCTGCTGGAACAACGCGTAGCAGCAAGCACAGGCACCGATTATGTGACGACGTACACCTACGACACTGCTGGTCGTCTTCTCAAGATTTCAGCCGGGAATGAGGCCCAATCAGGCACAACGAAATTCGACACTATCTATGTTTACGATGCTGAAGGCCAGCTAATTTCAGTCAACTCCGCCTCTGGCGCGCAGCAAATGGACTATGAGTATGGTAAGGATGGCCCAAAGCGGGTGACAGAGCATTTCCCCGAGCGCTCCGCGGAGCGCAATGTCGGGGTTGGCGCCATTACATGGGAGGGCAGCGATCTTCCGTTCCCCCCGCCATCCGGCGGGACCATCACCACGATCTACGACGAACAGAATCGGCCTCTCGAGGGGCAGGTTCGCGACGCTAGCGGCAATTTGGCAATGCGGATCATTAGGACCTACGACGGTCAAGGAAACATCGAGGGTGACAAACTCGTGCCCGAAGAAGCGCAAACCGTGGTCCCTGAAGAATTAGGAAGCCAACTCAACGAAGCACAAAAGAAAGCGATGGCAGATTTCATCGCGAGCGCTTTTTATACGGGTGAGTCGAAGTATAAATATGACTCCCAAGGCCGTGTGGTCGAAAAGCAGCTCATCGGCGGAGCTGTGGGCAGTAGTACGTTTACAGCGATCAGGTATAACGACCACGGCGACATCAGCGACGAGATCACTCTGGAGACAAGGACAGCCAATCCAGGTGGCGAGTTCAAACTAGACGATGCCGGCAAGCTCTTCCCCGTTTCCACGCCCCAAGCGCTCGAGCCTAAGCGGATTGAAACACACTACGCATACGAATACGATGCTCGGGGTAACTGGACAAGGAGGACGACAACCTCCGGCGCCGCAAACGGCGAGGCTACGACCTCGGCGACTGTCGAACGCACTCTCAGGTACTACCCGGACAGATAACTCCTGTACGGCGGGTTCGGGCCTGCCAAGCGCCTCTGCGTTGCTGGAAAGGCGCCTTTATTGTTCGGGGAACGGTCTACCTTCGTGTTCTCTGTGCCTCTGTGATAAACCTGATTGCAGCTCGGAAGGGGTGCTTCCCGGGCCCTTGTCCACCCCTCACATCACCGTGTGACAGCCGTCACTTCGACTCGGGCATACGGTAGGCCAGAATCAAAGCATCGTTCGGTAGGTCTCCCTTTTGAAAACCTTGGGGTGAGGTCCAACCGCAACGTAAGTTCAATGCGATAGCGAGCGGGTATTCATATTTCATTTTTCTCCTGCTCGCGCGCACAAAGGAAGCTCAGCGATGGCCAAAGGATCGGTGCAAATCGTAGTCGAGCGATGTAAAGCTTGCGGATTCTGCGTAGAGTTCTGTCCCACCAAGGCCCTGGCACTGTCCTCCGCATTCAACGCCAAGGGCTATCACCCGCCATACATGGTCCACCCGGAAAAGTGCAGCGGCTGCGATTTGTGCGGCATGTACTGCCCCGACTTCGCCATTTTCGGATACAAGAATCCGGCGCCACCAAAACAGGAGACGGCCCCGGAGGCGAAGCCAGCAGCACCAGCGCCGGCGCCGGGAGAGGAGGCACAAGATGCACGCTGACCCTGCCGGAGTACTGACCGGTTCGCATTTCCTTGATGGCGATCAGGCCTGCTGCGAAGGAGCATTAGCAGCGGGGGCACGCTTCTCGTCGGGATATCCCATTACGCCATCCACGGAAGTGGTCGAGCGCTTCGCGTCGCGGGTCCCCACCATAGGTGGAACCTTCATCCAGATGGAGGACGAACTCGCCGCCTCGATCACACTGCAAGGCGCAGTGTGGGGCGGAGCGAAAGCCTTCACCGTGACTTCGGGCCCGGGCTTCTCGCTCATGATGGAGCACATCGGCTATGCCGCCATGACGGAAACACCTTGCGTCTTCGTCGACGTGCAGCGTGGCGGGCCATCGACCGGACTGCCGACACTTCCCGCGCAAGGCGACATGATGCAGGTGAGGTGGGGCTCGCACGGCGACTACGAGATCATCGCCCTGTGTCCGAACTCGCCGCAGGAATGCTTCGACCTCACCATCACGGCCTTCAACTACTCCGAGCAGTATCGCTGTCCGGTGTTCGTCATGATGGACGAAGTGGTCGGCCACATGACGGAGAAAGTGGTCATTCCCGAGGCTGACAAGATCGAGGTGACGCCTCGCAGGTACACTACCCTGCCGCCGGAAGAATTCCTGGCGTTTGAACCGAAGGGCGACCTCGTTCCCGACATGCCGCGTGTGGGCGAGGGCTACAACGTCCACGTTACCGGCCTCACCCATGACGAGCGCGGCTATCCCAACATGAAGCCGGCGGTCCAGGACCGGCTGATCAGGCGGCTGCAGAACAAGATCACGAAGAATGCCGACAAGATCCTGCTCTACGAAGAGCACGACATCGACGGCGCCGAGGTGGTGGTCGTGTCGTACGGCATCACGTCGCGCGTGGCCCAGCGAGCCATTGAGTTAGCGCATGAGAAAGGCATCCGGGTCGGGACGTTCCGCCTGATTACCGCGTGGCCCTTCCCGGAAAAGAAAATCGCCGAGATCGCGGCCAAGATCAAGGCCCTTGTCGTACCGGAGATTAATCTCGGCCAGATGGTGCGCGAGGTTGAGCGCGCCGCTGCCGGCAAGTGTGTGGTTCGTCTGGTTTCGCACGCCGGCGGCAGCGTCCACAATCCCGAAGACATTCTCAACGCCATCCTGGAGGTGACGCGATGAGCACGACGATGAACCTGATTAACCCGGTTGAGCCGTTTCTGCGCAGCGACCGTATGCCGCACATCTGGTGTCCGGGCTGCGGCATCGGCACCAGCGTCAATTGCTTCAGCCGCGCGCTGATCGACTCCAAGCTGGACCTGAAGAATGTAGCTATCGTTTCCGGCATCGGCTGTACCGGCCGCGTCGCCGGGTACATGAATCAGGACTCGTTCCACACCACGCACGGCCGGGCGATCCCGTTTGCGACGGGATTGAAGCTGGCCAATCCCAAGCTGAACGTGGTGGTCTACTCCGGTGACGGGGACCTGTTCGCCATCGGCGGGAACCACCTGATCCACGCGGCGCGCCGCAATGTGGACCTGAAGGTAATCTGCATCAATAACCTGATCTACGCCATGACGGGCGGGCAGACTGCGCCGACCACGCCAAACTCGGTGATCACCTCGACCAACCCGTATGGCACGTTCGATGCGGCGTTCAACCTGCCGTACCTGGTGGAAGCCGCGGGCGCGGTCTACGTCGCGCGCTGGACGACCTTCCACGTTCGTCAACTGGCGCGCGCCATGCAGGAGATGTTCTCCAAGAAGGGTTTCTGCTTCATCGAGGTGCTTTCGCCCTGCCCGACACTGTATCAGCGCCGCAACAAGATGGGCGACGGCCTCGATACCATGGTGTACTACAAGGAGTTCAGCAAAATCCGCAATGGCGCACCGACGAACGAAGTCGGCCTGGGCAAGTCGGGTGAGATTATCGTGGGCAAATTCGTCGACCGCGAGCGCACCGACTACCGCGATCTGATGCACGACAAGATGATTGAAACCCTGGGCGAACGGTACGTCGAGAAGGAGGCATGCGAATGCGAAATCTAACGGAAATCCGCATTGCCGGATTTGGCGGGCAGGGCGTGATCCTGTCGGCCATCGTAATCGGCAAAGCCGGTTGCATCTATGAGAACGGCTACTCGACCATGACCCAGTCGTTCGGACCGGAAGCTCGCGGCGGGGCTTGCAGCGCGCAGGTCATTCTGTCGGACGAGCCGGTGCTGTATCCCTACGTCACCCGAACCGACATTCTGGTCGTGATGTCGCAGGAGGCATACTCGCTGTTTACTCCGCAGCTCAAGGAGAATGGACTGCTCATCATCGAGCAGGACATGGTGCGAGTCGAGGCGCTTCCTCCGGGCGTGCGGGTCTACAGCGTTCCAGCCACGCGCCTGGCCGAGGCACTGGGCAAGCGCATGGTGCTGAACATCGTGATGGTCGGGTTTTTCGGCGCGGTCAGCGGACTGCTCAAGCCCGAGTCGCTACGCGACGCTATTGCCGACTCCGCGCCTAAAGCTTTCATTGATCTAAACCTGAAGGCCTTCGACAAAGGTTACGAGTATGGATTGAAAGCGCTCAGCGGATCGGTCGAGACCGAGGAGCAGCCGATCGAGGTCGGCACGATGGAAGGCTGACGCAATCTCTGCTGTGTGGCTTGTCATCGCAACGCCCTCCCTGCTCTGAAGATGGCAAGCCACAACGGGCCCATCGTTTACGATTCTCACAAGCACGATCCATCCATTCGCAGCGTAGCGCCAAACAACCGCAGCTTCCTGACAAAGCATCTATGAAATCGGCTGTAACCTAAGCGCTAAGGAAAATCTGATTAGGTCCGATCGTCGAAGACCTTCAGCTTTATTCGAGGCACTTATGAACGGCCTGAAGGCCGTCCCCTTCAAAGTCCGGACTTAATCAGACCTTCCCTAACCAGTGGAATGCGTACGGGGCGCGTCTTAAACACCTTTCAGTAACACGATCTGCCTGACTGAGGCAGTGTGGCAAACCTGATCATGTCTATGAGCGAAACGGCGGTTGCGCAGGAGAACTTGTCGCTGGCCGAGTGCGTCAGCCAGCTCTCGAGGCAAAAAGAACTGTCCCTGCCGCTCTCGACCTACCGTTTGCAGCTCAACGGTGATTTTCGATTCGAAGACGCTCAGCGGCTAGTGGCGTATCTTCATAAGCTCGGTATCTCGCATTGTTATGCTTCGCCCATCCTGAAGGCACGTGCGGGCAGCGCGCATGGCTACGACCTGATTGATCACAATCAAATCAATCCCGAGATCGGTACCGAGGAGGAATTCCGTGCCTTGGTGCATGAGCTTCACGCGCATGGCATGGGGCTGATCCTGGATATGGTCCCCAATCACATGGGCATAGGCCCGGGCACCAATCCCTGGTGGCAGGATGTACTTCAGAATGGACGCGCATCGGCGCACGCCGATTATTTCGACATCGATTGGGAGCCGCTCAAAGAGGAGCTGTCCGACAAAGTCTTGCTTCCGATCCTCCGCAACACCTATGGCGAGGAGCTGGAGCGCGGCGACGTCAAGCTGAATTTCGAGGAAGGGCGCTTCTTCATTTCTTACTTCGAAAACGTTGTCCTGGTGGATCCGCAAACCATCCCGCTGATCTTCGAGCCGCTGGGCGAACTTGCGCCGGCAAAAGGTGCGGAGAACACAAAGCCCATTCGAGAATTTCGCACCCTGCTGGCCGATCTGCGGCAACTGCCGCCGAACAGCACTACCGATCCTGAGTTGACCTCCCGCAGACAGCGGGAGATTCCCATCCTTGGCCAGCGACTGGCGAAGCTCGCAGCTGACCCGGCAGTTGCCGCCGTAATTGCTGACGCGCTGAAAAAAAGCAATGGCCGTCCGGGAAACCCGTCCAGCTTTGATCGCCTGCACGCGCTGCTGGAGGCCCAGGCCTACCGACTGGCGTTCTGGCAGGTCTCGGGAGAGGAAATCAACTACCGGCGCTTCTTCGACATCAACGACTTGATCGGCTTGCGCATGGAGGATCCGCGGGTCTTCGCTGCGACCCACTGCCTGATTCGCAGCCTTCTGGCGGAAGGGCTGGTCAGCGGCCTGCGCATTGATCATCCCGATGGACTGCTGAACCCCGCGCAGTATTTCAAGCGCCTGCAGATGCTGTATGCCGCCAGCCGCTGCTGCGGGGCGCAAGCTTCTGCTGCGGCGGACGATGATGGAATCGAACTCGCGGTGAAAGCAGCCTTTGCTGAGCCGGCGGGTCGGAGTGACGAATCGGCCCCGCTGTACCTGGTGGTCGAAAAAATCCTCGAACGCGGCGAGCAGTTGCCTGGTTGGCGAGTGGACGGCACTGTGGGCTACGACTTCGCGAACCTGGTGAATGGCATCCTGATCGACAGCCGTAACGAGCGCTATTTCACCAGCCTCTACAACCGCATCGTCGACGACGTCCTGGATCCAAACCAGATCGTCTACGAAAGCAAGAAGCAGGTGATGCTCAAGGCGCTTTCCAGCGAAGTCAATGTCCTCAGCCACCTGCTCGACCGCATCTCGATGCAGGACCGCCGGGCGCGTGATTTCACGCGATTGGTGCTGCGCAACGTGATCCGCGAGACCATCGCCTGCTTCCCCATCTACCGAACCTACATCGATGAACTGGGCAATATCTCAGAGCACGACCGCGGCTCGATCGAAGCGGCGATCACGGCGGCCAAGCGGCGTAACCCGGACATCACTCCGGCCCTCGACTTTCTACAAAACGTTCTGCTGCTCAAGGGTGCTGATGAGGGCCCGGCTGTTTACGGGTATCGCAGCCAGCTCTACTTCACGCTGAAATTCCAGCAGCTCACCGGGCCGGTTATGGCGAAAGGTCTGGAAGATACGACGTGCTATGTCTACAACCGGTTCGTGGCCGTCAATGAAGTGGGGGGCTCGCCGGCCGAGTTCGGAATCGCGATCGACGAATTCCACCACGGCAACCAGGTACGCGCGCAGCACTGGCCGCATTCCATGCTCGCCACCTCGACCCACGACACCAAGCGCAGCGAAGATGTTCGCGCGCGCCTGGATGTTCTCTCCGAAATGCCGCGCGCCTGGTCCGCTGCTGTGATGAAGTGGCGGCGCATGAACCGTCCGCGCAAGATCGAAATCCCTGACGGTCGCGTAGTTCCCGACAACAATGAAGAATATCTGCTCTACCAGACAATCGTGGGCACGCTGCCCATGCAGATGGCCAGCCAGGACGAGCAGCGTGAGTTCACCGGACGCATTCAGCAGTACATGGAAAAAGCCGTTCACGAAGCGAAGGTCAATCTAAGCTGGGTTAATCCCAATTCGGAATATGTGGAAGCGCTGAAAGAATTCATTCAGCGCCTTCTCAGCCCGCAATGGCGCGGCAAAGCCAACTTGTTTTACGACTCGATACAGAAGTTCATGCCGGCGGTCAAATACTTCGGAGCTATCAACTCGCTTACGCAAACGCTGCTCAAGCTGACGTGCCCGGGCGTGCCTGACATCTACCAGGGCGTGGAGCTGTGGGACTTCAGCCTGGTCGACCCGGACAATCGCAGGCCTGTGGATTTCGCCTTACGACAGCGGCTGATGGATTGGATTTGCAGAGAGCAGGCCGACAACGACACCCCGGCATTCATCAGGGACATGCTGGAGAACTACCAGGACGGGCGAATCAAGCTCTGGTTAACCGAGGCTGTGCTCAATTTCCGCCGGCAGCATCGCTCGCTGTTCAGCCAGGGGAATTACATTCCTCTCTCTGCGCGTGGCAGTAAAGAAGAGAACGTCATTGCCTACGCCAGAAGCTATGCGGGGGAGTTGGTAATCGTGGCCGCCGCGAGGTTTCCTTACACCCTGATGCGAGGATCGGAAGGTGAGCCGATTGGGCCGGTGTGGAACGATACGAAGATATTGCCTGGCCCGGGCACGGCCACCTCAGAGCTTCGCAACATCTTCACCGGGGAGAGAGTAATCATGAACAGCGGTGGTTCCCTGCAATGTGGAGATTTGTTCGCACATCTTCCCTTTGCGCTGCTCACCCGATGAGGTCTGCGGGCTCGCGTCGTGCTCTTGGCTCTGCTCCGCTTCGCGAAGGATGGCGTCACGGTCGGTGAGTTCCACCAATCGCGCCAGCCGGGCCGCCAGCTCTTCGTTAAGATCTCCCTGGCGCAGCCGCCACGACCAGTTGCCCAAGATTTTGCTGGGCACATTCATGCGCGCCTCGCTATCGAGCCCAAGGACATCCTGCACGGGAAGGATGGCAAGGTTGGCCACCGAGGTCAACGCTCCGCGTACGAAAGACCATGCGATATCTTCTTCGCGGGTGATGTTGAGATAGGTTGCAGCCGCGAGGCGCTCCTCCTCTGACGCTGAATTCTTCCACCACCCCAGCGTCGTGTCATTGTCATGGGTGCCGGTATAGACCACCGAGTTCGGCCCATAAGAGTGCGGCAGGTAGATGTGCGCACCCCGGTCGCCGAAAGCAAACTGCATTACCTTCATGCCGGGAATATCCAGCTTCTCCCGCAGTTCGACAACGTCTTCGGTGATGAGACCAAGGTCCTCAGCGATGAATGGTAGCTTGCCCAGTGCCTTGCGCAATGCAAGGAACAGGTCTTCATTGGGACCTTTCACCCAGCGGCCGTGGATGGCAGTCTCCTCGTCGGCCGGAATCTCCCAGCAGGCTTCGAAGCCGCGGAAGTGGTCGATGCGGACAATGTCGCAGGTCTCCACTGCCCAGCGCAGACGGTCGATCCACCAGTCATAGCCTCGCGCCTTCAGCTTGTCCCAGTTGTAGATCGGGTTTCCCCAGCGCTGTCCGGTTTCACTGAAAGCGTCCGGTGGAACGCCTGACACCACTTCGGGCGACAGGTCATCATGCAGGCGGAAGATGTCAGGATGGGTCCAGACATCAGCACTGTCATAGCTGACGAAGATTGCCAGGTCGCCGACGACACGAATGCTGCGCTCGGCGCAATACGAACGCAGGCTGCACCACTGCAGAAAGAAAGCAAACTGCAGGAACCGTTCCCGGTTGAAATCCTGAGCATGCTCGGCGAGGGCATGGTCGATGGCCGCCGGATCGCGCTTGACCAGATCCTCGGGCCAGGACTGCCAGCTGCGATTATCAAACTCTTCGCGCAACACACTGAACAGGGCGTAGTCGTTCAGCCACTCCTTGTTTTTTTCGCAGAAGGTCTCGTAGGCGCGTTTGAGGGCAGGGTTCGGGTTCTCGAAAAACCGGTCGGCAGCTTCTCGCAGCAAAGGAAGCTTGTGGTGGCGAACGCTTTCGTAATCAACCGGAGATTCGCCGCCGGACAATGATTCCACCTGCTGCCGGTCCAGCAAACCGTCTTCAGCAAGGCGCTCCGCACTGACAAAGAGAACATTCCCGGCAAAGGCCGACGTGCAAGAATACGGCGAGTTCCCATAGCCGATTGGCCCGAGGGGAAGCACCTGCCACAGCGTCTGCTTGGCAGCCACCAGCCAGTCGGCAAACTCATAGGCCGCCGGCCCGAAGTCGCCGATGCCTCCACGCGAAGGCAGGGAGCTCGGGTGCATCAGGATTCCGGAGGAGCGCCGTGAAATCATGCTTGTGCTTGGAATGAAAGCAGGCCCGCCGGAGTGGTGTGCCTGAATTCGAAAAAGTCGATCCTGAAAACTTTGGGCCGGCGCGAGCCGGCCCGGGTTGCTGGCGGAATACGGCTACTCGCCTTCTCCCATTTTGGACATACGTTCCATCTCAGCCTTGTTGATCTTGATCTTGCCTTCTTTCTCCAGGCGCTCCCGCAGGTTTTGGATGTAGAGTCCTTCCAACTCCTGCCGCTTCTGTGCCAGCAAGGTTTCCTTGGCGCTGTCCCAGCTCTTCTTTAGCTGTTCGTCGGTCGGTTGCTGCTTGTCAACTAACATCACCACCACACCGCTGGTTTGCAGCCCTATGGGACCGCTGATCTCGCCCGGTTGCAGGCTGAAGATTGAAGCTGCCGCTCCGGTGAGCGCACCGATGTCGGGCACCTGTTCCGTCGGACCAACCAGGTCGCTGGTCTTCATGGTTGCGCCCAGCTCCTGGGCCGCCTTCTTCAGGTCATGCTCGGAGTGTGCGCGGTCGGAAAGCTCCTGGGTCTTCTGCGCCAGCATGGCCTGGGCCCGCTGCGTGGTGAACTCGTCCTGCACCTTTGCCTTAATCTGATCGAAGGTTGGCGTCTGCGCCGGCTCCACATCGGTCACCTGATAGATCGCATAACCCTGCGGTATGGTGGCAGTGTCGGGCGGATCCATTTTCTTCGCGGCAAAGATATCGCTCATCAGGTCCTGCGATGTCCCTATGCCTGGCAGGGAGTCGCCATTGGCCAGAAAATCGGTTGTGGTCACCGTCAGGCCCTTGTCGGATGCCGCCTTATCCAGCCCATTCGTACGCGCCAGGCTCTGCACGGTGTCGGCCAGCTTCTGTGTCTGGGCCGCCGCCTTCTGCTGCTTCAGGATGGGCTCGATCTGCCCCTTCACTTCGTCCAGGGGCTTCATCCGCGCTTCCTGCTTGCCTTCGACGCGAATGATGTGGAAACCGTAGCTGGTACGAATGATTCCCGTGGTCTGCCCCACGGGAGTGCCGAACGCCGCCTTCTCGAACTCAGGCACCGTGCGACCGCGGGTGAGGGGCGGCAACAGTCCCCCGTTCTGGGCTGAGCCCGGATCTTCCGAGTACTTCTTCGCCAGCTCGGCAAAGTCCGCTCCATTCTTCAGCTGCTTCTCGACGTCCTCCGCCTTTGCCTTCGCAGCTTCGACCGCCTTCTGGTCGAACTTGCCATCGGGCCCGGGTACCGGGGTCTTGATCAGAATGTGGCGTACGGTGACGGTTTCGGGAATTCGAAACTCATCCTGGTGCTGGCTGTAGTACTGCTGCAAGTCGGCTTGCGTGATCTGGATGCCATCCGCCAGTTTCGACCGGTCGATCACGATGTAGCGCGCCTTGCGCTTCTCCGGGATCGAATTCACATACTCCTGCTTGTTCTGGTCGTAGAACGATTTCAGCTCCGCGTCGGTCGGGTGCACCTGCTTCTTGATGTCGTCGAGGGTGATGACCGCGTAGTCGAACTTAACCTTGGTGTCCTGCTTGTCGACTTGCTCCTTGATCTGCTTGTCGGTCGCCGTTGCGGTGGCGCCGATGGTGGCCAGCAGCTTGTCCGACGCGATCTGGGCTTTTACTTCCCTTTCGAACTGGGCCACACTGAGGCCGAACTGGTTCTCTACCAGTTGCTCATACGCCTGTTCACCAATGAAGTTGCCGCCGGGAAAGAAGACTTCCCCAAGCTGTCCCTGCTGCATGAAGTTGCGGACCTCGTCATTGCTGACGCCGAGCCCCATGCGGTTGGCTTCGTATACCAGCGCTCCCTGAGTGATCATGCTCTCGGCCGCGCGCTGCATCAGAAACGGCATCAGC
Organism: uncultured Acidobacteriaceae bacterium; assembly: GCA_963815775.1. Classification (GTDB taxonomy): domain Bacteria; phylum Acidobacteriota; class Terriglobia; order Terriglobales; family Acidobacteriaceae; genus CAVVDY01. The sequence goes on along the minus strand of CAWFIB010000005.1, from coordinate 14,279 downwards.
GACGGAGGGACGTTGCCGCGGAACTGCTGCTTGCCGATCACGCGGGCACGTTGCTCCACCGCGGTCATGCTGACGGCCTGGTCACCAACCTGCGCTAGAACACCCTGCTGGGTCACGCCGCCGCTAAAATAGTCGCCGAACATGCCGCCGGGAACGAGCGTGATGACCATCATCACGCAGATAACCACCAGGATCGCGCCCAGAACAATCTTCTTGATCGGGCCTTCACTTTGCAGAAACTTAATCATGCGGGTACGGAAACTCCAAGGCTGGATGAGCTGTAAGAGCTGTAGCCTAGATTATAAACCAGTACTGGGAGGTAGACGTATGTCCCATAGATAAGTGAGGGGGCAGTGAGTTACCGTCAGCACCGCAATCTTGCCGTCGAAAGGTCAATTTACCCCGAACAAGGGTCCGAACTTCCCCTCCCTGCCATCTAATGTGTTGTAATCGGATAGCGACTCTATGGCGGAAATGTCTCTTAAGGCGCGGCGGCGGATCTTGACCTGCAAACGCCGGCTGCGCGAATACAAGCTGATCGTGAAGGGCGTGCTCTCGACCGACCACCCGGTCATGGCGCAGATCATTCCCATGCGCCGCTGCAATCTTGACTGCACCTATTGCAACGAATACGACAAGGTCTCCGAAGCCGTCCCGCTGCGGGTGATGAACCAGCACATCGACGACCTGGCGCGCCTGGGCACATCCATCGTCACCATCAGCGGTGGAGAGCCCCTGCTTCATCCGCAGCTCGACGACATCATCGCCCGCATCCGGTCGTACCCGATGATCGCCGGCATGATCACCAACGGCTACCTCCTCACTGCCGATCGCATCCAGCGCCTGAACCGCGCCGGGCTCGACCATTTGCAGATCAGCATCGACAACGTCATGCCCGATGACGTTTCCAAGAAGTCGCTGAAAGTGCTGGACCGCAAGCTGCAACTGCTGGCCGAACACGCCGAGTTTCACGTGAATATCAACTCGGTGGTGGGTGGCGGCATCCGTAGTCCGCACGATGCGCTGGTCGTCGGCCGTCGCGCTGTGCAGTTAGGATTCACCTCAACCATTGGCATCATCCATGACGGCGACGGCCAGTTGCGCCCACTTGCTGACAATGAGCGCGAAGTCTTCCTCAAGATGAAGAAGATGACGAAGAGGCACTATGCGCGCTTCAACTGGTTTCAGGACAACATCGCCGCTGGCAAGCCCAACGACTGGCGATGCCGCGCCGGCGCGCGTTACCTCTATATCTGCGAGGACGGGCTGGTGCACTACTGCTCGCAGCAGCGTGGCTTTCCGGGCACACCGCTGGCGCAGTATACGGTCGACGACATCCGCCGCGAATTCCGCGCGGAAAAGAGTTGCGCTCCGAACTGCACCATCTCGTGCGTGCACCAAGTCTCGTACATGGATTTCTGGCGCGCCCCGCAGACTGCGCCTTCGCCATCCGCATCGGTCGGCGCCGGACAGTTGGTGCAGATCGAGTAGCTGGCTGGCATCAAGCCCTGAATGCCGGCATTGGCGATTTCAAGCTCACACCAATGCCTGATACCTGAAACTCAACGCCCGAGTTCCCGCGCGGTGCGATTCTTGCGATGTTATACTGAGTGGGCTCTTCCGCGGTATTTCCTCAAAAGCGGGCGCGTAGCTCAATTGGCAGAGCAACTGACTCTTAATCAGTAGGTTGAAGGTTCGATTCCTTCCGCGCTCACCAACCTTTTCAACAACTTATGGTTGGTCACATCCCTCCTGCTGGACGACTGTGGCTGTTTTTGTGGCTGTTGGAAATCCCAAGTCCTTCTGTTGATTGCGGCGGTCGATCACATTCTTGATCTGAGCCGTTTCCGGGTGCAGATAAACCATGGTCGTACTCAGGCTCTCGTGACCCATCACCTCTTTGACCAAGCCCGGGTTTCTCGTCTCCGCCATAGCCACCGTCCCAAAAGTGTGCCGGGCACAGTACAGCTTCAGAACATCAGGTATACCGAGCTTTCTGGCAATCTTCCTGAACATGTGCTCGATTCCGCTCAACTCGATGTGCCCTGATCGAGACTTCTCTGACGGGAACACCCAGCCTTCCGTTCCTCCCTTCTGTTCCTGCTGGATGGTCCTCAATATCCCAATCACGCGCTCACTCAGTGGCACGATCCGGCGGGCTTTGCGTGACTTGCCTTTCGGATTGAAGTAGAAGGCGCCTTCCCAACTGATTTGTTCAAGGCGCATTCTGACTACCTCCCCATTTCTCATGCCTGAATCCAGCATGATGGTCAGCACATCTCTCAAGGGCCTCGGGCACACGGGTAAAAGCGCCCTTTCATCTGTGTCAGTCACGATACGGTTCCTGGCATCGACCTTGACTGATTTCACCCGCGGAACTTCGCGGATGAATTTCCAATCGCGGGCCTTGCCCAACATGCGGCGCATCGTCCGGATGGCGCAGTTCCGGCTGTACGGTGATTCGTGAAATGCGGTGGTTTCAACATCATCCGACGTAATCTGATCCATTCGCATCCCGCATAGCGTGGATCTGAGAATCAGGCGACACCCATTCTCGTAATCATTCTTGGTTTTCGGCTCAAGCGTGGTCTTATCGAGCCACTCCAAGAACTGCTTTACAAACTCCTGAATCAGAGGCGCCCGCTTCGGCTTTGACCACTGCCCAGCCTCCGCCGCGACAATCGCCTGGGCTTCAGTCCGCTCTGCTTTCTTCCTGTTCTTGGTTTTGGCGCTGCCTCTGTAGCGCTTTCCGTTTAGGTAAAAGAGGTAGTACCAGACCCTACCCCGTAGGTAGATAGACATTCCGTTCCTCCCTGCTTGCGCGCACAGAGGCAACACGGATGCCTGACCGGATGAATTCATCCAAGTCGGCAATATCATACAACGCGCGCCCGCGAGGCTTATAGAACTTCGGTCCGACGCCCTGACACCTCCATGCCCGCAGCGTGCCCGCTGGAATGCCAGAGTATTCCGCTGCCGCCTGCGTTCCCACGAATCTGCTGTCGATCTTTCCTAACCGCACTGCCACTGCAACCTCCAACTGGCTTCACTGATGACTTTCCCACTGCTCCTGCATACTTCGGTCGATCTCGCTGAGGTAGCCCAATGCGGCGCACGACCTTGGTCGCCGGGATCCCTCAGAGTTCCAATCGTCGGGGCACGTCTTTGGGAACACTAGCGGTGTGGCCGAGCACATCACGGCGAGATCTGTGGCAGTTCGTCGCCAAAGTACTCGCCAGGCTTCGGTCCCGCCCACCCCGAGACGGGCGCGAAAATGGCTTCTTCAGCACTCTTGTTAGCTTCAAATCGAGTGTTCGTCAAACAGGCTGATAACGCGCGTTCTGGCTAGCGATGGGGCTACCGCGGGGACTTGCTTGTAATTTGACGAATCTGGCAGGAGTTCCTGGCTCAAATCGCTCTCGCAGCGTGCCTTTGGCCGCTCGGCTGCGAAGATGCGACCTTGACCTGGAATCTTAATCGTCAATCGATTTATTTCACCAATCGCACTTTGAGTGAGAACAAGGGTCTCTTCGCCCTTGACACTGAGGCCCGCCACGCGCTGCCAATGGCCCCTTGCAGCTCCATCGCAAAACTCATTTCACCAATCGCACTTTGACTAGTCATCGCAGCAGGCGCCAAAGAGTCTGACACCAAATCCACAAAGGTGTGTCCGCATCAGTCCAGGATTCACTCAGCCATAGCCGCGAAGTCGATTCCCTCGCCGACCCGCTGCCTGACTTCCTTCAGCCATGCTCGTGGATTTGTGCCATGAATCACCCGCCCCAGAAAGCCCAGCCGTTCGGCGGCATTATTGCGGTTCCGACGGACGTCGTCCTTCGTGATCTTGGTGTACAGTGCAAGAAAGCTGTCCATGCTCCAGGGCTTGGCGAAGACGTAAGTCGCGTGGCCAAGCTGAGGGGTTTCGACGACCACGGCTTTCTCCACGTCGAAGATGTATTCCTCCCGAAACAGATTTGGCGGTCTTCTGCCCCTGGCCGAAAACCTTCCCGGATTTCCTGATACCGGACCCTTGTTTTACGGGCATTTCAAGAGGCTCCCCACGCATGGCCGCAGACTATCCTTTTCGGCCATCAGGGATTCATCATAACTCGGCAGTTCGCGCCAAGGTATCGCGATAGTTCCACGGCATCCACTCTGCCGGACGGGCGGCCAGTTCTCCGGCGTGGCGCTGAAGCTGGATCAGGTAGTCGAAGGAGTTGGCGCCACACAACTGGCAGGTGTGGATCAGGCTCATGAACAGATCCCCGACCTCGGCACCGTTCAGGGTGCGATAGTACAAGGCGTTCTTGCGATGAAGAACCGCTCGCTTCAAGGCCCTTTCTACTATGTTGTTATCCAGTGGGGCTCCGGCTTGGCGGAGGAACAACGTCAGAGGCAGCCAGTGCCGCAGCAGATAGCTGATCGCTTGGCCGAGCCCAGAGTTAGGCTCGGTTCGGCGTTCGGCCAACTGCAACTCGAGCCAGACATGCAGCCTGTCCATCACAGGTGCGCTGCGTTCCTGATGGAGCCGCAGCCGCTGGTCCGGCGTCAGCCCGAGATCCCGTGCTTCGGCATCGTAGCCGTACACCTGGCCAAGCATCTCCAGCACGTAGCGACATTCGGCGGGGAAGTTCTCCGCCACGTCCACGAACTGCCTGCGTCCATGCGCCAGACAGTTGGCCAGCAGGATCTCCGTGCCGGCAGCAAGCCGCGGCACATTGCGCGATAAGGCATCGCACATTTGAATCGGGCCAGGCCGTTCTGAGCTGCGCTGTTTCAGCACCTCGGCAAGGTTTTCGCCGGCATGTTTGGATCCGGTGAAGTACAACGCGATCTTCCGTCCCTCGCAAGTGGACACGATCCCGCTGGTAAACACACCGGTGCGCTCGTCCGATGGATCGCGCTCGAGGCGCAGCACGCGCATGCTGGTGTCGTCATTGTGGACCACCTCGCCTTGCGCCGCCTGGCGGATCAGTTCGTCACGCGCCGGCTTGATCGGCTGCGCGGCTTTCTCGACGATCTTCCACTGCGTAGCCGCCGGCAACGGAATGCCCAACTGCTTTTCCAGTTGCTCCAACCGGTTGAACGGCGTACCGCTGCCGTACTTGAGCTGAGCGATCATGGCCGCGGCCGATTCATCGTACTTATCCTCGCCCACGCCTTCGGGCGACTGCGCGGTGAACACCTGTCCACAGGCGCCGCAACGCAAACGCTCCAGAGAGTAGACCGTGACTGCAAGCGGAGCCTGGCCGGTGACGCGCACCAACAGCTTCGGCTCCTTCTGCGCATAGACGTTGCCTTGCCTGCACTCCGGACAGCGATCGCCGTGGGTCAACGTCTGGTGCTTGATCTCCACTCTTCGAGCGCCACGGAAGGCCGCGGCTCCGTTGCGGCCGTGTCCCGGTGGCGGAGGCGCATCTGGGTCCGGCTGCTTTCCACTGGCGCCTGCTTCATCTTCGGGCTTCTCCACTACCGAACTGGTTTTCTCCGTGTTGCGCGGCCGCACCAGCATCGCCGCCAGGGCATGCAGCGCCTCCCGCAGCTTGTGATGATCTTCTTCGCTCAGCGGTGCCTGACGTGCTCCATCCAGCACCCGGTCCAGTTCCTCCAGGTTCACCTCGATGCGGCGCCGGGGCTGCTTCACGCCGTGCCTCCCAGCAGTTCGCGGAACCGTCTGGTCAGCGGATAGCCGAGTACCTCTTTGATCGAACGGTTCGGCACATAGCTGTTGGATTGTTTGCCTCGTCCCGTCGTCCTGCCCATCAGCACCCAGTTGGCCGCGCGGTAACAGGTTCCGCGGAATCGCTCCGGATCGATGAACGTCTCCAGGAAGTAAATTGGATGACCATACATCTGTTCCCAGTCGTCGGAGATCCGCGCCGCCATCCGGCCCAGGATATGCGACGCCAGATGTTCGACTCTTACCCACGGCAGGATCAGGAACCGTGTGTTGTAAGCGATGAAACGGATGCGGCTGCGCCGCGCCGCGGCATCCCAGCCGATGTAGCGGTCGCGGCTGCCAAGATGACGCGGAGCAGATGACCAGGCCAGACATGCGATGGGACGGCCTTCGGCCCACACCAAAAACTTCAGGTGCTCCCCAACCGGTTGTTCATAGCCAAGGTAGTGATGCTCCTCCATCAGGCTGTTGAACAGCGGCTCCTGCGCGGTGCGCCGCACCTGCTCGAACTTGAGCGGCTGCAGTTTACGCAACGGATCTTCGAGGAGAGTCTTATCGATCAGCACAGGTTCCGGCCGGACTCTGTGTGCCAGCGGATTATGCCGAACATAACTGACCGGCGGCAACGCGATCTGGCCGGCCCGCTCAAGCATCAGTAGCAGGCCGCGGCACACCATGTCACGCAACGCGCCGTTGGCCTGCCGCCACTGCCAGGCTTCACATATCCGGGTCGACAGCTTGCGGCGGCTTTCGTTGGGGTACCGCTCGATCAGCGTGCGTATATATAGGATGTCTTCCTGATCGATCTCCCGGCCGCGATATCTGAGCTCTGCCATTGCCCAGCATTATGAAACAGCCTTTTTTGGAACGCAAGGGGAAAATGCAGCCCTACGCGACGGCGTTCACTCGTCGCCACATCGGCGCGGCGCGCACCCGCGATACATCCCCGGCTGCCATCAGCAACTGCGCCTCATAAGCCTCCAGCGCCTTGGCCGGTGAGTTCGATTCCGGCCACCACCGGAATCTGCCTTGCGACAGTCGCTTTTGCGCCAGCCAGTAACCCTGGCCATCGTAGCTGAGCAGGCGTATCGATGTTCCCCTGCGGCTTCTGAAAATAAAAACACAGCCAGTGATAGGATCCTCAGAAAGCTTCTCCTGGCAAACGCGAACAAGAGAGTCAATGCCCTTGCGTCCGTCAACGGCCTCGATCGCCACCAGGACGCGCATCTGCGCGGTGATATGAATCATCGCTCCGCTTCCCGCCACGCGCGAAGCAGGCTTGACCAATCGGGTGCTCCGGATCCCTTCCACTGAATGCGCATCTTGCCGCCACTCTGGGACTCGAACTCGATTACGCACTCCCCTCCGGCCGCCAAATGAGGCGCAATCCATTCCACGAATCCCGGCGATCGAGACGCTCTCTTTTCCGGGATCTCTGTAATGCCTGCAAGGCGGCGCTTCAGTCCCATATAGTCCAGGCGCAGCGGATGGGCCACCGCATTCAGACCATGCTGACGCGCCAGTTCCACCGCCGCCCGCCACAGCGCCTCCGGAATCCTGGCCCGATGCGCATGGGAACCGCGAAACTGCTCCAACTGACGTTGCAACTGCACGATGGACTCTGCAATAGGCTGGTTGCTCTTGTCGTTCAATCTCACCCGACCTCAACGGATATCTGAACGTAACAATGCAACATACCCGGCGTCACGCAGCACTGCCGAAAACACACGTTGATTCGCCTGCGCAGGGCGTAGTTGCGCGAAGGGCGAGTCCATCCTAGGCAAGACGCCGGGACTACAACAGCCGACGAGAGTGATAGAATCGGCTCCACTTAGGAGGGCGCGATGATTGTTCCTTTGCCTCGCATTGAGTTCCCTCAAGGCCAAGAACTTTTTCAGATGGACGGTGGAGTGGATGCGCTCAAGCCGTTTCTCGAACTCAAACCTCCCGAGGACGCGCCAAATACTCCTCCAATTCTCTCCTTCGAGCGCAAGCGGAACATCGAGATCCCGTGGGGCGAGATCCTCCAAAAACTTGCAGTGAAGGGCTCCAGTTCGATTCTGGCAATCAAGCGCTACTTCGAGGAGTCATGGCCTTTCGACAAGTCCGTCGAGGCGGTTCTCGAGGACTATCCCAAACGGCTCACAGCCGAGGACCCGCCGCTGGTCTTGGAAATTGAAGACCGCGCAGGAACCCCCGCGCCTGCCATCTACCGCACCGTCTTCAACGATAAAGGCGAGCCCGGCCAGGAACCGCTAAAGAATGGCGTAGTGATTCGTCACGGAACAACCGGCCGGCTCTACCGGGTGATTCCGAATCCGGGTGCGACGCTGAAGATCGATCACTTTCAAGACAGGGACCTGTACGCCAAGGCTTGGGAAAGGATTGCGGGAGTCGAGTTGGTGTTCGCGACCCCGGAAGCAGCGCGGACGGGGTTCACCGATTTCGAAGAGCTCGACATGCGGCCTCCTTTGATCGAGCGAAAATACCAGGAGCTGGAGATTCTAAAGAGCTACGCGGAGAAGGTGACGGCCAGCGTGGAGGCGGCGACCAAGACGATGATCGATAGTATTGTTGCCGCCGGCCTGAACGCGGGAGAGATCGAGCGCCTGCAGCAACGCGTGCTACGGCTCAAGATAAGCCAGTTTGATGTGCAACGGAAGAGAGAACAATTGGCCTCGCAGGCCGCGGCTTTGGGATTCCGGCTCCCCCTCCAGGCGGAGAGCGTCGATGTCCCCGGCAGGGCAGAAGAAGCCATTGATCGCGGGGAAGCTGTACCGTCCGTACCGCAATGTCGCCCGGTGGACAACCTGGGATGTACGGACAGAGATCGATTGGGGAGTTGTGATTGGACTGGGTTTCTTTCTCGGGCCGGCCGCTCTCGCGCTGGCGATCAGGAAGAACCGGGTCGAGACGCGCCATGAGAAATCCTACCCGGACTACAAACCGGTGGATACCAGCACCGATCTGCTGTCGGCCAAGCGGGATGAATTGACTAGCGAGGGCCTGGAGGTCTTTGTCTTCGGGCGGGTGCCTGCAGGCTTCACCACCGCGGACGGGGTTCCCCTGGAAGCGATCATGGAGCGCTGCAAGGTGGACGAACAATTTCGCCTTCGGACCGCGATCATGCTGCCGGTTTACGAGGAATCGCTGACCGGCGAACGGATTGTGGCAAAGTTCAGCATTTTCAAGCGGCCACTCCCCGGTCTGCTGCCGAGCATCCTCCCCCGCCTCTCTATGGTCGAATCCCTCTCATACAAGACAGCGTGGAAGGAATCGAAACTGGGTGAGTTGGTGAGTACGGTGAACCTGGCGCCGGGTGAAGAGCGCAAGATCACGCTGATCAAGCGTTTCGAGCAGCAGACGAGCGAAGTTCGCTCCTCCACTTCGATCTTCGATATTACCCGGGCGGAAGCCACGGACCTGGCCAGTGAGATGGAAGACCTGGCTCGACAGGAGAGTGAGAACTCGTCGGAGTTGCACTTCGGAGCGAAGGTTTCCGGCACGGTCTTCGGCGTCACCGCCGAAGCTACCGCGGGCGGCGGCACAAGCACGTCGCTGAAGGACGTTGCTCAGAGCATCAAGAAGGTTGCGCGGCGAGCGACACAGTCGATGAGTCAACAGAACCGTGAGGAAGTGAGTACGACATCAAGCGTACAGACTTCGGTCGGCCACCAGGACGAGACGGTGGCGTCGATCCGAAACATCAATCAGGGGCGCTCTCTCAACTTGATGTTTTACCGCATCTACAACAAGTATCAGGGCGGACTTTACCTGGACGGACTGCGCTTCGACGTGATCCCGAGCGTCGAGCTGATCGCCGGCAGCGGGGTCTATCAATCCAAGAGCTACGACCTCGGACAACTGCCGGCCGTGATCGCACATTTCGGTCCTGAGAATTTGCCGTTCGATATCCCAGCCGAGCAGTGTGGACTCTACAGGGAGCGCATCATCAGAGCGGTGCAACACTTGTTGCTGGACGAATACGCCGGCAACGGCGACAAGGCCCGGATGAAGGGTAATGCCGCGGCGCCCAGCCGGTCAGTCGAGCGGGTCCGGTTGCCGATGAAAGCCCCCCGGCTGGGCGGGGAGAACGAAACGGGCGGGGACCCCCAAGTGGAGGGACTGGCCTCCGCTCTCCGCGAGATCTCCATCGACAGTGTGGAACCGATCGAGCCAGCGATGCTGCTCGTCACCGCCCCGGCGCTCTATCTGGACGCAATGGTGGGCGCTCGTCCCGGCACGGAGCCGTATTCGGAAGAGATGCGCGTACAGGAAGTCCGGCTGCGCGCTGCCGAAGTATTTGTCAAGCAGTCCGAGGGGGTCTACAAACAGGCCATGGCCATGCACCTGGCGAATCTCAACGGGACCCAGGTAAATCGTCTCACCGGCGTGCTACCCGATCCGGCGCACAACAGCCTGACATTGGCTGTGAAGGCGCCGCTGGCAGCAGGCGACTGGCGTCTGCTTTTTGATGGCGAAGAAAAGGCCAGGATCGAGGCCGGCGGCGACCGGCTGATGCTGACGCACTCGTGGGACGATTCGCAGGAATGGCTCGGCGTCGATGATTTGGTGACCCGAATTACCCTTCTGGACCATGGAACTGGCAGGACAGTGCGGTTCTGACCCCGGAGAATACACCTGCAACTCTAATTCGCCCGCGGAGGTAGATTGTGACGAACAAGATGATCGCCGAGAGCGCGCTTCGAACAATCAGGCAGAAGATGAAGGCGGAGGGTGTCCGATCCTCCAACAAACGTTGTAAGCGCGATACCGAGGAAGAAGTCAAGCTTCGGAGAGACACCTACACCCTCAGGGCCACGGTCGTGTGGGCAAAACCCAAACTTCCCGCCGTGGGGGCCAAAGAGCTGTTCGACGACGGCATTGCGAACTGCACGGACCTCGCTTGGCTTGCAGCCGAGGAGTTCCCTAATGGGACGCCTTATTCGCTGGTGAGAGCCGGCGTCGACCATGTGTTTGTGGCTGTCGGCGTGGATTTCGAACTGAGCCCCGTTACCAAGGATCCCGCGTCCTGGCAGCCCAACTCCACCAAGAGCGGCGCGGTCTATATTTGCGATCCCTGGGCTGACATCGCCGCCGCTGCAAGAGACTATGCGGACGTGTGGGATGAGCAGATGCGGCAATGGCAGAAGGACGAGATGAAGATCGGCGTGTCGGGGGGCAAGTGGGTAGCACCGACGACATGGGTGGGCTTGATAAGGACCTCCGAGAAGGCTACGGTTACCTCGCAAGGAGAGCCTTCCTACGGCGATTCGGACGGCGATTCGGACAGCGATTCCGAAGATAACAAGCGCGTGAAAACCCAGAAACTATCGCTAGAAGCCTGGATCGACGCGAGCACCCAACCGGTGACAGATTGGACGGACGAAGCGGCCACATAACACCCGCCCTGACCGGCCCACTGCGAAACGATGCAGCACCAGTTTTGCAGATTCAAATCTGAAATGCAGTTGAACCCACCATCCTCAGTGATCACTTCAAAAGCGGCCAACAGTTATCACTTCAAAACCGGCCAACGGGATTGGCCGTCCAGGACTGAGATTGTTCTACCCCGCCGCCTCCTGTGGTGGCAAGTCGGTTTTCGTGCGCCAGCTTCGTGGGCCGCACTTGAGCACATGCCCGTGGTGTAGTAAGCGATCGAGCATGGCACTCACGGCGGCCGCATCGCCCAGCAGTTTGCCCCAGTCTTCCACTGGACGGTTGGAGGTCAGCACCGTGCTGGCACGTTCGTAGCGGCGCATGATGATCTCCAGCAGTTCCTCGGCAGCGGTGAGGGGCAGCTTGCGCATTCCGAGGTCGTCGAGGATGAGCAAGGGCACGGTCACCAAGAACTCCATGTGCTCTTTGCGGGTGCCGTCGAGCGTGGCCTCGGCCAACTCATCGAGCAAGCTGTGGGTCTCGCGATAGAGCACGCGGTACCCCTGTTGGATGGCGGCTTGGCCGATGGCTTGCGCCAGGTGACTCTTGCCGGTACCGGGTGGACCGAGAAACATGATGCACATCAACCTGAGTTGGCGACGATTTACTACCGGTGGCATCCGCTGTATGGGCGATCGTTGCGGGTGCGCCGACATGTAAAGGATCGGCACGGCGAGCACATTTTCTGTGAGCTTCCTGATAACACCATTTGCTCTATTCCCGCCTGGATGTTTAGTCCCGACTGCGCAACTGCGTTGGTCGGTTCTCCTCTGATCTGCACCGAGGCGCTGTGCGAACTGCGTGATGTGCTGAGTGCTTGGCAAGCTTCGGCCGATTGCGGTAAGGCTTTTCTGGAGCATTCTCCCCGGGAGGTCGCACGTGAATCGACCGACGAAGCCGCTAAACTCACAGCTGAACCTGCTACTCATCAATGCCCCCAAGGCAGTCATACCCGACGACAAACAAAGACAGCTGGCGCTGGCGCTCGTGGAACTACTGATCAGCGCGGCTCAGAAAAGCGACCAACAACCGACAAGCGGAGGCGAAGATGAACTCGAAGCTGACCGCTGAACGTCTCTGCCGACGTGCCATCGTCTATGTTCGCCAATCCAGCCCAGGACAAGTGCTCCACAACCAGGAGAGCCAGCGACGCCAGTATGGGCTGGTTGATCGCGCACGCGAGCTGGGATTCTCCGATGTCAGCGTAATCGACGACGACCTGGGGCGATCAGGTTCTGGACTCATGGAACGACCCGGGTTCCAGAGGCTGGTGGCAGAGGTGTGCACCGGTGAAGTCGGCGCTATTTTCTGCATTGAAGCCTCTCGCCTGGCGCGCAATGGCCGCGATTGGCATCATCTGATCGAACTCTGCGGCATGACCGACGCGGTGGTCATTGATCCGGATGGCGTCTACGATCCCAGCATCATCAACGATCGGTTGCTGCTGGGTTTGAAAGGCACAATGAGCGAGTTTGAGTTGAACCTGCTGCGGCAGCGATCGCTGGAGGCCATCCGCCAGAAAGCGCGCCGCGGCGAACTGAAGTTCCGGCTTCCGATCGGCTATTGTTGGAGCGAAAGCGGCAAGATTGAGATGGACCCAGATCGCCGAGTACAGCAAGCCGTTCACTTAGTCTTTGCCAAGATAACCGAGTTGGGAAGCATGCGTCAGGCACTGCTTTGGTTCCGTCGCGAGAAGATTTGTTTGCCTGCCCTACTCGAGGAATCCGGCCACCACGTTATTTGGAAGCTTCCCGTCTACAACACCATCTGGCACATGGTTCAGAATCCCACCTATGCGGGAGCCTACGTCTTCGGAAAGACCGAGGCACGCGCCAAGATTGTCGACGGGCGCTCGCGCAAGAGTGCTGGACATTGGAAGCCTCAGGAATCTTGGACTGTATTGATTCGCGACCACCATCCCAGCTACATTTCCTGGGAACAGTACGAACGGAACCAGGCGATGATTGCAGCCAACTCCAACATGAAGTCGCGAATGTTGCGTAAGGCAGGCCGTGGCGGGCGATCCTTGCTTTCCGGTATTCTTCGTTGCCGCCGCTGTGGGCGAATGCTGCACGTATCCTACAGCGGCGCCAATGGAACTGTACCCCGTTATCACTGTAAGGGGGCACAGATCAATCACGGGGAAGACTGGTGCATTTCCTTCGGCGGACTTCGGGTGGATGAAGCGGTCGCGCAGGAGATCCTTCACGTGATTAGCGGTAATGCCGTCGAGGCGGCGTTGGAAGCCGCCGAGCAACTCAGGCGGCAGCGGCAAGAACAGCGGAAGACACTCGATCTCGAGGTCGATCAGGCACGGTACGAAGCCAAGCTCGCGGCGCGGCGCTATGAAGCCGTGGACCCGGAGAATCGCTTGGTAGCCGCAGAGTTGGAGGCGCTCTGGAACGCCTCTCTCCAGAAAGTCCAAGAACTCGAAGGTAAACTTCAGCACTTTGATATCGGGGCCGGACTAGCGCTGCTGCCCGACAAAGAGGTTCTGTTGAGCCTCGCCCAGGATTTACCTGCGGTTTGGAACGTAGCCATGACCGAGATGCGTTTGAAACAGAGGATTGTCGCATTCTGATTCACGAGATGGTCGTTGACGTGGACGACACAAACCAGGAGATCGTGTTGCTGATCCACTGGGCTGGCGGCAGGCATTCGGAGTTGCGCGTTAAGAAGAACAAGACAGGTCAGCACAAACACTGTACGAGCTTGGAAGCGATCGAGGTAATTCGGCAGATGTCAGAAAGACATACCGATGAGCAGATCGCCACTACGCTCAACCGGCTCGGCTTCCAGACAGGGCCTGGCCACACATGGACCGACCAGAGGGTTTACTCTGCAAGACGCTACCATCACCTACCCGCATTTGATCCCAAACGCACCACTGGCTTTTTGACTTTGGAGCAGGCCGCCGAACGCCTTGGAGTAAGCGCGACGACCGTGCGTCGCATGATCGTACGGAAAAAGTTGCGAGCCAATCAAGTCGTGCCCTGCGCACCCTGGCAGATTTCCGTCGAAGAGCTGGACTCAGAAACGATCCAAGAGACAGTACGGAACATCAAGGATGGTTTGCACAGCCCGCGAACTCAAGTGTCTCGGGAGCAAGAGGTATTATTTTCAGCAGATTAGCGAGGTGAGCAGTATGTATCAGGATCGG
>CAWFIB010000004.1:0-9853 GCA_963815775.1 uncultured Acidobacteriaceae bacterium | reverse complement strand
CGCTTCGTCCGTCCAATCTGTCACCGGTTGGGTACTCGCGCCGATCCAGGCTTGTAGCGATAGTTTCTGGGTTTTCACGCGCTTGTTATCTTCGGAATCGCTGTCCCGAATCGCTGTCCGAATCGCCGTAGGAAGGCTCTCCTTGCGAGGTAACCGTAGCCTTCTCGGAGGTCCTTATCAAGCCCACCCATGTCGTCGGTTCTACCCACTTGCCCCCCGACACGCCGATCTTCTTTCCGTCCTTCTGCCATTGCCGCATCTGCTCATCCCACCGATCCGCATAATCTTCTGCAGCGGCGGCGATGTCGGCCCAGGGATCGCAAATATAGACCGCGCCGCTGTTGGTGGAGTTGGGCTGCCAGGACGCGGGATCCTTGGTAACGGGGCTCAGTTCGAAATCCACGCCGACAGCCACAAACACATGGTCGACGCCGGCTCTCACCAGCGAATGAGGCGTCCCATTAGGGAACTCCTCGGCTGCAAGCCAAGCGAGGTCCGTGCAGTTCGCAATGCCGTCGTCGAACAGCTCTTTGGCCCCCACGGCGGGAAGTTTGGGTTTTGCCCACACGACCGTGGCCCTGAGGGTGTAGGTGTCTCTCCGAAGCTTGACTTCTTCCTCGGTATCGCGCTTACAACGTTTGTTGGAGGATCGGACACCCTCCGCCTTCATCTTCTGCCTGATTGTTCGAAGCGCGCTCTCGGCGATCCTCTTGTTCGTCACAATCTACCTCCGCGGGCGAATTAGAGTTGCAGGTGTATTCTCCGGGGTCAGAACCGCACTGTCCTGCCCGTTCCATGGTCCAGAAGGACAATTCGCGTCGCCAAATCATCGACGCCGAGCCATTCCTGCGACTCGTCCCACGAGTGCGTCAGCATCAGCCGGTCGCCGCCGGCCTCGATCCTGGCCTTTTCTTCGCCATCAAAAAGCAGACGCCAGTCGCCTGCTGCCAGCGGCGCCTTCACAGCCAATGTCAGGCTGTTGTGCGCCGGATCGGGTAGCACGCCGGTGAGACGATTTACCTGGGTCCCGTTGAGATTCGCCAGGTGCATGGCCATGGCCTGTTTGTAGACCCCCTCGGACTGCTTGACAAATACTTCGGCAGCGCGCAGCCGGACTTCCTGTACGCGCATCTCTTCCGAATACGGCTCCGTGCCGGGACGAGCGCCCACCATTGCGTCCAGATAGAGCGCCGGGGCGGTGACGAGCAGCATCGCTGGCTCGATCGGTTCCACACTGTCGATGGAGATCTCGCGGAGAGCGGAGGCCAGCCCCTCCACTTGGGGGTCCCCGCCCGTTTCGTTCTCCCCGCCCAGCCGGGGGGCTTTCATCGGCAACCGGACCCGCTCGACTGACCGGCTGGGCGCCGCGGCATTACCTTTCATCCGGGACTTGTCGCCGTTGCCGGCGTATTCGTCCAGCAACAAGTGTTGCACCGCTCTGATGATGCGCTCCCTGTAGAGTCCACACTGCTCGGCTGGGATATCGAACGGCAAATTCTCAGGACCGAAATGTGCGATCACGGCCGGCAGTTGTCCGAGGTCGTAGCTCTTGGATTGATAGACCCCGCTGCCGGCGATCAGCTCGACGCTCGGGATCACGTCGAAGCGCAGTCCGTCCAGGTAAAGTCCGCCCTGATACTTGTTGTAGATGCGGTAAAACATCAAGTTGAGAGAGCGCCCCTGATTGATGTTTCGGATCGACGCCACCGTCTCGTCCTGGTGGCCGACCGAAGTCTGTACGCTTGATGTCGTACTCACTTCCTCACGGTTCTGTTGACTCATCGACTGTGTCGCTCGCCGCGCAACCTTCTTGATGCTCTGAGCAACGTCCTTTAGCGACGTGCTTGTGCCGCCGCCCGCGGTAGCTTCGGCGGTGACGCCGAAGACCGTGCCGGAAACCTTCGCTCCGAAGTGCAACTCCGACGAGTTCTCACTCTCCTGTCGAGCCAGGTCTTCCATCTCACTGGCCAGGTCCGTGGCTTCCGCCCGGGTAATATCGAAGATCGAAGTGGAGGAGCGAACTTCGCTCGTCTGCTGCTCGAAACGCTTGATCAGCGTGATCTTGCGCTCTTCACCCGGCGCCAGGTTCACCGTACTCACCAACTCACCCAGTTTCGATTCCTTCCACGCTGTCTTGTATGAGAGGGATTCGACCATAGAGAGGCGGGGGAGGATGCTCGGCAGCAGACCGGGGAGTGGCCGCTTGAAAATGCTGAACTTTGCCACAATCCGTTCGCCGGTCAGCGATTCCTCGTAAACCGGCAGCATGATCGCGGTCCGAAGGCGAAATTGTTCGTCCACCTTGCAGCGCTCCATGATCGCTTCCAGGGTAACCCCGTCCGCGGTGGTGAAGCCTGCAGGCACCCGCCCGAAGACAAAGACCTCCAGGCCCTCGCTAGTCAATTCATCCCGCTTGGCCGACAGCAGATCGGTGCTGGTATCCACCGCTTTGTAGTCCGGGTAGGATTTCTCATGCCGCGTCTCGACCCGGTTCTTCCTGATCGCCAGCGCGAGAGCGGCCGGCCCGAGAAAGAAACCCAGTCCAATCACAACTCCCCAATCGATCTCTGTCCGTACATCCCAGGTTGTCCACCGGGCGACATTGCGGTACGGACGGTACAGCTTCCCCGCGATCAATGGCTTCTTCGGCCCTCCCGGGACATCGACGCTCTCCGCCTGGAGGGGCAGCCGGAATCCCAAAGCTGCGGCCTGCGAGGCCAATTGTTCTCTCTTCCGTTGCACATCAAACTGGCTTATCTTGAGCCGTAGCACGCGTTGCTGCAGGCGCTCGATCTCTCCCGCGTTCAGGCCGGCGGCAACAATACTATCGATCATCGTCTTGGTCGCCGCCTCCACGCTGGCCGTCACCTTCTCCGCGTAGCTCTTTAGAATCTCCAGCTCCTGGTATTTCCGCTCGATCAAAGGAGGCCGCATGTCGAGCTCTTCGAAATCGGTGAACCCCGTCCGCGCTGCTTCCGGGGTCGCGAACACCAACTCGACTCCCGCAATCCTTTCCCAAGCCTTGGCGTACAGGTCCCTGTCTTGAAAGTGATCGATCTTCAGCGTCGCACCCGGATTCGGAATCACCCGGTAGAGCCGGCCGGTTGTTCCGTGACGAATCACTACCCCATTCTTTAGCGGTTCCTGGCCGGGCTCGCCTTTATCGTTGAAGACGGTGCGGTAGATGGCAGGCGCGGGGGTTCCTGCGCGGTCTTCAATTTCCAGCACCAGCGGCGGGTCCTCGGCTGTGAGCCGTTTGGGATAGTCCTCCAGAACCGCCTCCACGGACTTGTCGAAAGGCCATGACTCCTCGAAGTAGCGCTTGATTGCCAGAATCGAACTGGAGCCCTTCACTGCAAGTTTTTGGAGGATCTCGCCCCACGGGATCTCGATGTTCCGCTTGCGCTCGAAGGAAAGAATTGGAGGAGTATTTGGCGCGTCCTCGGGAGGTTTGAGTTCGAGAAACGGCTTGAGCGCATCCACTCCACCGTCCATCTGAAAAAGTTCTTGGCCTTGAGGGAACTCAATGCGAGGCAAAGGAACAATCATCGCGCCCTCCTAAGTGGAGCCGATTCTATCACTCTCGTCGGCTGTTGTAGTCCCGGCGTCTTGCCTAGGATGGACTCGCCCTTCGCGCAACTACGCCCTGCGCAGGCGAATCAACGCACATTCAATCCCACTAAGATGGTTGGGCTCAATCGGCAGTCGGGCGGGTCATGGGAGGTCGCACGTGTACTTGGGGTATTGCATTCATCGGTGCTCAGTTCACAGTAGACTGCCGAAAGCAGCCGAACATGCTGGTTCGGGCGCTGCTGAGCACGGGCACGGCGAACTACACCCAGGGACTTCCCGAGCGAGCCTTCGGCGTGGTCACGGTTCAACGGCTCTATCGGTTGAACCTGGAACCACGTCAACCGATGATTTTCTGGTTCTCCCGCGCCATGTGCGGTTTCCAGTGCGTCGGCAATCTGGATGGCCAGATTCAGCAACTCGTCAAGGCGAAGCGGCCTGCCTGCGATCCGCTCTTCCAGCGTTTGGCCTTCGAGCAGTTCCATGACAATGTACTGGCGCCCGGAATGCTCGTCCACGTCATAGATCGTGCAGATGTTGGGATGGGTCAGCCGGGAAAGAGCTATGGCCTCGTGGTGGAAGCGCCCGAGAGAAGTATGGCTGGCTAACTTTTCAGGCAGTAGCACTTTTATGGCTACTTCGCGATCATCGTGCGCGCGGTAAACATCGCCCATCCCGCCGCGCCCGATCTTTTCGACAATCCGATAGTGGCCAAGCCTCTGGCCAACCAACGGATCGTTGCTGACCGCCCGGTTCGCCATTGGAAACAGTGTTCCTGCTTCCTAGTCTGTTATGAGGCAAATCGTGGGCGTGGACGCAATGTAAGTCAACTAAAACCAACACCTAGCAAGCCTTTGTCGAATACTTGACCCAGATCGCTACTGAGAACTGGGCCTGGTGTTTAAGCATTGCAACCGACCAAATTGCGAGTGGTCGGCTACACGGAAGCGATCCACTTTGACGGTTTGTCGGCAAACCGCCGACTGAGAGCAGACGACACGCCGTAAGACACAAGAATGGGGCGTCATCCGCTAACAATCGAACTCAGTCGTTCGTACGGCAGCACTCTGCGGCCTTCAGGAGTGCACGCCGAACCAGCCTCTGATTTGGTCGTAGACCGCTTGATGGCTGAGGAGATCCCAATGGTTCATGCCATATCCGATCCACTGTTGGGAGTCACTAAACTCCAATCTCATTCCGGGCTGCGCGTTGCGGTAGATCACGTATCGCGGCTCCCAGCTACTGGCGAACTTGGCCTTGTAGAACCGAAGTCCCTGGAAACTGAAGATACGCTCCCACCGCTGAAAGAACTTATGGATGGCGCGCTCCTGCAGGGTCGGATCTTCGCTTTTCTGGAAGCCCGACATTGGGGCCATGCCCAAGTTGCAGCGTACATAGCCCCGGGCTTTCAGTTCAAAGAAGCTCTTAATGAAAAGATAATCCATGATGCCATTGGGCGTATCGCTACGCCGTCGCATCAGATCGGATGCGCCTTCGCCAGGACCATAAGAGTGGATGAAATTCAGAAAAGCCAACATTCTGCCACCCGGGTCACGGACCACCAACAAAGGTGTCTGGCGAAGGTAATCCTGGTCGAACCAGCCGAGCGTGAACTTGCGTTCGCGGCGTCCCGGGATCCTCAACCAATCGTCGGACACCTCGTGAGCCTCGCGCAACACGCTGTCCGGAATGGGCACTTCGATCCATTCGGTGCGCATTCCAATCTTGTCCAGTTCGTTTACCTTCGAGCGCAGCCGGCGCCGCTCTTTTCCATTGAGGGAAAACTGTTGCAGGTCGACCACGGCGTCATCGCCGACCTTAAGTTTCTTATAGCCGGCATTGTGATAAATAGGGACAAGGTCCGGATGCGTCTGATAAAAGGCCACGCGCCATCCGTTGTCCGAGCAAAGTTCGGTAAACTCCCGAACGGTCTCTGCCAAGTCGTCGTCCGGCCCGACCGGATCACCCAGTACAACGGCAAAGCCAAGCTCAACGCCGTAGGCCAGGAACGATCGTCCGGATGATGAGATGAAAATGGTCTTGTCGGGCCATGTCTTGAAGTAGTCCAGCGCCGACCGCCCGTACTTTTCCCGGATACGATTGGCCAGTTCCACGTCATACCGGCGGCGGGTGAGGTTATAAAGCGTGGGCTGGAATAAGACCCACGATAGGTATCCGAGCAGGGCAAACGTGGCGAGATGCAGCGATCGCAGGTACCACTGCGCATAACGGGTCTGAGGCGCGATTCCGGCGTCACCAAACGTCATGACTGTAAACGTACTTCGGACCGCATCGCCGATGTGAAAATTGATTCCGAAGTGGCGGGGTTCAAGCAACCAAAAGCCGCCGATTCCGTAGGCAAGCACAACACCAATCACGATTGCCAGTTGGACAAACGAGATGTGCAGTTCTGGCGTTCTGCTCTTCACCCGGTACACACGCTGATTCAGCAGCAGGGCGATCCCCACCGCCCCCGACGCCATCGCCTCTTCGTAATCCAGCCCCTTCGCCAGATGGGACACCCAGGAGAGGAAGGAGAGTCCGACTGCAATAATCCACGCACGGCGCTTACGTTTCAGCAGATTGAAGGAAACCGCGACCAGCGCAAACCCGATCAGCAGCGCAGCATAGCGCGAGGCATGAATGAAATCGAGCGAGAAAACCCGCTCCAGACGGTGCAGGCTTGAAGGTTCCTGGGCCTGGATCACAGAATAGAGATTAAGCAGGCCGCTGCCAAACGTAACGGCAGCGGTGACCCACAAAACGCCTTTTTCTCTGGATACGGGCATCTGCAGATTCGGACTGTGCACCTTCCATTATCCCAGTCTGGCCGGCAAAATGCCTTGAGGACCCTGGCCAAACAACGGCACAACTCTGAAGTGATCGGCTAGTAAGAACTCCGACGACGCGAGTCAGAAGTCACATTGCGGGAAGTCTGCCGGTCCGCACCGATCAATCCCGTGACACGCCGTCCACAGAAACCACCTGAGAGAGAAGTCGGCGTCCCGTCCTTGTGGCCGCGAGCTGGCGGAATTCTTCAAGAGCACGCGATGGCCGTTATCCGTCAAGTTGAGATGATGTCGGCTTCCTGCGAGCCAGTCTCCTGGCACGCCGTCAGTCGTGATCTGAACAGAATGGAGCTGTGAGGCTCTGGGTATGTTATGTCGACGATGAGGGTAGCACCCGACCAACCTGCTGGTTGTCATTGACTTACTTGTTCCGCCACGCTACAGTCTGCGCCAGTGATCGACAAAGCTATTTCCCATTACCACATCGTTACCAAGCTGGGCGGTGGCGGAATGGGGGTCGTTTACAAGGCCGAGGACACCCGGCTCGACCGTTTTGTTGCGCTCAAGTTCCTGCCCGAAGACGTAGCCCAGGATCCTCAGGCTTTGGAGCGGTTCCGGCGCGAGGCGAAAGCCGCGTCGGCACTGAACCACCCCAACATCTGCACCATCTACGACATCGGCGAGGAAAACGGCCGCGCCTTCATGGTGATGGAGTATCTCGACGGGGTCACGCTAAAATATCAGATTGCCGGTCAGCCGCTGCAGACCGAACTGCTTCTCGACCTCGCCGCCGAAATTGCCGACGCACTCGACGCCGCTCACGCGCAAGGCATTGTTCATCGCGACATCAAACCGGCCAACATCTTCGTCACAAAAAGAGGGCACGCGAAGATTCTCGACTTTGGCCTGGCGAAGGTGGCTACCAGAGCTGCGGACGCGTCTTCGCAAATCGAAACCGTACTGACGAGTTCAGATGCCGCGCACCTTACCAGCCCGGGGACCATGCTGGGCACGGTCGCTTACATGTCGCCGGAACAGGTACGGGCAAGCGAGGTGGACGCCCGTAGCGACCTGTTTTCGTTCGGAGCGGTGCTGTACGAGATGGCCAGCGGCAAGATGCCTTTCGACGGGTCGAGCTCGGGCGAGATCTGCGGCGCTATTCTGCATCAGGATCCTGTGGCTCCCTCACGACTGCACCCGCAGGGCTCTCCCGGACTGGATGCGATCATCCACAAGGCGCTGGAGAAGGACCGCAACCTTCGTTATCAGCACGCTTCCGAAATTCGTGCCGATCTGCAACGGCTGAAGCGCGACAGCGACACCGGACGGATCACGGCGAGCAGTTCCGGCACGAGTT
Source organism: uncultured Acidobacteriaceae bacterium (assembly GCA_963815775.1). Taxonomy (GTDB): domain Bacteria; phylum Acidobacteriota; class Terriglobia; order Terriglobales; family Acidobacteriaceae; genus CAVVDY01. Next base: position 2,137 of record CAWFIB010000004.1, on the reverse strand, counting down.
TGGCGCTCAAGAAGAAATCGGGGGTAATGCTTGCGGCGACAGCAGCCCTGCTGATTGCCGTGCTGCTCGCGGGTGGTCTGTACTATCGCTCACATCGCACGAAGCCGCTGACCAGCCACGACACCATTGTTCTCTCCGACTTTACTAATGCCACAGGCGATGCCGTCTTCGACGACACGCTGAAAACGGCTCTGAGCGTTTCGATGGGTCAATCGCCGTTCTACAACATACTTTCGGACAGCGACGTGGCGCAGACTCTGCAGCAGATGGCCCGACCTACCAACACGAAGCTCACGCCGGACGTGGCGCGTGAAGTTTGTCTGCGGGCCGGCAGCGCAGCCTACATCGTCGGCTCGATCGCCAGCTTGGGGAATGAGTACGTACTGGCGCTGAAGGCAGTTAATTGCCAGACCGGCGATGTTTTGGGACAGGAACAGGTCACGGCAGCATCGAAAGAGAAGGTGCTGGATGCGCTAGGCCAGGCTGTATCGAAGCTGCGCGGGCGTTTGGGGGAATCGCTAGCCACGGTACAGAGGTTCGACGTCCCGCTCTATCAGGCGACGACATCTTCATTAGAAGCGCTGAAAGCCTACAGCCAGGGAAGAGCCGCGGACAATGAAAAGGGGGAGGCAGCGGCTCTCCGCTTCCACCTCCGCGCAATCGAACTGGATCCAAACTTCGCCTCCAGCTATCTGGAAGCTGCCTGGATCTACCTCAGCCTGCTGCAGCCTGCTCGCGCCAGCGAGTACTTCACTAAAGCTTTTCAGCTTCGGGAGCATGCCAGCGAGCGGGAGAGGCTGGCAATCACAGCGAATTACTACGCAAACGTGACCGGGGAGTTGGACGAGGCAGCGCAGGCAGGCCAGGACTGGATTGACAGCTATCCACGCGATTGCGATGCGTACAACAGTTTAGGCTTGGTGCTCGCAGCTCAGGGATTGTATGAGAAGGCTTCTGACGTCACTCGCAAAGCGGTGGAGTTGGCCCCGGATCATGGGTACTTATATTCCGATCTCGCCATCTACGATCTCGCCATGCAGCAACTCGCAGAGGCCGGCAAAGTGATTCAGCGAGCACAGCAGCGAAACCTGGGGGAGAACTTGTTCCACAACGTGCTTTATGCGATGGCCTTTCTCAACGCGGACGGTCCGGGCATGAAGCAGCAGCGGTCTTGGTTCGAGAGCGATTCGCAGTATGCCAGCCAGGGGCTGTCTCTGGCGTCCGACACCGAAGCGTATGCCGGGAAGCTGGCAAACGCTCGCGCACTGACGAATCGGGCGCTGGATTCTGCCTTGCGTGCCGACAGCAAGGAAAGCGGAGCGATCCTGCTGGCCGTTGCAGCGGTGCGGGAAGCGGCCGTCGGCAATAATGCTGAAGCACGACAGAAAGCCGCGGAAGCGTTGAAGTTGGCTCCGGCCAGCCAGGCTGCTGCCGATGAAGCGGCATTGGCAATGGCAATGACGGGCGACACAGCACGCGCCGAGTTCTTGTCCGCAGATTTGGGTAAGCGCTTTCCGGGCGATGCTCAGTTACATTCGCTGTGGCTGCCTGCAATCGAAGCGCAGGTCGCGCTCGACAAGAAGAATACTGCTGCTGCCATCAATACGCTTCAAGTCTCCGCTCCGCCTATCGAATGGGGATACATCCCCTTCATCACCAACATCTCCTGCCTGTATCCGACGTACATTCGCGGCCAGGCGTATGTGGCAGCAGGTCAGGGCAAGGAAGCCGCCGCCGAATTCCAGAAGATTCTCGACCACAGCGGTATCGTATGGAACTGCTGGACTGGGGCGCTCGCACGACTCGGCGTGGCGCGAGCGAATGCGTTGCAGGCGAAGAACTCCACCGGTGCCGATGCGGATGTCGCACGCACCCGCGCCCTGGCAGGCTACAAGGACTTCCTGACGCTGTGGAAAGATGCCGATCCCGATATCCCCATCTACAAAGAAGCCAAAGCCGAGTACGCGAAGCTGCAGTAGACAGCTCGTGAGCTCACCACATCGGAGTTCCTGAGAACCGTTTGATAGCAGAATTGGGTCCATAGCGACAAAGCTACAACGGCAACACATCACGCTACTGCAGTCAGATGTCTCTTTTGATCTGTTTCCCCCTGCGCAGGCCGTGCTTGCCCCGAACC
>CAWFIB010000003.1:0-40527 GCA_963815775.1 uncultured Acidobacteriaceae bacterium | reverse complement strand
TTTCGGTTAGCTATCGGATATCCGTACTTGCTGGAGGTGGGGCAGGGGGTGACTAGCGCGCTTGTATGACTTGTGCAGTGATTTCGCCGCTGATGTCAACAAAACCACGTTGTTCCATTCTTGTCAGGGATACCATGAATCCCGCGCAACGAACTCCTTGGTGGGCAATCACCCTGTCTTTTCGGGAAATAGTCCAGGCATCCAGCGCTGCGCCAGCGTCGCGGGGAAGGCGAGGCGCAACGGCGCGCGCGCGCTGTCGGATATCAGTACGCCCGCTTCGACCAGCGCGGAGACAATGCGGCGCGCCTGCCGTTCGCCGGTGCCGGCAATAGCAGCGGCGTCGCCGCGAGGCAGCTCGCCGCGATAAAGAACCGCCTCCAGAATATTGCCGGACTTGGGCGGCAGCTTGCCGAGCCTGATTTCCTCTTCCGCCCATAGGAGAATCCGGGCGCGAAGCCGGTCCGGCTGGACAAGGGTCTCCATGAAGGAGACCTGATCAACGCAAATCGTGAGGAAGAACTGCGTAAATTCGGCGAGCGCTTCTTCGCTCAGCGTGCCGCGTCCGTCGAGGTCATTTCGGCGCGTCTGATCGCAATTGGCGAGCAGCTGCTTGTACTGCTGAACGTTGCGCGCCAGACCGCGCGCAACCGACCAGACCGCACCGGTATCCAGTGTTTCGAGTAATGCAGCATGCGACATCAGCCTTGCGACGCGGCCATTGCCGTCGAGGAAGGGGTGCATCCATAACAAACGATGGTGGGCTGCCGCACTGCCGATAACGGTTTCGGTCTTGCCGAGAGTCGCGTAGACCTTCTCGAAGCGCTCCAGAAAGCGGGGCAGGGCACCGGGGCTGATGGCGACGAGACGGCCAACCTGGACGTCGCGCTGTCGCAATTCGCCTGGGACAACGCGAACACGTTCCTTGGTAGCCGGGTCTTCGACCCAGAGAAGATCCTCGGGCAGCAGATCGCAGAACCGGCGATGGATTTCGCAAATTCCCTCTTCCCTGAGAGCCCGCCCGCCCTTAAGGCCCCCGCCATCAATCCACTCCTGTACCTGAATATGCGCTTTCGCCTCAAGCTGCAGGTCTCGCTTATGCGTATCCGTGCTGTAGTCGTTCTTAAGCGCTCGTTCGATGTCGATCGGGTGGGTATCGTGTCCCTCAATCAGGTTGGAGTAGTAACAATTCATCGCCCGCACCAGATTGGCAAGCGAGACGAGTAAACTGGGAGGCAGGCTGCTGCGGAAGCTGGCGGATTTCTGGGTGAGCTCGAATGCGAGATCGGTCAGTGCTCCCCGGTGGCGAGAGTCGTCGCTAATCAGCAGCGGTTCCATCAAGGAAACAGGCTCGCTTCGATCCGCCGCTTTTGTGTCCGCTTTCATGTCCGCCCTTGTAGCATTATAAGTACATGTATAACAGATAGATAGAATATTTCAAGTGTTGATAAAGTCCGCTTGTATGTCCGCTTCAATGTCCATTAGGGATAGGGATGGCTAGCCCGTCTATCACTCACAAAATGAGGAAACGTGAGTGATAGAAAGGTCGGCTATCGCTCATGGCGCGAATCTGGAAGTGGACGACCCAGCGGAATTCCGCTCAGAGGGTGCAGGCATTCGTGAAGGAGCGAGAGCGCAAGTGTTTTGAGGCAAACACCGTCCCGCAGATTCTGCTTCCGTTATTCGATCCACAAACCGTTCCACAAAATGCGAGGTCTTGTGCGACTTGCGTGTGTTTAGGCAACCTCCACGCACTGTCAAGTTGTTGTAAAACCTATTAACGCAGCGTTGACACGGTAGAGGTCAGGAGTTCGAGTCTCCTCGTGCCTACCATTTCTTTCAGTGGGTTAGCGTCAAAGACCCGAAAAACCTCAACCCACAATCCAACCCACAATTTCATTGCACTGCTCCTGACGGCATGCCGGGGGAGTCGGGCAGCATCCGGCAACCGCCCGTCCCGTTCTCTTGCCTGAACGGGTCCCGAGGGGCTGGGCACAAACAAACGTAGGCGACTATTCGCTCAAGTGGATTTCCGCTGCGAAATGCGCCCAATAGCATTCCCAGACCCTGGCGGGTTTATGGGAAGTAATCGGACGCAGAAGCCGATTTGTCTTCTGGCAGAACCACTCGTGGGCAGATCGCGTCGCTGTTCAGCACAAAACCGTTACGCCCTAGCGGCCGAAGTTGCGGCTAGCAGTCTTCCCGCCCTACAGGGCCAGGCTGTTCTCAAGACAAATAGGGTTGTCATCGCGCTATCCAGCGCTCACCGTGGTACCATGCTGCGTGTTCAATTTTGGCAAGCCGAAAACGGCTGGCGACTGGATCGTTCATGTTGCTGGCGCTATTGTGGCGTTACTCCTCGTATGGTGGATGCTGCGGGTCTATGTCCTGTAACGAAAGGCAAACTCGTCACCAATTCGTCACCAAAACAAGGCCGTTTTGACGGTTTTTTCTGGTCCTATGAAAACGGAAAAGCAAGACAGGCAAAGGGTTTTAGGTTGTTGAGACCAAAATTGACACGGTAGAGGTCAGGAGTTCGAGCCTCCTCGTGCCTACCATTTCAATCGCTTGCGGCGGGCACGATTTTTCTCCACCTGCTTTCCTCCAACAATTTCACTAGGCAGCGTCGAAAATCGGCCTTTGCAAGATGGCCGTCAGCATTTCGCCCTGCGCGGCCACCTTGGTTTCTTCAATCAGCACAGTCGGCCCTGAGAGATATTCCATCGACCAAAAGAGGTTTGGTGGGTGCTCGCGCCGAGGTCTGTGGAACAACCAGTGACCGATTCCGTGTTACAGTTTCTGCCGCCGATTCTTCTGCCGTGCCGAGTTATTCAAGGGAAGTTCCCTTGTGGAGGTGAAGAATGTCAGGAATCCGCGTTCACTACTGCGCCCTTTGGGTCTGTGTAGTTTTGCTATGGGCGACTGCGCTCCCTGTTGCATCCTGGGCAGCGGACAACGAGAAGGTGGTTTATAGCTTCACCGGCGGTAACGATGGAGGAAAGCCCGCCGCGCAATTGGTTTTCGACGGCGCGGGCAATGTGTACGGCACCACCGTGGTTGGCGGTCTCTTCGGCTGCGGCACGGTCTTCGAGATGAGTTTCACCGGCGGTAAATGGCAGGAGACCGTGTTGTATAGCTTCGACTGCTTCGCCACCGGCAAGAATCCATACGGGGGCGTGATCTTGGATAGCGCCGGCAATCTCTACGGCACAACCGTCGCCGGCGGCTCCGGCGGCGAGTGCGCTGGTGATGGATGCGGCGTGGTGTATAAGCTCACGCAATCCGGAGATACCTGGAGCGAGACTGTCCTTTACAACTTCACGGGCGGCGATGACGGCTTTGGTCCAGGCGCAGCCGTGGTCTTCGACCGGGCCGGAAATCTCTACGGCACAACTCCCGACGGCGGCGCTTATTCCGAGGGTGTCGTTTATCAGCTCTCGCCCAACAATGGGCAGTGGAAGCAGACCGTGATCCACGCATTCACCGGCGGCGATGATGGAGCGGTAGGCTCGCTCGGTCCCTTGCTTCTGGATGCGAGGGGCAGCCTTTACGGCGTGACCGAGCTGGGTGGAAAGTACGGAGCCGGGGTGGCGTTCAGACTGTCACCGGTGGGAGACACGTGGAACTATACGACCATGTACGCATTTCAGGGCCTGCCTGATGCGGGGTTCCCTTATGGCGGTCTGGTAGCTGACTCACGCGGCAGGCTATACGGCACGACCTATTTCGGCGGCGCCAGCGGCGCGGGATCAGTTTTCCAGGTCGGCGCTGGTTCAACTGCCGTGACAATCTGGAAGGAGAGCGTGCTGTATAGCTTCCAAGGTGACACCGACGCGAGTTTTCCAACCAGCACTCTGGTTTTCGACGCGGCAGGCAACCTGTACGGCACAAGTTCGACCGGTGGCAACCCCTCGTGCGACTGCGGAACAATTTTCAAACTGGCGCCCAGTCCCGGGGGATGGACTGAAAGCGTGCTGCATAGCTTCGGCGGCAGCAGCGACGGCGCTTCTCCGAATTATGGGCTGACTCCGGATGGCATGGGCAATTACTTTGGCGTCACACCGGTAGGCGGTGCTCAAGGACAAGGAGTGGTATTTCAGATTACGCCTTGAAGACCGGCTGCAGCATGGGTCGACATTTGGAATGAAGTCATCCGCCTGCAAAACATCGTCCATATTCGGCAACCTGCCCACCTTAGTATTCTGAAGTATGAGCTCGCGGCCCCATACTCCCGCCAAGAGCCGGCTTGGGAAGGGCTTCCTCCTATCCTTTCTTCGCTGGCTGGTGGTCGCTGCGCTGGCGCTTTGGGCGATTGCTGCGCTGCTGCTGGTTGCCGCCCGGTGGATCGATCCTCCGACAACCGCGGTACAGATCGAGCGCCGGTTGCAGGCCTGGATTCATGACAGGCCGTATCAGAAACGGTTTGAGTTCGTTCCGCTCACCCAGATTTCGCCCGACCTGCAGCACGCGGTAGTCGCCGCGGAGGATGCGCGCTTCTACCAGCATCATGGGTTCGATTGGCACGAGATTCACATCGCCGCGGAAGAAGACTTGGAAGGTGATCGCACTCGCGGAGCATCCACCCTTACACAACAACTGGTAAAGAACCTGTTCTTTGGAACGGGCCGCTCCATTCTGCGCAAGGGCGCAGAGGCCACGCTAGTGCCGGTGGCCGAAGCTGTCCTTGGCAAGCGGCGCATTCTGGATATTTATCTCAATGTGGTCGAATGGGGGCCTGGTATTTATGGTGCAGAGGCGGCCAGCCGTTTCTACTACCGGACTTCCGCCCGGAACCTTGGCAGGCAAGAGTCAGCACAGCTCGCCGCGGTCCTGCCCGCTCCCCTGAAGCGACGACCCGAGCGCATGAACCGCTACAGCGAGATCATCATGAATCGCATGCGCCAAATGGGATGGTGACGGGAGCACCATGCCGACTCTGGGAGAAGTTCGCAAGGCCGGCAGGGCACATTGCGGATCGGGAACAGCGTTTCACTTAGCGACTGGCAGGAAGCTCATCGCCCGCTCAGCCAGAGCGGTGATGGTAAGGCTCGGGTTCACGCCAAGGTTGGCGGCGATTACGGAACCGTCGCAAATGTACAGGTTCTTGTAGCCGAAGACGCGATGCTGGGCGTCGACCACGCCGCGCTCAGGGCTGTCTGCAATGGTGCAGCCTCCGATGCAATGCGCCGTTCCCGGCACGTCGAAGAGAATCTCCGGTAGCATGCTCATGGCGGTGCCCCCAGTGAGCTGCGCGAACTTCTTCGCAAATTCGTTTGCCTGGGGAATATAGGTCGGGACCTTCTGCCCTCGACTGACCAGACGCTTTTGAAAGGGCCAGAACCAGGGGCGCTCCCAGCGCATTTCAATGTGGCCATCCAGCGCCTGCATGCAAAGGAGAATGACAGTCTGCTGCGCGAAGCCAAAAGGTTGCAGCAGCCGGAAGGTCCGAATAGGCGAGCGCAGCAGCGCCGACGCCAGACCTCGGAGCCAGAGCCCAATCCGGCGCCTCCCTGGACGGCCCGAGGTGAGAATCGTCGTGAGAAAGCTCAGGCTGTCGGAGCCGCGAGGATAGCGGACCGCTTCAATATGGGTGTGCTCGTCAATGTAAACGCCCGAGCCGATGGCCACACCCTGGGAGAGATCTTCCGGCCAATCGAGGACGCGGGCCCCAATTAAGGACTCGGAGTTGGTGCGCACATATTTGCCGACCTGGGCACTAGTATTTGGCAACGAGCCCTTCTCCCGCAATTCGAAAAGCAGTTGCATGGTGCCAAGAGCAGAGGCGCTGAAAACCACGGCGCGGCTGGTGAAGCGCCGGCGTCCGCGACTCCATCCCATCGATTTCACCGTATGAACCTCATAGCCGGCACTGCCGTCGGCGATGCCGGCGAGCGGTTTGACATCCACCACCCGGGTTTCAGGGAAGACTTGTGCGCCAAGCTTCTCGGCGAGGTAGAGATAATTCAGGTCGAGGGTATTCTTTGCGCCGTGCCGGCAGCCCAACATGCAGCCGCCGCAAGCAATGCAGGTCGATCGCTCCGGGCCCTCGCCGCCAAAGTAGGGATCGGGAACCGCTGCCCCGCGTGGCTCTCCTTCCGCAGCCTGTAAGACAGCCACTCGCGTCCGGTAAAAGGTATGGCCGACGCCTGCTGAGTCTGCGGCTTTCTTCAGCAACAAGTCGGCGGGGCCAAGAATATTGTTCTCGACTACGCCCAGCATGCGCGCGGCGGTCTCATAGTGGCGCGGCATCTCCGACTTCCAATCAGCCAGCCGGGCCCACGATCCGTTGTCCCAAATCTTGTCAGGGGGGACGAGCAAGGTTGCGGCATAGGTGATCGATCCGCCGCCCACCGCACAGCCATGCAAGATGGTGGCGTGGCGGAAAAAGCGCATGTTGAAAAATCCGCGCAGGCCAAGCGACGGGCGCCAGATCCAGCGGCGCAGCGACCAATTCGTGCGGGGAAAATCTTCGGGGGCCCAGCGGCGGCCCATTTCGATCACGGCAACGCGGTAGCCCTTCTCCGCCAGCCGGAGCGCCGAAACGCTGCCTCCGAAACCGGAACCGATAACGATGAAGTCAAAGTCCAGGCTTTGCGTACCCTCTGCCATGGCGATGGGTTTCCAGCCCAGCAACTTCCGCTACGTATGCATGGTCAACGTTTGCGGCGCGGCGGCCGCTTCTTTGGGCCGGGACTGGCGCCCACCAGCGACTCCAGTTCGGCGACTCGCGCGCGCAGAGCAAAGATTTCAGGGTCGACCTGGGGACGCGGCGCTCCCAGAAACCGCTTCATAGTTTCAACCGGCGACAAGATGGCAGAGCCCACCTCGCTCAGCCGGTCCTGTACCGTGTCCTGCACCTGCTGATAGGTGTCGAACGCGGATTTCAGGTACCACATCAGAAATTCCTGCCGTACCTGATCGGAGGCCAGGATCAACTGCCGCAGCAATTCCAGGGGAAGCCCGGTGGGCTTGTCCTTCGCGTCTTCGGTAATGACTTGGGTCAGGGTCACGCGGGTCAGGTCGCGGCCACTCTTGGCATCGACCACCTGAACGTCCTTGCCCTGCCGAATGAGCGCGGCAATGTCCTCGAGATTCACATAACGGCTGTTCGTCATGTCGTAAAGCCTGCGATTCCCGTACTTTTTGATGACAACCGTGGCTGGGTCCATTTTGGGCGTCGTCCTTATGTGCACCGCACATTATTAAGAATCTATATTGACACAACTTGCCTGTATTTGTATAGTTAAGTTGATGCTGCAATGCAGCATAGATATGGGAGGTTGAACATCATGCCAGCAGCGGTAAAACACGAGTCTTCTCGAGTCCATCCTCGGGAGCCATCGTTTGTTTCTCTCCTCTCCGGCTGGGCCCAGCAAGGAGTACAGACTATGTTCTCGACCCAGCGAATCCTTCTCGATCTGGTCATGCGGCAGAACGCCAATGTGATGCATGCCGTGCACCAGCATCTTTCCGATCCCGAGCACTCGCCCAGCGTGATATTGAACGAAATGGCGAGCGAAGGCATGTCCAACTTCGTTGAGGGACAGGCCATCCTGCTCGAACTCGCGCAGCAGCAGAACGAGATTCTCATGAACGGCGTCAAGGAGCGGGTGGGGGACTGGCCCCCGGCCCAGGCGCTGACCGAGCTGATTCGCCGCACTCTTGACAACTTCATTGACATGCAACAGGAATACCTCAAGATTGCCGACAAGCAGACGCAGAGCTGGTTTGAGGCATTGATGGCGGGCAAACCCTATCAGAGCGAGCATTTGATGAAGGCGGCCCGCGACGGCATGGACACCTTCGTCAAGGCCCAGAAGCGGTTCCTGGATGTCATTGCCGATGAAACTTTGAAGGCGACGGGCGCCAAGCATCACGATAACGGCGGCACCAGGAAGATGAAGCCCGCCGAGCTGACCGAGTTGGCGCGGGAAGCAACCAAGTCGTTCGTGAACGCCCAGAAGAAGCTGTTCGACGTGGCCGGACAGCAGATGAGCACCAACGTAAAGACGGCCGGCAGGGCGATGGAGCTGTTGAAGTTTCCATCCGTCCCCCTGGCGGAACTCACCCGCGAAGGAGTGCAGAGCTACGTGAATGCCCAGAAGGCATTGATGGAGGTCGTGCTGAAGCCGAACCAGGCTGAGAAGCATGCGACCAAACCGGCGACACGGAGCAGCAAGAAGCGGACGCCACACGCTAGGCCACACGCCAGGAAAGAGGCGGTGGCAGCCGGCGTTGCCTGATTACCGGTCACGGTCAGGTTACGGCGCAGCACGGTGAAGACGTTATTCACAGCATCAGGGTGAAGATGTCCTTCATATCCGTGCTGCGCCGAGCTTTCTTCCGCTATTATTGTTCGGGCGTCAGGCTGGCACGTATGACGACCCGGATGCTACAGGCGGACGCCCATGCCTGTAACGCTAACAACCATGGGAACAATCGACACGAAAAAAGGGACAAACGGTGTAAGTAAGCAACCAACAATCAAATCCTCCCAGCGCTCCTATAACTCCACCCGGGCTTCGGGAGAAGCCCCGGTTTCGTTGTGGACCGAAGCGCTATTCGCCGCTGAGCTGCTTCTTCTGCACGCCTCGCCGGTCTATTACGGTTTTGGAGTACCGCATGGTGACGGAGCCGGGGTGGTGCTGATTCCCGGTTTCCTGGGTACCGACAGCTATCTGATGGAGCTGCACGCCTGGCTGGCCCGCATGGGATATGAGCCCTATTATTCGGGGATCGGCCTTAATGCGGAGTGTCCCAACCTGCTTCTTAAACCACGTTTGAATCAAACCATAGAAAAGGCCCTGGACGAGACTGGGCGCAAGGTCCACCTCATCGGTCACAGTCTGGGCGGCATCCTGGCGCGATCGGCGGCGGCCCAATGGAAAGACGAGGTAGCGTCGGTCATCACCCTGGGAGCGCCATTCCGCGGTTTGTTCATGCATAAGGCGGTTCTGCGCGCTGCTGAAACGGTTCGCATGCACATCATCGAGGAGCATGGTCGCGGCGTCCTGCCGAGCTGCTATACGGGACGATGTACGTGCGACTTTCTTACCTCGTTGCAGCGCAGGATACCGAAGTCGATATGCCAAACGGCCATCTATACGCTCTATGACGGGGTAGTGGATTGGAAGTGTTGCGTCACCGGCGACGCGAACTGCGATTTCGAGGTCCCGGGCACGCATATTGGAATGGCGTTCAACCCTTCGGCTTACGCCATCATTGCCGAGCGCCTGGCGCAAGCTCAGTGTGACTAGTGCGTCATCGGGGCGGAGTTTCCTGGCGGCGGCTCCAACATGTTTTGCAATCCCTGCAACCCAAGCCTTCCCGGAAACAGCAGAGCGCTGCACTGCACCTGGAGCCAATTTCCCAGCGACAGCGGCGCTCCAATGTTCTTGGACGCCGCCGTCCAGGTCTTCATAAGATGACGTAACATTACCGACTGCATGCTGAAGTCCGGTGCTGCCATGTCATACAAAATGCCATCCAGCGTGAACAGGGCTTTGCGGAACATCAGCAACGATCGCGGCAGGCGAATGCCTTCCCACGCGACCTTCTCCAACAGACTCATGGCGTCGACGGCCCTGGGCATGCGCTTGACCGGCAACTCATTAAGGCAACGATTGACCTGCTCGCGGATTCTCTTCGCTTTGGTGGCTTCGTGCCTCCCTCCGGGAGGACTCAGCGCGAGGATGGCATTGCTAACGCCTACGGGATCGCGCAACACGACCATGAGGAGCAGCATGGCAAGATTTCTGCGCTGCTCCAGGCGCAAATTCTCGGTCAAGGCCCAGTCGAGGAGGACCAATTCCGATGTGCGGCTGTCGTAGAGCAGATTGCCCGCGTGGGGATCAGCGTGGAACAACACGTCTCCCTCGGGGGCAAACAGAGGAATGGCAATCACCGCATCGATTAGTTGTTCCGCCACCTCTGCACGCCGCCACGCCGGCATGTGCGCCACCGCGTCCGTGATCTTCCTGCCGCGTTCCTCCGTAAGGGCCGTGATCCTGGCCGTGCACAGAGGATCGATTACCCGCGGGACGGAGATCCCCGGCACCGCGCGATATAGCTCCGCGACCTTTTTTAAGGTGGACTGCTCCCGGGTGAAGTCCACTTCATGCTGTAGCAGCAGCCGAATATCGTTGAATATGTCCGGGAGAACGTGGGGCTTGAAACCGTACTCTCCGTGCCGGGAGCCGAGGTATTTTGCCAGCCGCGCCAGCAGGTCCATGTCCTCGGAGAAGCATTCCGGAATGTAGGGCTTGAGCACTTTGAATACGCACCGTTCCCGCCGGCGAATTTCCGGGTTCCGCCAGGTGAAACGGACAACCGCGCTGACACTGGCTTCGACAAAGATCGAGGACTGCACCTGGACAGCGCATTCCTCCAGCTTCTCGCCAAGTTCCTTGCGAATTGTGGCTTGAATTTCGGCGGCGCTTACATCGCGAATTCCGTTCTCCAGCCGGGTCAGTGCGCGTCGTAAAGCTGGAGGCAAATTTCTGTTTCGTGCCAGCACCTGGCCGAGTTTTTGCAGACCCGGCACTTTGGCAATCAGGCGCAGCAAGCGATCCTCAGGCGAAGTTTCGACCGGCAAGTCGAGTTGCTCGATCAGCTTGGGAGCAAGGCGCGGGGCGGACAACCGCGACATCATAAAAAACATGCAATCGTGGACCAGGGGGCGCCATTGCTTGTACGACTCGGGAACCAGCACCTCGCTTGGCACAAACTGGAGCACACGGCGCGAGAGTTCTTCGCGAAACCCGCGGCTGCCTTGCCGCTCCAGGATCTCCTGGATCTTGCGAGTGCGCTCCTCGACTGGATTGTCTTTTGAGAGGATGAAGAACAACTCAGCCGGCGGCACGTTGTGGGTTGCGGCTGCGGTAGTGGAAGATTTTGCCATCGACTCACGCACCTGGTCGATCCTGGGTTGAGAGCACAGGACTAGTTCTGCGTGTCTCCGCGACGCGTGATGCTCGCTTCACGTCAGTCGGCGGCCGTCGACAGAGGCACCGGCTGGTTGTTCCTGGGTATGTCGTGGTCCCCTAACTCAGCTTCCATCGACGCTGCCCCGTTGACGGGAGAAGCACTCTTACTGTCAGACGGCGCCCGACGGCTTGATTTTCGGGGCTTCTTCCCCCTGGGCAGTTTGACTCCGGAAGCTCTCAGCAATTCCGCGGCACTCTGCTGCAGCAAGGTCTCCAACTCGTGCATGTCAGCCGCGGCCTGGGTATCGCCGCTGAAGCCGAAATACGTGATCCCGCGATAACTGAGGATGGCGCAGTTAAGCGTCATTTCTCCGCCTACCGGCACATAGGGATACCAGTCCGTCATCTTGTGGCCGAGCAGGTACAGCGGATCTTCCGGTCCCCGGATATTGGTGCATATCAGATTGCACGGGGTGATCGGAAGCATGCTGGCGATGGGGCCGATCACCGCCTGCAGTGGAGTGGGCACTACGCCGAGGAAAGCTCCGGCCAGCCCGGCCCACTCAGCTATGTGCGCGCGTTTCAGAAAGTCCGTTCTCTCGCGCACTGCGTCCAGAAGCTTCCGCGGACCGCGAACATCCAGCGGGACGGTTACGGGAAGGAACAGGATGCGATTGCCCAGTTCGCCGGCGTCGCCATTGCCGCGAACATTCACCGGCACCATCATGCGGAAGAGCCGCCCCTTCACCTTGTCTCCATGCCGCTCGACGTATTTGCGGATGGTAGCCGTCACCAGCGCCAGCACAACATCATTGTGGGTGCCGCCGCAGCATTTGCGAATTGCCTTGATGGCCTCCGTCGGAATCTGCGCCCAGGCGAAGCCCTGCGGCCCCTGGTACACCTTGTTGAAGAACAGGCGCTTGGTAGGTGCGCTCAGCTCAGGCAGGAACCTGGCAAATTCATCGGTCGGCAGACCCAGGCCCAGCGTCCTCTCCATGATGTTCACCACGTCTCCCTGGGCCAGCAGGAATCGTTGCAGCAGATCAGAGTAACTGCTGATGGCGCCTTCGAGCAGCAAGGTCAAGGGGTCGCGCTGCCGTTGCACAACCCGCGGCTTCCGGCGGGCGACGCGACCCACTTCGGGGCTGGGGTCCAGCAGCAGATTCACCAAGGCCACACCGGCGATGCCGTCGGCAAGGCAGTGATGGACCCGTATCACCATCCCCATGCGATTGCCCTGCAAACCGTGTACCAGGGTGATGTCCCACAGGGGATGCTCGCGATCCATGACCGCGCTCAGAATCACACCGGACACGCGTTTGAGTTCGGCCTCGGTCCCGGGTTGCAGATGAGTTTCTCTAATATGGTTGCGAATGTCGAAGTGCTGATCGTCTTCCCAGGAAGGGAAGCCCACATTGAACGGAGGCGCCAGGGCGCGCTGGTGATAGCGCGGAAGCAGCGGCAACTTGGAGTCGATGTAGCGGCGGCACTCGTCCAGGGAGATGTCGCCTTCAAAGATGCTGACGCTGGCAATGTTGAGCGGCATGCCCGCGCGCTCCAAGTACAGAAAAAGGGCGTCGCCCCAGGAAAGACGCTCACCGTCGGCGCCGTGGATTGTCGGAGATTTTTCCTTGTGTGGCATCGGTGCTACCCGAGAAAGATGAATCGTGGTGCAAGCTTCATCAGCTTGAGGACCTTATAGACACCAATATTGAGGCCTTGCAGCTCGACTTTGACGTTCTTGCGCTCCGCTGCTTGGGCCAGATCCTCAATGGCATTCAGTAGTGGCGCATCGATCCGCCGCAGCGAAGAAAAATCCAGCGTCAACGGGCCGCCCGCGCTGTCAATCTGCTCGCGACATTGCCGCACCGCCCGCAGCATGGCGTCGCTTTCCTGCGCGGGCGTTATGGAAGTTGTGGCCATAGTTGCAACCATCCTTAAACAGTCTCAGGTTGAAGGGCGTCGGTGGCCTTGGCCACGCCACGCCCCTGGTAGGCGCTGCGGAACAGTTCCGCCAGTTCGCCAATCAGCGGCATCCGCGGATTGGAGAGCCACGAAGGATCGTCAAACGCTGCATTCGCCAGCTCCGGCACCGCGCGCTCGAATTCTTCCTGGCTGATTCCCAGATCTGCAATCGACCGCGGCATGCCCAGCCGGTCGAGCAAGCGTTCGACCTCGGCGATCAGCCTCTCTACTTTCTCGTCGACGGTTTGCCCGCCAAGGCCCAGCAAATCGGCGATGGTGGCATATTTCTTGTGCGCTACATATCCCGCCTGATTGGGCGAAGGCATGAACTTGGTGGGCACAGAAGCGTTGTAGGCAATCACATGCGGCAACATCAGCGCATTGGCCCGCCCGTGGGAGACGCCGAAACGCGCGCCAAAGGCATGCGCCAACGCGTGATTGACGCCGACAGAGGCGTTGGAGAAAGCGATCGCCGCAATGCAGGCCGCATTGTGCATCATGGTGCGGGCCTCTTTGTCCTGCGGTTGTTCGTAAGCTCGGGGCAGATACTTGAATGCCAGCCGAATCGCCTGCATGGCGTTGGAGTCGGTGTACGGTGAGGCAAAGTTGGAGACGGCGGCTTCCAGCGCGTGTGTAAGGCAGTCGATTCCCGTGTCCGCAGTCAAGGCCCTTGGCATGGAGAACACAAACTGCGGATCGACAATGGCCGCATCCGGCGTCAGCGAGTAGTCGACCAGCGTTACTTTGCATTTGCGCTTCTTGTCGAACATGACCGCAAAAGGCGTGACCTCGCTGCCGGTACCGCTGGTGGTGGGAATGGCGATCAGGCGCGCCTGCGTTGTCTTTGCCGTGGGGAACGGAACTACCCGCTTACGCACATCCAGGAAGGGCGACGCGAGCTGCTGGAAGTCGGCCTCCGGAAGTTCGTACTTCAGCTTCATCAGCTTGGCGGCATCGATGATCGAGCCGCCACCCAAGGCAATGATCTGGTCCGCCTTGTAGAACTTCAGGTCCTCTACTCCCTGCAGGATGACGTCGAGCTCAGGCTCGGCATCGGGAATGACGCAGACGTGGACCCGAGTTGCGGACGGGAGGCAGCGCCGGACGATGTCCAGATGGCCGATCTGCTCCAGGGCCGGGTTGGTCACGATGACCGTCGACTGCGAGGGGAACTGGCCCACGTTCTCCACCGCGTTCAGGTTGAAATAGATTTGGTTGGGAACACGGAACCACATATGCGGCGGCGTCCTTCGGGCCATGCGCTTGATGTTCAGGTAGTGATAGACATTCACGTTGTCCATGGTGCTGTTGCCGCCACCGGTTCCACAGCCGAACGAGAAGGTGGGCACCATGTCGTTGTAGACGCCACCTAAGGCGCCAATCGAGCCCGGCGAATTGACGATGATGCGCCCGGCATTCATCACCTCTCCGAACTGGCGCACGATCGCATCGTCCTGCGAAAAAATGACGGCCGTGTGCCCGATGCCGCCCGCGTGATTCACATCCACGCAAACTTTCAGCGCTTCTCCACTGGATTGGGCACGATAGACCGAAAGCACCGGACACAGCTTCTCAACCGAGAGGGGATGGCCGCGACCGACACCATGAATGGGAGCGATCAGCAGCTTGGTATGCGGTCTCACCGCCAGCCCGACGGCGCGCGCGATCTTGGTAGCTTCCTGGCCGACCGCCATCGGCCGCAGGAATCCTTTGTCGGGATCAATCAGGGTACGCGCCAGCAGTTCGGTTTCCTGCTGGTTGCAGATGTGGGCGCCAAGTTCGGCGAACTTGCGCAGCACCGTGTCATAGATCTCGTCATCGATCACCACCGTCTGCTCGGAGGCGCAGATGGTTCCATTGTCGAAGGTCTTGGAGGTGATGATGTCGACCACCGCCATGTTCAGATCGGCCGTCTTCTCCAGATAGACAGGTGTGTTGCCCGCTCCGACGCCCAGCGCCGGCTTGCCGGAACTGTAGGCCGCCTTCACTACCGACGGGCCCCCGGTGGCGTCGATCAGCCCGACATCCGGGTGCTTCATCAGAAAGGCGTTGTCCTCCAGGTTGTGCGACTCCAGGCAGGTAAACACGCCCTCCGGCGCGCCATGCTTGACGGCGCTCTCGTACATGATGCGCACCGCCTCGCTGCAGCAGCGCCATGCGTTGGGGTGAGGGCTGAAGATCATGGCGTTGCGGGTCTTGATCGCCATGATGCACTTGAACAGGACCGTCGAGGTGGGATTGGTGATCGGCAGCAGGGAAAAGATGACGCCGATTGGTTCAGCCAACTCGACAATGCCTCGTTCGGGAAACTCGCGAATGACGCCGACGGTCCGCTTGTCTCTGACGTAGTTGTAGACAAACTCCGTGGCGACCATGTTCTTGATGTACTTGTCTTCCAGGAGCCCGAGCCGGGTCTCTTCGACCGCCAGGCGCGCCAGGTGGCGGGCCTGCGCCTGCGCCGCCAGCACCATCGGCTGCACAATGCGATCGACCTCGTCCTGGGTGAATTGACTGAAAACGGCAGCCGCGGTTTTCGCCTGTCCCAGCAGGCCCTGGAGGTACGCGATGCGTTCTTCACTGACGTCGCCGGCCCCGTTGTTATGCCCTGGGATGGCGGTTTGATCGGCACGGATCTCCGCTATTACCGGCGTGTCGTTGCCGCGGTTTCTTGGGGTTGTTCCCGGAACAGTGCTCATGGCTCCCTCTGTTGCTACGAGAGCATTAGGTTGGATCGCCAGACGAAATACCGGCTCGTCTTGAAAGTTAAATCACAGGTGAACCCTGCGCCGTGATGTATGTCCGCCACCTCAGTGACGTATCTAACAGCGCGCCTGGTCTGGCGGGGGAACGTCCGGTGAACGAGCGCCACGCCGCCCGGTGCGGCGACCGGAACCCAATCAGTAGCCGCCCCCCTTCACGTCGGGAATCACCACGACCCGGTGATGCGCCTCACAGACGCTGCAATCCGCGAGTTTCAGAATCAGGTTGGGTGGCATCCCTGGCAGGGTGCCACTTGCTTCCGGGTGGCGTGCAGGCGCTGAGCTGTCGTCATGCTGCGATTGCCGGCGCCGGAGCAGCAACCCTCTGCGCACAGAGTTGCCGGTTCTACATCTCGTCAGCTTTTTCGATCGCGTTGGCGTCAAGCAACCCGAAGCAGCGCCGAGCTTGCCCTTCGCCGAGAGGTGTCACATTATGAGCATCCGAACCGTCAATGACATATTCTTTTCGATCGTTGCCCGCAACTTGCCTCGCGTGATGATGCAGCGGCAGGGGGCAGGTTGGGAGCCAATCTCTTCCCAGCAACTCTTTCGCAAAGTCTGTGGAACGGCGCGCGCCATGCAGCAGTGGGGCGTCGGGAAAGGGGACCGGGTTGCCATCCTCAGCGAGAACCGGCCAGAGTGGGCCATCGCCGACTTCTCCGCGTTGCTGATCGGCGCCATTACCGTACCAGTCTATGCAACCTTGACCGAGCAGCAGGCCGCCTACATTCTGAATGACTCGGGAGCGCGCCTGGTTTTTGTGTCCAGCGACAAGCAGCTGGAAAAGGTACTCGCCATTCAGCACGGGACGGCAATCGAACGGATCGTCGTGATGGACGCAGTGGAGGACGGCCGCGCCTTCCCCATGCAGCGGTTGATGACGGGCGATGCCGCTGGACCCCATGCCGACTTGGAGAGCAAAGCCCGCGCGATCGCTCCCGACGACCCGGCGTCGATCATCTACACCTCCGGCACCACAGGTACACCCAAAGGCGCGATCCTCACCCACGGCAATCTGGCGGCCAACATCTCCCACTCATTTCTGGGATTCGACATGGGGCCGGACGATGTCAGCATCTCGTTTCTGCCGCTCTCGCATGTTACCGCGCGGCACGTCGATTTCGGTTTGCTCTATCACGGTGTAACCCTGGCCTATTGTCCCTTCATGGAGCAACTGCCGCAGGTACTGCAGGAAGTGAAGCCCACGATCTTCGTCGGCGTCCCCCGGGTTTACGAAAAGATCTATAACCGTGCGGTACAAAGCGCGAAGGCTGCGCCCAAGAAGACCATTTACCGGTGGGCCCTGTCAGTCGGAGAGCGCGAGAAGTCCACGACCCTGGCCGGCCGAACGCCGAGCGGCGTCTTCTGGGGGCTGGCCGACAAGCTTGTGTTCTCGAAGGTCCGCGATGCCATGGGTGGACGTGCCCGGCTCTTCATCTCCGGAGGCGCGCCTCTCGGCCGCGAGCTTGCCGAATGGTTCGCAGCGATCGGCATTCGCATCCATGAGGGCTACGGCCTCACCGAGACCTCGCCGGTGATCGCGGTCAACACTCCCCGGAAGCATAAGATCGGCACCGTAGGCAAGCCACTGCCTAACGTGGAAGTGCGCTTTGCCGACGACGGCGAACTGCTGGTCCGTGGTCCCTCGGTCTTTGCCCGCTACTGGAATCGGCCGGACGAAACCGAGGCTGCCTTTGCCGATGGCTGGTTCAAGACCGGTGATATCGGTCACCTGGATGACGATGGCTTCCTTTCCATCACCGATCGCAAGAAAGACCTGATCAAGACTTCAGGCGGAAAGTTCATCGCGCCTCAGCCCCTGGAGAACTCTCTCAAGCACAATTCGCTGGTGGCGGAAGCCGTGGTCTTGGGTGACAGGCGCAAGTTCCCCGTGGTTCTGCTGGTCCCCGACTTCGCTCTGTTGGAGCAATGGGCGCGTGACAACCAGGTCGCGTTCTACTCGCGCGAGCATCTCGTCACCAATCCTCGCGTCCAGGCGCTTTATACCAGCATGGTCCACAGCCTCAATCAGAGCCTTGCGCGATTTGAGAAGCTGAAAAAGGTCATGGTCGTCGCTGAAGAATTCTGTACTGAGAACGGAACGCTTACGCCCAGCATGAAACTCCGCCGCCGCGTGGTGGAGGAGCGCTATCGCGAACAGATCGAGGCGCTATATTTTCAGACGGAATCCGAGGTGGCAATTTCGCTACGCTGACGGAATCGGAGAAGAATGGGCGACAGAGACGGCGCCAACCTGGCGATGCGAGAGCTGGTGATTTTATACTCGGTATGACACGGGGGGAATTCAATCCGATTATGAAGAAGCTCCAGGAAGTCGAGACCGCGAAAGCATTGATGACGGAGGCCGTGGACTGGTCGATCTTCAAGTGGTTGTGGGAAAAGAGCAAGGTGCGCGAGGTCGCGGACAACGCCAATGCAGCGTTAGATAGCTTGAATCGCAAGACCAAAAAGCAATGGCGCGACGAACTGCGGGAGGCGTACCGCCAAGTGGCGGCAGAAGCAGCCCATGCCAAGGGCAACCACCGCAATGGCAACGGACAGGTGAAAGACCTCGACCCTGAGATCTTGCGTCTGGTTCGGCAGGTAAAGCAAAGCGACGATAAAGCCCATTCGGCACGGATGGACGCGGAAGCGGCCTTCGACGACGCGGAGAAGCAGCTCAACACCAGCCTGGCGCGCGAGGGCTGCAAAAAGGCAATCCATTCCTGGACTTTGCACGAGAAAGCAATTCGCGCTGCGGAAGCTCTCATCGATTCTGGGCAGCAATGATCTGATCGCGGATCTCGTCCTTCTGCCGGAGACAGCAGCCGGTCAACCCTTCGTCCCAACCATGGCCGGGAGGTTGATTCCCATCGTGCCGGCAGCTCGCATTCGCTGCTAAACTAACGACAAGCCAAATATTTTTCCTCGCGGGAAGGCTGGTAGGGGCCAGGTCCCGCAGCAAGAAACTTGCACCTCCAGGGCTGCCTGTAGCATCTGCTCATCAATTGAGGTTGGATTGTGGGGAATCGGCAATTTCTAACATTTGTACTCATAGGTACATTATCCGTCGGGGCCCTGTTGCTCAGCACGGGCTGCAACAGCACGCAGGCCAAATCGCAGCCGGCGCAGCCGCAGGCCATGCCGGTGAAGGTGCAGCCGGTGAATCTTGAGCCGGTGCCGCGTACCAGCGAGTACGTCGCGACCATCAAGTCGCGTCGCTCGGCCAACATCCAGCCGCAGGTGGACGGCACCATCACCAAAATCCTGGTGAAGTCCGGAGACCACGTGCGCCGCGGGCAGGTCCTGATGACCATCGACCCGCTCAAGCAGGAGGCCATCGTCAATCAGCAGCGCAGCACCGAAGCGCAGATGAAGGCCACCTACGACTACAACAAGACGGAACTGGAACGGCAGCGCAAACTCTATGAAGCGGAAGTCACCAGTAAGCAGGCCTACGACCAGGCCACGCAGGCGTTTGAGAACTCCAAGGCAGCCTGGGACGCCGCCACGGCTGCCAGAGTGTCGGCCGAGCGCCAATTGGCCTACTATCATTTGACCGCCCCCTTCGACGGTATCGTGGGCGACATTCCGGTGCGTCTGGGCGACTATGTCTCTTCCCAAACCCTGCTGACGACGGTGGACGAAAACGCCGACCTGGAAGCGTACATCTATGTTCCCACCGAGCGCGCCGGCGACATCCGGATGGGGCTGCCGGTCCAGATCCTGACCAGTACGGGCGAGCCGATTGAGACCTCCAAGATCTATTTCATCGCGCCGGCGGTCGACAATGCATTGCAGGGCATCCTGGTAAAGGCCCCAGTGCACGCGTCGCTCGATCAATTCCGCAATTCGCAACTGGTGAAGGCCCGGGTTGTTTGGAGCACGGCCCCAGCGCCGACCGTTCCGGTCCTGGCCGTGACCCGCATTGGTGGACAGTCGTTCGTCTTCATCGCCGTGGCCGAAGGCAAAGGCCATGTCGCCAAGCAGCGCGCCGTGACGTTGGGCGATACGATCGGCAACAGCTACGCGGTCACCAAGGGGCTGTCGTCGGGCGACCAGGTGATCGTCTCCGGAATCCAGTTCCTCAATGACGGTGTTCCCGTTCAACCCATGAGCTGACAACAGGTATCCCCGTGGTTGATTTTTTTATCCAAAGGCCGGTTTTTGCGACTGTCTGCGCGCTGCTGATTGTGGTTGCAGGAGCGGTCTGCATACCCACCCTCCCGATCTCCTTGTATCCCGCCCTTGCGCCGCCGCAGGTAACCGTCAGTTGTAATTATGTGGGCGCCAATGCGCAGGTTGTGGAGTCGGCCGTCACCACGCCGCTGGAGCAGCAGATCAATGGCGTCGAGGGCATGCACTACATCACCTCGACCAGCTCCAACGACGGCACCAGCAACATCAACGTAATATTCCGCACCGGCTATGACCTGAACATTGCCGCGGTCGACGTACAGAACCGCGTTGCCACCGCCACCGGCCGCTTGCCGCAGGAGATCAAGAACACCGGCATCAGCATCACCAAGGCGAATCCGAACTTTATCTTCGCCGCCGGTTTCTACTCGCCCGATGGCAGTCTGTCGGACCAGTACATCTCGAACTATCTCGACGTCTATGTGAAGGACGCGCTCAAGCGTATTCCGGGCGTGGGCGACGTGATCATCTTTGGCGAGCGCAAGTACGCCATGCGCATCTGGCTCGATCCGACCAAACTGGCAGCGCGGCAGCTCACCGCGGCGGATGTCGTATCAGCGCTTCAGGAGCAGAACGTCGAGATTCCGGCGGGCCAGTTGGGCAGGCCGCCCGCCAACCCGAAGCAGACTTTTCAGATCACGTTGCGCGTGGTCGGACGCCTTTCGGAACCGGGCCAGTTCGACAACATCATCATCAAGAACACGCCCAACGGAATCGTCCAGCTGAAGGACGTGGGGCACGCGGAAATCGGCTCGGAAAGCTATGACACCAACCTGATGTACAGCGGCCACGAGGCGGTCGGTATCGGCGTGCAGCAGCTTTCGGACGCCAACGCTCTGGCGGTTGACAAGGCTGCCAAAGCGGCGCTTTCCGAGCTGTCAAAGTCGTTTCCGCCCGGCATCAAGTACGTCATCGCCTTCGATACCACCACGGTTGTGGGCGACTCGATTCGCGAAGTGGTCACCACGCTGGAAGAAGCGATCCTTATCGTTATCGCCGTCATCTTCCTGTTCCTGCTCGACTGGCGCGCCACCATTATTCCTGCGATCACGATTCCGGTCTCGTTGATCGGTACCTTCGCATTTATCAAGGCCTTTGGCTTCTCCATCAACTCGCTGACCTTGTTCGGGATCACCCTGGCGACTGGATTGGTGGTCGATGATGCCATTGTCGTCATCGAAAATGTGCAACGCCACGTCAGCGAGGACAAAAGCGATCCGCACACGGCTACCTCGGTGGCCATGAAGGAAGTGGCCAGCGCCGTGGTGGCAACCTCGCTGGTGCTGATCTCGGTCTTCGTGCCGGTATCGTTCTTCCCCGGCACCACAGGCATTGTCTACAAGCAGTTCTCGCTGACCATCGCGTTCGCCATCGCCATTTCGATGTTCAATGCGCTTACCCTCTCGCCGGCGCTGGCGGCCATCCTGTTACGTGGCGAGGAGCACAAGTACAACGTGCTGGACTGGACGCACGTCCGCTGGCTCTCCCGTGGCTATGGATCCTTCGCGCGCGGAGTCGATCGCAGCATTCACGGCATGGGCCGGGCCTATGGCTCCATCATCCACGGTGTTCTGAAGATCCGCTACGTGATGGTCATCCTGTTTGTCGTGGGCTTGGCTGCGACCGCCTACATGTACAAGCATGTTCCCACCGGGTTCGTGCCGCAGGAGGACCAGAACTACTTCATCGTGGTGGTGCAGGCGCCGCAGGGCGCATCGTTGTCGTACACGACCCAGATAGCGCACCAGGCGGAGAAGGTGCTGCTTGCCGATCCGGACGTCTTCGGAACGTTCGCGGTTCCGGGGTTCTCTTTGTCAGGCGGCAGCGCGTCGAACTACGGCCTGGTGTTCGCTCCGCTGAAGCCCATCGACAGCCGCAAAGGGAAGCAGCATTCGGCCGCGGCCATCGTGGCCCGCGTGTCGCCCAAGCTGCTCGCCATTCCAGGAGCCCTCGTGGTGGCGTTTGAGCCTCCGGCGGTGCAGGGTATCGGCAGCTTCGGTGGATTTCAGTTCCAGCTTCAGGACCTGGGCCGCAACACTCTGCAAGACCTGGATAACGTGGCCCACCAGATCGTGAATGACAGCCGCCAGCGCAAGGACCTTACCGGCCTGTTCACCAGCTTCACCGCCAATGATCCGCAGTTGCTGGTAAAGATCGATCGCGAAAGAGCCAAGGCCATGGGAATTCCCATGAGCCAGATCACGCAGGCGCTGAGCGTCTACATGGGCTCGCAGTACGTCAACGACTTCGACTTCAATAACCGCTCGTACCGGGTTTACGTTCAGGCGGATGAACCCTTCCGCATGCGCGCCAGCGATCTCCGCCAGTACTACGTCCGCTCCGATGTCAACGGACTGGTTCCGTTGGGCAACATCGTGCAGCTCCAGGACACGGAAGGGCCGCAGGTAATCGACCATTTCAATCTTTACCGCTCGGCGGAGATTGATGGCGCACCCGCGCCGGGATACAGCTCCGGCCAGGGTCTGGAAGCCATGCAGGAATTGGCGAAGAAGCACATGCTGCAAGGCATGTCGTATAGCTGGTCGGGTTTGGCGCTGGAAGAGGTGGAATCCAGTGGCAAGGCGGTCATCATCTTCTCGTTGGGATTGCTGGTGGTCTATCTGACACTCTCGGCGCAGTACGAAAGCTTCGCGCTCCCGTTCATCATTCTGCTGGCCGTACCCATGGCGGTGCTGGGTGCGCTGCTGTTCATCTCTATGCGCGGGCTGGTGAATGACGTCTATGTGCAGATCGGACTGGTGATGCTCATCGGACTGTCGGCCAAGAACTCGATTTTGATCGTCGAATTTGCCGAGCAGCTTCTGGACCAGGGCCGCTCGATTATCGAAGCGGCCATCGAGGCCGCCGAACTTCGCCTGCGTCCCATCCTGATGACGTCGTTTGCGTTCATCCTCGGCGTACTGCCGCTCTACTTCGCTACCGGCGCGGGGCAGATCGGACGCCACTCGATAGGAACGGCCATCGTCGGCGGAATGCTCTTCTCCACCATCCTGAACCTGCTGTTCATTCCGGTGCTGTACGTGATCCTGAAGACCATACTGGTCAAGATCTCGTGGCGCCGCTCCAAGTCCGAAGTGGAAGAAGAGAGTATGCGCGCCGCGTAAGGATCTGAGTGCCCAGGTTGGCGTCCCTCTGTTGGACGCTAACCTGGTGTGCTCTCTTCCTTGGTCAACTCATCTACTTGCCCGGCCCAGGCGGCGTCGTGACCTTCACCGCCGGAACCTCGTGCTGCTTCACCAGGTTGTTGTAGGCCGGAATGTCGGTTGCGACAATCTCTTTCCACTTGGCAAGTTGCTCGCTCACCCGCTGGCTCAGCAGGTCGTAGACCTCATACGACTGCTGCGTTGGAGCAGTTTCCGCACTGCCCACCACTCCACCTAAAGCAACCAGGTCGTTGTTCAGCCGGACCGGGAAGTTCAGCACGTCCTGCCCGCTCTTGGCCTTGGTCTGGATGAGCGCCTCTTCGATCACCGTCATCTTCTTGTCCAGCGCCTTGCCCGCATCGACGATGGGCTTGCCCTTGGGATCGTCGCCCAGTTGCTTGTTCATGGCGTTGATCTGATCGCGAACCTGGCGAATCTCGATGATCGTGTCATCGGTTTTGGTGACCTGCTCGCGAATCTTCATCAGCAGCTCGAACCGCTTCGTCAGATCGGCCTGCGTAACGCTCAGCCGCGGATCGGCAACAATTTCCAGCGGCGCCGTATACGACTGCCCGAGCACCGTCAGCTTCACCTGGTACTTGCCGGGCAGCGCCTCCGGGCCGTCGGTACTGCCTCCCCAGAGCGGCGCCTTCGGAACTTTGGTCGCTTCTTCGTAGCGCAGGTCCCAGACGAAGCGATTCAGGCCCGCATCTTCGGTAAGTTTGGCGGTGTGACCCCGGCGGAAGAACTCTTCTTCTTCACTAGCCGGCTCTTCTTTCGCGGGATATTTACGAATGACGTTGCCAGAGGAGTCCAGAATCTCTAGCGTAACCTTCGGCGGCTCTTTCTTTCCGCCTTCGCCATTGCCGTTCTCGCCTTCCGCCTCGTGCGCTTCCTGATCGCCATTGCCGGCCGCTGCTTTGTGCTCCGGCTTCAGCGATGTTTTGAGCCAGTAATAGATGATGGCTCCCCCCGGCGGGTTCTTGCCGACATTGCCCTGTGCGGCGAAGAACGACGGACGAAACACCGTCTCGTTCGTCGGGGCCGGAGTGAACAAGTGCGCCTGCTGCTGGGGAATCGAATCGTTGTACTGCCGCAGCGGCGTGATGTCGTCCAGGACCCAGAAGGCGCGTCCGTGGGTCGCGACCACGAGATCGTCGTTCTTCACCACCAGATCGTTGACCGGCGCCATCGGCAGATTCAGTTGCAGCGGCTGCCACTTGCTGCCGTCGTCGAAAGAAACGTAAACCCCCTTCTCAGTTCCCGCGAACAGCAGGCCGGGGCGCTTGGGATCGATGCGCACCGCGTGAACGTAGTCGTCGGAAGGAATACCGTTCACCAGCTTGGTCCAGCTCTTGCCGAAGTCGGTGGTCTTGAAGATGTACGGCGTGAAGTCGTCCATCTTGTGGCGCTCGACCGCCATGTAGGCCGTGCCCGCCTCGGTGGGCGATGCCTCGATCATGCTTACCGTGCCCCAGTCAGGCATGGCCTTGGGTGTGACGTTCTCCCAGTGCTGGCCGCCGTCGCGGGTGATGTGCACCAGGCCATCATCGGTGCCGGCCCAGATCAGGTCCTTCTGCGCCGGCGATTCGACGACGGAGAAGATGGTGTCGTAGACCTCGACGCCGGTGTTGTCCTTGGTGATCGGGCCGCCGGATGACGCTTGCTTCGCCTTGTCATTGCGCGTCAGGTCGGGGCTGATGATGGTCCAACTCATCCCGCCGTCGGTGGTCTTGAACAGAACTTCGCCGGCGTAATACAGCGTCTTGGGATCGTGCGGCGAAAAGACGATCGGCTCGGTCCACTGGAAGCGGTGCTTCAGGTCGGCCGCGCCCCAGCCAATGGGATTAATCGGCCACGGATTGATCGCCTGTTCCTGATGCGTCTGGTGGTTGTAGCGCGTGATTTCGCCGCCGTAGGAGCCGGCATACACGATGTTGGGATCGCTCGGATCGGGAGCGATGTATCCGCTCTCGCCGCCGCCCACCGCGTACCAATCGGAGGTGTCGATAGTGCCATCGAGGCCCGCGCTGGCGATGGCAACCGTGGAGTTGTCCTGCTGCGCGCCGTAAATGTAGTACGGGAAGCGATTGTCGGTGGTGACGTGGTAGAACTGCGCCGTCGGCTGATTGTCGATGGTGCTCCAGCTTTCGCCGCCATTGGTCGAGATGGTCGCGCCGCCATCATTGCCGTTGATCAGACGCTGCGGATTATTGGGATCGATCCACAGCGCGTGATTGTCACCATGCGGAACGCGCAAGCGAGTGAACGTCTTGCCGCCGTCATGGGAGCGATAGACCGATGTATTCAGAATGTAGACCGTGTCGGCCGATTTCGGATCGGCGAAGATGTGCGAGTAGTACCAGGCACGCTGGCGGAAGCGGTGGTCGTCCGTCATCAGGTGCCAGGTTTCCCCGCCGTCGTCGGAGCGGTAGATGCCGCCCTTCTCCGCTTCAATCACCGCCCACACGCGCTCGGGGTTGGCGCCGGAAACCGTGACCCCAATGCGGCCGATGGTGCCTTCCGGCAAGCCATGGCCGGTCAACTGCTTCCACGTCGTGCCGCCGTCGATCGACTTGTACAATCCGCTGCCCGGGCCGCCGCTGTCCATGCTCCACGGGGTGCGCTTCGCCTGCCATAACGCCGCATAAACAATGTTGGCGTTGGTGGGATCGAAGGTAACATCAATGCCGCCGCTCTTGTCATCCTTATAGAGAACTTTCTGCCAGCTCTTGCCGCCGTCCTGGGTGCGGAAGATGCCGCGCTCCTGATTCGCACCGAATGGATGGCCCAGCGCCGCCACCAACGCGATGTCGGGGCTCCTGGGACTGACGATGATCGCGCCGATGGAGTGCGTGTCAGGCAGTCCGGCGAACTTCCAGGTCGCGCCCGCGTCGATGGATTTGTACACCCCGTTGCCGCTTACGATATTGCCGCGGATGCACGCCTCCCCTGTTCCGGCATAAATGACGTTCGGGTCCGACTCGGAGACGGCCAGCGCACCAATCGAAGGTGACATGCCTTTGGTCTTGTCAGTAAGCGGCTTCCAGTTCAGACCGCCATCAGTGGTCTTCCACACCCCGCCAGCAGCAGAGCCCATGTAATACACGTCCGGCTGACCAACCACACCCGCGACGGCGGGGACGCGTCCGCCGCGAAACGGGCCGACGAGTCTGTACTGCAAGCCTTTCCAGGGACCCTTGTATTCGCCTTCGTCCTGCTGGGCTTCGGCCGTTTTGGCGGTAGCACTCTGCGACGAGGGCTGCGCCTGCGACTGGTTCTGCTCGGCTTGCTGGTTTTGTGCGGCCTCGGAGTTCTGTGCCGGAGACGGAACGATAGAAAGGGCAACGAAAAGGGCGACCGCTGTCGCTCGCAAGGTGATTACCTCCGGAGAGTCACGTATATAAGGTGGTGCACGCCCACGGACTTGCGCGATGAGCGAACCATGCACAATAACAGGAAGGACCGGCGTTGGTCGAGCACTAGGTGGGTAGGAGACTAGCGCATGCGTTCCAGACGCCTCCAATGCGGTGGGTCATACCCTGTGTTAAAACGATCACCAAGCCGCTAGCGCTTTCTACCAGAGGCAAAACCGGCTTACCTGAGCGGCCGCCAAGACTCGCGTCGCATTCGCGGAACGTACTCGCGCGTAGCAACCCGCCTCCGCCAGTGAAACGCGCCCTTGATCAACTTGAGGTCGGGCTCGCTCTCCGCCTCGGCATAGCTCACGCTGACCACATCGAAGCGGCAAGGCGGACTTTGCTCGCCGTGCAAGCGGCGAAGATAGCTGCGCGCGACAGAGCGGATGTGCGAGCGTTTGGCTGCATCGACCGCTGCTTCCGGCGGCAGCAGGCCTTCACCAATGCGCGTCTTGACTTCGACAAAGCACAGCGTGTCGCCCTCCCATGCGATCAAGTCGATCTCGCCGTGATCTTGGGGAGCGCGAAAGTTGGTCGCAACAATCTTGTAGCCCTGGCCGCGCAGAAACAGATACGCCTCGGTCTCTCCCTGGCTCCCGGTGTGCAGATGTGCGGTGCGTTGTCGTGGGATGACACGCTGCATGGCCTGAAGCGCTTTCGTTATCGACTTGAGCAGCCACGTCATCGGGTTGAACCAGCCAAGCCCCACTCTAGGCCGCGGCCAACTTCCTTCCCGTGATTGCGGTCACAGGCGTCAGTGCTGAGCGTGATTACCCGGGTTTGCCAATCCGCAAAGCAAGCGTCACAATCGAAATGCGACCAGCCGTGCTTCCATTGAACAGCCTCCACTTCACCGGACCTCTTCGCACCGCGGATCTCCGCGCGCCACAAGCGCACAGGAGCGCCGCGTGAAGCATGAATTCTGGACGGCGCCCAACCAGCTCACGCTGCTGCGGCTTGTGTTCATTCCTTTTGTCATCATCAACGTCTTCGACGGCAACTGGGAATGGGCGCTCGGCCTGCTGATCCTGGCCGGCGTCAGCGACGGACTCGACGGCCTGCTGGCCCGCCTGCTGCATCAGCAGACCATGCTGGGGCAGTACCTCGATCCCATCGCCGACAAGCTGCTGCTCAGCTCGCTGTTTCTCGTGCTGTCCTTCGTCAAGAAGATCCCGTGGAAGTACACCATCATCGTCTTCAGCCGGGACCTGATCATCGTCTCCACCTGCGTGGTGCTCTATGCGACGGTCGGCATGCGCGACTTTCGTCCCAGCCTGTTTGGCAAGACCAGTACCTTCTGCCAGATTGCGGCCGTGTTCTTTGTGGTGCTGGCGCAGGTTTCCTCCCAACCCTGGATCGTGCTCACCGAACGCCTGTTCCTATACGCCACCTTTGCCTTCGCCACCGTCTCGGGTGTGCATTACGTTCTCCGGACAGGCTATCGGCTGCGGCATCCCGAGCCCTCTTCCACCGTGGCTCGCAGCGCCGGGTAACGCCTCGCCATGCCGATCAAGTCCAGCCATCGCCTGAAGGTGATCGTCGCGTTTGCGCTGGTCTATGTGTTTTGGGGGTCGACCTATCTGGCCATCGGCATTGCCGACTCCGAACACCTGCCGCCGTTCGTGATGTGCGCCATCCGCTTCTTTATCGCCGGGCCCATCATGCTGGCGGCCTGCGCGCTGATGGGCCGCAACCTCCGCATCACCCGCAAAGAGTTGGCCAGGCTGGCATTGATCGGCTGCCTGCTGCTGGTCGGCGGCAATGGCGGACTGGCCTGGGCCGAGCAATATGTGCCCACCGGCTTTGCCGCGCTCATCATCGCCATCACACCAATCTGGTTTGTCTTGCTCGAGGCATTTGTCTTTCGTGGTGACCGGCTTTCCCGGCGCGGTCTCATGGGAGTCGTACTTGGCTTCTGCGGCATCGCCATCTTGTTCTGGCCGAAGTTTGAGTATCGCCAGACGCTGGGCATCATGCAGTTGGTCTGCGCAACCACGCTGCTGTTCTCGTCGTTTCTATGGGCCTTCGGATCGGTGCTGTCACGCCGCTGGCAGATGGCCGTCGATCCCTTCGTCGCCACCGCGTGGGAGATGATCTTTGCCGGATGTGGGCACGTGGTGCTGTCGCTGGTCACGGGACAATTTCGCCGGGCCGTGGTTACGCCGCGAGCGTTGATGGCCGTGCTCTACCTTGTGGTCTTCGGATCGTGGGTTGGCTACAGCGCCTACATCTGGCTGCTGAAACATGTGCCGACGCCAAAGGTGGCGACCTATGCCTATGTCAACCCGATTATCGCCGTGGTCCTGGGCTGGATGGTGCTGCGCGAACAGGTTGACATGTACATCATGGTCGGTTCAGCCGTGGTTGTAGTCGCGGTGGCACTAGTGACAACCGCACAGGTTCATCCGCAGAAGGAGGAATCGGCGGCCGGCTTTGCACCGGAGGTGGAGTCGGGGTGAGGACTACATCATTCGCCCTATTCCAGTTGCTCAGGTGCTTGCGTCCGATAATGCGAAATCGTGAAAAAGTCGCTTCTGCGATACTTTATTTTCAACAACATAGCGCAGGTTTAACTCCTACATAATTGATTCTCTAGGACTTACAGACACATACTTGATTTCACAGAACTTACGTGACCAAAATTGCCTGCAAATAGCCAAGGCTGGGACGCGATACGGGTACACTCTTAGGTGTCCTCGGGGAGAGTTTAGAAGTTGCCGCAACTAGCAGCACCAGAGAAGGGCCAAGCGGAGGTTACGTAGGTGGTAGGAATTCCCGAAATGGGAACTATCATTATCATGGCGGTGGGGCTGTCAGCGTCCTTGTCTGCCCAGGTTAGGCAAACTGATGGCCGAACCCTTCGACAAGCTCAAGGCTGGCTCTGGGGCACGTGGCAACGTTCTTAGCCTATTCCTCGTACTCCCACATTTGCCAACCGCAGGGAAATGTGGGCCATCCGTCGACAGCACCGCCGAAGTTATTGTTCAGCATAGATCTGAATAGTCATCTTCTTGAGGGTGGTATTTGTCAGTCCAATTAAGAAATCGGTACTAACCAGTATCGGCACTCTTTCTGCTATCAATTCCTTGTCAAACACCTCTCCGGGTGCAATGCTGAAGGGGCCCTTTGGGCTAACTTGCGTAGACTGCACGATGCAGCTCTCCTCGGGCGCTTTATACGATCCTCTTCGTTGCGGCGCTGTTCCTGTTGCCTCTTTAGCACTTTCTGATTGTTCTGTGTGCCTACATTGAAGATGCGATCCTTAATCCTTCCACGGGCCCTTGAATTCCCTGCCCGTAAGGATCGTAGAAGGAAAATACGCGCAGGTCGCAACCGCCTTCTTTCACATTAATCAATTTCTGGCCGCTAGATGAAACTAAGAGTCCAGTCGCCCATAAAAGCGTAGTAATCAGAACTGCATGATCACTGCAGTAACAAATACAATATTCTCATTTTCTCTAATGCACTGATTGTCCAATCGGCGTCGCCTACTGTCCACTTCCAAAATTCATTTGCACTTTCTTCGGCGGCGGCTCCCCAACGACCTTTTCAACAATGACTAGATCACTGTTGTACAAGGCCGCCTCGTAACTTTCTGATGGCGGATTGACAGCTCGAAAAGTGAACTCCACCGAATCGCCCGCAGGTAGATGAGCAATTCTCCAGCGGAAACTTTTTTTCCATGGATCAGCTGCTACAGATTCGATCAGGATCAGGGCAGTTTTGCTCAGGGCAGGCCGCGATGCCCACGCTTCGATATCCTCAACTGGAAACTCGAACTGAATTTCCACATTCTGCAAGTTAATCGTTGACGTGTTACGAAGCGTCAACTGGTATTCTCGCAGGTTGTGGAGCGCTTCGAGGTGCCGATCTGCCTCATTGCCAACCAGCCGCGCCAGCGTAATTCCTTCCAACTCAGGGCTGACAGACCTATTGACTCTTTCGATTAACGGGATCGGCTGCACCTTTCCTTTTCTGCGGCGATACCATTCGTTTAGAAAGGCGCCCGCCGTGCCACTGCACACAATGGAGATGACGATTTTTAGTGTTTCCAACAATCAATTATGGCTCGTGAAGCCTCATTCTCGCTGTCAAGCCGGGTGCCCCACTCATTCCATCGGTTGGAATGAGTGGGATATCACACGGTTGATGCTGCGATAATCACAGACGTCATACCACACAACAGTTTAGTCTCTGTGGTATAACGACCAATCTGAAGTGCTATCATCTGGAAGATTCTCCGGACTTCCGGTACCGCCCCTACGGGGCTCGGACCGTTTTATGACATGTCACCCAGCATTCCGCTGCGCTTCATGCTGGGCTAGATTGTAGCCTCCGCTTCGCGGAGTCACAGCATTGTTCAGGGCGGGTCGGCCTGGCTGACATTGTGTGAATGACCACGGTCCCATCGCCGTAGGCGAGGCATATGGTTAGCCCGCCGTTTCAACGGCGGGACAGGTTGTTATGTTGTCTCGAGTCCCGCCAGGGACGGCACCTCACCCGAACACGTATTTGGGATTCTTCAGAGCGTAGAAGCGGGCGACAGGGAACATCAGTGATATGGACCACAGACTGTCTGTGCCGTGCCTACGGCACTCAAGTCCTTACACGGCATCATACCCGCCGTTGAAGAGGCTGTTACGAAACTCTCGGTGTTTGAACTTTTTGGAAAAAACTTCGCATTTAACTTCGATTAGAGCGTTCGGGCACCAATTGTTGACCACTTGTCCTCACCAAATTTTCGGGGAAATCGAGTTTCGTAACAGCCTCTGAAACGGCGGGCTAACCTGTATCGCGCCTACGGCGCTGTGATGGCTCCTAACTCCACACACATTCTAGAAAGGTGATGGGACCACCCTCGTAATGATTACTGGGAAATGGTTGCCTGCGCCACCTGCTGTCGTAGCGCAACCAAACAGCAGGTCCTTCGCTTCGCTCAGGATGACAAGTCAGAAATTGTCGATTATTCCATAGCTTCAGGCGCAGCCATGATCGGGTAGCCTACATTTCCCATCGGCTGGGAAATGTGGGAGCTAAGATTCTCCCTGTCGACAATCATTAGCGCTAAGACATTTCTTAGCAATGCCAGAATTGCCTTCGTTTGGCAATTGTGGGATAGGAAAGCTGTACGTTCCTGCTCCTCCAACCTTCCATCTCCACGCCACAGTCCTCGCCGGTAAGGTAATGAAGTCGATAGAGCCCGCGTGGCACGTTCTTTATTTTATTCCCCAGCAATCCCACATTTGCCAACCGAAGGGAAATGTGGGCCATCCGTCCGGGCGTTGACTCGGGCGCAGAACCTGCACACGCGCTTGGGCGGAACGGGGAGCATGATCGAAGAGTTTCCGCCGAAGCCCAGGCGAATGCACTGGCAAACGTATGAGCGCCTTCACGAGCAATTTCAGTAGTACCAGCAAAAATCTCTCTTCGGCGCAGCCAAGCGGCTGGGATTCTCCCTCCATCGTCCCGCTAAATCGCCGCGCAAAGTTAAATCTGGCCTCGCCGTGTTCGACTTGGTAGAATCTCAGCCAAGGCCAGGAACCAGCAACAGCTAAGCTGCTGCTGCCCATCTACCCACGTAAAGCAGGACGCATCGGGGGCCCTATGTTTCAACGCTTCGGCTACGCGCTCCAGTTAACCGTGAGCGCATTCCTTCTGCTTCTCACAGTAGCGGCCGCCGATTCCAGCCAGACCGCCGCCGCGAGCGTGATGGTGAATGCTCCTCCGCCGCCACCTGTCATTAAAGTGACTATCTCGCCCATAAACATGACGATGGCGGTTAGCACGACTCAGCAGTTCACAGCGATGGTGACCGGCACGCCAGACACCGCAGTCACGTGGTCTGTGGATGGAATCAATGACGGTAACAGCAATGTAGGCACCATCGATGCCAGGGGACGGTATACCGCCCCTGCCACGGTGGGCCATCATACTGTCACCGCGACGAGTGTCGCCGATGCCGGCAGGAGTGCGAGCGCAACCGTCACTCCCATTCTCCTGATTATCTTCCCGCAGAACGCTTCTGTAACGCCGCTCGGCACCCGGCAATTCACCGCCAGCGTTCAAGGCATACAAAATGTTGCCGTCACCTGGTGGGTGGACGGCATCTCTGGTGGCAATGCCAGTGTTGGCACAATCGGCCTCAACGGCCGCTACACTGCGCCGAACAACACCGGAACCCACATCATCAGTGCCATTGCGATAGGAGTTCCGACCTACAGCGTGAACGCCACAGCGAACGTCATCACAGCGCCTCCCGGAGTGACTGCCCTGCTGACCTACCACAACGACCTCGCCCGCGATGGGGCGAACCAGCAGGAAACAACGCTCAAGCCTTCTAATGTGAATCCTCAGCAGTTTGGCAAACTGATGTCGCTTGCGGTTGACGGCCAAATCTACGCTCAACCGCTCTACGTTCCCAACCTGACGATCAACGGCATACAGCACAATGTCATTTTTGTGGCAACAGAGAACGATACGGTGTACGCATTTGACGGCGATGCATTGTCGGACTCGCCACTATGGGAGAAGCATCTCGCTTCTCCACTTCACATCAACGATCAAAAAGGAATCCAGCCCTTATTGGGAATTACTTCTACCCCGGTAATCGACAGCACGACCGGCATCATCTATGTGTTGACCGATGGCCTGGAAAATGGAAGCAAGCGGTATCGCCTGCATGCCTTGAGCATCGGCACGGGAGCCGAGATGTTAGGCGGTCCGGTCATCGTCACCGGGAAAGTCCAAGGCACCGGTTGGGACAGCCAAAACGGGGAAATCACGCTCGAGGATTCTTGCTACCAGCGCACCGGGCTGACCCTCGATCCCTCCAGCAATGCCGTCTACATAGGTTTTTCGCATTGCAAACACGGTTGGATCCTGGCCTACGACAAATCCACCCTGCAGCAGACTGCTATCTTCAACGACACTGCCGACGGTGCGGGCGGTAGTTTCTGGGATGGAGGAGGCGCGCCAGCGATTGACAATTCCGGCGACCTGTATCTCATCGGGGGGACGGACTTTGACGACCCCGCGCCTGGCTACAACAACTCAATCTTGCGACTGGCGTCCGGCGATCTTTCGCTCCTCGACTATTTTAAACCGTCGAACGACGCCTGGCTCCGGAGCAACGATGCCGATCTGGGCTCCGGGGCTGCGATTGTCATGCCCGACAACTCCTCCGACACTCCACACGAGTTGATCGGGGGAGGCAAAGACGGCCGCATCTTCGTGATCGACCGCGACAACATGGGCCAGTTCCAAATGACGGACCACGTCATCCAGGAGGTACAGACCGGCGTAACCGAGTTCAACAATATCTACTCCACGCCGACCTTCTGGAACGGCAACGTGTACTACCATTGTGCCAACGACGTAGTGCGAGCCTTTTCCTGGGACAGCGCTACCGGACTGCTGTCGGATTCCCCGACCTCTAAGGGAACCAAGCTTTACGGAGTACATGGGGCCACGGCATCTCTGTCCGCCAACGGCTCTTCCGATGCGATCCTATGGGAAATCGAAAGTACCAACGCCCCCGAGGGCGGGCCAGCCATACTGCACGCTTACAACGCACTTGACGTCAGCAAGCAGATGTACAGCAGCCTGATGGCAGGATCGCGCGACACGGCTGGCCCGGCAGTTAAGTTCGTAGTGCCAACCGTCGTTGACGGACACGTGTACGTGGGTACAGCAAATGAGCTGGAGATCTATGGGCTACTGGGGAATTAGATTCGGCAGGCCGGATTAGAACGACGGGTAGCCTACATTTCCCATCAGGAAATGTGGGAGCTAAGATTCTTCCCCATCAAGACCCTCTACTGAAACTACCTTCCTGAAATCCCAGAATTGCCAAACGAAGGCAATTGTGGGCCGATTGTCCGGCGCTCTACTTCAGAATTTACTGCTTGCGGCGGTCGCCATGCTCGTCGTGGTCTCCTCCGTCGAAGCGGCCACTGGCGTGACGGGTTGCAGGTCCGGCGCGATTCTCACGCTGCCCGGCAGCGTCGTCAGCGTCCGTTCCCATACGGCGTAGCCAGTTTTCGTGAGCTTCACCGTGTGTTCTCCCGAGGAAACTCTCACCAGGGACGGGGTGCTGCCGACAAACTTCCCATCGAGTTCAATGTCGCTTCCGGCCGGGCTGGAGGCGATCTCAACCTGAGTGGTCCTGACCGGCGCGGCCGCTCTGAATGCCGCCTTCAGACAGCTTTCTCGAGCGTCCATCAACGCCGTGGGAAGATAGTCAGAATCGAGGACAACCACCTGGGAGCCAGTCGCTTGCAGGGTGCGCACATCGCGTTCGGTCAGCTTGTTATGGAAGGTGACTCCTTCAGGCAATTTGCCTTCGACGAACTGAAACTCACTTCCACGCGTGCCGAACGACAGCAGGCGGCTGGAGAGTTGACCGACCGTTCCCATGCGCTCCAGGATCACGCAATTCGTATTCGCGAGCCCATCATCGGCCGACTGTACCGGAAGTGTAGATTGCGCAAAAGACTGCTGGGCTGCGAATAGGCCGACACAAAGAATTATGATTGGGACGAAGCGGCGCGTGGCTTGCTTCAGATTCTGGGCCT
This sequence comes from uncultured Acidobacteriaceae bacterium, assembly GCA_963815775.1. GTDB lineage: Bacteria > Acidobacteriota > Terriglobia > Terriglobales > Acidobacteriaceae > CAVVDY01. The sequence goes on along the minus strand of CAWFIB010000003.1, from coordinate 5,528 downwards.
TCATTGTTGTACCTCCTGAAACTCTGTTCACCAGATCCTTCCGCTAACACCACATAGAGATGCAATGAGGGTTCAAAAAGAACCAAAGTCGGAGAATCATTGGGGACGGGTGGCGGTTCAGCTTGCGACTGGTCGGGCGGGAGATTTTGGAGGGTGGTCCATAATTGCCTTCGTTTGGCAATTATGGGATAGGGAAGCTGTACGTCCTGCTTCTCCAACCTTCGATTTCCACGCCACAGTCCTCTCCGGTAAGGTAGTGAAGTCGATAGAGCCCGCGTAGCACGTTCTTTATTTTATTCCCCAGCAATCCCACATTTGCCAACCGAAGGCAAATGTGGGCCATCCGTCCAATTCGCGGGATAAGCCGTCATGAACCCGCAAGCCATGCTCAACTCATTCGATCTGAGTCCTGCAATAGCTTGGAACCGGTTATCAGCAGCTCCCGTCGTAGCAGGGTGTTTGCTGACTGCCGTTGGCGAACGACGGCAAGCCTCTCCGGGTGAAAAACCAGAGGCGGTATGCACCCAGGGCACTAGTATCGTTTGGGTCGAGAGGCTTAAACAGCCCATACACAGTGGCGTCGGGCTGCCCGTGTTGCACCGCACACTCGTGCCCGCCTTCGCTGTCCAGGACCAGCGCCCATACTGCCCACTGATAGTCGAACGGATAGAAATGCACGCTTGAGCCCGAACCTTGCTGCCCACGTGTGTCCTCGGTGTCGGTGTTCGGGGCGCCAGAGGGATAAAACAAGACCGGCCTGTTCGCCAGTTGGTAGTAGGGATCGATGTTGTTACCCTCCGACCAGGTACAGACATCGTTCGATGTGTTGGAGAATGTGTCTCCTATGTACGCCTGGTCGGTGACGTATGAGTAGTACTCCACCTCAGCTACATTGGGGGAGCCGATCAGCTTGGTGTACATATCGCGACGCGTAAGGGTGTCAAAGCTCCGCAAAAGATACCCGGTGACATTGCTGTCCCACGGCACCTGGTTCGCCAGCAAAGGGCCACCCAGGGTCTTGAGTCTCCCCCAGTCGATTACGATGCGGTCAAACTGATCGCCCAGCGAAACCAGGGTCTGCGCGAACTCATCGGCGGCCTGCCCGGCAAGGTTTCCCGCGGCGATCTCCACATTCTCCTGCGTTCGCAGCGCCTGACCCGTTGGGGAATTGGTGGTGGAAGCTGAGTCCTTGACCGCCACGGTGCCCAGAGCGAGTGCCGTTTTTACTCCGGCAGTGATAGCCCCGCCTCCAGGAATGAATCCGGCAAGGCCGGCGGCGACCGAGAAGAGGTCCTCAAGCGTTCCACTCAAAGAGTGGGCAGGCACCATGTCGGTGAGCTGGACCTGTGTCAAGTTGGCCAGCACATCATCCTGGGCCTGTTGCAGCAGCAAGGCGATATTGGCCTGCTGGTCCTGGAAAAGGTTTCTGACATTGCCCTGGAACAGCCGCACCAGTCTGACGTACTGGAACTCGGTGGCCAACTGGGCCTTCATCGCGTCGAAGTCCGCCTGGTCCGAGCCGGGAAGTACATTGGCGTTGAAGCTGAGTTGTTGCAGTTGCGACAGCCAGATCGAGGGATCGACGTTTTGATTGACATATGCGGAACGTACGTCGTCGCAGCAGAGTTGCTGGCTGATCCAGGTATAAGCAGCTTGTGACTTTGCCGTGTCCGGACCAGGGAATGGCCAGGGGGTCGGGTTGCGGAGCGACGCCGAAAGCATTTCGGCCGTCGCCACGCTGCTCAAACCTACATTGTGGCCATACACCTTCGCGTCGTAGTAGCCCTCATGATCCATTTCCAAAAAGCCTTCCATGTCTGAGGACAGCGGGTATAGCTCGGTCTCGCGCGATATCACCGAACTCAACTCGGCCCCCACCTCGGACTCGAGCCCGGTAGTAATAGCATGGTTCCAATCTATCGGTCCCCCCACCAGGGTGTAGTCGTCTATGAAGGCCACATTGGGAGGTTGCGGATTCTGTGGATTATTGGCCAGGAAAAATACCTGCTGGGTGCCACCGAGAATGGGAAGCAGGGTGGAAAAGTCGTACCAGTCGTTACGAGCAGTCTGCCCAGAGTAGGAGGTATTCCCAAAGGCCGCGAAAAACACCAGGCTTCCATAGGTCATGTTAGAGGGCTGAGCGAGAAAGTTGTGGACCGCCTGGATTGCAGTCTGATCCACGGTAGCCTGCCACCATTGGTTCTGCTTCAGCGCAAGCGTAGTCCGGTCGAGAATCACCACGTGAAAGCCGCCCAACTGCCCGCCCTTGCCGTTCCTGGCGAAACCTGAGTAGTAATCCACCCCATTGATCGTGAATCGGTGACTGACGTTGGTGGTATCGACCCCGCTGGAAAAACTTACCGGCGGAGCGTTCTGGGCGTAAGTGTAGTTATTGAAGTTATCGCGGACCAGCACACCGGAAAAATTCCCGATTTGTGCCAACGTGGCGTCAGAGGGGGCGGTACTGTCGGAACTGGGCGCGGCATTCTGTTCGCATCCGCTGCTTGCGCTACAGGTCAGACGCTCAAAGTTGGTACCGGGCAGCAGGGGGGCCAAACTGGTGTTGCCAACGAAAGAATAGGCCACTTGCTGCGAAGTTTCGTTCGCGTATCCGACTCTGCCGGAGCCGCCCAAGCTGCTAAACAGAGTGGTCCAAGTCTGGCAATCGTTCTCTCTGACCGGGTAAGGATACGAGCATGGAGTGTATCCGATGGTTTGCAGACTTTGCACCAGGAGGAGACATCCTGCCGTCCCGCAACCTGCTGGCACACTGCCAAGCGCCTGGGAGAGTGCTGAGGCGCCAAAGTAGTCGTCGGCCCCCGGATCAGGGTTGGGCACGGTCTGGTTTGAAACCACGCTCAGGTCAGCTCGGCTCAGATAAGCGACCTGGAAGCCGGCAATTGCACCTTCCGGCGCTCGCACATAGGTCGGGTTCGTCGGATTATTCGGATCTTCATACAGTGCGAAGTTGTAATCGACCGCATTGTTGCCCGGTCCGGTGAGTACGCGAGACTGTATGGGAATGAGCAGCGGCAGCGTCGCGCTGGCGCCGATTCCACTGTTGCCGCCGTTGCTCAGCGCGACCACGAAAGACGACTGGGTCACAGTGGAGCCGGAGCTGACTTGGAGCTGATTCTTGCCCAGGTTCACCGCCGGCCGATCAATCTGCACCTGCCGCATCCCGGAACTGTCGGCTGCGGCAAACTGCGCGGAAATGTCCACCCCATCGAGCAGAGCCTTCATCGCGCCCGGATCAGCGCCGTTGCTGAAACTCACCTTCACCGTCGCCGGCAGCGTCATCAGCACCGTGCCGTCAGCGGGCGCTACGATTGAAATCTGCGGTTGGGACGGTGGCGTCGAGTTCGAACCGCCAGAACCGCAGGCTTGCAGCAAGGCACACAGCAACGCGAGCGGCACACACGCAAGGACGCGACGCATATCTCTCTCCGGGGTGACGGCAACTTTTCGGTAGCAGCCTGACCAGCAGACCGTCGGGGATGGACAGGGGGAAACCGCGCGAGTATAACCACCGGCCTCAAAGATGACAACCGGAAAATCACGCTGCTGTTTCTTATCTGTAGATCCCGGCTTCGCGCCTGAGGTGGAATCGGGGTGAAGTTGCAAAGAGCCTCTTACCTTCTCGACTATTCCATTGCTTCCAGAGCGGCCATGGTCTCAATTCCGTTCCACAAATTCTGAATGCGGATGTTCTCATTGGCTGAGTGCTGATTATTGTCATAGTTGGCGATAGGGACAGTGATGGTATAGGTGCCAAGCGTCTTCTCGATCATCTCCAACGGCACGCTCCCTCCCATCGTCGGCAGCTTCACCACCGGGCCACGCGCGCTGTCGACCGCGGCAATCACCGCTTGCGCGATAGGCAAATCCATCGGGGTGCGTACTGCGTTATAGCCGTCGTCGAGCTGCACAAAGGCAACGTAAGGATGCGACATCAGTGTCCCGCTGTCCGGCGGCGCGCCAGTTACGAAGTAGCCCTGCGAAGTGATGTAGTCCACCACGCGCTGCTGCTGTGTCTTCCAGTCGAGGCCTTTCACCAGGCGCATGTCGATGTCGACCGTGGCAGTTGAGGGAATCACGTTGGTGTGCTGCGCTCCCACGTGTGCCGCCGCGAAGCCATCGATGTTCAGCGACGGCTCATTCAATAGTTCAACAAGCGTTTTACCGTTGCCGTCGGTGTGACCGAGCGCGAACTCCTTTCGCAGCATCGGCCCATTGTTGGGCGCCTCGGCCACAGCTTGCTTCTCCAGCGAAGTGAGCGGCGTAATGCCGTCATAGAAATGTGGAATGAGCACGTGGCCGCTTTTGTCTTTCATGCCGCCCAGCAGTTGCGCCAGCATCATCGCCGGGTTGGGGGCCCAGTTCCCATAGTGGCCGCTGTGCAGTCCGCGATTCGCTCCGTAGACGGTGATGGCCAGGCCGGTAACGCCGCGCGCGCCAAAGACCACCGTCTGCCGCCCGCTCTGGTCGACCGGGCCATCGCAGATGAGCCAGATGTCGCCGCCCAGCTTATCCTTATATTTAGCGAGAATGGCGCCAAGATTGGTCGAACCGGCCTCTTCTTCACCCTCCCAGACAAAACGCAGGTTCGCCTTGGGATGTATGTTCGCCGCCTGCAACGCATCCAGCGCGGTGAGTTGAGCGATGATGGCTGCCTTGTCGTCGGAGGCCGAGCGCGCGAAAATGCGCGGCTCGCCATTCACCATGCGGGTCACAGGCGTGAATGGCGCTTTGCCCTCCCAGTCGTCGGGAGTCACGGGCTGCCCGTCATAGTGCGCATAGAAGACGATGGTGTGCTTCGCCCCCGGAGTCTTGATCTCGCCATAGACGACCGGGTTCGCGCCCGGAGCCTCCAGCAGCTTGGCCGCGACGTGGCGTCTTTCGAGCGCCTGAACCAGGATTTCAGCGTTGCGCTTGATGTTGGCTTTGTCGGAGGCAACATTCGGAATCGCCAGCAGGGAGGTGAACTCTTGCAGGATCTGCTGTTCATGCGACGCGCGGTACTGATCGGCGGCGGCTTTGGGTGTGGTCTGGGCGAAGAGTGGGCTGGAGGATAACAGGCTTACAAGAAGAAAGGGGATCGCAACGGGCGATCGAGTCATGCCCAGCACTATATGCCAAACATGGGCGCAGGAATTCTCTGAAAAAAGGCTTGACAGATTCCGCGCTTAGTAAGTATAAACTTACCGTAAGTTATGACTTACGAAATTCAATTCGAAGCCCTGGGCGATGGGACCCGGCGCGCCATCCTGGAGCGCCTTCTGCTCCAAGGGCCCATGCCGGTGGGGAAGCTCGCGGAAGGGCTGCCGGTCAACCCGTCCCGGCAGTTTCGCAGCATCTGCGGGTCCTGAAGCTGGCCGAACTGGTCACGGAGAAGACCGCCGGCACGCGCGACGTATATGAGCTAAACCCTGCCGGATTCGACGCTTTGCGGGAGTACTTCGAGCGCTTTTGGAGCGAGGCCCTGCTGGCGTTCAAGAACAAAGTTGAGGAGCAATAAATGATGATGC
>CAWFIB010000002.1:0-214971 GCA_963815775.1 uncultured Acidobacteriaceae bacterium | reverse complement strand
GGAGATGATCGCGGTAGCGTGATGCCTGCTGCTCGGCCTCCTCATAATTCGAGCAGAGCAGGATTTTGGGGCGGGCGCGCATACGAAGCAGTTTGTGCTGCAGGTTGATTCCTTCGTCGATCAGCCGCCGTGTCTGTGACCAGATTTCCGTGTACAGCACAGGCAGGAAGGCGGAGTAGTAGCGGATGTTGTCCTCGACCACCAGTACGACCGGGACATTCATGGTCTCAACGTCATGCTGTACGTTGCGCTTGTCCTCGATGTACTTGACCATGGAGATAAGAATGCGACCGTTGCCTTGCCAGAGGAAGATTCGCTCGATGTCGGTGTGGGGCCGGCGGGCGACGAAGTCTTTGATCTCGCGGTGATCGTAGGCCAGGACCAGCACCGGCACATCAAGCCCGGCCGCTTTCACCTGCGCCGCCAGCTCCGCGGCATTGGTGTCGCCGACTTGCAAATTGGTGACGATCAGGTTGAAACGCGGTTCCGAGCGGGCGAGTTCCAGTGCTTGCTCTCCGCTGGAGACGTGCGAAATTCCGGGAACATTCTGTAGGTGGAGGTCCAGCGACTCCTTCATCAGAAGCTCGTTCAGGCGTCCGTCTTCGCGCAGAATGAACGAGTCGTAGAGGCTGGAAACCAGCAGAATGTCCTGCACGCGGAACGGCATGAGGTTTTCGAAGCCCTCAAAGAGGTTCTCCGCGCCGTGGTTGAGTGTGGGTGAGTGCCGTGCCGCCATGATTAGCAGCCTCTACTTAAGTTGCCGTGCCTTTTCGTAGACGCGGAGGTAGTCCCGCGCCGAGGTTTCCCATGAGTAGTCCTGCGCCATGCCGTTTCTCATGAGGACCTGCCAGCGGCCCCGGTCGCGGAAGGCCACCAGCGCCGCCTGAATCGTCTCCAGCATCGCTTCGCCACTGTACTCCCTGAACTTGAATCCAGTGCCTCTCTGAGTTTGTGGGTCCCACGGTTCGACCGTGTCATCCAGGCCACCGGTGGCCCGCACAATGGGGACGGTCCCATACTTCAGGCTGTAGAGCTGATTCAAACCTGCAGGCTCGTACTTGGAGGGCATGAGGAACATGTCGGCGCCGGCCTCAATCTTGTGTGCCAGCTGATTGTTGAATGCAATATTCACAGCAAATTTCTGCGGATACTGCTTATTCAATCGGCGGAACATGTCCTCGTAGTCGCGGTCGCCGGTCCCTATCGCAACGACGATGAGGTCTTCGCGCGCCATGCGGTCAGACACTTGCTGTATCAGGTCGAAGCCCTTCTGTCCGGCAAAGCGCGAGACGACCCCCAACACCGGTAATTGTGTTTCCTCCGGCAATCCAAATTCCTTTAACAGGTCGCGTTTGCACACTGCTTTGCCGCTCAAGTCGCGGGCGCTATAGTTGGCAGCGATGTGAGAGTCCGTCTCCGGATTCCACTCAACGTAGTCAACTCCGTTCAGAATTCCAGCAATCGTTCCCGCCCGCGGGCGCAGGACACCCTCCAGCCCAAAACCGTACTCGGCGGTCTGGATTTCCTGCGCATACCTGCGGCTGACGGTAGTGATGAAATCGGCGGAGGTGATCGCGCCTTTCAGGAAGTTTACTTTGCCGTAGAATTCCAACTTCGTCATGGTGAACAGGTCCCAAGGCAACATCAACAGCGGCAGAATCTCTGGCGGGAACAAGCCCTGGTAACCCAGATTGTGGATGGTGAAGACGCAAGGCACGCGCTCAAAGACTGGGTCTTCCGCGTAGAGCGTACTTAGAAGTATGGGTATCAGCGCCGTCTGCCAGTCGTGGCAATGTAGAACGTCAGGCCGCCCCAGAAACTTTGTGGCCTCCAGGATCGCGCGGCACAACAGAGCAAAGCGCTCGGCATTGTCGGGATAGTCTCCGATGGCCGTACCGTACAATCCATCGCGATCAAAAAATGGCGGATACTCGACAAAATACATCTGCACGCCGTCGCGAAGGCCGCCGTCGAGCACAGAGCAAAAACGGTAGCGGTCATCGAACGGCACCGTGATGCTAGGGATGATCGTGGCGGGGTTGTCCAGCCTGGTTTGCCGGTAATGGGGAACAAAAACGCTAACCTGATGACCAAGCTTCGCCAGGGCCGGAGGCAGGGAGCCTACGACGTCGGCCAAGCCACCCGTTTTGGAGTAGGGTGTGCATTCCGACGCCGCCATGACAATTCGCATAAGACCTCCGCGCGCGTGACTGAGTTTGCGCTGTGGGCGCGCTGCCAGCCGCCGACACGCCGGGAAGAAAGCCGCGGCTGCGTTTATGATGAACGGATCAAAGAAACAGTTGAGTCTAACCGCCGCAGGAAAGAGGGTCAACGTGCCCAAAAGCACGCCAAAATCGAGGCGCTGAGCGACATACCCGGCACAAGCCGAAGCTGGGACAAAACTTTCTGGTTGACCACAGTGCGGCCCGGCGCATTGTCGAAGCGCTTGGCGATATCTCCGATCGCATTGTGATTGAGGTCGGCCCGGGAGAAGGCGTCCTCACCGATCTGCTGGTTGATCGCGCCAAGAAGGTCATCGGCGTGGAACTGGACCGCGTGCTGGCAGCGCAGTTACGCATGCGTTATGCCACCCGGACCAACGTCGAGGTCCTGGAATCCGATTTCGTAACCGTGGGGTTCGCCTCGATGCTTGGGCGCCGCCCAGGTCCATTGCATGATCTTCGCCCCACCAAGCCCGAGACCGTCGACATCGTTGGGAACATCCCGTATTACATCACCTCCGAGATCGTACTCAGGATTCTCGCCCTGCATGGCAGCATCGAACGCGGGGTCATCATGGTGCAGCGTGAGGTGGCTGACCGCATATCCGCCGCGCCTGGTTCGCGCGACTACGGCCTGCTGTCGGCCACAGCGCAGCTTTATGCGCGGGTGGAGAACCTGTTTACGCTGCCCCCCGAAGCCTTCAGGCCTCCGCCGGAGGTGCACTCCACGGTGTTGCGGCTGACCATGGCGCCTCGGCTGGAGGAACTGCAAGTGGAGGAAGAACCGTTCCTTCAGTTCCTGAAACTCGCCTTCGCTCAGAAGCGCAAGACCTTGGCTAACAACTTGAAAGGAAGCTATACGGCCGCGTCGATCAAGGCGGGGCTGAAGGCGGCGGGTTTGCGTCCGGACGTACGCGCCGAAGCTGTGCCGCTGGCGAAGATGGCTACTCTGTCGCACAGCTTGCAACCGGCGTAGACTTTTTCATGGGAGGGCCCTCCCATGAGCACTTCTATTCGTCCACCTGCTGTTGCAGGACGTTTCTATCCTGCCGATGCGCGGGAACTGCAATCCGAAATCGAGATGTTTACGCGCGCCCCGGAAATGGAGGCGCCCGAAACGAAGATTCGCGCCTTGGGCTGCGTTGTGCCTCACGCGGGCTACGTCTACTCCGGTGGAGTGGCCGGTTCGGTTTTCCGCAAGCTACAGTTGCCGGCGCGCTATGTCATCCTCTGTCCCAACCACACCGGGCGGGGCGAGCCCTTGGCCATCATGAGCCGAGGGGCCTGGCATACGCCCCTGGGGGACGCCCAGGTTGACGAAGACCTTGCAGACGCCCTGAAGGCCCGGTTTCCTCTTCTGACGGAAGACGAAGCCGCTCATCGATTCGAGCATGCGCTGGAGGTGCAGCTCCCGTTTTTGCAAGTGCTGCATCCGGAATTTCGCTTTGTCCCGATCACAGTTGGGACCGGCCAGTTTGAAGTGCTGAGCGCACTGGGCACTGTCATCGCGACCGTGGTTAAAGAGTCAGGGGAAAGCGTACTGGTCATTGCCTCGAGCGACATGAACCACTATGAGAACGATTCGGTGACGCGGGTGAAGGACCGGCGCGCCATTGATCAGATACTTGCCCTGAGTCCCCGAGGGCTTTTCGACGTAGTTCGTGAAGGCAACATCAGCATGTGCGGTTACGGGCCGACAGTGGCGATGCTCACCGCCACCTTGAAGCTCGGCGCCAGCAAAGCCGAGCTGATTGGCTACGCTACGTCCGGCGATGTCTCGGGAGACCGCGACATGGTGGTGGGGTACGCGGGAATCGCGATTGCTTGATGCCGCTATCCGAGGCGCTACTGCCCGCCTTGCTCTTCCTTCTTCACCGCAGCTTCTGCTGCCTGGAAGCCCAGCTTGGAGTGAGTTCCGTCGCAGAAGGGCTTGTTGACCGACCCACCGCAGCGGCAAAGAGAGAAGGCAGGCTTGCCAGTCAGATCGTAAGCATTGCCGTCAGCATCGACCAGTTCGACAGTGCCTTCCGGGGCTTCCACGCGATACGGTCCATTTTTGCGAACCGTGATTTTCACCTGTGCCATCCACATCCTCCCAAAACGCGAATAAAGGTTTCTCTTCGCCATTGTAAAGGAGGCGCTTACAGCTTTGCCGGGACGCAAGTGGCACCTCGGACGGTTATCGCAAGCGAGCCGGTTCAAGGCGTGATCGCATCTGCTCCGCCAGCTTGTGCACCGAGTTGATCCGGTCCGCGACCAGAGGAGGAAGCGACGATTCGCGCAAGGCCAGCTCGCTGGCCAGCAGGATGCCGGTCACATCACACCGCAACTGGCTCTGCAGTTCGCTTACCGCCGACCGCCTCGCGCCCAAGCGCTCGGCATGTTTGCGGATCAATCCCGCCTGCACCTCGCGGACCACGCGCTCGGTACGGTGCAGACCAAGGTTGATGTAGATCGGCATGGCCATGCCGGCATGGTTGAGCAGCGCATCGATAGCGCTGTCGTCAATCTCAACCAGCGATTCATCGACCACTAGAGCATCGAATTCGGCTGACTGCAGCCGGGCGAGAGCGCGGCTGACCGAATTGGCGAGGACAACTTTTTGCCGCACCTCTTGCTCCAGGGCGGCAGCACAATCCTTAGCGCGGGACGAAGTCGTAACCAGCAGAATCATGTTTCCTTCTTTCAATCTTTCCATCAGACACACCTCTCCCTTATCTTCCAAGCTGCGCTTTAACGTCTGCCAGGAATGCTCTCAGGGCGTCAACGAATCACGCCGTATTCTTTCAGTTTGCGATACAGGGTCGTCTTGCCAATGCCGAGCTGACGCGCCGCTTCCAGCTTGTCGCCATGCACCTGCTCGAGGGCCTGCAGGATGGCCCGCTTCTCCAACTCCCAGAGTGTTACGATGCTGCCGCCGGGCGTCAGATCCAACGTGGGGTAGATTTCATGTGCAAGGTTGCGCAGGCTGGTTGGCAAATCACCAATCTGCAGGGTAGCGCTCGAGCTCAGAGCACAAGCCCGTTCCAGGCAGTTCTCCAGCTCGCGCACGTTGCCCGGCCAATCGTAATCCAACATGCGCCGCAGGGCTTCGTCGCTAATCGTACGATGGACCCCCGTGGTCCGAGCTACCCGCTCCAATACATGACCTGCTAGCAGGGGTATGTCCTGCTTGCGATCCCGTAGCGGTGGAATCCGCAAAGTAAGTACGTTGAGCCGGAAAAAGAGATCCCGCCGAAATGTCCCTTGCTGCACCGCCGACTCGAGATCACGATTGGTGGCCGCCAGGATGCGCACATTGACCGGGACGGCACGGTTGCTGCCCACAGGACGAATCTCCTTCTCCTGGATAGCGCGCAACAGCCTGGATTGCAGATCGATGGGCAGCTCCCCCACTTCGTCGAGAAAGATGGTGCCACCGTCGGCGGTAGCCAGCAGCCCGTCCTTGGCCCGCACCGCCCCAGTGAAAGCACCGCGTACGTAGCCAAACAATTCGCTTTCGATCAGCGTCGGCACCAGCGCTCCACAATCCACCGGTATAAAGGGACGGTCGCGATAAGCTCCTCCGAAGTGGAGGGCACGGGCCACCAGTTCTTTGCCGGTACCACTTTCGCCCAGAATCAGCACCGGATGGGAGCTGTTGGCCGCCTTGGCGATGATGCGGTAGAGCTTCTCCATCTCGGGAGCACGGCCCACCAGGGGGCCAAAGCCATGTTTCGACTTCATCGCATCACGCAAGGCGCGGTTTTCCGCCGCCAGTTTCAGATTAGAGGTAACCCGGTCCAAAACCAGGCGCAGCTCGTCGAAAGTGAAAGGTTTGCTGATGTAGTCATAGGCGCCGGCCTTCATCGCCTGGACCGCCGAATGCACGGTCGCGTATCCGGTCATGATCACCACCATGGCTTCCGGGCGGCGGCGCTTAATCTCCTGCAGCACACCGATTCCGTTGCTTCCAGAAATGCGCTGGTCCAGCAGGACAACATCGATTGCGGTGGTGTCGAGGGTATGGATCACTTCCTCGCAGGACTGGGCAACATGGGTGGCAAATCCCAGGCTTTCAGCGACATCGCGACAAGACTCCCTGACGGCATTCTCGTCATCGACGACCAGCAGGTTCCACAATCCGTTTAGGGGAGGGGTCTTGAAGCACTCAACGGTCTCAGTTGTCTCGGTGGCAAGCACGGGATTGACCTCGAATTCAAAAGTGGGAATGGGGTACGGAGTTCCGCATTTTTTTCTCTCCTAATTGTCCCTTTTTGGGAATCATAAGCTAGTGCAGCAGTCACACCTTCCTGTGAGCATCGGCCATCTCCGTCGCAAAAGCAGGGGCCGCATTGGTGGCAGGGAAAGGTGCGAGACCAATCACCTTTTCCGCCTCCGGCGACCCCTGGTTCAGCACCGCCACGCATTCACCTACAGGAGGAACCTTCACCGATTCGAATTCTTCTTCCGGGTTGCTGCCATGACCATCAGGCGCCAGCCGATCCAACAGCCTCTTGAGCAATGCTGCGCCGCGCTGCGCGCCGCGCTCGATCTCGTGGATGTAGCGCTTCGAGCGGCTGTAGGAAGGCAGCTTGCCATCCAGCACCTGTGCGTTCCGCAGGACCGCGGCAAACGTGTGATTGAGATCGTGCAGCAGCTCGATATAGGACTCGGCCGCGGGCGGCGAGGACCACGAGCTGGTTTTCACGCTGTTCTCGCCACTCGCTTGGTCGAGGAAGGCCACTTGCCCAACTTCAATCGGCATAGTATCTGTTTTCGGAAATCTCATGGCAGCTCTCGGGATTACACAGGGGAACTATGCAACGGGCATGCCAAACGGTGGGAAGATTTCTGAGGCTGATTTCACAACGTTTCAGTGCTCTTAGCCCAAGAGCAACCTCCGTTCGCCCATGCGGAATCTTCCGGATGTGGGACTGAATGCTTACCCCTTGAGCCAAAGGCACGAAGCTAAAGAACTTGTGCGGATTCTGTTGTGGGAAGGAAGCTTCGCGGCGGGACTGAAGTGGGAAAAAAGATGGTGCTGAACCAAGCCAGCACCATCCATTCACCAGATTACGAGAGATTATTCGCTGCGCGTCGTTTCAATAATGACAGCAGCCTTCGCCGAACTTTGCGCCGACCCTCCCTGCTGGTCCTGCAGCAGTACCCCATTGAAGGCAGAGGTCGCAAGCAAACGGCCCTGGTAGTTCATGGCCGAACGGATCAAGACATCTGCACTTTGCGTAGGCTGCCACGTCAGACCGTTGTCCTTGCTGACGAACACTTCACGCTGCTGAAGCGCTGTCGCCAGCAGCCTCTGGCCTGCAGGATCGTATTCCACCTTCAGGACATCGTCCTTGGGAAGCCCGCCCAGCGCATACCGCCAGGTCCTTCCGCCATCGGTCGACTGCACGGCACCCTGGCGGGAGGCAATCCACAGGGACGAGTCCGGCATGACGGTGAGGTCGTGCAAACGGCCGACATAGGTAGGAAGGGTGAGGCTGTCCCAGGTTTTGCCCCAGTCGTGGGAAAGATAGGCTACGTGGTCGCTGATCAGACTTACGGTCCCGTCTGGATAATTGTTCACGTTGGTGAAGTTATGCTCTCCGTTGACCGGCTGACCGTACCACTTCTTGCCCTGATCGAGGCTGACAAAGAGACCTTCGTTGGTGGCGGCAAACCAGACATCCTTGCCGATCTGGAGTGCTCGCACCCGAGGCGCCATCTCCGCAGGAATCGCGGGCTCGGCCGGAGGCTTTGATTTGCCGGCAGCCCTGTGGTGAGCTGAGGAACGCGATTTCGGCTTGGCTACCACCGGCGGCGGAGGCGTTGCTTCCTTGGGACGCCATTCCGGGACAATGCCGAAGATCATGGCTGCTGGCTCCCAGGTGTGTTTGGCCTCGGAGTAGTAGAAGATTCCGTGGTTGGTCCCGGCAAATAAGTCGCCATTGTCGGCCTGTTGCAGGCTCAGGATGTCGCGGCCGCCAAGTCCCTTGCTCGACTGGTACCAGTTGTTGCCGGAGTCATTGGAAACAAACACGCCGCCCATATCGCCGTCGTTGGCCACGCCCGCGTACAGCCGGCTGGGGTCCTTACGATCAACCACAACTTCGTTGACCACCCGGTGCGAGAAGCCGCGATTGGACGCGGTGTAGTGGGCGAATCCATCGTTGGTGGCGAGAATTCCGCGAAGGTCGGTCGCTACCAGCACACGATCAGGATTTCGCGGATCGATCAGCACATCGTTCACAATCACGTCCTCCGACGTGACGCGCGACCACTTAACCCCATTGTCCATCGTCTTCCACAATCCGCCGGTGGTACCGGCATAGACGATATTTGGGTGCACCGGATCCTGCTTGAGCACGCGGGTGCGGATGGCAGAGTGAGGCAGCCCCTGTACGCGATGAAAGAGCTCGGCGCCGTTGTCACTTTTGTAGATGCCGGAACAGGCGCTGGCGTATACGCGCGACGGAGTCTTAGGATCGACGATGATGCTGAAGACGTCCGAGTCATCGAGCATCCCGTCTTTGATGTTGTGCCAGTCCTTGCCTCCGTCAGAAGTCTTCCAGGCCAGATGCCGGGTGCCGGCATAGACGATGTCGGGGTCCTGGGGGTCGATCGCCACGGAGACAAAGTTCTTCATGGAAGCGTGGTTGGCCAGAATCTCGGGGTGTTCCGGCGTCATGCGCTGCCAGGTAGCGCCGCCATCGCGCGAGCGGAAGACCCCATCCAGGGCGCCAATGACCAGGGTGTTGTGATCGCTGGGCGCCATGGCCAAAGCACGAATCGACTTGCCATGCGTTCCGGAAAGTTCCCTCCATGTCTTGCCACCATCGTCCGAGCGGAACACGCCGCCTTCGTTGTCGTTGAAGAGGCCCCACCCGGCGATGAAGATCGTCTTTGGATTCGTGGGATCGAACACGATGTGGTCAAACACATAATCGTCGCCCAGACGGAAGTTGGCGAAGAGCTGCCAGGAGGCGCCACCATTAGTGGAAGAGAAGATCTGCCCCGCACTGGTGCCGAGCAGGATGAAATCGGGATTACCCGGGTCATACGCTAAGCTGCGCACGTTGCCACCCTCTGGGCCGATCATGCGCCAGTCGGAAGCAAATGAAAAACTGGTTGCCAGGGTAACGAGAAGGACCGCGAATCCGAGCCAAACAGAACCTTTGCGAGCTACAGACAACATCTCCCTATTCCTCACACGCGCGAACTGAAGACACATACAACTATCGTACCTCTGATTTGTGCGGTTCTACCGTCCGAGCCGCTACCAGCGCTCGAACAGTAAACCGGCAAGCAAATATCCGAAAAAGGCCGGTGAGAGAAATTCTCTCACCGGCCCGAATTGCGAAGAAGGGTAGCCGCTTACTGCGCCGGGGGCGTAGCAGGCTTGGCCTTGTGATGCGTCTTCTTCTTGTGAACCGGCGCGTTGCGGCCTTGCGGCTGCACCTGCGTCTCGTCGACCACCGTTCCCTCTTCTAGCTGTCCGCCGCAGAGGTTGCCCTCCGGCACGAAGTAGAAGTGGGTCGCCTGGCCCTTGCTTCCGCCGGCACGAGGCTGAACCCGGCTGCCGTCGACCTTGGTCGGTCCTTCGGTCGTGAGGTAGTACTTCACGTTGACCGAGCGCTGCGAGCCCAACGTCTGCTCGTTGACCGACTCCTTGTCGTTGGTGTAGCCCACCACATCCAGCTTGCCGTTCGGCATCTGCTGCAAGCGCAGCGCCAAGCGGTCCAGCGTGTCTTTGCAATCGTTGTCCACACGCCACGGTTTCTTGGGGTTCTTCTCAAACGTACACTCGCCCCAATCTTCGATGTTCACGCAGCTCTTCACCGCGGGAACATTGACCGACGCCGTGCAGTTTGCACTGAGGTTGGCGCGATCATCGGTGGCCGTGCCGGTGACGGTGATGGTGTTGCCGGCATCCGCATTGGTCGCCGTCAAGGTGGCCGAGGTGCCGTTCGGCGTCAACTGCCCGCCGGTGGCCGACCACTTATAGGACATCGGCCAGCCCTGTGGATCGGTGGCCGTCATGGTGATGGTCGAAGGCTCGCCGATGGCGATGGTCGTCGGGCTCGCCGTGCAGCTTACCTCCGGCGCCGCCGGCTGCTTGATGGTAAAGCTGGCCGAGCAGGTCGCCGAGTTGTTCTTCTTTTCCCTGGCGTCGGTGATGGTGGCGTTGGCCGTGTAGCTGCCAGGAGTCATCCCCGTCGTGTCGACGGTGGTGCTCTGCACGTTGGCGCCTTCCATCTTGCCGCCGGTTGCTGTCCAGGCATAGGTCAGAGTGTGCTTGGGATTGAAGTTGCTTCCCGTAGCGTTGACCTTCACCGGATCGCCCGCCCATACCTCGGTAGGATTGGCCGTGCAAGCCGCAGCTACTGGAACGGTCGGGTATTCGCCGATGTTGAACACCAAGCCCCCCGACAAACGAATCATGTTGAAGTTGTTGGTCGTGTGCATCTGGTTGTTTTCGCGATAGTACGTCCAGATGTAATCCAACTGGGCAATCCGGATCGAGAACATCTTGGTCAGGTTGAGATCGAGTCCGCCGCCCAAGTCAATGGCCGGCTTCCACTCTGACCGGACAACATCCGGACTGATATCAGCGGCTCCAGCCATTACGCGCACAAACGGCGAAAGCTGCGTGCTGTGCGCTTTGTACTGAATGCCGCCCATGATCAGCCCAATATTGCCTCCAAGGTTGCCGGCCGGGCCGCCGCCATGACCGTTCCAGTGGTAGCTGCCGTCAACGATGATGCCCAGATTATGGATGCTGGGTAAGTAGTGCGTTACGCTGACGTCAAACCCGTTCGTGATATCGGGAACCTGACCCCAATCCACGGAACCGTTGGGATGCAGCCAGGCATATCCAACGTAGACCTCATTTTTGGGAAAGACCGTTTCCTGCGCTGTGACGTAGGTTCCCGACAGTCCTAGTACCAACGCAAGCGCAATCAGCACTGCATAAGCACGTTTAGGGACTACTGCATTACAAGACATTCGTAATCCTCCGAAAACTCTCACAATACCGCCCCCTTCAGGTGGCGAAATTCAAATTGATGTTACAAAACGAGGCAACAGAACTGTCGCCTATCTTTACAGCAACCCGACTTGCAACGAAAGCTGATTGTACAGCAACCTGAAGTTATTAAGCTTACTGTTTTCAACGCCAACTTGACAACTGCTCTTTCGCTATTAACTCTCTATGTACGTTTTACAAACGCCACTGAATCAGCTAAAGAGAAACGCGCATCAATCCCGAACCGCCTGAAAGAGAAAAGTATTACTGCCGTGTTAACGTTGCGAATTTCGATATGATGTCATGCGCGGGGGCAGTATTACTAGCGATTCTTTGCTATCTCGCGGTGTAGCCGTGAGTCGACCGCGAGAACCGGATGGCAAACGCCTCTCCGCGCGCCTCCCTGATGCTGCCTTCAGTGTTTACTTATCAGTATATTTTCGGTGCATGAACCAGCTCGGTTATTGCTCGCTTTCCCACCAGCGTTCCAAAGTGGGATTCCCGCAAGATCCGGATGCAGGAGCGATTTCGCCCTCGGTGACAACCCCCGCCGCGCGTGGCGGAAGGCTTGACAATTGGTCGAGTGGGAAGCGTCCATGCCCGCAAAAATCGACTCGAAGCGGATGCTGCGCAATCCAGCCTGCTTCGCGCATGACGTGAGATCTTCGCGAACGGTGCGGTTTTCCTCAGCGAACGTTGATTATCCATCCCGTCGCAATCATCGAAGCCAACAAGTGAGACCTCACCCACAGACTCACGGGAATAGCTCGCACCCGAGACAGGAATGCCGGAAGCAATGCTGCTGAGCTGCTGACGAAATCAGAAGGATTCAGTGAAACAAGTCGAGGTGAGACGGCGTTAAGCCCGCTTGGAGGGCACGTTTTGCTGCCAAGGCCGTTTAGGCCGCTCGGACTCGGGCAAGTCACGTCCCCGCACGCGATCGTACATGTACGATTCGCTTACCGTGCCTAACGATTCGTTGTATAGGCTGGTGGCGCCGATGCCTTCTTTCAGCTCTTCCGAGAAGTCATGCAGCGCTTTGAGGTGGTCAGCGGTTGCCGGGTAATCGGCTTTGCTGGTCCGCAGTACCTTCTGGTAACCATGGTCGATGAGCTTTGATATCTCTCCGCCGATTAGGTATCCGGGATAGGCAAATATCTTCACGCCGCCATCAGCCGCCCGCTCGACGGCGGCCGAGACCTTGTATTTGCGCAGGAAAATACGATTGCTCGCGCCCGGCGCTTCTACCACATCGAAGCCGTGGCTGCGAAACCAACTCACCACATCTTCGTACGATTGCTGCTTTATTTTGTTGGTCATGATCGATGTTAGCTTTGGATGCCTTGCTGCGAGCCGGTTCGACTGAACAACCAGTCCTGCTCGCTTTGGATGCCATCCCGTAGACTCAGGATGATGTTACGCCGTTCGGTGTTGCCGGTTCAGGAACTCTCAATGTCGCACACTGCCCTGCAATCGGCAACACTGGCACAATGAAAAGCCAATAAATTGATGCCGGCGTAACTCGGCTGGTTACCGCGCTGGCCTCGATTGGTTCCTGTCCAGGAGTTGCATCGATGCTGCGTCTTCGAACCGCGGATTACAACCAGATACGCCGCCATGGCGAGGAAACCTATCCGCGTGAATGTTGCGGAGTGCTGCTGGGTAACGCGATTGACGACGAACGTCATGTCACCACCGTGGTTCGCTGTCGCAATACGCGAGAGGACTCGCCGCAAAACCGCTACAGCATCGACCCACGGGAACTGGTGCGGGTGCAGCGTGAAGCGCGCGAGAGCGGAATGGACATTATCGGCTTTTATCACTCCCATCCCGATCATCCCGCGCAGTGGTCGCAGACCGATCTCGAAGAGGCTCACTGGATTGGCTGCTCTTACCTGATCACTAGCGTCGAACAAGGCAAAGCGACCGTGACCAGATCGTTCGCGTTATCTGGCACAAGAGAAGAGGAGAAAGAGTTTGTTGAGGAAGAAGTTTGCCTCAAATAACTTCGAAAGGCCCTGAAGTCTCGCCCTAACGATCATGGTTGAGGTTTGAGAGCTGGCTGCTCGTAGCTCAGAGCTTCTTTCCGCTACAATCTTCCTTCTCTATGCTTCGTTTCTCTACAGCCGGTGAATCACACGGCGAGGCGCTGGTCGCGCTCGTTTCGGGCCTGCCTGCCGGGCTGGCTGTCGATCTCGAATTCGTCAATCACGAGCTGTGGCGGCGGCAGCAGGGATATGGCCGCGGCGGACGCATGAAAATCGAGCGCGACAATGTGCACGTACTAAGCGGGGTGCGGCACGGCAAGACCATTGGCTCGCCCATCGCGATGCTGCTGGCCAATAACGACTGGAAGAACTGGACTGAATCGCTGCCGGTGGAGACAGGCGATCCTGGCAAGCACAAGCGGGTGGCGTCGCCCCGGCCCGGCCATGCCGATCTTGCGGGAGCCCTGAAGTATGGCTTTGAAGAGGCGAGATACGTGTTGGAGCGAGCCTCGGCGCGGGAGTCTGCCGCGCGAGTGGCGGCGGGAGCATTGGCGAAGCTGTTGCTGCGCGAGTTCGGCATCGAAGTGCTGAGTCATGTAATTGCCGTGGGCTCAGCCAGGCTCGACAAGCCGGTAAACTGGAGCGCATTGCAGGCGCTGGCTGCGAAAGAAGAGATCCTTCTGAGTTGCTCCGATCCTGAATCGGAGGCGCGCATGAAAGAGCAGGTTGATCTGGCGCTGCGCACCGGCGACTCTGTCGGCGGAGTTTTCGAAGTCATCGTGCACAAGGTCCCACCCGGCCTCGGCACCTACGTAAACTGGGACGAGCGCCTGGACACGCAGCTTGCCGCAGCAGTGATGTCATTGCAGGCGGTGAAGGCGGTCGAGATTGGCGATGCCGTCGAAGCCGCATATTCGCTTGGCTCGACCGTGCATGATGAGATAGGGTACGGGGCGACGGAGAGCTTTACCGGTTTCACCCGTGCCTCAAATCATGCCGGCGGGCTGGAGGGCGGCATATCGAACGGCCAGGACATTCGCGTACGCGGCTATTTGAAACCGATCTCAACCTTGCGGCGTCCTCTGAGTTCGGTGGATTTCGCCACCCGCGAGCCGGTGAAAGCTGCCTACGAGCGCTCCGATGTTTGTGTTGTGCCTGCGGCCGGGGTTGCCGCCGAAGCCATGGTCGCGCTGACCATCGCGCGCGCCGCCCTGGAGAAGTTCGGCGGGGATTCGATCACGGAAGTAAAAAGAAACTACGAAGGGTATTGTCAGCAGCTTCGAAACTTCTAAATGGTCTATCCAATCGTAAAGTTTGGCGACCCTGTTCTGGAGAAGAAGGCCGCCCCGATCACGGAGTTCAACGCGGAGTTGCGCAAGCTCGTCGACGACATGTTCGAGAGCATGTATGCGGCGCACGGCGTGGGACTGGCCGCTCCCCAGATCGGCATCAGCAAGCGCATCGCAGTCATCGACGTCACCTTCAAGGAAGACCCGGATGCGAAGATCGTGCTGGTCAATCCGGAGATCGTTCACACCGAGGGCCGGCAGACTTCCAATGAAGGCTGTCTCAGCATTCCCGAGTTCCGCGAGAAGGTCACCCGTCCAATGAAGGTAAAGGTGCGCGCTCAAAACGCGCAGGGCAAGACGATTGAAGTCGAGGGCGAAGAGCTTCTTGCCCGCGCACTGCTGCATGAAACCGATCACCTGAACGGCAAGCTCTACATCAGCCATGTAAGCGCGCTCAAGCGCGACCTGATCAAGCGCAAGATTCGCAAGCTCGTCAAAGCTGGCGAGTGGTGAGGCGCTCATGATGGACCTCGTTTTCTGCGGAACGCCTCCGTTCGCGGTGCCGACATTGCAGCGGCTGGTCTCCGGCGGTTTCCGCATCAAGCTGGTCGTGACCCAACCTGACCGTCCCCGCGGACGCGGCATGGAAGTGGCGGCCTCTGCGATCAAGAAGGAAGCGCTGCGCATGGGATTGCCGATTACCCAGCCAGAGAAAATCAAGAACAACGAAGAGCTGCGCACCAAACTGGAGAGCATCCGGCCGGAAGCGATCATTATTGTCGGCTACGGACACATCATTCCGCAGTGGATGATTGACTTGCCGCCGCTGGGAAACATCAACCTCCATGCGTCGCTATTGCCCAGGTATCGTGGGGCTGCGCCGATTCAGTGGGCGATCGCATCCGGTGAGAGCGTCACCGGCATAACCACCATGCGCATCGATGCGGGGCTCGATACCGGCGACATCCTGGAGCAACGCGAAGAGCCGATTCGCGACGAAGATACTGCGCTCACGCTCGCCCCGCGGCTGGCCCACATCGGTGCGGAGCTGGTCATCACCTCCCTTGCAGCCTTGTCGAAAGGTACGATCACGCCTCGTCCGCAGGACGACTCCAAAGCCACGCTGGCTCCCATTCTCAAAAAAGAAGACGGCCAGATCGATTTCTCGCGCACCGCCAGAGAAACCTGGAACCGTTTGCGCGGCTTTCAGCCCTGGCCCGGCGCCTTCACCGCGTTTCGCGGAAAGATGCTGCACCTGCATGAGGCCGTTCCTTCGCCAGAGGTCGCCACGCTTGCGGCGGGGCATTTCGCGGTCGAGAACGAGCGTCTCTTGCTGGGCTTTGCTCACGGGACGGCGCTTGAGGTCCGCGAGTTGCAGATGGAGGGCAAGAAGCGCATGAGCGCCCGCGACTTCATCAACGGCTACCGCCCGCAGAGCGACGAACCGGTGGGCGCTACCGCTTAGCCGGAATGCCCATCTCTCCCGCACGCACCGCCGCCTTCGATATCCTGCTTCGTGTCGAAACGCAGGCTGCTTACGCGAGCGAACTCCTGCATTCCTCTTTGCTGGATGGTCTTTCGTCGCGCGACCGCGGGCTTGCCACCGAAATCGTAATGGGCGTGCTGCGCTGGCGATCAAGACTTGATGAGAGCATTGCGGCTGCCTCTTCGCGTCCACTCAGCAAACTCGATCCCGAGATACTTACCACGCTGCGCACTGCCGCTTACCAGTTGCAATATCTGACGCGAGTTCCAGCATCCGCGGCCATTAACGAGAGCGTGGAACTGGTGAAGCGCGCGCGCAAGACTTCCGCTGCGCCGTTTGCCAATGCCGTGCTGCGCAAGATCGACAAGGCGGAATCTGCCTGCATTGCGACCGACATTGGTGTGCATCCGAATCAGCTTGCGACTGCATTGGCACATCCGCAGTGGCTGGTGGGGCGATGGGCGAAGCAGCTTGGCATCGAGGCTGCGTTCAAGATATGCCAATACGATCAAGCCGAGCCCCCTCTATCGCTGCGCTTTAACGATCCCGCTGCCGAGGCCGAGCTGATTGCTGAAGGGATTGAACTATTGCCCGGAGGATTGCTGACCATTGCTCGCACCGTGAAGAAAGATGTCAGCGACCTCACCCGCACCGCCGCTTTGCGCGAGGGCCGCGTCGTGATCCAGGATGAAGGCTCGCAGCTTGTCGCGCTGCTCGTCGGTACGGGCACACGCCTGCTCGACTGCTGCGCCGCGCCCGGAGGCAAGACTGCGGTGCTCGCCGCACGCAATCCGACGGCCGAGATCATTGCCGTCGAGCTGCATCCCCATCGCGCTGATCTGTTGCGCAAACGGGTTAGAGCAGGGAACGTCAAAATCATTCAGGGCGACGCGCTGCAACTGCCGGTTCAAGACCAGTTCGACCGCGTGCTCGCCGATGTTCCTTGTTCAGGCACCGGCACGTTGGCGCGTAATCCCGAGATCAAGTGGCGTCTGAAACCCGAAGATCTGGGCGACCTGCATACCAAGCAGGCGGCGATCCTCCGCGCCGCACTGAGCCACCTTGTTCCTGGTGGCCGCGCGGTTTACTCGACCTGCTCGCTGGAGCGCGAGGAAGATGAGGCGGTTGTCGAGGAGATACTGGCGGAAAACCCCGACAAATTCCGCCTCCTCGATGTTCGCGATGAACTCCAGCGACTGCGCGAGTCCGGCGAGCTCGCGTGGCCGAACCTCGACTCGCTGGTTAGCGGCAAATACCTGCGCACGATTCCCGGCATTCACCCTTGCGACGGCTTTTTCGCCGCAAGTATCGAGCGGGTCGGATAGGGTGCATCGCGTGCTACGGGAACTCCTGCCATCGTGTGCGCGTACCAATTCCCAACGAAGGAGACATTTGTGCGAAAGCCATGGAAAGAGGTTGGGCTGGGTTGTTTGACGATGCTGGTGGCTTTGCTCGCAGTTAGTGGAGTGCAAGGCCTTTACCGCAAGTATTTGCCCGAAGATATTGGCCCTCTCGCTGCCGCCGCAACCTTCCTCCTGGCCTACGTTGCCGGCGCGCGATGGATCGAGCGTCGCCGGGTGCGCGAGCTTGAGCCTCGTTTCGCCTTCCCCGAGCTAGCCGCCGGACTGATAGCGGGCTGCGCGCTCTTTGCCGCTGTGATGGCGGTCCTCTGGTCCACGGGGGTCTATCACCCCGCAGGATGGGGCAGTATCAAGGGAATTGCGGGTGGGCTTGCCTTTGCCATTCTGGCGGGGATCCTGGAGGAAGTCCTGTTTCGCGGCATACTCTTCCGGCTCAGTTCGCGAATCGTTGGCACCTGGGGAGCATTAGCGTTCACCTCAGCGCTATTCGGCCTGGCGCATCTCGGCAACAAGGGGGCAACCCTGGGTAGCGGAATCGCGATCATGCTGGAAGCTGGAGTCCTTCTCGGTGCGGCTTATGCCTTGACGCAGCGTCTCTGGCTGCCGATTGGGCTTCACATCGGTTGGAATTTCACTGAGGGCTCCGTTTTCGGAATGCAAATTTCGGGAAATGCCACGAAAACGGAATTAGTTCGCGGAACGCTCAGCGGGCCACCAATTTTGACTGGTGGTAGCTTTGGGCCAGAGGCATCGATTGTTGCGGTGGCAATTTGCCTCATGGTTGCTATCTTGCTGCTCTATCGTGCTTTCCGCCTCGGTCGCATCGAGCCTCCCGCCTGGTCACGAAGGCCTCTGCAGCCGGGCCCGGACCGTGCGAGCCTCGCCATGATGACGACCAACTAAATCTTTAGTTACCTTTAGCCAGCCCTCTCGTCCAATGACCTGTAACGCTTTTGGAAGGGTCAGAATCTAAGTGCCGGCAAGAACATCCGCGACGCTGACTGAAGCCGAACTCAGGCTGATGGAGGTGCTGTGGGCCAAGGGGCCAAGCAGCGTGCAGCAGGTGGTGGACGCGCTGCCGCCGGACATTCCGCTGGCCTACAACTCGGTTCTCACTACCATACGCATCCTGGAGAAGAAAGGTTACGTCGAACATGATAAGGACGGCCGGGCGCACATCTACAAGCCGGTGGTAGCGCGGCGAGAGGCTGCGCGTTCCGAGGTCCGTAACCTGGTGCGGCGCATGTTTCGAAACTCGCACGAGTTGCTGGTGCTGAATGTGCTTGAAGAAGCGCAGATCGACGCAGGCGAGTTGAACCGCCTGCGCGCCATGCTGAAGCAAGAGAAGAAAGTGGAGGCAAAGTGATGCCGGCCACGATGCTGAATGCCATTGCGCAAAGCTCGGCGGAGCGGCTGATAAATTCCTTCTTCGAGGGTTTGTTACTCGCTGCGCTGGTGTGGCTGGTTCTGCGGCTGGTTCCCCGGCAAAATGCCGGCACACGTTTCAGCCTGTGGATGGCCGCGCTGCTTTCGATTGCGACCTTGCCTGTGGCAGAGGCGCTGGCGCGCGTCGACCGGCCGATTACAGCGGCGGTCGCTCACGCTGCGCTGACCGTGCCCGCGGGCTGGGGGACTGCCTTGTTCGTCGCCTGGGCGGCGATTGCTTTGCTGCTGCTGACGCGGGTATTGGTTGGCATCGTTCAGCTGGTTCGCTTGCGCAGCTCGGCGGAGGAAGTAGAGCTCACAACCATCGACGCGCTGCCGCGCCAGACCCTGATCGAATTCCAGCAACATCGCAAAACAGTGCTGTGCATCTCCGATCGCGTTTCGGTGCCGACGGCGGTCGGCCTGTTCCGTCCGGCGGTTGTACTGCCGCCGTGGTCGCTGTCCGATCTGCCGGCCGCTGATTTGAATTCGGTCCTCGTCCATGAGTTGGCGCACCTGCGCCGCCGCGACGACTGGACCAATCTGCTGCAGAAAGTTATTCGCGCGGTGTTCTTCTTCCATCCGGCAGTCTGGTGGATTGAAAGCCGTCTCTCGCTCGAGCGCGAGATGGCTTGCGACGAACACGTCCTGGCCAACAGCGAAGATCCGCGCGCCTACGCCGAATGCCTGGTGTCGCTGGCGGAGCGGGGATTTCTACATCGCGCTGCCATGCTGGCGCAAGGTGCAGTGAATCGCGTAAGAGAGTGCTCGGCGCGCGTCACCCAGATTCTCGCGAACGGACGTCCGCGCACCGCACGCGCATCACGCCTGGCGCTGATCAGCGCGGCCTCAGGATCGGTCCTGATGCTGGCTACGTTTGCGCAGGCTCCGAATCTGGTCACCTTCGGCCCACAGACCGCGAGCGACGCAATTGCCACGGCCCCTGCGCAACAGTCGGGCGGCATTGTCACTCCCGCAGCCTGGCATCCCGCGTCACACATGGAGCCGATGATGACACAAGCGGTGTTTGTTCCGAATCGAACGACGGCAGCGACGATTAAACAGTCCGGCAAACATGCAAGTGTCGGTAGCCACCAGTCGCTGGCCGTCAAGTCAGCGGCTGTTCGCCACCCGATGCCAATGAACTCGGCCCCGGCGGTATACCGCGCCAAGTTCACTCCGTCGCCGCAGACCAACCCCATGCAGCGTACCTTTGTCATCGTCCGGCAGGCTGGCTTTTACAGCGACGGTACTCAAATCTGGGCTGTATCGATTTATCGTCTGGCGGTATTGACACCGCAGCCCAAAACTCTGAACGACAACCCCCGGAAAGCTATCTAGACGAAGTCATGCTGGAAGCGCTCCGGGTGCAGGAACAACAACTAAGGATTTAGTTTCAACCATAGAGGAAGGAAAAAATGAAGATGTGGAACCTGAAGCAGTGGCCAATCCTGACCAAGCGGCGCATTGCGGCTTCGGCCCTTGCGCTGGCATTAGTTGGATCGCTGGCCGCTTACGAAGCCATGAGACCCACAACCGCAACCGCCGCCACGCCCCCGGCCGCAGCGGCAGCCTCCCCACTGGAGGCGAACCAGGTCGACGCGCTGCTGGCGGTGGACAAAGCGATGGAGACAGTCGCTGCCCGCGTGACCCCGGCAATTGTCAATGTCGCCGTAACCTCGAAGGTCTCCGCCCAGCAGGTCATGTCCCAGGGCGGCGACAACAACAATCCCTTTGAACAGTTCTTTGGCCCGATGTTTCAGGGTCCTGGGTTCGGCCAGCGGATGCAACCGCGCATTGAGCACGGTATCGGGACGGGCGTCATCACTTCGCCCGACGGATACATCGTCACTAACAACCACGTCGTAAAAGGTGCAACCGACATTCGCGTCACGCTGAATGACCGCCGCATCCTGCCGGCAAAGCTCATTGGTACCGATCCCCTCACCGACCTTGCGGTGATCAAGATTGAAGGATCGAACTTCCCCAGCGTTCCGTGGGGAGACTCAACACAGCTTCATCCCGGGCAAACGGTTCTGGCCTTCGGCAACCCATACGGCTTCCGTTTCACCGTCACCCGTGGCATTGTCAGCGCGCTGAACCGGCCGAATCCCGAAGCTGACGCGCGCAAACCAGGCGAATACATCCAGACTGACGCGGCGATCAACCCCGGCAACTCGGGCGGTCCGCTGGTGAACGCGCGTGGTGAAGTGGTCGGCATCAACACCTTCCTCATCTCGCCCTCGGGCACATTCTCGGGCATGGGCTTCGCTATACCGACGCAGATCGTTCAGCCCACGGTCGCCGAGCTCATGAAGAACGGCAAGGTTGAGCACGGCTACATGGGGGTCGGCATCAGCGATGTCACGCCGGAGAATGCGAAGTTCTTCGAGATGAAGAGCGCAAATGGCGCCGTCGTTACTGAGGTTACCGCAGATGCCCCCGGAGACAAGGCCGGCTTGAAGGCGGGCGATGTCATTACCGGATTGAACGGGGCGGCGATTTCCACCGCAGGCGAACTGCAGATGAAGGTGGAACAGGAGCAGCCCGGTACCACCATCAAGCTCGCTGTAGTGCGTGACGGCAAGACCATGGATGTACCCGTAAAGCTGGGAGAGTTAGGTGGCAAGGGTGGCGAAGAGAGCGCCAGCAACTCCAACGGCAAGCCACGCTGGGGTGTCGGCATCGCCGACTTGAACCCTGACGTGCGGCAGCAGATCCAGGTGCCCAGCCAGGTGAAGGGAGCTGTAGTCGAGCGGGTCGCGCCCGGCAGCCCGGCAGACGATGCCGGCCTGCAGCCCGGAGATGTCATTCAGGGCGTCGATCGCAAGGCTACCCCCGATGCCAAGGCCGTTCAGCAGGCGTTGGCGGATGTTCCCAAGGGGGACAGCGTGATGCTGCGGGTGTGGTCGAATGGCGGCAGCACCTTCCGCGTGCTGCATCCCTCCAACTCGCAGGGCTAGCCCGAGTTTCCTCTTGCGCTGCACTCTGGTCAGCAGGGACAAAATAGGCCGGCGTGCAGCGCATGTGGGAGGAAGGCCCGAACGGTGCAGTGATGAAGATCCGAGTCGGTTCAGGGATACGATCCGGTCTTGGCCGTTCCGGGAAGCAGGGTGCCGCTGGGTCGGGATGCCCAGCGGCTTTCCTGTTTTGTACGTTTTGCACCCAAAATCTACGCTCCGGCGGACCGCTCGCTGTTAGGCTTGGCGCCGCTGAGGGCGAAAAACAGGATGTAGCCATAGCACAGCGCCGGAATCAGCAGGGCGTAGTGCATGCCTTGTCCCCAACTGGTTTCGCCCTGGCTCAACGCGGGATAGAAGACCCGGTTGATCAGGTCAGCCACCTTGCCCACCAGCAGAGGAATAATGGCGCCGCCCACAATCGCCATGTTGAGCAGACCTGAAGCATCGCCCGTCAGCGGGCCCAACTCGGCGATTCCCAGCGTGAAAATGGTGGGGAACATGATGGAGTTGAAGAGCCCGACAATGAGAATGGACCACATCGCCACCTGGCCTGCCGTGGAAACCGAGAAGACCACCAGCGCAATGGCAACGATCGCATTAAACGCCAGCAGCTTGCGCGGCTGCATCTTTTGCAGAATGGCCGATCCAATAAACCGTCCGATCATCGCGCCTCCCCAGTACAACGATATGTAGCGCGCTGCCAGTCCAAGAGCGGAGCGGTAGCGGACCGCAGCGTCGGGAACGGCGTCAGGGCTGATCAGGTGTCCGATGTTGTCGAGCGCCAGGTAGTTGGAGATCGAGCTGCCGATCGAGACTTCGGCTCCCACGTACAGGAAAATCGCAATTGCACCGTAGATGAGGTTCTTGTGTTGCCAGATCGAGTCGGTGACGTGCTCGCCTGGATGATGAGCGGCGGCCTCGACCGAAGGGAACTTGAACAGGGCAATGAAGATTCCGAGCAGAGCCAGAGCGACCGCGAAGAAGTAGCAGTACAGCCGAATGACGGCATGCGATGTCCCCGCCGCTCCCAGCGAAGCTTCGCTGCCCAGAATGAGGCGGGCGCCAATCCAGGGAAAGATGGTTGTGCCCAGGGAGTTGAAGGCCTGCGTCAGGTTGAGGCGGCTGGAAGCCGTTCGCGGCTCCCCCAGCACGGCAACGAACGGGTTGGCGGCGACCTGCAGCGTCGTGATTCCGCAGGCCATCACGATCAGCGCCGCCAGGAAGAATCCGAAGGATGGAATTTTCGCTGCCGGATAGAAGATCAGACAGGAGACGACCATCGTTCCTAGTCCAACCAGAATCGCCCGCTTGTAGCCGATCCAATCAATGATCTTCGCTGCGGGGATCGAAAACACCAGATAGCCGGAGAAGAATGCCGTCTGGATCAGCATGGAGGCGGCAATTTTCAAATTGAAGACGTGCTGCGCATAGGGGATGAGCACGTCGTTTAGAGAGGTCAGCGCACCCCACATGAAGAACAGCGTGGTGATCACAGCCAGGGGACCGAGAGTGCCCCTGACCGGCTGAGGCGCTTGGTAGGAGCTTTCCGTTCGCCGGGTATCTAGAGCCATGCTTTCACTTGGATGCTAATGCGCCAACAAGTAGGATGCCGGAAACCTTTTCACTTTCTGAATCTTGGTGCGCGGTCTCCATAGAGAAACACCAGTGCGTCCGGCAAGCGCTTGGCCCATGCCGACTCGTTGTGCTGTGCCCCTTCTTCCACCATCACCTTCAAGCGCGTCGGTCTCATTCCCTTGGTGCGCAAGACCTGCTCCAGATCGGTGACGGTCTTCACGATCATCGCATCCGAAGTCTCGTCGCCCGCCTCTTTGGTTCCCACTCCAATGTAAATCTTGTACGGCAAGATCTTCGTCTTCTCCACTTCCGCTAGCAGTTTACCTTCGCCTACCCACAGGGAAGGGCTCTCCAGCAGCAATTTTCCGAAGACGTTGGGATGGTACAGAGCTGTTGTGAGGCTAACCAATGCGCCATAATCGGAACCGCCCAGTGCTGTGTTGGCCGGACCGAGTGCGATGCGGTAGCGCTTCTCCAGGAAGGGCATCACTTCCTTGATCAGAAACTCGGCGTACTTCCTTCCTTCCAGGGCTGGCGGACTCGGCTGCTGAAATTGCGGATTGTGAGGATCGGGGTCGCTTAGGTACTCCGAAGTGCGCTGTTCACCGGCATTATCAATGCCGACGATGAACATGGGCGGAATCTTGAATTCGGAAACCAGCTGATCGATGGTCTCGTCCGCTTGCCATTCCTTGCCGGTAGAACTGGTGGCCTTGTCAAAGACGTTCTGCCCGTCCTGCAAGTACAGCACGGGGTATCTGCGAAAACGATTTTGCGGTGAGAAGTAATTTCCCGGCATGAAGACTCGCAACATGCGAGTGTTATGAAAGATCTTGCTGGTGAAGGGCACCACGTCAAGCATGTCGGTGACGCTGTGCTCGTGGCCGATGATCTGGGTGGGATCGGGACCCTCAGGCTGATAGAACTTGGGGCTTTGTTGCGAGGCCGGAGCCGATTGCGAAGCTGCAGGCTTGGAACTCTCAGTCGCCGCCGGCGGCGGAGTCTTTTCCTGCGCCAGCAGAGCGGGGAACACCAGACACAAGATCAGAAATCGAATGGGAACCCTCATGCAAGCAGAGTAGCAGGAGAGGCAAAGCTCCGAATACCCGATTCACGCTCGATTAACACAGGTTGGAATTGCTGCGCGGAATGCCCGCTGCTGAGAACTAACGTTGGATTACTTCAGCTTCAAGTCGACCAGATGCATGTCCGGAGTGCTTCGGTCCCAGTCATCAGAGATGTGCTCTAGCGTCATGCGAACCGTCCTGGTCTGGCCGGGACCGATGGGATTGCGGCTCAGGTCGACCAGATCGGGATAGCCGCCCATCCGGTTTTCAACCAGTACGTGCAACGGAAGAGTATCGTGCTGTACGACCTCCCCCATAGAGTTCTTGAAGACCGCCTGGATCTGCGCTCCGACCAGGGTCTTGTCGCCAGTGTTGGTAACGTTGACGTCGAGGTAGGTCACGGTGCCGCCCACATAGTTTTCTGCCGCACTCAGCTTCATCCCCGAGAGCTTCAGATCACTCGTATAGGGATTGGTCTGGGTTTCGGTCTTACCGCCGCCGCGGGTGAACAGCGCAATCGCCCCAATGACCACCAGCACTATACCCAGGCCGATGACAATGGGAGTCCAGTTGCGCTTTTCTTGCGGAGTCCGAATAACAGGCGAAAACGGATCGGCCATTGCACCCTGATTCTACTCCGCCAACAACACCGCGGCGACAGTGTTGGGACGACTGCGAAAGACTGGCTGCGAGCCTCTAACCTCCCGCGAGGTCAGTCCAGCCTTGTCCGATGGGAGGCGCTTCCACAAGACGGGTAAGCGGGATATGAAATGTGCAATTGCGGCAAATGCCCTGCATCTTTCCGGATTCCTGGTCGGCCCAGAGCTGCCGATTGGCTTCACTGTTGTAGATCTCGGTCAGGGTCTGCTGGCGCACATCTCCAAGGGCGAGATCCTTGCCCGCGTCATAGTCGCAGCAGCAACAGGCTGAAACGCGGCCGTCCCAGTAGACCTGCATCGCAAACGGCAACATCGTGCATGTGTGCTGGTTTTCGCTTGCCGGGAGGAACTGCGCGTCGCCGGGCAAGCTGCCCGACATTGCACCACCCCAGTTGAAGTAGCGCGCGGTGGCTCCCCCGGTGAACCATTCGCCATGCCCGAAATTTTCCGCAACGTATTCGCGCAGCGTCTCGAATGGGTATTCATAGAGATTGCGGAAGCTGACCCACATGCTGCACCGGCGCGAACTGCGCTCCCACAGTTCCGCCAGCCGTTTCGCCTGCTCGGGCAGCTTCTTGAAATGTTTGCGGCGAATGATGGCCTCGTTCTCTTCCTGGGTTATGCCGTAGACGGACACATTCATGCGAATCATCGTTTCCAGCAACTCGCTGATGACTTCGTCGGAGTGGCGGTCCAGCGCGTACAGGTTGGTCGTAACGCTGGGCTGAATCGCGTGACCATAGCGTCGCAGCATCTCGATGCGGCCAGCAAGCTCCTTGTCGAGCAACACATCGCCCACCACCGGCGTCAGCGACATTCGCCCACCGCCCATGGCGACGTATTGCCGGCAGACCTCAGTGAAAAGCTCGGGATCCATGGTGCCGAACTTTCGCGTCTGAATGCCGTAAGGGCAGAATACGCAGTCCGAGTTACAGATATTTACCGTCTCGCAGATCAACCCGAGAGGACGGAGACGTCCAGCAGGAGTCTGCATTGCGCGTAGCGCGCCACTGCGGGCCAGCATCGCTTGTGTTTCCCGGCTTACGACGCCGGTAAGGCTGCCCAGCGGACGCGCCTCGCTTACACGTGCGATGCGGGTGCGCTTTGATGTCGGATTTGGGTTGCTCTTGAGCCTCCGCCAAAGATTTGAAGTCGCACTGAGTGCCATGCCGGTAGTTTATTCTAATCAGGTCGAAAGCCAAGTTACGGCAGCCGCGAACAAGGCCGTCGGCCGAACGGTCGGCCTCTCTTGAGACTCAAAAGCGCCAGTTCTTTCGTTGTCGTTCCGGTAATCCAAGGTGACAATTTTCCAGTGCTTGAGCGAATACTAGAGACTGCTCGCAGTTCCGGCTACGACTTCCGTGTCACGGCGAACCCCGACGACCCCTTGAAATATCTGTTTGATCAGTGGGTCGACTACTACCGCCTGAAATGGTCCATCGCCCGCGTCTTGCAGCCCAGCTCCATTTTGGAGGTGGGTGTACGTTACGGATATTCCGCATTTACATTCCTGGATGCGTGTCCTCAGGCGACCTATCTCGGTATCGATCTGGATTCAGATAGCTTCGGCGGCGTAAAAGGAGCAATGCTCTGGGCCAAAGAGATCACACGCGCACATCACGCCCAGTTCCTCGTCGCTGACACTCAGAAGATGAGCCGATTTCCGGGTGGCATCTATGACCTCATCCATGTCGACGGCCAGCAAGACGGAGACGGATCGTGGCATGACCTGCAACTTGCCGTCAAGCAAGCACGCTGGGTCCTGGTGGACGGATACTTCTGGACCAGCCAGAACTTTCTTTCCATCAGCTATTTCCTGCATCGCTACCGCGATGTCATTCGGTTTTATGGAGTCATTCCGGGCTACGCCGGAGAGCTGCTGATCCAGGTCTCCCCGGGATACCTTCAGGAGAGCAGCACTGGCGAACGCGGGCTGGCCTCCGACTTACGGCGCGAGAGCTACACCACTTCCTACTACCTGCAAAAGTGCCCGGGCTTTGAGCAGTACAACAGGAATGGAGGGAAGTACCTGGAGGACGAGCGTCTTCAGGTGGTGGCTACGGCCGCAAGTGCCAGGGAGCCCAAACGTGTACTTGATCTTGGCTGCGGCCGTGGGGAACTCGCGCATTACTTCGCGGATCTGGGAGCACAAGTCACGGCGGTTGACTATTCCGAGGCCTCGATTCAGTTGTCGGAACGTACGTTCCAGGGTGAGCCCGAGCTGCGCCGCCGGGTGCAGTTGGTCTGCGCGAATGTATGCAAAATGCCCCTCGATGGAGTATTCGATGCTGTCATCGCTGCTGATCTCATTGGGCATCTCTCGCCGCAGGAAGTCGAACAGTTGTATGTGAAGATTTCAGGGCACCTTTCCCGGGATGGGGTGTTCGTCATTCACACTTCCCCAAACCGTTGGTATTACCAATACGGCTATGCGCGGAAGCGGCGGATCGCCAATTCGATTGGGAGCTATCTGCCACCGGAGCCGCGGACCGGCGACGAGCTCCGGATGAGCATCAATGAGCAGTCGCCGCGGCTTTTGAAACGCAGCCTGCAACGGCAATTTGGGCATGCGGTCGTGTGGTTCGGAGAGCCCGGCAGGCCGGTTCGCACGCTGCTGGAAAAGATGTCGCATCACGACTTGGCCGCATCGCGTGACCTGTACGCCATAGCTTCGCATTCGCCAATCGATTTGCAGGGCCTGCGGCAGCTGTTCCTAAGCTATCCGGTCCCAGAGCCAGAGCTAAGCGGCATCGAGATGACGATCTCTACGACTCCGGGCGCTATTGAAGCGGGTGCGACCTTCGAAGCCTGGATAGAAATTGCCAACAAAAGCCGGGCAGTCCTTTCTACCAGCCAACCGAATCCGGTGCACATCTCCTATCACTGGCTCGATGCCGATAGCCGCGAAACCCTGGTCTTCGACGGAGAGCGCAGCGCGATCATCCCACCACTTATGCCCGGCGCGCGAAGACGCTTCCGGGCCCCTGTGAAAGCTCCGCAGCAGGCGGGGAAGTGCATACTGCGGCTCACCCTGGTCCAGGAATCGGTTCGCTGGTTTGACGCGCCGCCTGTCAACCTGGCTGCCGAAGCGTTGATTGCCGTTAATGGCGCTAGGCCGTAAGCGTCGGATTGTTACTCGCCAACTTCGTCGCCCCATTCCAGGTCAGGCTCACATCGTTGGCAGCTCCTTTGCCCGATGACAGATAAAGCGCGGCCAATCCAAATTGCGCCCGCGCATCGATAAAGTTATTCTCCCGCGCCTGAGCGTCGTGCATAGCCGACGACAGCTGGCGCATGAGCTCCTGGATCTCCGGCGTCTGCTGCCTTGAGCCCGGCGGTAGCTGGGCCGCCAGCTTTTTCGCCTTCTGCAAAAGCGCCGCATAGTCGGCCATGGCCTTCGACCAGAAGGTCACCGTGTACCAGATGCTGTACAGCCACATCACCTGCGAGATATTCCCGGGGTTGCCGTCGAATCCGCCGTGCGCGCGCAGGAATGCCTGTACATAACTATCTGCAAGCATGGACGAAGGATTGCCGGCGACATCCAGTTTCTGCCAGAGTTTAGCGTCGGTTGCTGCGGCATGGAATCGGTCCGAAGAATCGTAGAGGCTGGCGATGGCCGCCAATGCATAGCCCTTATAGTCCCTCTGACTCTTGGGAGCGAAGTCAGGCGCCGGCCCGACAAAGCATGCATCCGACGCTTTGCCATCGAAGGCCGAGGACGCATCGAATCTAACCACGCCAATACGCGTGGCAGCGGTCTCCAGGCCGGTGAGAGGACAATCGAGCGCCGTGCACAACAGTCCGATCTCCTTCAGATCGTCACGCGACGCATTCCGCTCATAGTCGAAGTAGTTGCCGGAAATCGACAACTCGACCAGCGCAGGGGCCGCGCTTCCCGTCTTGAAGATCAGGGTGGTTTGCAGCGCCTGCGCGAGGACTTTACGTAAGCTCATCGGCTCTGCAATGCGACCGTCGGCGCTGGCCTGAATGCGGCTGGCGGTCTCGTGGTCGGTGAACACAACTCCGTCGGGCGTCTGCAAAACCTTGGCCGAGTTCAGGAAGTCGGTCACGCTAACAAAACTGAACAGGTTCAGCAGGTGGAAGCGGAAGGCGTTACGCGAGCTGGTTACTTTCTCCAGCATGTCGCTGTAGTTGGTCACGCAAGGCAGGCTGTGTTGCCGTGCCAGCGTCCAATCGCCGTGAAACAAGCCATTCACGCGGTCGGTCATCTCGGCTGACTGGCTTGCGACCTGGAGATCGATGTCCAACACGAACACGTGGGAGATGCTCGAGGAGCGGCTCGTCTCGGCGTTGAGTGAGGCCGAGAAGTGCGATGAGACCGCCTCCTCCAGCACCTCTTGCACCTGCGCGTTCAGTTGCTGGTCACGCACCGCAAGGTCGATTTTGTAGTCCGGGGTTATCGCCCTGAATGCCATCTCGACAAGGTCTTTGCCGAAGACTTCGCCGGAAACGCCCGCCGACGCATTGAAGCTCACGCTCAGTGCCGTTCCGGATTTCTTGAAAAGGTGGAAGCGCGCTGCGTTGTTCTCCAGCTTATGAACCCGGAAGATGAACGCCCCACTCACCTCGAAACAGCCGGAGAGACCGAGCGAAGCGCCCGCGGCTATCGTCAGCTTCTCTTTCAGGATGGGAACTGCCGTGGTTGCCAGCGGGAGCGTCGAAGTCGGCACCGAGTAGCTTCCCGTTACCTTCACCGAGCCGCCGCAGTCGAACTCGAAGATGGCGCCTGCCGGAGCGGCGAGCAGCGCGGCCAGGTTGACCGGTGGAGTCGCCTCATCGAACAGCGCTTCCACCGCCTGCTTGAGGGGAGCAAAGTTGCCTGCAGCATCCGGCCCGAAAATGCGATTAAATCGGTACTGCGCGTAGGAGCTCGTCTGGACGCCGATGCCGAAGCCGGCGACGGTTCCCGCCACGCCCACATTCAGCGTGCCATTCAGTTGCAGCCACAGGCAGCATTTGTTCGCCAGATCCACCGGCTGATCGAACGGATCGCCGCTCCCGAACAGTAACCCCCCGACCTGGCCGCCCATGCTGGCGCCGTGGCTCGCGCTCACCGTTAGCGTAGAGTTGGCGAACGGTAGGGGTGTGCTGCCCGCGAAAGCGAGGGTCCCCGGTCCCAGCTCTTTCGGGTCGATTTTGTTGACCGGACGGTCCCAGTTCTTGGCAATGTTGAAACCGGTCAGCGTTAGCTTCGCTTTGTCCAGCAGCGACTCGGTACCACTCAGGTTGGCGCTCCAATTCTTACCGTCTGTGAGCTTGATCGACATACTCACCTCCAGAACCAGCGGTGAAGCTCAGGAATCTTAACTCTTCCAGCAGGTTTTCGTAAGAACAAACCTCACCTGGTCTGTGATCGGGGTTCAATCCGGGAAGCCGGATGACTTCGCTTTAGCGAGTGCGTTCTCCAGGTCCGCGATCAGGTCGCCGGTTTCCTCCAGCCCGATGTTCAACCGCACGATGCGATGGCCGTAGTCGGGACGCGTGGCCCATTCGCCGAAGTCGTACGCCACCGCCAGGCTGGTGACGCCGCCCCAGCTGTAGCCGATCTTGAAAAGCTCGAGCGTGTTCACGAATGCCGGGACCTGCGCCTTGGAGAATTCAGGCTTAAAGACGATGGAGAAGACGCCGGAGGAGCCGGTGAAATCGCGCTCCCAAAACTCATGCCCAGGGCAGGATTCCAGCGCCGGATGCAGAACGCGCTCGATCTCCCGCCGGTCGCGAAGCCACAACGCGATCTTCTTTGCTGACTCTTCGATCGCCTGCAGCCGTACTGCCATGGTCTTTAGGCCGCGAAGCGCAAGGCTACAATCATCGGGTGAAGCCGCGATGCCGACTACCTGGTGCGTTGCGCCGAGTTGCTTGTGAAGCTCAGGATCTTTCGCTGTGATCGATCCGAGCAGCAGGTCGCTGTGCCCGCCGACATATTTCGTCAACGCCTGCATGGTGATGTCCACGCCGTGGGCGAAGGCGTCAAAGAGCACGCCCGCCGACCAGGTGTTGTCGAGCGCAACCAGTGCGCCGTGCGCGTGTGCCGCCGCAGCGATCGCCGGAACGTCCTGCACCTCCATAGTGATCGAGCCGGGACTCTCGCACCACACAAGCCTGGTATTCGGACGGATGAGTGACTCGATATCGCCGCCGACCAGTGGCTGGTAGTAACTGATCTCTACACCAAACTTGCGCAGCACGCGATGGGCGAGCGAGCGGTTCGGACCGTAAACGCTCTCGGGCAGAAGAACGTGGTCCCCCGCCTTGAGGAATGCAAGCTGGATGAGCGCGATGGCGCTCTGGCCGCCGGGCGTGATCAGCGTGCGATAGCCGCCTTCAAGCTCGCAGATGCGGGCAGCCAGTTCCAGCACGGTCGGCGTGCCGAAGAGACCATAGGTGTATCCGACCTCGTGCACGTCCCACTGATCGGTCACCGCCGCTGCATCGGGAAAGACCGTAGTGGAAGCGCGATGGACCGGAACGTTGAG
The DNA here is from genome assembly GCA_963815775.1 of uncultured Acidobacteriaceae bacterium. Classification (GTDB taxonomy): domain Bacteria; phylum Acidobacteriota; class Terriglobia; order Terriglobales; family Acidobacteriaceae; genus CAVVDY01. Next base: position 183,429 of record CAWFIB010000002.1, on the reverse strand, counting down.
CGAGCGAAAGCCCTCAGGAATGCGTGCGTCAGAATGAATCAGCCTGGTCTTCCAGTGCTTCTGCATCGGAAGATTATAGGAGCCTGTATACACGCTGACATTTGGGGGCACCACGGAGACACGGAGGTCGCGGAGAATTCCTTGATTTCAAAGCCCTCCGTGTACTCCGTACCTCCGTGGTGAAATCTATCGCTCGGGACCGGAAGGGGTTATACGATGGCTTACTCAATCACCGCCAGCGTGTCGCCCGCGTTTACAGTCGAGCCCTCTGCGGTGAGGATCTTCTGCACCCGGCCATCTTTGGGCGACTTCATTTCGTTCTGCATCTTCATGGCTTCCATGACCAGCACGGCCTGCCCGGACTTGACCTCGTCTTTTTCCTTCACCATGATGCGGATGATCTTGCCGGGCATGGCGGCGGTCAGCTTCTGCGGACCGGCTTCGCTGCCCGCAGCAGCCCGCCGGGTGCGTAGCGAGCGGGGGTCCTGTACGTCCACCGCATAACGCGCGCTGCCGATGACCATGTGCAGCTCGCCGCGCAAGGAGCGCTCGCGCTTGATTTCATATTGCTTGTCGCCAATCAGGATCGACAGAACATCGCGCGCGGTGAGGGCAGCATCGACCTCCATGGCCTGGCCATCGATCGAGCATTGCCACATCTGCTCGCCCCGCGTCAGCTCCACCCGATGCGTCTTGCCATCTACCACAACGTCGTAGGTCATAGCTTCCAATCACCGCCTGGGTTCGGGTACTGCTAACTGCTTACAAATGCGTACCGCAGTGGGGTTCTTGATCTCGTTATGCCTTGGTAACGTGCTTGTGCGTCGCGCTTTCGGGTTGTGATAAACGCTGCTTTCCTCCTTCGCGCAACAAGACGCACCCATTAAGTTCCAAGTGGCGAATGAGGTCAGTTCGCTTCAATCGCTAGGCCACTGATACCGTAATTTGCTCACGCCGCACGCGCTTCCCATCGGCGGGCTTGTTCGTGAGCTCGCGATTCGCTTCCAGCAATAATGCGACTGCGTCGCGGAGATTATCGCGGGCCTCTTCCAGTGTGTCACCTTCGGAGATCGCGCCAGGCAATTCCTCAACGTAGGCCAGATAGCCGCCACCCTCTGACGCTGGAATCTCTTCAAAGACAGCATTAAGAATCATGGTCATGCTTACATGATACGGGAGCTTCCGGCTAAAGGCGTCGGTAAAGCCTTATCTCTCCCGCAGCGCTTCAATCCGCCCGGCGCGCCGCCATCCCGAGACCTCAGGCCGCGGGGCTGTACCATTGCTGCCCGCGGACACGGCCACGCCGTTAGTCCCCGGCAGGGTGGCCTTGGGTTCCATGGTGGCGAAGATCGCGGCGCCCATGGCTGCAATCAGTGGCCGGCGCTCGTCGGTTTCGGTCGATGGCTGAGTCAGAAGACGATCCAGGAAGCCGGTATCGAGGTTGCCTGCCCGAAAATCAGGGTCTTTCAGAATGCGCCGGAAGAGCGAGATGTTGGTCTTGATGCCGCCGACAAAGTATTCATACAGCGCGCGCAGCAGGCGGTTGATCGCGTCATTGCGCGTTTCGCCATAGCCAACCAACTTGGCCAGCAGCGGGTCGTAATCGATGGGCACGGTCCAGCCTTCATACATGCCGCTGTCGCGTCGAATGCCCGGCCCCGAGGGTGAAATCAGACGGGTGATCTGCCCCGGCGACGGGAAAAAGTTGTTGTCGGGATCTTCAGCGTAAATGCGGCACTCGATGGCATGGCCACGGAGCTTGACGTCCTCCTGGGTGAACGGCAGCTTTTCGCCGCTTGCCACCCTGAGTTGCAGATGCACGAGATCAATGCCGGTGACGAACTCAGTGACAGGATGCTCCACCTGAAGCCGTGTGTTCATCTCCAGGAAGTGAAAGTTGCGCTGCTCATCCACCAGGAACTCGACCGTGCCGGCGTTTACGTAATTCGCCGCCTTGGCGACCCGCACCGCGACTTCTCCCATGCGGCGGCGCATATCTTCGTCGACGATCGGCGAGGGCGACTCCTCCAACACCTTCTGATGACGGCGCTGGATGGAACATTCGCGCTCCCCGAGGTACACCACATTGCCGTACTCATCGCCGAAGATCTGCATTTCGACGTGTCGTGGATTGACAATGAATTTCTCGATGTAAACCTCGTTGTCGCCAAACGAACGTTGCGCCTCGCTGCGTGCGGCATCATATGCAGAGCGCAGTTCGTCATGCGCCTTGACCATGCGCATACCTTTGCCGCCGCCGCCGGCCGCTGCCTTCAGCATGACGGGATAGCCAATCTGTTCCGCCATGCGCTCGATGCCGTCGAACTCGAGTCCGCGTTCCGATCCCGGCACAAAGGGAACACCGGCACGCTTCATGTTCTGGCGCGCGCGCGTCTTGGAACCCATCATCTCCATCGACTCTGCCGTCGGGCCAATGAACTTTACTCCCGCCTCCTTGCAGGCGCGTGCAAACTTGGCATTCTCGGACAAGAATCCGTACCCGGGATGAATGGCCTCCGCACCGCTGCGCCTCGCGACATCCAGGATCTTCTCCATGTTGAGGTATGACTCGCTGGCCGTTGCCGGTCCGATGTGGTACGCGTAATCGGCTTTGCGGACGTGCAGCGCGCGCCGGTCGACATCGGAGAAGACGACGACCGATTCGACCCCCATTTCGCGGCAGGCGCGAATAATGCGGACGGCGATCTCACCGCGATTGGCAATTAGAATGCGCTTGAACATGGGGTACTTGGCGAACTGAGAATTCTACTGTACCGGATTTCCCAAAGCAGTATCGCCGTCACACGTATTTGTGATGCAGAGAAACCGGGTCCTGGTGACTGCGCTGGATGACTGCAAAAACAAAGCCCCTCTTTGCAGAGGGGCCTAAGTCAACTCCGCAACTGCGTCATTGATTCGTAGGTGATTCGGTCGTCACGATGCCGGAAGGCCCGGCCTTCTCGAGCTTCTGCTTCTTGGTCGCCAGGTTCTTGTCGACCCAGTCATCGGCGATCTTCAGGTCCTGCTTGCGGGCATCCGGATTGTCGCATTGCAGATCGGCGTCCTCGCGGTACATCAGGTTCAGGTAAGCCATCGCGTCGTCATAGTCCGGGCGCAACTGCAGCGCCTTCTGCAGGTTCTGAATACCGTCCTGCACCACCGGCTCGTTCTTGTCCTTGATTTCCTTCAGCAGCTCGGTGCAGTCCTTGCCTTTAGGATCATCCGTGGGCTTCAGGCCGAGCTTGGCCCGCGCCGCCATGCGGGGCTGGTAGGCCTCCGTCCAGTCAATCACGCCGATGGAGTAGTAAGCCTCAGGATCGTTGGGATCGAGTGCGGCCACCTTCAGGTGGTACTCCCGGGCCTGGTCCATCTTCTTCATGTTGAAGTAGAGCGAGGCGATGCCCTTCAGCGCCAGCAGCTTCTGCTCTTTGGGGGGATTGGTTTCAATCACCTTCTTGAACTCGTCGATCGCTTCCTCGGCATACCGATTGTTATCGGGCGAATCAGCGCCCGGAATGTATTGCTGCATGTAAGCGGTGGCAAGATAAAGTTGCGCATTGATCAGTTGGGGATCGAGCGCGACCGCGTTCTTGAAGTGCTCAATGGCTTCTTCGTATTGCGCGTTCTTGTAGGAATTGACGCCCTTGTTCAACTGGTCGCGGGCCCTTAGCTTGTTGCAGCCCACGGCGGAAAGAAGCGCGAGCAGCACAGCAAGTACGCTGAGTACCCGTCCTGTCTTGTTCATCGTAGTTGTCACTCTCCGTTGCGTTGATCGGGTTTCCAGCAGGGCCGGCGGGACATCGCCCTGCGATTGTCCCGCCCGTCCACGAGGAGGAGTGCTTCCCGAACGAGGTCCGGCGTTCGACTAGCCGCCGGCCTCAATTTTCGCCGTAATCAGACCAACCTTATCGACGCCGGCGGCGTGCGCGATGTCGATGACCTGGGCCACATCCTCAAACGGCAGATCGTTGTCCGCCTTTACGAACATCACCTTTTCGGCACGCGTCTTGTAGATGTCGTTCAAGCGGCCTTCCAGGTTCTCCCAAGTGACGTCGTCCTGGTTAATCTTCAGCGCCGGCTTGTCTCCGGCGCCCCGTAGGAGCTGCACGACGATGGTGCGGTCGTTCGACTCCGGTTGCTTCTGCTGATCTTTCGGGGGCTGGGGCACCAGTGCATCCAGACCCTTCGGCGTGAGCGGCGTGATCACCATAAAGATGATCAGCAACACCAGCAACACATCGATCAGCGGGGTCACGTTCATGTCCGCTGTAGGTCCGCTCCCCGACCCTCCAACTGCCATTGACATAGGAAACTCCTATTGCGAACCCGCTCCTGCCCCCGTCGATGGTGGGGGCGTCTGAGTGGTGGGCTTCGTCTTGTTCTGCTCGGTCAACAAACCGACATCGTCGACGCCGGCGGAGCGCACGTTGTCCACCACATCCACTACGCTGCCGTACTTTGCGCGGGCGTCGGACTTGATGAAAACGCGCTTATCCACCCGGTTCGCCAGCCGGTCCTTGACCTTCTCGGTCAGAGCGTCGGCGGTCACCACGTCGGTGCCGAAATAGATCTTGCCATCGCGCATGATGGAGATGAGCAAGGCATCTTCTTTGTCAGCGTCCGGCATGGGCACCGGGTTGTTCACCTTTGCCATGTCGACGCTCACGCCCTTCTGCAACATGGGCGTGATCACCATGAAGATGATCAGCAACACCAGCATCACGTCCACCATGGGGGTGACGTTGATGTTCGAGTTCACCTTCGAACCTTCGTTGCGTATGGCTAGTGCCATGTGAATTCAACCTCCTGCGTGGCCCGTCGGCCAGGCACCTCTTCTACCGGCGAACGCCTGCCCCACGACGCTTCAGGAAGTAGTCGATCAGCTCGCTGGAGCTGTTGTCCATTTCCACGTCGAAAGCTTCCACTTTGCTGGTGAAGTAGTTGAACATCATCACGGCCGGGATGGCCACAAACAGACCGACAGCCGTGGTCACCAGCGCTTCCGAAATTCCGCCGGCAACGGCGCCCAGGCCAGTTGCCTTCTGGGTCGAAATTTCACGGAAGGCGTTCAGAATGCCGACCACGGTACCGAACAGTCCGACGAACGGGGCGGTGGAGCCGATGGTGGCCAGGCCGCTGAGACCGCGCTTCAACTCGGCGTGCACGATGGCTTCGGCACGCTGCAGAGCGCGCTGGGAAGCCTCGATCTGTTCACCAGGAATGTCGCTCGATTCGCCGTGTGCCTTGAACTCCTGCAGGCCGGCAGTGACGACCTTGGCCAGGTGGCTCTTCTTGTTGCGCTCGGCAACTTTGATGGCCTCATCGATTTTGCCTTCACGCAGCGCGCCGGCGACGGCGGGTGCGAAGGCACGCGACTGGCTGCGCGCGGCGCTGAACGCCATGGCGCGGTCGATCATCACGCCGATGGACCAGCCTGACATGATAAAGAGAACGACGACCACGATCTTGGCCAGAATACCCATCTGTCGCCAGAGGGAGACTGGATCCCACCCGACGCCCTCCTGGAACATCCAGGCAGCGACTGTCGGCACATGGCTCATCACGTAGGTTGCAAGGTTAGCTAAAAGCATGAGTCGAATTATCCTCCTCGGACTTCTTTGCCGCAGTAACGTCCGCTACTGCGCTTGATTCGGTTACTTGGGGTCGCAGCGTGCGGCCTCAAACTCTTCGCCCGCCTGGTTACGGGCCGTTCCGCGAATGGCGAGCTTCCTGGCCGATCTGCGGATCCCAGCCGCCAGCGACGGTCTATCCGCCAGCCAGGGTAAAGTTCACATTGATCGTCGTGTCCACTTCTACCGGCTCCCCATTCAGGTAGTACGGCTTGTACTTCCATTGCTTCACAGCTTCCAGAGCTGCCGGGGCCAGCATGGGATGGCCGCTGACTACCTTCAGGTTTTGAATGTTGCCGTCCTTGCCGATCACCGCCTGCAATACCACGGTGCCCTGAATGCGGGCCTGACGCGCCAGTGCCGGGTAGGTCGGCCTGACCTGGTGAATCAGCAAGCCCTGCGACACGCCCTGCGACACCCGAATGCGGCTCGGCGTCGCCACTTTGGGCACAGCCGTCGGGGTCGAACTGATGACACTGCCCAGCACTCCACCCAAACTGCCACCCGGGACGCCACCCGGGACGCCACCTACAACCCCCGCAACACCAGTCGACGGAGGAGGCGTGTCCTCTTCCTTAATCATCTGAATTTTCTTTGGGATCTTCGTGGGAGTGCGCAACTCGCCGTTGTCTAGCTCACTGGTCCGTTTCACAACCTTAATCTCCGGAGTCGCTGCCGGCGGAGGCGGCGGAGGCGGGGGCGGGGGCGGAGCAACCAGGAACGTCATGAGCTGCTGCTTAGGTAATGCCTCGGTAAAGACCAGAGGCAACAGTACGAGAACGCCGATTAGCAAAATCTGTAGGATGAAGGAAATGGCAGTCGTGGTTCCCCGCTTCGACCTCAGCTTCCCCCCTGATTCCATCAGGCTGTCTTCAAACATGGCAATTCTCCGTCAAAACTCATCTTTTAACAATTAGACACCGGGAATATAGCATTTGCTCCCAAAAAGCAAAGCGCACTGCCGCGAAACCGGGCTCCACCTGGGGCCCACAGGATCGCAGCCCAAAGCGCCCGGCCCACGGAACAGTTGCCAAGTCTACTCCTTTGACTTGCGATTCGCCTACACTTTTACCTTGACTTTTTCCCGCTCGCGGCCAGCCGCAGGTAACATGGCTCGCCCCGCCTTGCGCTCCCGCCAATCCTGATACGCAACCAGCATGGGGGCGGCCACAGCAATCGAAGAGTAGGTGCCAATTAGGATTCCAATCACCAGCGCCAGAGAGAATCCACGCAGAACCTCGCCACCAAACAGATACAGCGAAAGCACCGTCAGGAACGTCAAGCCCGAGGTGAGAATCGTCCGGCTCAGCGTCTGATTGATGCTCTTGTTCACGATCTCTGCCAGCTTCTCGCGGCGCAGCAGCTTGATGTTCTCGCGAATGCGGTCAAAGACCACGATGGTGTCGTTCATGGAGTAGCCGATCAGCGTCAGGATCGCAGCAATCACCGTGAGGCTGATGTCTTTGTTAAGCAGCGAGAAGAAGCCCACCGTAATGATGGTGTCGTGGAAGCAGGCCACCACCGCGCCTATGCCGTAGATCAACTCGAAGCGGAACCATAGATACACCAGCATGCCGGCCAGCGAATACAGGGTCGCCATCAATGCCTGGTGGCGCAACTGCGATCCCACCTGGGGACCCACGATCTCCACGTTGCGCACCGCGAAATTGGAAACGAAGAAGTCCTGCTGCAGGAGATTGAAGACCGGCTCAGGCGCGACGCCGCGCACCTCGTCGAGGGAACTCAGCACCCCTCCGTGTTCCTTGTTGCGAACATCGTCGATCTTCTGCCCAATCTCGTCGTAGCGCTGCGGCGCATCCGTGCCCAGATGCAAGGGGTCTTTGGCGAGCAAGTACTGCCCCAGGCTGGACGGGCCGGTGTTGTTGAGGTCCTGTTTCCCGGCGTTCTGCGGATTCTCCGATTCCAACGCATGGATGATGGCATTCTTGCCCTTGTCCAACGCCGCTTCGCTGGTTTCCTTTTCTTCCAGGGCAACCAGCACCTCGTTGTTGACGGGAGCCCCAAACCTCTGAATGCGGGGGTCCTTCAAGCCGGCGCGGTCCATGTCTTTGCGGATCTGATCCAGGTTCGGGGTGGAGGCAAACTTCACATAGACGAGCGTGCCGCCTCTGAAGTCGACGCCCAGCGGAATGCCGTGCCAGAAGAAAATCGAGAGCAATCCGGCGACGCTGAAGATCAGCGAGAAGGCGAGGAAGTACCACTTCTTGCCAAGAAAATCGATGTTGGTGTTGGTAAATAACTCCACCGCTAGCCCCTTAAATGCTCAACGCCTCGCCACGCTGGTGGCGGTTGAGGATGCTGTCGAAGATGACGCGCGATACGAAAACCGACGTGAACAGGTTGGCCAGCAGACCAAAGCTCAGTGTCACGGCGAACCCGCGGACCGGACCGGTTCCGAACAGGAACAGGATGATCGCCGAAACGATCGTGGTCACGTGGGTATCGAGAATGGTCACCCACGCATAACCAAAGCCCTGCTCCACCGCGGAAGGCGGTGTCTTGCCGTGCCGCAATTCTTCGCGAATACGCTCGAAGATCAGCACGTTTGAGTCGACGCCCATACCGATCGTCAGGATCACTCCCGCGATGCCAGGCAAGGTCAGCGTTGCGCTGCTGAATCCCAGGAACCCGAGCAGGATGACCAGGTTCAAAAACAATCCCAGGTCGGCATTGATGCCTGCGGCCCGGTAGTAGAACAGCATGAAGACCATGACGGCCAGCATGCCGACCACCGCAGCGCGTACGCCGGCACGAATCGAATCGGCGCCCAGCGAGGGGCCGACGGTGCGCTCTTCCAGATACTTGATACCGGCGGGCAATGCGCCCGACCGCAAGGTCAGCGCCAGGTCACGCGTCTCCTGATCGCTGAACCCGCCGCTGATGCGCCCCTGATCATGGATCTGTTCCTGGATGGTGGCGACTTCCATCACCTTGTTGTCGAGCACGACCGCCAACTTGTCGCCGACATGCGCTCCGGTGAACGCCGCGAACCGGCGGCCGCCTTCGCCCGTCAGGGTGAACTGCACGTCGGGACGGCCATTTTCATCACGGCTGGCTTCGGCGCCGCGCAGGTCACTGCCGCTGACTGCCGACGAGCGGCTGATCAGCCACCACTGCTCGCCGCTGTTTTCGCCTCCCTGGCCGTGCGACCCGAGGTTGCTGCCCTTTAGCAGGACCGCGTTGTCCGGCAGCACACCGCCATTGGCCTGCATGGCTTCCTGCTCGCTGGAATAGGGGCCACCCATCGCCTGCCGGATTTCCAGCATGGCGGTCGACTGCATGATCTCCTTGACGCGTGCCGGGTCATCCACGCCAGGTAATTGCACCAGAATCTGGTAGTCGCCCAGTCCGTGCTCCTGAATTGTGGGCTCGCTCACGCCGAGTTGGTCAATTCGGTTGCGGATGGTCTCGATGGCCTGCTGGACGGCTTTGTCCTTCATGTCCTTCACCGCTGCGGGCTTCAACTGCAACGACCAGGAATTTTCCGCGCCTGAGGTAAGTTCATAATCGGGCAGGCGGTCGCTCACCAGGCTGCGGAGTTCGTTGGACGACTCCGGGGGCACGCCTTTGATCAGGACCAGCTGCGGGTCCTGCTGTGGGTTCGGCTTGGTGATCTCGCCGTAATTGACGTTGTGGCTCTTGAGGTCTTCCTTCAGCCGCTCTACCGCGCGATCGGTCTCGGCATTCACGGCGTCATTGACCTGCACCTGCAGGATCAGGTGGGTTCCACCCTTGAGGTCGAGACCCAGGTGAATGCGGCTCTGCAATGCAGCCAGCAATCCCGCGGGTGTAAAGCTTTTCGGAATGCCGAAGATGCCGAACAAAAAGACCAGCAGCACGGCGAAGATGAGAACAATTTTGGTCGTGAGGTTCTTCTGCATGGTAAGACTGCAACCCTGGCTGGGCTAGGAGCGCTCCTCCTCGGTCGTGAGTGAAACAATGGAGGATTTCACCACCTCCATTTTGATGTTATCGGGCGGGATGCGTAGTAGGACGACATCATCCTTGATCGAGACGACGGTGCCCTTAAGGCCACCGCTGGTGGTTACGCGGTCCCCGGACTTGATCGTTTCCAGCATCGCCTGCCACTTCTTTTGACGCCGCTGCTGCGGCATGATCAGCAGGAAGTAGAAGATGGCGAAAATTCCCACCATCATGAGCAGCGGGGCGGCGCCGCCGATCGCTGACTGTGCAAACATAGCGAGGTTTGTAATCATTCCACCTTATCGAGCAGAGCTTCTCTGCTTTGCGTTTTTTCGGGCCACTACCGCCGGTGCGAATCTGAGCCGCGCCTTGGCGACAACCGCACTGCGCTTACACCCGGAGCACGTCAGAACGACAGGGAGCCCAGCGGAACTGCTGATACAACTTGGGCCGATTTCAGGGTTAGGCCTTCTTACCCTGATGAGCAGCTCAAAACCTTCATTAATATTATCGCGTTTGCCGGAAACCGGGGGACCTGACGGGCATACCGCCCGTCCGAGAGGCTGACTCGAGCGCCTTTAGGGAACACTGAGTTGCGGTGGCCGGACGTCGGAGAGGAACTTCGCAAACTCTCCAGCCTTAATAGCTTGCCGGACGCGACGCATGGTGTCAAGGTAATATGCCAGGTTGTGGGTCGTGTTTAAGACTTGAGCCAGCAATTCGTTAGACGAATATAAGTGGCGCAGATACGCCCGCGAGTAGCGGCGGCACACGCGGCAGCCGCAGCTGGGATCAAGCGGGCCTTCATCCTTGGCATAACGCGCGTTCTTGATGCTGACCCTTCCCTCGGAGGTGAATAGCAGTCCGTGGCGTGCCGCGCGCGTGGGAAGAACACAGTCCATCATGTCCACGCCCTGCGCCACATAGTGGACAATCTCCTCCGGCGTGCCAACGCCCATCAGATAGCGCGGCTTATCGGCGGGAAGGTAATGTAGGGCGGCCTCGACCATCTGGTGGGTCAGCATTCGCGGCTCGCCGACGCTGAGGCCGCCAATCGCGTATCCCGGAAAGTCAATCTCCACCGTGCGCTCGGCGGATTCCCGCCGAAGGTCGGGATAGGTGCCGCCTTGCACGATGCCGAATAGGGCCTGCGTCTGGCCGGGCTCGATTCCGGCTCGGGTGCCCCACCCATTCGCGTCTTTCGAATGTGTGGGAGCTTGAAGGGGCACGGCTTCAGCCACGCCGAACCCAGCATCCTTTTTTTGATTGTCATCCCGAGCGGCCTTTAGCCCGCGAGGGACCTGCTTTTCGCTTCCGATCCCCAAGCTACCCGTGTCGCTAAACCCATCCGCACCAAACCACGGCACTTCCCGCTTGTGCGCCTCAAAGTAATCCTTGCTCCGCTGTGCCCAGCGAAGCGTCATCTCCATTGATGCCCGCGCTCGCGAGCGCTCAGCGGGATACTCCGTACACTCGTCGAACGCCATGATGATGTCGGCGCCCAAACCGATCTCGGCTGCAATTGCGCTCTCCGGACTGAAAAAGTGCTGCGAGCCGTCGAGGTGCGAGCGGAACGACACGCCCTCTTCCGTCACCTTGCGCAGGTCGCTCAGACTGAAGACCTGGAACCCGCCCGAGTCAGTCAGAATCGGCCGATTCCACGCCATGAACTTCTGCACCCCACCCAACTGGCGTACTGTCTCGACACCCGGCCGCAGGTAGAGGTGGTAGGTATTGTTCAGCAGGATCTGAACGCCCAACTCTTCCAGCGTGTCCTGCGGAACGCCCTTCACCGTCCCCAGCGTGCCGACAGGCATGAAGACAGGCGTCTCAACTTCGCCGTGCGGAGTGAAGAAGCGCCCAGCGCGCGCAAGCCCATCAGTGGCCTCGATCTGGAAGCGGAAAGACATAGTTCGCGGTTCGCTCTTACGTGTTCGTCTTCGCGTGGCAGACAGTGATCAACCGCGAATTCCGACGTTCGCCGTACAGGTTCACTGTTTTTCTTGCTCTGGTTTCGGCTCCTGCTTCTTCTCTTCCTTCGGGCTCTTCCCGTTGAACGGCGGCAGCCCGTTCGGGAATGGCCGGTAGAGGGGATCGCCGATGTAGAGAATCTCCCACTTCAAGGCCGCGGTGTTGCGCAGGAAGGCATCGCCAACATTGGCGCCCTCAAACAGGTTGCGGAATGTGCCGCTGGGATGGACCAGGCCTGCGAGCCCCGGCTCTTCCACCGCGCCGGTAGTGACCGTGATGCCGTGCTGGATGGCGTTGGCCGACCAGTTCGGGCCCGAGCGCGGCCCCCACGCTGAGAGGCTGTCAAGGTGAATGCCGATCGCGCCGGTGTTCCAGGTGAAGGCGTTGTTGTAATTGTTGAGCGAGTACCAGCCGGCATAGAGCGCCGCGTCGGGACAGTCAGGCGCGGGCGGCGTTCCAAACTCCGCACCGTTGTCATCCTCGATCACTTTGAATCCCGCCTCGCGCGCAAACGCCGCCGCACGATGCAGGTCCCAGTCACCGGCGCCATAGCCGCTGTCCTCGATGGTCTTGAGCGGCCACCGCCGGTCGATGCAGACCTCTCCCTTCAGCCCTGACTTCTCAGCCGCGACCGCCTTGTCGACCAGTCCCTTCGCCAGTTTGGCGTTGGCAGCATCCAGCCGCCACACCGAATAAATCAGCGGGGTCGGGTTCTGCGCGCGGTAGTCGGCGAAGGAGATGAAAGGCTGATAGGTGTTCGCCTTGCTCTCCGCACGGGCATAGTAGGGCTGCAGCATCCTGCCGGGAAAATCAGGTTTGGCGTACTGGTCCCAGATATCGGCGACGTACTGGTCAAGGGCAAACGTGGTGTTGGCCGTCTTACCCGGCACTTCCAGCCGGTAAGGCGTCTGATAGCTGAAGACGATGTACAGGATGTTGTTGCGGCCGACTTTGTCCAGGCACTTCCGGACCGGGGCCTGCACCTGCGCGAGATACTCTTTCAAACTCAACCGCACGGTCTCGATGGGAGCAATGGAGCAGAGATTCTCCTGCGGGATCCCGCGGGCCTTCGCGTAATACTTGGCGACCTCACGCGAGCCACCGTCGGTGCGATTGAAAACTACCAGCACCCGTTTGCTCAGTGAACCTGGGGTCTCGCTGCAAGTGGCCGGGATGGCAGCCATGCCCAAGGCGAAAAGGCCAACTCCCAGAATAATCAGAGCAGAAGGCGCAGCAGCGCGAGAGTGAGCAGCCCTAACCGCGATTCCTGTTTGCACTGGCCGATCAGGCCTGCCAATCCCTTCCTGTTTTTTCCACCGATGCGCGATTGCAAGACCAAAATTCATGCCAGCCTCTTCCCCATTCGGATCATAGTGCAACCAATGTCTGCGCGGCCACCTTGCTCAGGCCCCCTTGTGGGGTCTCTTCCTGGTGCCACCTGATTTTTTCATCATGGACGATAGCCGCTGTCAGTGTAGACTCACCGTCATCCCCAAGCTTGATGCCAACGGCTCTACGACTGGACTTACTCTGAGGCGAAGTCTTATGACCATCCGATCCACAAGCGTCGTTGTCCTGCTGGCGATTCTCCTGGTCACGATGACCGGTTGCCAGCAGTTGCAGGCAGTGTTTGGCGCGCGGCCGAGCGAGAATATGCCTTCGTACAAACCTGTCGAAGTCCAATTTGCCCAGCAGAACTGGTCTCCTGCTCAACGCGCTTGGTTCTATCACGCGCCCCAGGGGACAGAACTGCTGCCCTATCGATGGTTTCTCGCGCTGGAACAACCCAAGCTTAAGATGTTCGGGCAGGTTCCGAAGTTTTCCGACACCGCATACCTGGCGGGCTTCGGCTTCCTGCCTGATTCCGCCGGCCCGCAAAATCCCGACGGTCTCCCGCTTGGTTTTGCCAAGGACACAATCACCGATGTCAAAACCGGCGAAAGGATTGAAGTCGTTGGCCTGACCTGCGCGGCGTGCCACACCGGCCAGTTGGAGTATCAGGGGAAGGGAATTCGCATTGACGGCGGATCTGCCAACGTCGATCTGGCTTCATTCCAAACCGAACTGGGATACGCGGTGGCGTTCACCGACAAGATACCTTTCCGTTTCGATCGCTTCGCGCGGGCCGTTCTGGGAGACAACGCCTCTGACGATGCCAAGCGCAAGCTGCGGCAAGAATTCGAAGCGTTTCTCAACGCCGGGCTGGCGGAGAAGAACGCGGCCGATGCCGGCAAGCTGTACCAGGCCGCCGGAGGCTTCGGGCGCACCGACGCGCTCGGACGCATCGGCAATTACGTTTTCGGCACTGAGTTGGACAACGCGAACCTGCGGGCAGCGAATGCCCCGGCAAATTTTCCGCCCCTCTGGTACACAAGCTGGTTTGCCTGGGTACAGTACAACGCTTCCATCCAGCAGCCGATGGTGCGAAACATCGGCGAGGCCCTGGGCGTTCGAGCCCGGGTGAATCTCACCGATCCGGCCAGACTCTACCAGTCGACGGTAAATGTGAAGAGCCAGTGGGAGATGGAAAGCCTGCTCGCCGGCCCAATCGAATTTGAAGGCCTGAAATCGCCGCCGTGGCCACAGGAGATCTTCGGGTCTATTGATCAGGCCAAGGCACAGAAAGGCGCGCCGCTCTACAAACAGCTTTGCCAGCACTGCCACTTACCGCCGCTGGATTCGCCGGAGATTCGGGATACGAAGTACTGGGAGCCGGGCCTGCAGAGCAGGGCTTTCTTGAAGCTGAATGTCATTCCACTGGAGGAGATCGGCACCGATCCCAGGGAAGCCACCGACTGGGCAAATCGGACCGCGGTAACCGGAGTCCTTGGATTGGGAACAGTGTCGGCGTCGGAAGGCCTGCGCGCCGTGACTGGCAAAATTCGCGATATGAATTACGACGCCCTGGGCCTCTCGGCGGAACAACGCGAGGAATGGAGCGGCTTTCGCGGTGATGGAGTGGTGGCGCCGCTGGCTTATCGCGCCCGGCCGTTGGGCGGCCTGTGGGCCACGCCGCCCTTCCTGCACAACGGATCGGTGCCGAATCTCTACCAGATGCTGCTTCCCGCTGAACGGAGAGATAAGACTTTCTATGTCGGTAGCCGCGAATTCGATCCCAAAAACGTTGGCTACAGCACGGCCAAAATCGACGGCGCTTTTGAATTCCGGACGGACCAGCCTAACGATCCGCATCCCGGCAATTCCAATGCAGGCCATGAGTTCAGCAACAAAAAGGGCAACGGAGTGATTGGCCGCGAACTCACGGATGAGGAGCGCTGGGCGATCATCGAATATCTCAAGACACTTTGATCAGATGACAGGCAGCAGCGAACGGCCGTGAACTCCCCACGTCAGATAGTGCAGGCTGCTATTGGTGGCCAACACCACGGAACCGCCAGGCGCGAAGGCCAGACCGACCAGGTTGTGCCCCGCGATCGCCAGGGAAGGTTTTCCATCCTGGCTGATCTTGACGATCCCGCGGCGTCCATTGAGCGAGGCGGCGACATAAAGATTGTCCTGCACATCAAAAGCCAGCCCTTGCGGACGGCCCAGGCCGCGATAAAAGACTCCGACTTCACCATGCGGATCGATGCGATACACGCAGTCGAAGCTGGAAGTCGTCGCCCCGGTGACATACAGGTTGCCCTTGCTGTCGAATGCCAGGTGATACGCCGAAACGCTGGGTTCGAGCATGGCGAAGACAAAAATCTGCCGATTGCGGTCGATCTTGAAGACGGTGCCGCTGCGGTCGCCGACATAAAGATTGCCTTCGCGATCAAAGGCCATCCCGGTGGCGATCCCCATCCCCTCAGCGTAAGAACTCATGGCCCCATTCCTGGCAACCCGGTAGACCGTGCCGTCATAACGCGACGAGACGTACAGACTGCCGTCGCGCCCGAATGCCAGGCCGGTGGCGTTCATCATCTCCTGGACAAACGGCTTCACATTCTGCTGGAGATCGATGCGATAGATGGCGACCGGCGTTTTCTGGCCGCGGGAGCCGGAGAACGTGGCGTAAATATTGCCATCGTCATCGACCGCGGGATTAGCGACCGGATGCAGGCTGTCCGCAATCGGCACCGCGACCCCGACCTGGTGAGGATTGCTCTGCTTGCCATTGATCGAAACCACGACTGCACTCGAAGTGGCTCCCTCCGGCACGCGGGCCACGATGAACTGCCGCGAGCCGACGATGATCGCCCCTTCAAACTCTCCGAAGCGGACGGTCGGCCGCTCCGCTTTGACCGGAGCCAGGGCACTGCC
This sequence comes from uncultured Acidobacteriaceae bacterium, assembly GCA_963815775.1. Taxonomy (GTDB): domain Bacteria; phylum Acidobacteriota; class Terriglobia; order Terriglobales; family Acidobacteriaceae; genus CAVVDY01. The sequence continues at coordinate 167,620 of CAWFIB010000002.1, read as the reverse complement.
GCTGATGCGGACTTCGCCTCCGGGCAGAGCAAATGCGGGATCGATTGACTCGATGCGCGGTTGCCCGTTCACATTGCGTGTTCCCGTACGCCGCTCCATTGCTTCGCGCTTCCTTCGCTGGTTACTGGTTAGACGAGCACGCCAAAGTGCAGCAGAAGCTGCATCACGATGAGGGCATAGACGCCAGCCCCCAGATCATCGACGACGATTCCTGTGCCCTCCGGCAGTCGTTCCAGGCGGCGAATCGGCGGCGGCTTCAGGATGTCGAACGCACGGAAAAGTATAAAACCCGCCAGCAGCGCTTTCCACCCGATGGGGACGGCAATCAGGGTAACAAGCTGGCCGGCGACCTCGTCGATCACGACATGCGACGGATCCTTTTTGCCGCAACCGCGTGCCTCCAAGGTCGCCGCAGGAATCCCAATTGCGACGCTCAACCCAATCAGCAGGAGGAGAACTGTCAGGCGCGCGCCCGGCGCTATGTGAGATGCAATCAGCCACCACAGCAGAGCAGCCGCCAACGATCCCCAGGTGCCGGGCCCCGGTTTCAGGCGGCCGGCGCCAAAGAAGGTCGCAACCAGCGTGGCCCAGCGCGGAGTTGGAGATACGACTACCGCCAGCTCCTCAGTTTGGCTTTTTGACATGCTCATCGGGATAACTGGAATCGCCGATCTCAGGGTCGGCCAGCGACTGGGAGATCACATAGCCTCCGCTGGCCCATTTGCCCAGGTCGATTAGACGGCAGCGCTCGCTGCAGAAGGGGAATTCGGAGTCGCCGGCCAGCACGATCTTGCGGCACGTGGGACAACGCAGGCTGCGAACTGATTTCTTAGGCATGTTAGTTCAGTTGTCGGTGGTCAGTTGTCAGAAAGCTACTTTTAAGTTCCCAGTTGCTGTCGCAGCTCAGAACAGACGACCAACCAGCTCATCGGCTCGTTCTGCCGTCTTTACCGACAACTGGCAACTGTATTTCTGACAACTGACGACCGACAACTAACCACTGATTTTTGCTACCAGATCATAGTCGTGCGCCTCGGTGATCTCGCAGCGGTAGAACTCGCCTTCGTTCACCTCGTGATCGCCGAAGTCGTTAACGTACACCGTGCCATCAATCTCGGGGGCGTGCATCGCGGTGCGGCCCTGCCACAGCAATTCCGTCTCAGTCGACGGACCTTCCACCAGCAAATCAAACTGCCGGCCGACCAGCGCACGCTTCTTCTTGCGGCTGATCTGTTTCTGGATCGACATTAGCTTCTTGCGGCGGCGCTCAATCTCCCGCGGATCAATCTTTTCGCCTAGCTCAAACGCCCTCGCGCCTTCCTCGTCTGAATAGCCGAATACGCCCAGCCAATCGAACCGCGCTTCCTGCACGAAGGCGCAAAGCTGCTCGAAGTCCGCTTCGGTTTCACCCGGGAAGCCAACGATGAACGAGGTGCGCAGCGTGAGATCCGGAATCGTGCGCCGCATCCTGGCAATCGACTTCAGGAAAATCTCCGCCCCGGCGCCGCGCTTCATCGCCTTCAGCACCTGCGGCGATGCGTGTTGCAGCGGCACATCAATGTAGGAGCAGACCTTGTCGTGCGCGGCGATGGTGTCGAGAAGCTTTCCCGTGATCTTATTGGGATAGGCGTAGAGGAAGCGCACCCAGCGGAGCTCCTCAATCTGTGCCAGCCGCTCCAGCAGCAGCGGCAAGCCATCTTTCAGGCCAAGATCTTCGCCATAGCAAGTCGTGTCCTGCCCGATGAGCGTGATCTCGCGGACGCCTCGCTTGGCCAATTGCTGCGCCTCGGCGATGACCGACTCGAAGCGCCGCGAGCGGAACTTTCCCCGCAACTGCGGAATGATGCAGAACGAGCAGGGATGATCGCAGCCTTCGGCGATCTTGATGTACGCCGAATACTTCGGCGTGGCCAGCACCCGCGGCGTGGTTTCGTCGTAGAGATAGTTCGGCAAGTCGGCGATGGCGCCGTCCCAACCTTCCTTCGAAAACCGTCCGGCAGCCTCGCGGGCATCGCCCTCCGAACGCGACGTCAGAATGACGAAAGGCGAAGCGCTTTCGGAAGTGTGGCCCAGGTTCGCGTCCTTCTTTTGGACGCTAACCTGGGAGACTGGTGGCTCGATGCCGGCCGCGCCGAGAATCTGCTGCAACTCACCGGTGCCCACGACGGCGTCGACTTCAGGGATGCTCTTCTGGATCTCGTTGCGGTAGCGTTCGACCAGGCATCCGGCAACGATCAGCTTCCGCGCCCGTCCCGACGTCTTGTGCTGCGCCATTTCCAGGATGGTGTCGACCGATTCCCGCTTGGCTTTATCGATGAACGAGCAGGTATTGACCACGATGACGTCGGCATCTTCGGCGCGCGAAGTGATCTCCGCCCCGCCCTGCGCCAGCAGGCCCATCATGACCTCGCTGTCGACCAGGTTCTTGGGACAGCCGAGGCTGACAAAACCGACCTTGGTCGGCCCCACCTGCGACGGCTTTTTGCTCTTGGCGCCTTCCGGGGCGGCGAGGAGGGCTACAGAATCGTCTGGCAAAGGCATGGAATCTCTTGATTTTAGCATTTGTGCAGCGACTCTCTTAGGCGTCAACCCCAACCGGACCGTGGACTCACTCAGAGGAACTCGGATCGGAGCTTGGCTTCAGAGTTTCTCCGCAAGTTTCCCGGTTCTTTGATCCGTGAAATCCATGGCGATCCCGGGCTCATGTCGCGGCCCTTCGCTCAGTCGACCCGACTTTTGCGCGCGCGAGTAAGAGATCAAGCTGGAAGGCACAGAAAATCCTGGCTCCGATCCGCGCCCATCCGCGTGAATCCGCGGTTCAATGGTCTTCCCGCCAGATGGTATGATCGTTGCTCGGGCGCTGGTCCCGCGCAACGAAGCTCTGTGAACCCCGCCAGGTCCGGAAGGAAGCAACGGTAACAGGTCACTTCGGGTGCAGCGGTCAACTGGCGCCTGACTTTTTAAAAGCCGCTCTTCGCCATTCGCTCCTCGCTTTTCGTGATTTGCCTTTCGTTCCCGAACCATGCCCGAGGAGGCAAGCGGTTATCAGCGTTTTGCGAAAAGCGAAGAGCGAACCGCGAACCGCGAAGAGCGATTCCATAGACTTTCGCTCGCGCATCAACGAGAATGAATCCTCATTCATCTCGCTTTACATTTCAAGTTGGGGGTCTCGATTGCCGACTGCTCATCGCGCCAAAATCACGGCGCTTGGAACCTACGTCCCGCCTCGCGTGCTCACCAACCAGGACCTGGAAAAGATGGTCGATACCACCGACCAGTGGATACTGGAGCGCACCGGCATTCGCGAGCGGCACATCGCCGAGAAGGGCGTTGCCGCCAGTGACCTGGCCGTGGAAGCGGTCAAGAACCTGCTGAAGTCCCACCCCTTCGACTTGCAGCAGGTCGACCTGATCGTTGTCGGTACGGTCACGCCTGACATGATGTATCCCTCGACCGCCTGCCTGGTGCAGCACAAGCTCGGCATTGTCAACACCTGGGGCTTCGACGTATCGGCCGGGTGCTCGGGCTTTCTTTATTCACTAAATGCTGGCGCCAGCTTTATCGAGTCGGGGGCGTACAAGAAGGTTCTGGTCATCGGCTCGGACGTGAACTCCATCATGACCGATTACACCGATCGCGCTGTTTGCATCATCTTCGGCGATGGCGCAGGCGCCGTTCTGCTGGAGCCCACCGGACCCGGCGAGGAGGGAATCATCGACCACGTCGCGCAGGTGGAAGGCGCGGGCGGCCAGTACCTCTGCATGCCCGGCGGCGGCAGCCTGCACCCGGCGTCGCATGAGACCGTCGACCAGAAGATGCACTACATCCATCAGGACGGCCAGCAGGTGTTCAAGTACGCGGTGAAGAAGATGGCCGAGATGACCGAGCGCGTGCTGGCGAAGAATGCCAAGTCGGGCCCGGATGTGGATTGTTTTATCGCCCACCAGGCCAACCGGCGCATCATTGCCGCCACCGCTGACCGGCTTAAGATGCCGGTGGAGAAAGTCGTCATCAACATTGACCGCTTCGGCAATACCACCGCGGGCACGATTCCTTTGGCCATGCATACCGCGGTGGAGACCGGCAAGCTGAAGAAGGGTGATCTGGTGCTGCTCGCCGCTGTGGGTGCAGGATTTACCTCCGGGGCGACACTGCTGCGCTGGGCGTATTAACACCTGCGATGATTGCTTGACACTGTCTCTTAGAGCGTCATAGGCTGAACCCGATGGAAGTTGAACTCACTCCCGATTTGCAAGCCAAGCTGACCCGACTCGCCCTCGAGCAAGGCCGGGACACGCAAGCGCTGGTGCGCGAGGCCGTCGAGCGCCTCGTGGACTATGACGAATGGTTTTCGAAGGAGGTTGAGCGGGGCTTAACAGCCGCTGAGCGCGGGGAATTCATTGATCATGAGAAGGTCAGCGCACTCATCCATCGTCGCTATCCGGACTGATGCGGATTCGATGGACAACTCTGGCCGCTGACCGCGTGTTGGCTGTCTTCCTTAACTCTGTCATCCTGAGCGGAGCGATTCGCCGAAGGCGGAGAGCGCAGTCGAAGGACCCCTATAGCGCGAATTCTGGGGTTAGATACTGAGGAACTAATCGCCAGATGCCACGCCACAAACCCGTTCCTGGACACTCGGTGCAGCACCGCACCTACGGTAATCACTGCTTCGGCTGCGGCCCGGAAAACGAAACCGGGCTGCAGCTCAAGTTTCGTCTCAACGAAGAAGCGCAGCGCTTTATCTGCCGCTTCAAGCTGCCGGCCCGCTTCGAAGGGCCGCCGTCACACGCACACGGCGGCGTCATCGCGACTATCCTCGACGAGGCCATGGGCAAGGTCAGCAAGCTGCGCGGCATCATCGCCGTCACTGGCGAGATGAAGGTCAACTACCTGAAGCCCGTCCCGCTGTACAAGACCTTGATCACCGAAGGCTGGGAGATTCGCAAGCGCGGCCGCGAGCACTACCGCGCTGCCGAGATTCGCAACCTGAAAGGCGAGGTCCTGGCCACCAGCACGGCGAAGTTCATCGAGATCGATCCCCACCGCATGTTCGCCCGCTTCCTGAAGCAGAAGCACAGCGACGCCACGTAAACCCTCATCGCCGCGCAGAGTAAAATAGTAAGTAAGCCAGGACAGGCCAAGCGCATCTTCCACTTTCTTGCTGCCCTGGTTCCGCAATGGAGAATTCCTATGTCTGAAAACAATGGCAACAATACGGGATTGCGCTTGAAGGTTGGCCTGGCCGAGATGCTGAAGGGCGGCGTCATCATGGACGTGATGAGCGTTGCCCAGGCCGAAGTCGCCGAGAAATCCGGCGCCGTCGCGGTCATGGCGCTGGAGCGCGTGCCCGCCATCATTCGCGCTGAGGGTGGCGTCTCGCGCATGGCGAATCCTAAGCTAATCAAAGAAATCATGGCGACGGTGTCGATTCCGGTGATGGCCAAGTGCCGCATCGGCCACTTCGCTGAGGCGCAGATATTGCAGGAAATCGGTGTCGACTACATCGACGAGTCCGAAGTGCTGACACCTGCCGACGAAGAGCACCACGTCGACAAGCACGCCTTCAAGACCCCATTCGTGTGCGGCGCGCGCAACCTGGGTGAAGCGCTGCGGCGCATTGCCGAAGGCGCGGCCATGATCCGCACCAAGGGCGAGGCGGGCACCGGCGACGTGATTCACGCCGTCAAGCACATGCGCCAGATCGTGAAAGAGATGAAGCAGCTTACCGTCGCCAGTGAACAAGAGCTCTTCGCCGCGGCCAAGAATCATCAGGCGCCGTACGAACTGGTGAAGATAGTTGCGAAATCGGGCAAGCTTCCCGTGCCCAACTTTTCCGCCGGCGGAATCGCTACCCCGGCCGATGCCTCGCTGATGATGCAGCTTGGAGCCGAAGCAGTGTTCGTCGGCTCGGGCATCTTCATGAAGGGCGGAGTCACGCCACTCGATCTGCTCGACAAGGCAGAGCGTGCAGAAGCCGAGGCGCGCGCCAGAGCCATCGTGATTGCGACTACGCATTACAACGATGCCAAGGTCTTGGCGGACGTCAGCGCGAGTGTGCCCGGCGCAATGAAGGGCCTGGCGGTTTCAGCGATTGAAGCGAAAGACCTGCTGCAGACGCGGGGGTGGTAGGAAGGCCGCTTTTCGCTCTTGGCTCTTCGCCAGAGACTTTCGGTTGAGGAGCCGCCAGCTATCGGCTCTCAGCTACCAGTGAGAAGCCGCCAGCATGGGTTTCCGGGCGCGACTTGATCGCGCCCATTGTTCGTGAGTACGCCTTTAAGGTGGGTCATTGCAAGGCACTCTCCTTATCGCGATGCACCCGTCCCGCAACGCGGGACAGCATATCTAAGCCCAGCATTTCAATGCTGGGTAGGCGTTCGAAGAAATGTATGTGAGTCCCGGAGGGGACGGCAGATGTTTCTCCCGCACTCCTCTTCGAGTCAATCCTGGGTACGCGATAATCTAAACATCGCAGCTTTCACTGACAGCTGATAGCTGAGAGCTGCCAGCTTTTTTCACTTCTATGAGAATTGGTGTATTAGCCCTGCAAGGCGACTTCGAAGCCCACAGGCGCCGTCTGGAAGAACTCGGCGCCGACGTCGTACTCGTGCGCAATCCCGAGCAGCTTGATGAGATCGACGGGCTGGTGATTCCGGGTGGCGAGTCAAGCACGTTTCTCAAGTTGCTCGGCGAAAAAGGATTCCGGAAGCTCAGCGACTTCGTTCACTCCAAGCCGACCTTCGGCACCTGTGCCGGCGCGATTCTGCTGGCCAAGCAGGTCGAGAACCCTCCGCAAACCGGCCTGAATGCTATTGACATGACGATTCGCCGCAACGCCTATGGGCGGCAAATCGATTCCAGCATTGTCGAGGCTTTAACTCAGCTCGGAGGCGATCCGTTGGAGATGGTCTTCATTCGTGCCCCGCGTATCGAGAACATTGGCGACGGCGTCGAGGTATTGGCCAAGCGCGACGGTAATCCCGTCCTCGTGCGCAAAGCCAATGTCCTGGCCGCGACCTTTCATCCCGAACTTTCTAACGATACGCGCGTCCACGCCGAGTTTCTGAAGCTGGTAAAAGAAGCAATTAGCATCTCGCAATTGGCCAAAAGCGAAGAGCCGCCTCCCTGAGACTTCTGTCACAGCCTTACCATGAGGTCGGGCCATACCATCAACTCATGGCAGCCCTGACCATGTCCGCGCAACAAGCCCGCAAGCGAACCATGATCGTCCCCCGTGAACACGGGGCTTGGGGAATGCTGCTGGTGCCGCTGGCGACGGGCGCAATCGTGGCGTCGCGCGCCGCATTCCATGCAACCGCGCTCTCCCTCTTCGTAATCGCTACGCTCGCGCTCTTTTGGCTGAGAACGCCGGTGGAAGCTCGGCTCGGCCTCTCGCCTATCAAAGCGCAAACCAAAGACGAACGCAGCTTGGTGATGCGGACGATCGTGGTGCTCTGCGCCATCGCGCTCGCCAGCCTGGCGTTACTCTTCGCGACGGGCTATGCACGCGGGCTGCTGCTCATCGGGGCGGTCTCGGGACTGTGCTTCGGCGTGCAGGCCTTGGTCAAGAAGCTAGGCCGCTCGGGCAGGATGCCGGCGCAGATCATCGGCGCCATCGGCCTCACCTCAACCGCTGCCGGCGCGTACTACGTTGCCGCCGGCAAACTCGATGCCACGGCTGTGGCCCTATGGGCGGCGAACTGGCTCTTCGCAGCGGACCAGGTCCACTTTGTACAGGTTCGAATCCGCGGCAGCCGCCTAACCGGCCGGCGGCAGAAGATGACTCGCGGCAAGTGGTTTCTGATCGGGCAGCTTGGCCTGGTCATCGGCCTCGTAGTAGCGAGCGCATACAAACTGTCGCCTGTCTGGCTTGCGGTTGCCTTTGTTCCTGCACTGCTGCGCGGGATGTTGTGGTTTGTTCGCCCGACGCAACCGCTCGATGTTCACCGGCTGGGCTTCAGCGAATTGAGCCAGGCGATTATCTTCGGAGTGCTGCTCGCGGCAGCGTTTCTGGTTTGAGGGCTCTGGCGTTCCTCGAGGTCGGCGCATCTACTCAACGCCTAAGCGGCGTCAGTCGGCGACCGCGGCGAGGTGTTCTTCTGAAAACCGGGCGGCGGTGAATTCGTCGAGCGTGATTTCTTCCCAACAACTGGGATCGCGCAGGACGCGGGAGACAATGGCCGTGTGCATGGCGTGTCCGGCGCGGTCAGCCTTCACATAGCCCAGGATGCGCTTGCCAAAGAGCGCCAGATCGCCGATCAGGTCTAGCACCTTGTGGCGCACGAACTCGTCGGGAAAGCGCAGCGGGCCGTTATCGAGCCCATGACGGGTAAGCACGACGCAGTTCTCGCGAGAAGCCCCCCGGATCAGGCCCATGTTGAGCATGGCCTGCTGCTGTTCCAGAAAGCCAAAGGTCCGGGCCGCCGCCACTTGCTCAACATAGCTGCCATTGGAGAGGCCCACCTTGAAGCGTTCCTGTCCGATCAGGGGATGCGGGAAATTGATCGAGTAGCTGACGGTGTAGTTGTCGGCGGGGTAGATGCCGATGGTCTTATCACCCTCGCGCATTTCGTATGGCCGCAGGATTTTCAGGTAAATGCGCTTACGCCGCTGCTGCCGTAGTCCGGCGGCGCTGATCATGTCGATGAAAGGCTGGGCGCTGCCATCCAGGATCGGCAGCTCCAGGTTGTCGAGCTCGACGATGGCGTTGTCGAGGCCGACTCCTACGCACGCCGAGAGCAAGTGCTCCGTCGTCGAGATGAGCACCCCTTGCTTCATCAGGCTGGTCGCGTAGCTGACCTTCGCCACGTTCCGGCTGACAGCCTCTACTTCGAAGTTGTCGAGATCGGTCCGGCGGAAGACGATGCCCGCTCCCGCCGGCGCCGGCAGGATTCGAAGACGTACGCTTGCCCCGCTGTGCAGCCCTATCCCGCTACAGTCGACGGGCGTGCGAATTGTACGTTCGTAAATCAAAGAGTGAAATTGCCTACGAATTCAACAGATTACAGGCTGGGCCGACCATGTGTCTGTGGCATTTCTGCAACACTCGTGGTCAGTTGACATCACTATGTCCGAAAACCCATAGAACAATTCGCTTTAGGATGAACCACTTAAGTAACGCTGCTCGGAACCCGAGTCTACGGATTCCATTGCTGATAATTTTTCCCTTGGATGCCTACTTCGTGGGTGAGGCTGGCTTCTCCGGGTTGTAGGTAATGCCTTTCACCTCGAAGAGCGTGGGAGCCAGGTCGGTGTTGTAGGTGACATTGGTAATGAAGCGCTGGCTCCGCATCTCACCGTTCCGCATGCCTACGTTGCTGAGTGGGGTATTCACACCCTGTATCAAACGGTAGTTGCTGAAGATCACAGCATCCTCGTCCATTTGCCGGTCAGCCGGATCGCGGTAGCTGAAGGTGCTGCGCACGGGCAGGTGGGTACCGGCATCGACGGAGATGGTGACGCTGTCATTCGCTGCATTCAGCACGGTAATCTCATCGGCCATGTTTTGCTCGACGATGGCGGTTCCGCTGTACAGGATCATGGTTCCGGGAGCCGCGAGCCATTGGCGGACCACGTTCTCCAGCGAGTGATCACGCCGGCGCACATAGTCCGCAACCTGTTTTGGGTCCTGCGCGGCCGTGCCCTTGTAGGTGATCTCGTATCCCTTGTCGCCGACGTAAAGTTCGATCACATCCCGCTGCTTGGTCAACTCAATGCGGTCTTTGTCGGGCCATTCCTGGAACCGCCAGAACACCACGCCCATGCCGCTGGGCTGGCCCTTCCAGAAGGAGTAGCTGCGCCCTTCCGTGCTCACGGTGCGAACGTTGAGATAGGCCTCTCCGCCCAGCACCCGAATCATTTCATCGAGCACCTGCTTGGCCTTCTTCACGCTGGGATCTTTGGCAGCCGTAGCTGTGAACTGGTTGGTGGGCCAGGAAGAAGTGGAAGGCGCCGGTGCTGGCGGAGCAGGACTTGGCGACTGTGCCGACACAGAGCCCGCCAAGAAGAGAGTTATGCTGAAGATGAGGAGCCTGCGCATGCCTGTTGACCATTGTAACCATCGGCGGCTCGACTAAGAGGGGCGGTAGTATATCTTTCAGGTGACGTGCATGTAATTAGCCGAAAGAAGCTCATTGAAGCTGCTCGATTCCACGTCTCGCCGGAGCTGTTCTTCTAACCGGTTCAGTTAGATTTCCTTTTCCGCTTCTTCGTCGCCGGCCTCTCCTCTTCCACAATCGCAAAGATCACCCGCCTCTGCGCGGGATCGATGCGGTCGACGATCACCCGGATAGGGTCGCCCATGGAGTACGTCCGCCGGCTGCGCTGACCGATGATCTGTTTAGTGTTCTCGTGATACAGGTAGTGGTCGTCCGTCAGCGAGCCCAGCGGAACCAGCCCTTCCACGAACAGCTCCGCCAACTCAACGAACATCCCAAACTTGGTGACGCTGATGATCAGACCGTCGAACTCGTCGCCAAGGTGCTGCTCCATGAATTTGGCTTTCTTCCACTCCATGAGCTCACGCTCGGCATCGGCGGCGCGCCGCTCCGCCTGGCTCGATTCCTCGGCGATGTCGTGCAGCTCCTGCTCCGGGATGGGCCCGCTCAGCGGCTCGGGATGAGAGCGCTCGCGCTTCGCCTGCTGCTTTCCCGCCGGTCGTGGGGCGTCGCGCTTTGACCACGGCGATGGAGCTTCACTGTGGGCTACCGTGCCTGATCCCACGGGCAACTCGGGGTGGCTTCGGTCGGCGTCGTCGCGCAAGACCCCTTTCAGGATGCGATGGATGATGAGGTCGGGATAGCGCCGGATCGGGGAAGTGAAGTGGGTATACGATTGCGCCGCCAGCGCGAAGTGGCCTTCATTGATCTCCGAGTAGCGCGCCTGCTTCAGCGAGCGCAGCATCAGGTAGGAGAGGATGCGCTCCTCTGGTTTGCCGGCGATTTTCTGGGTCAGCTTCTGATACATGCGCGGCGTAATGTGCACTTCCTCCGGGATTTCCACCACGCGAGCCTGGCGTCCTGTTCCATATCGCTCGCGGCGGTCGGTCTTCATCTGCACACGCTTGACGGGCAGCGGTCCCACGCCCAGGGAGTATCCGAACTTCGCCGCGATGGTTTCAAAGTCGTAGACGCGCTTGGGGTCGGGCTTCTCGTGAATGCGGTAGAGCGAGGCAACTGGTTTTCGTTCCAGATAGGTCGCGACGCATTCGTTGGCCGCCAGCATGAACTCTTCGATGATGCGGTGCGCGATGTTGCGCTCCGACCGGGTGACACTGGTCATCAGCCCGTTCTCGTCGAACTCGATCACCGGCTCCGGCAAGTCGAAGTCGATGGAGCCGCGGCGCACGCGTTTGCGGTTCAGGATCATCGCCAGCTCGCGCATCAGCTCAAAAATGTCGGCCAGCGAGTGGTAATGCTGGCGCAGGGCCTGATCGCCTTCCAGGATGAGGTTCACGTTGGTATAGGTCATGCGCTCGGCCGAGCGAATCACGCCCTCGTTCAGCCTGAAGCCGACAATCTCGCCCTGATGATCGATCTCCATCACGCAGGAGAGCACCAGCCGCTCTACCTGGGGACGAAGGCTGCACAGATCAGTGGAAAGCTCGATGGGCAGCATGGGAATGGCGCGATCGGGAAAGTAAACGGAGGTCCCGCGCAGCCGCGCTTCCAGGTCGATGGGCGAGTCCTCGCGGACGTAGTGGGCCACATCGGCGATATGTACCTGCAATTCGAAATTGCCATTCGACATCCGGCGAACCGTGACAGCATCGTCGAAGTCGCGTGCGGTTTCGCCGTCAATGGTCACGATGGGCAGACCGCGGTAGTCGTGGCGGTGATGCATCTCGCGTGCCGGAATGACCGCATCGAACTGTTGGGCCTCCTGGATCACCTCAACTGGAAAATGGTGCGGCAGATGGTGCTTGCGGATCACGATCTCAACGTCCACGCCGAAGTCATCTTCGTAGCCGAGGATCTCCAGCACGCGGCCACGCGGATTCTGGGTCGGCCCGGGCCACTCGGTGATCTCGACGTCGACCACCAGGCCTTCCAGGTCGCTCCATTCCTGGCGTCTGGCCTCTGATCCGTAAACCCGGTCAGCATCAGAGTGCTTCTTCTTGTCGCCGGCCGGCGAGGTGGCGCTGCGCCGTGGTGCCGGCTGCTCAAACGGCCCTTCTCCCGAGGGCCATTCCATTCCTTTCGGGATAAGGATGTCCTGCGTGATCTTCTCGTCGATGGGGGTGACGAAGTTCTGCCGCGATCCGTAGTGAAACGTCCCGACGACAGTCGGATGGCCCCGCGTCAGCACGCGCAGGATTCTTCCCTCAGCCCGGCCGTCATCGCGCTTGCGGCCAAACTCTACCAGCACCTGGTCGCCATGCATGGCGGGCCCAATTGCCGAAGGGGGGACGAAGATGTCGCCCTCCAGAGTGGTGCGCTGGCCGGAGTTGGGAATCACGAAGCCATAGCCGTCGCGATGCATGGTCAGGCGGCCGGCGATCAGGTTGTGGCGGGCGACGGCGTGCTCGGCAAGGGTGTAGCGGTCGCGGCCAGTTTCGATCAGCTTGCCTGCCTTAACCAGAGCTTCGAGGCGCTCGGCAAGCTGCCGGCGCTCATTGCCGCGCAGCGCCATCTCGCGAATAAGCTGCTTGTAGCCGGCGGACTGGTGCGGCTGGAGCTCAATCTGCTTGAGGATGGCATGGTCGTTCAGCATGGCTGTGCTCGATTGCCGCCGCCGCTACGAGTGAGCTCAATAAGCGATCGCGTCATTTCTTCCGCCCCGCCCCTTGCGCCCGAAGACGGCAACAACCTCAAACGGAGGCTTCAGCGCCGCCACCTGGGAGCCGTCCTGGCCGAGCAATTTAGTCCTGAATTTGTGCTTTGCCATATCAACCCTCGGACGTCGCGCCTTTGCTCCCTTTCCAACTTGACTACGTGCGCCCAAAAATTTTCTCTAAGGTTATTCCCTGATATACGAACTCGCTGTATGTTAGCAATAATCACATCACAGGCATGTGGACTGTGCCGGACGGTGAATGGCGCAGTACAAGAGCCTTACCTGCCCGCAGTGCAAAACAAGCTGTAGTGTTGGTTTGGCCAGATCATTCCTCCAACGCAATTTGAGAAAGGATTTTTCCCTATGTGGAAGCCTACGAACAGCCCGACCCCGACCCCCAATCCCCAGCCATCCCGGACCCCGGAGCCGCAGCGCAACTTTGTGCCTGCACCCGCGGAGCCGCCGGCAGCACCGCGCCCTGCAAGCCCTCCGCTTAACACTCAGGAACAGGCGACGCTGGGCAAGTCACTGGTCATCAAGGGCGAGGTTACCGGCTCCGAGTCGCTCTACATCGATGGGCGGGTGGAAGGCTCGATCAATCTGCCTGGCAACCGCGTCACCGTGGGCCGCAATGGCGTGGTTTCGGCGAACATCTCGGCGCGCGAGATCGTCGTGCTGGGCAAAGTGCGCGGTAACGTGAATGCCAGCGACCGCGTGGATATCCGCTCCGAGGGCTCGCTGACCGGCGACATTGTGGCGCAGCGCATCAGCATCGAAGACGGCGCCTACTTCAAAGGCGGAATCGACATTCGCAAGGCCGGCCAGAAGGTGAACGGCGAAGCCAAGGAAGTGGCGAGCGCTCCTGCGACAGGAACCAGCAGTCCGTCGTCAACGGCGGCACGGGCGTAAACCGGATTGCCGGAAGCGGTTCAACCACAGAGACGCGGAGACACTGAGACTTTCGACATCGAAAGTTTTGCCCAGCTTTCTCCATGTTCTCTCTCGAGAATGTTGAAATGCTTCCTAAGCCCGAAGGGCGTGTGATGACAGCCCAGCATGGTGCGAAGCGGAATGCTGGGTTAAGTGCCCAAATAATGGCGCGAGTGCCTCGGGCACGGTATATCGAGTTGCGACGCGTTCGCGCCATCAGTGGCGGACTCTCATCTTTTTTCGCGCCAGCTCCGGGTCCTCCGTGCCTCAGTGGTGAGATGTTTTTCTACGGAGCGGGCTGCTGCTGCGTCATGCAGTGCAGCGCGCCCAGCCCCCAGATGAAGTCGCCGCAGTAGATGCCCACGATCTGCCGCTTGGGGAAGACCTCGGCCAGCACGTTGAGCGCAATACGGTCGTGCGGATCATTGAAAACCGGTACCAGCACCACTCGGTTGGCGATATAGAAGTTAGCGTAACTGGCGGGCAAGCGCTGTCCACGGAAGATGACGGGTGCGGGCATCGGTAGCTTGACCACCTCCAGCGGCTTGCCGGACTGATCGGCGCTCTTCGTCAGCTTGCGGAAGTTCTCCCGCAGCGGCTCATGGTTCGGATCGCTGCGATCATCCTCGTATGCCGTGACCACCCTCCTGGGCGCGACGAAGCGCGTGATGTCATCGACATGGCCGTGGGTATCGTCGCCGGCAATACCGCGCTCCAGCCAGATGATCTTCCTCACGCCTAGATAGGCCGCGAGGATTCGCTCCAGTTCTCCGCGCGACAAGCCCGGGTTGCGCTGCTGAACTTCGCTGAGCAAGCACTCTTCCGTCGTGATCAGCGTGCCGCGGCCATTGACCTCGATACTGCCGCCTTCCAGCACCACGCGCTGTGGCTTGCCCTTGAGGTTGACCATCGGCTTCCAGCGCGGCATGCCGAGGCGCTCCGCCAATTCAGCAGAGACGGGAGCGTCGAGCTTCCAGTCGGGGTACTTGGCCCACGCATTAAAGCGCCAGGCAGTCGCAGCAATCGTTGGAAATCCATCCACCTTGTTCGGCTTGCGTTTGACGAAGATGGGGCCATAGTCGCGCGTCCATACGCGGTTGGTCAGGATCCGCACGAATACAACGTTGCCTGCGGGCTTGCCCGGCTCGGCAGCATTATCCGGCAGCGCGGTTGCGCGGACGAGCACCTCGCGCGCCTTTGCCTCTGCCGCCTCATCGTTCACCAGAATGTTGACGCGCTCGCTGCGCGCCAGATGGCGCACGATCTCCGCGTAGACCCACGGGATCGCTTCAAACTTGCCCGGCCAGTCGGAGCGGTTATGCGGCCACGCGACCCACGTGGCCTCGTGCGGCTCCCACTCCGCAGGCATGCGATAGCCAAGCGCGGCGGGAGTTTGCGATGGAGTGAAACTTGCCAGTTGCGGGTTGTGCTGGCCTTCAGGCCAGCGTGCAGGCTGCCGGGAATATGTAGGGGTCTTAGCCCCTGAGGTTTTTCGCACCGATATTTCGCGCCTGTTTTCTCGTTCTGTTTCTCTTACACCAGAAAACGTTGCGTGATACCCGAGTACGCATCGACCCGCCGGTCGCGCCAGAACGGCCAGTTGCGCCGCACATCTTCCATGCGCTGGATATCCACTTCCGCCACCAGCACCGCTTCCTGGTCATGCGGGGCCTGCGCGATCACCTGGCCAAAAGGATCGGCGATAAACGATCCGCCCCAGAACTCCAGCCCTTTGCCGGGTGCATCGTTGCCGCGGATGTTTCCCGTCTCGAAGCCCACACGGTTTGGCACCGCCACATAGACGCCGTTGGCGATGGCATGTGCGCGCTGAATCGTGCGCCACGCGTCGTACTGCGCCTCGCCGTATTGCGCCTTCTCGTCCGGATGCCAGCCAATCGCCGTTGGGTAGAACAGCACATTCGCCCCCTGCGCTGCCGTCAGCCGCGCCCCCTCGGGATACCACTGGTCCCAGCACACCAGCGTGCCGAACTTGCCAAAGTCGGCCTCGAACGCCTTGAAGCCCAGATCGCCCGGCGTGAAGTAGAACTTCTCGTAATAGAGCGGGTCGTCGGGAATGTGCATTTTGCGGTAAATCCCGTCCACCTTGCCGCCGGTATCGATGATCGCCGCCGTGTTGTGATACAGCCCAGGCGCGCGCCGCTCAAACAGTGACGCAATGATGGTCACCTTCAGCTCGCGGGCAACATCGCCAAGACGCTTGGTCGTTGGACCGGGGATCGATTCGGCGAGATCGAAAAGCCTATGATCCTCCCGCTGGCAGAAGTATTGCGTAAGAAACAGCTCGGGCAAACAGATGAGTTGTGCGCCTTGCCTGGCCGCCTCGCGCACGTGCACAATCGCGTGCTCCAGGTTCTTGCTCGGCTCCGGCGTGCACGACATCTGCACAATTCCGATGGTGAAATTCTTCTCCGGCAAACTTTCTCTCTCTAATGCGGACTATGCATGGCGAGTCGCACGCCTTGAAGGGGCACGGCTTCAGCCGTGCCGTACGATGCTCTCTTCTCACCGGCGGCTTTAGCCACTGAGGCATTTCGCTCTTGCGACCAACTGCGAATCACCTCAGGGGCCAGAGCCCGTTCCCAGGCCCACTTGTTACGGCGCGGCTGAAGCCGCGCCCCTTCAAAGATCATGCGCTTCATGAATAATGCGGCGCTGCGCGCAAATCAAAATAAGAATAGCATTCGCGGTTCAGGCAAAAGATGCACGAGATTAACGTCAAGTTACAACATGCTCGTGCCGTTGACGCCGTCATAGGCAGACTGTACCTTCGAATATTCGAGGAACATAACGCATCGTTAGCGCGGGCGCTTCCATCGCGCGCATCCCGAGGTAGAAAAATGCACGACAAGCATGACGCTCATGGTGAAGGGATCGACCGCGTATTGCATGATCCGATCTCCGACAGACTCGTTCCCCTGGCTCCGCTCGATCTGACCGCCGTGCAGTCGGTCGACGATTTAGTACGCGGGATGGGCCGCACAGCCTTTACCGGCCGGCAGGTGGGCGAAGGCGCAGACGTCCTCGAAGCCATGGCCCGCGACAACGAGTGCTTCATTGTAATGACGCTGGCGGGCGCAATGACCGTCGCCAAGCAGGGCCTGATCATCACCGAGCTCATCGATCGCGGCCTGGTGAACGCCGTCATCTCGACCGGCGCGCTCATGGCGCATGGGCTGGTCGAAGCCGCCGGCCGCTCGCACTTCCGCTATGACCCGCGCATGGACGACCTGGAGCTATACGAAGCGGGTTACAACCGCGTCTACGACACGCTGGAGCCGGAGACCAACCTCGACTTCGTAGAGACCATCGTCGCCCGCATTCTGAAGGGCTGGGACGCAAGCGAGGTCATCTGCTCCTACAAGCTGAATCGCGAGATCGGCCGCTACCTCAGCAAGCACGTGAACGATCGCGGAATCCTCAAGTCGGCATTCGAAAAGAACGTACCTGTATTTGTGCCTGCATTCAGCGATTCGGAAATCGGACTCGACTTCGCATTGCACAATCGCTGGCGCCGCAAGAACAAGGTACCCGCGCTGCACTGGGACCCGTTCGAAGACCTGGAGTTCTACGCGGAGACATTGTTGCAGCAGAATCGCCTGGGCATCTTCACCATCGGCGGCGGCGTGCCACGCAACTGGGCACAGCAGTTTGGGCCGTTCATCGAGCTGCGCCACCGCCGTGGCGGCGAAGACCTTCCGCTCAAGCGCTTTAGCTACGGCGTGCGCATCTGTCCTGAGCCGGTCAACTGGGGAGGCCTCTCCGGCTGCACCTACAGTGAAGCCGTGTCGTGGGGCAAGTTCGTTCCTCCCGAAGAGGGCGGCAAGTTCGCCGAGGTGCTGCTGGATGCGACCGTGGGACTACCGCTGATCGCGGGGGCAGTGCTCCATCGCGTACGAGAGCGCAAGCCGGAGATTGTTGAACCTGCGATGAAGTAATCTCAGGATCGGGAAGTTGACGCGGAACTAACTCTGTATTCTGTATTGCTAGTTGCTTTTCCACGCCTTTTCCGGCTCCGGTTCAGGCCCGGCGAGGTCTAAACTCCGGAGCCGGGGTCGGCTTCCGCGGAAATCTAGTGCGAGCGCGATAGCCGGGTGCGACGGTCAGTCGGTTTCGAACCTGATTGACCGTTGCCTGCCCTTGCGCGGCCACCTATCTCGCGGAAGGTCATGTTCCTTGCCTTCCGCTTGGTTCTACGTTTCCAGTCGAAAAAAAGTTCAGAATACGATTTGGTGATGTAGTCGGCGTTCCCAATTCCGATCGCTTTTGCCGTGCGGTCGATCCAGCGCGCCTTACCCTCAATCTCGGCAACGTTTCCAATGGGCGTGTGGTCGAGCACCACGTGACCTTCGCCGTCACTCCACTCGGAGCGGAACTTCTCGTAAACAAAGCTCGGCGCGTAACCCAGTGCGAGCAAGATCTCTTGCATCTGCTCGCCGTTGCCGACCGACGTTTCCAGTTCTTCGCGCGACTTGTGCTTGCCCGGCTTGGATTTGCCCTTGTGGGTGAGCTTCCACGTGGCGCCATACTTGCGCAGGCGGAGCAGCTCTCCCTTGCGCCGCAGCTTCTGGCCGGGCAAGTCGTAAAGTGTGTTGACCTCGTGCGTCGACGGAGTGACGCAACGAAAGCCCAGCTTCTTCAACTTACCTTCAAGTTCTTTAACGTCAGGGATGAGGAACTTGATTTCAACTTCCTGGGGAAGGGCCATGAGGAAAGTATAGCTTCGAGCTTCGAGCGGCGAGCCGTTAGCAGTTAGCACTTGGCATTTGGCTGTTAGCATTTGGGATTGGCGGTCGCGGGTCGAAGAGGAATGCTGATGCTATGTTGGACGATCCAATCAACGCCTCAGACGCCAGAGCAATCATGGCTGCGTCTCAGGTCCCTGCATCTTTGCCCTGATGGACAAAAACCAAGAGCCAAGTGCTAAATGCCAAGTGCTAAGTGAAGTCTAAGTGCTAACGGCTAAGTGCTGCTTTCTAGCTCTGCCTCTCCACCACGAACTCCGGGACCCAAAGCAATATTCGCTTGATCTCGGAATCGGGGAAGGTGCAAATCGACTGGCGCGCCCGGTTGGCAAATTCGTTGGCGCGTTCGTAAGCGGCGTCAATCGACCCGTGCCGGCGTAGGATGGCGACAATGTCAGCGGGGGCAATTCCGTTAAATCCGCCGTTGCAGAGAACAGTTTCAATCGTGACCCGCTCGTTACCAGTGCAGTGCTCCAGCGCATGCAGCACCGCCATGGTTGCTTTGCCCTCGCGCAAGTCGCTGGCCACGGGCTTGCCCAGCACCTCTTCCGAAGCAGTCAGGTCCAGCACGTCATCCACAATCTGGAATGCCATGCCGAGATTGCTCCCATAGTCCGCCAGCCTCTGCTGGTCCGGCTCGCTGGCCCGCGCAAGAATTCCGCCCAGCTTCATACACACCGCGAACAGGAAGGCCGTCTTGCGATGGATGAGCTCGAAGTGCTCGTCGATGGTGATGGCTTTTCCCAGCCGCTCAATTTGCAGCAACTCGCCTTCGACCATGGCTTGCGTCAGGTCGATCAGCGTATCGAGGACCTGAAAGTTGCGTTCCTGCAGCGAGACCTTGAAGGCCTGCATGTAGAGCCAGTCGCCGGCTAGCACGCACTTCGAGTTGCCCCACTGGGTGTTGGCCGAGGGGCGCCCGCGCCGTGTCTCCGCCTCGTCGATGATGTCGTCGTGCACCAGGGTTGCGGTGTGGATCATCTCCACCACGGCGCCGAGTCTGATTGCGCCATGCCCCGCGTAGTTCATCAGCTTGCAGGAGAGCAGCAGCAAGGCCGGGCGCAGACGCTTCCCTCCACCGGCCCGCAGGTATTCGCCGATCTCGGTGATGGCGCTGACGCTGGAAACCGTGTCGCGGCCGAACTCGCGCTCAATGGCCGCAAGGTCGTCATGCAGCAGGTCGAATACTTCTTTCGCGTTGCGGATTACCGCTGTGTTCAACCTTTTCGCCCCGTTAGTTGGATCGGTAGTTCGTAAACTGCATGTCGATGCCGAAATCTTTTTGCCGCAGCAGCGCGATGATGTCTTGCAGGGCGTCGCGGTCTTTGCCGCTGACCCGCACGAAATCTCCCTGAATCGATGCCTGTACTTTTTTCTTCGCGTCTTTGATCGTCTTCACGATCTCGCGCGCCTTCTCCGTCGGAATGCCCTGCTGCAATGTGACCCGCTGCCGCACCGTCGACCCCGCAGCCGGCTCGATCTTGCCATATTGCAATCCCTTCAGCGGCACGCCTCGCTTCACCAGCTTGCTTTGTAGCACATCGTTGACCGCCTTGAGCTTGTAATCGTCCGCCGAAGCGAGTACCAGGGCTTCGGTACCTTCCATCTGAATGTCCGACTTGGAGTCTTTCAGATCGTATCGCTGGTGAATCTCCTTCAGCGCCTGTTGAATGGCGTTGGAGACTTCCTGCAGGTCGATCTTGCTCACAATGTCGAATGTGTTCTCGGGCATATCTCAAGTGTAGCAAGGCTGCAACCGACTGCCCCCGGCCATCGGGCTCAACGCAAGGGCCAAACCCCTGTGAGCCCGCAGGCTATCACGTCAGTTGGATTTTTGCAGGCCGAAAAAGTTGTAGAAGTTCTGCGAAGTTTGCAGACCGAGTTCCTCTGGGGAAACTCGTCGAAGCTCGGCAATGGTGCGCGCGACCTCCACCACGTACGCGGGCTCGTTTCTCCGGCCGCGGTGAGGCACGGGCGCGAGGTAAGGCGAATCGGTCTCAATGAACATGCGGTCGAGTGGAACAATCAGCGCCGCATCGCGAATGTTCTGCGCCATGGGATAGGTGACCATTCCCGCGAAGGAAACGACGAACCCCGCATCGAGAACCGCTTGGGCATTCTCCACCGAGCCGGTGAAGCAGTGCAACACGCCTCCCAGTCCCGACGAGCTCCAGTGCTCGCGGATAAGCCGCAGCAAGTCCTCCCAGGCATTCTCGCTGTTATCGGAAGGCCTATTGTGAATGATGATGGGCAACTTTGCCGCCCGCGCCATCTCCATCTGCTGGACGAATACGCGCTGCTGCACGTCGCGCGGGGAGTGGTCGTAGTAATAGTCGAGACCAATCTCGCCCCAGGCGATCACTTTGGGCTCACGCGCTAATCGCTCAAGCTCATCGAAATCCGTTTGCCTCGCGAGCGCTGCTTCATGGGGATGGATTCCCGCCGTCGCATAGACCCAGTCATATTGCTGCGACAACCTGAGCGCGCAATCGAGGGTGCCTGTACCCGGGCCGTCTCCATTGCCGATGGCCAGCAGCGCCTCAATGCCTGCGGCCTGCGCCCGCGCGAACACCTCCGCGCGATCGGAGTCGAAGCGCTGGTTCTCGAGATGGCAATGGGAGTCTATGAACATGGCTATTCGCTTTTCGCTATTGGCCTTTCGCCAGACCCCCGAAACGAAGGTCTAGCAAGTCCGCAAGAGGAACTGTGATTTGAGTCCGCCGAGAAGCGAAAAGCGAAGAGCGAACAGCGGCCTTACTTCAGCTTCGCCCCCACCGGGACGTCCTCCAGAAACCCTGCCAGCACAGGTACACCTTCATCACCGAGCGACGCTGCCACGATCATGCCCTGTGATTCCAGCCCACGGAGTTTGCGCGGCTGGAGATTAGCGACGATGACCACCTTCCGCCCGACCAGCTTCTCGGGATCGTACGCCTTGGCAATGCCGGCGACGATCTGGCGGACTTCGGTGCCGATGTCCACCTCCAGGCGCAGCAGCTTGTCGGCGCCCTTCACTTTTTCCGCGACCTTCACTTCGCCGACCCGCAACTCAACCTTCAGGAAATCGTCAATGGTGATTTTGTTATCGGCCGGCGTTGCCGCAGGCACGGCCGAAGGGGGCGCTGGACCCTCAATGGCCTCGGTTGCGCGCTCTCCTGCTTGTGCCCCAATGCCGGCCGGCTGCGTGTCCGGCGACGACGTTTTGCTCTCGCTCACTGTCGAGCGCTCCTGTTCCAGCTGCTGCATCCTATCGACGGTGCTCTTGTCGGCGCGCGGGAACACGGGCTCGACCTTGCCCAGCTTCGTGCCCAACTGCAACTGACCCCACTTCAGCTCGCGCAAATTGAGCCTGGCAATGTCGCCGAGGCCGAGCTGTTGCCAAATGCGCGCCGTCGACTCCGGAATGATGGGGTGCGCCAGAGCCGTCACGACGCGCAGTGCTTCCGCCGAGGTGTACAGCACAGTGCCGAGTCGCGCTCGTGCATCCTGCCCGGGCTTCTCGGCAATGGTCCAGGGCTCGTTTTCCACGATGTACTTGTTCACCGCCGCGACCAACGCCCAGGCGGTCTCCAGCGCGCGGGAGAACTGGAACTGCTCAAACTGCGTGTTAAAGTCGACGATCGTTTTTTCCGCGAGTTGGGCAATTGCCTGATCGTCAGCCGTCCGCTCGTTCGACGGATACGGCACCTCGCCTTCAAAGTAGCGCGCAATCATGCTCAGAGTGCGGCTGGAGAGATTGCCCAGCCCGTTTGCCAGGTCGGAATTGAAGCGCTGCACCAGCGCATCGAAACTGAACGATCCGTCGCTGCCGAAGACGATCTCGCGCAGCAGGAAGTAGCGCAGGGTATCGGCGCCAAGCGTGTCGAGAATGGTTTCACTGCGCACGATGTTGCCCCGCGACTTCGACATCTTGTTCTCTTCGAAGAGCAGCCAGCCGTGGGCGATGATCGACTTCGGCAAGGGCAGCTCCGCCGCCAGTAGAAACGCCGGCCAGTAGACGCAGTGGAAGCGCACGATCTCCTTGCCGATCATGTGCACGTCGGCGGGCCAGTAGCGCTCAAACTTCTTCTGGTCCTTCGGCTTGTCGGAGCCAAATCCGATGGCCGTGATGTAGTTGGCCAAGGCGTCGAGCCAGACGTAGATGACATGTTTGGGATCGCCGGGAACCGGAATGCCCCACTTGAAGGTGGTGCGGCTGACGGAGAGATCGCGCAGTCCGCTGCG
Organism: uncultured Acidobacteriaceae bacterium; assembly: GCA_963815775.1. Taxonomy (GTDB): domain Bacteria; phylum Acidobacteriota; class Terriglobia; order Terriglobales; family Acidobacteriaceae; genus CAVVDY01. The sequence continues at coordinate 144,929 of CAWFIB010000002.1, read as the reverse complement.
CACAAACGCGATCACCTCATTGCGGCGCGTCTCCGGGCGGATGAAGTCGGGCTGCTCGGCGTAGAGCTTCAGCAGCCGCTCCTCCATTGCCGACAGTTTGAAGAAGTAATTCTCCTCCTGCACCGTTTCCGTCGGGCGGCCGCACTCCGGACACGGCGCCCCCGGTCCAACCGCATCGACGTAAAGCTCGTCGAAGACGCAATACTGGCCGCTGTACGAGCCCTTGTAGATGTATCCGCGCTCCTGCAGTCGGCTGAACAGCGCCTGTACGCCACGCATGTGCCGCGGCTCAGTGGTGCGGATGAAGTCATCGTAGCTCAGCTTCATGCGCTCCCACAGCTCGCGGTACTCGGCGGAGATCTTGTCGACGAACTCCTTGGGCGAGCAGCCGGCAGCCGTGGCCGAGCGCTCGATCTTCTGCCCATGCTCATCGGTGCCGGTGAGGAAGAAAGTGTCCATGCCCATCATGCGCTGGCGGCGCGCGATGGTGTCGCACACGACCGTCGTGTACGTGTGCCCGATGTGCGGGTGCGCGTTGACGTAGTAGATGGGCGTTGTGATGTAGAACTTTGCGGGATTATCCATTCTTCTGGTCCAGATACCGCCGGATGGCCTCCTGCATAACAGTCTTGAGCGGCACGTGATGCTCCGCGGCGATGCGCCGGCAATCTTCGTATTCGGGCGCGTAGGTCGACGCGCTTCCGTTGACGCCGCCAATTTTCATGCGCACCTCGCCCCACGGCGTGGCCACCGCCTGATGACGCCTCGGCAGAACATAGCGCCTCTCGCGGCGCACGCGAATGCCCAGCGTGCTGCTCTCGCGAAAGATCAATTCTCGCAGCTTGGCCTCGTCCTCTGGCTTGGCCAGCACCGTCAGCAGCGTTCCCGGACGGTTCTTCTTCATCTGCACCGGCGCAGTGAAGACGTCAAGCGCTCCCTGCGACAAAGCCAGCTCGGTAACGTATCCGATCAATTGCGGATTCAGGTCGTCAAGGTTCGCTTCCAGGATCGAAATTTCTTCCTGCGCGGCCGGCTCCTTGCGTTCGCCGGTGCTGATGGCGGCGTCAACCATTTCGCCCATGCTCAGCCGCAGGACATTCGCTTGCCCCTCAAAGTTACGCACACCTGCACCGTAGCCAGTCGTCTCCGTCGTCATCCGCGGACGCGACTCGAAGCTGCTGACCAGCACCTTTACGATTGCTGCTCCTGTCGGAGTGACCAGTTCTTTCTGAATATCGCCTGAATAAATCGGCGCGCCCTTCAGCAGCTCCAAAGTTGCGGGAGTTGGGATCGGCATAACCCCGTGGGAACAGCGCACGACTCCCCCGCCAACGTTCAGCGGGGAAGCGACAAAGCGCTCGACATTCAGGGCCTCCACGCCGACGGCGGCACAAACAACATCGACGATGGCATCCTCGGCGCCGACTTCATGAAAGTGAATCTGCTCGATATCGACGTTGTGGACCTTGGCTTCCGCGGAACCGAGTGCGAGGAAGATGTCGCCGGCCATCTGCCTTGCGTGGCCGCTGATCGGAGCCGCAGCAATGATGCCAAGAATTTCCTTCAGACCGCGGCCGTGTTTGTGTTCGCGCGAATCTTGAGCGCCTGGCGAAGGCTGCTCATGCCGGGGCTCGTCTTGATAGACATGGTGATGCTCGCCCTGGGCCTGGTCCTTGCGGACATAGTGATGCGCGGTCCAGAATTCGTCGCGCGGCATGTCTTTTTCGCCCCGCACGATCACATCAACCTTAGCGGCGGAGATACCAGCACGGTCCACGCGCGACAGCTCCAGGGAGGCGTCGATACCCAGGTCCGCCACCGTTTTCTGCAGCAGCTCGAACGGCACTCCAGCATCCACCAGGGCGCCCAGAAACATGTCGCCGCTGATGCCCGAGAAGCAGTCGAGGTACGCAATTCGCATGGGAGACAGCTCGCTGGAGGCTGAAGCTAACAGGAACCTTCATCATAGGTAAGGCGTTTCCCAGCGTCAAACCTGAATGCGGTAGACGTTTTGTTACACTGAGATTTCCTGATCCTTCCGACGCGAAGCTTTGAAGGGGCGCGGCTTAAGCCGTGCCGTCTCGTTTCCCGAAGAAGCTGGGCTTCATGCCCGGAGACGCTTTTGCGCCCGATGGAAAGGGATTTTCCAGTGGCCCAGGCAAGACCACGGCGCGGCTGAAGCCGGCCCTTTCAAGACTCCCGTGTACCTCGAAAAACAGAAGCTCCTCTCCGCGCACATCCGCGAGTTCCTTCGCCATAAATATCAGCTCGACTTGTCGAAATTTGTCCTTGAGCAGCCTCCCAAGGTCGAGATGGGAGAGTTTGCGCTTCCCCTGTCGTTCGAACTCGCCAAGCAGTTACGTAAGCCGCCGCGAAAGATAGCAGAAGAGATTGTCGCCGAATTCCCGCTGCCCGAGGGATTCGAGAAGCTCGAAGTCGCCGGTGCCGGATATATTAATGCCCGGTTAAAGCGCGACGATGCCGCGCGCAACATGCTGCGTTCGGATGCCGTTGCAGTTAGCGATCATGCCGGCGAGGGCGCTGCCGACGTCTCGGGCAAGATTCTGGTCGAGCACACCAGCATTAATCCCAACAAGGCGGCGCACATCGGCCATCTGCGCAATGCCATTCTGGGGGACACCTTCGTTCGCCTGCTGCGGGCCGCCGGGCACACCGTCGACGTGCAGAATTACATCGACAACACCGGCGTGCAGGTTGCCGACGTGGTGGTTGGATTCGTTCGCCTGGAGTGCCAGTCCAAGCAGGAGATTGCTGAGCTGATTGCGCGCACCCCGCGCTTCGACTATTACTGCTGGGACCTGTACGCTCGCGTGTCGCAGTGGTACGAGCAGGACAAAGCCAATCTGCAAGCACGGCTGGAAACCCTTCATGCCATCGAGCAGGGAGGCAATGATCTGGCGGAGGTCGCCGAAATTATCTCGACCGCAGTCTTGCGCCGCCACATCCAGACCATGGACCGGCTCGACGTCGAGTATGACTTCCTGCCGCGGGAGAGCGAAATCCTGCGGCTGCACTTCTGGGACCTCGCCTTCCAGCAGTTGAAGGACAAGGCCGTGTTGTACTTCGAGAACCAGGGCAAGAACAAGGGCTGCTGGGTGATGACCAGACCCAAAGCAACCAAGGCTGAGGTTGCGGAGGAAAAGCCGCAGGCCGACGGTCCCGACGAGGACGCCAAGGTCATCGTGCGCTCGAATGGGACGGTCGGGTACGTCGGCAAGGACATTGCGTATCACCTGTGGAAGTTCGGGCTGCTCGGCCGCGACTTTGGATACCTGCGCTTCTACCGCTATCCCAACGATCACGACGTCTGGATTTCGGCTGAGAAAGGGTTGGTGGAACATCCTCACTTCGGGAGCGTGGCCGCCATCTATAACGTCATCGACTCACGCCAGAGCGATCCGCAGAACACAGTGATCGAAGCTCTGCGTCTGCTGGGCTACACCGGGCAGGCGGCGCACTACACGCATTTCTCCTACGAGATGGTCGCGTTGACGCCGCGCTGCGCGCTCGAGCTTGGTTATGACGTAAGTGAGGAAGATCGCGCCAAGTCCTACATTGAGGTATCTGGACGTAAGGGCTTCGGGGTGAAGGCGGATGACCTGCTCGATGCGCTGATTTCCGCTGCCAAAAAAGAGGCCGACAGCCGCCATCCGGAACTTGGAGAACAGGAGCGGCAAAGCATAGCCGAGCAGATCGCGATTGGCGCGCTGCGCTACTTCATGCTGAAGTTCACCAAGCAATCGGTGATCGCCTTCGACTTCAAAGAGGCGCTGGCGTTTGAGGGAGAGACTGGTCCTTATGCTCAGTACGCGGTGGTGCGGGCAACTAACATCTTTCGCAAAGCGGGAATCGAGCCTGAGCAGGCGCTGAGCACAGACGTAGATTTCGTGCGCTTCTTCGCCGACCAGAGTGGAACAGAAATCTGGGAGCTGTGGCTGCTGGCCGGCAAGACGTCCAGCATCATCGAGCAATGCATTGCGACGGCCGAGCCCGCCTACGCCGCCAAGCACGCCTTCCAGCTAGCGCAACAGTTTAACAACTTCTACCATCGCCATCACATCCTGACGGAAGCCGATGAAGAGCGAAAGAAATTCCTCCTCGCCACGGCTGCCGTAGTGCGACGCGAGTTGATCGGCATTCTTGGCGTGATGGGAATTACCGTGCCGCCCGTGATGTAAGGCCACCAGCCGCCCATTATCCGGCCTTACGTTCCTCCGCAAGCAATGCCTCCCGAAGCAGCATCTTGAGATACGTCTGGTAGCGCAACCCTTTCCGTTCCGCCTGCTCCCGGGCGCGGGAGATGTCCTCGGGGGCGAGGCGGATTGTGGTCGTTGGTGTCGTCCCTTTTCGCGCCGTCGAGCCTCGCCCTAGGCGTCCCTTCGCGGCAGCCCTTTGCATGGTTGCTGCGATTTCGTCCTGGTGGCTGGCCCACCAGCTAGCTTCTTCCGCCTCGTTGGCAAACTTAGGAGTCTTCAGCTCCTCCACCTTGGCTTTCTCTCTGGAATTGCGCATACAGCTTCCTCAATTTCTTATTAGCTGAAAAGGCGGTCACCACTCTGAGCTTTTCGCGACGCCATGTGGTGATAACGACGAGGATGCGACCTGCGTCCGTTTCCCCAACCTGGATGGTGCGCTCTTCACCATTCCGTATCTGCACAGCCACATCGAACGGCTCATTGAGCAGGACCTGTTCGGCCTCGTGGGGACCCACCACACGTTCCGCGATGTGGCCCCGATTCGCGTCGTCCCATAGAAATTCCACGTCTGCCCGCCCAGTGAGCCCTTGAAATGCGCTTTCTCTATTGTAGCTATATTGTAGCTACAAACAAGGCCCCTGGATTTGCCCGGCGTACTATTTCCCTGTGGCAACTCAAACCCTGTTCATCCCTAAGCCCATCGGTTATGTTCGCAGCCCTTACGCCAGCACCAGCCAGGTTCCCAAAGGCCTGGGCGCAAAGCACGACGCCGAAGGCGAGCTTGAAATCCTGCCGGAGTTCGAGCCTGGCCTGAAGGACATCGAAGGCTTCTCCCACCTGATCATCGTCTGGGTCTTCGACCGATCCGAGGGCTTCGAACTGTGCGGCAAACCGCCTTGCGATGACCGCGAGCACGGTGTTTTTGCCACGCGCTCCCCGCGACGCCCGAATCCGATTGCTCTCACCGCGGTCGAGTTGCTGGGCCGCGACGGCCGCCGTCTGCGGGTGCGCGGCGTCGATATGCTCGACGGCACACCAATTCTCGATATCAAGCCCTATCTGTCGAGTGTTCCGGAAGAGAAGCTGCGTCGCGGCTGGCTGGCGGAGGCTGAGGCGCGGAAGGAAAAGTAAAGCGAGCTGTCAGCTTTCAGCCGTCAGCGGCGCGGGTGTTATTTGCTTCCGGCACCCACCAGCTTGATCAATCAGAAGTCGTTAACGTGCTGGTAGCTGAGGGCTGATAGCTGAGGGCTCGCAGCGCTTACCACGTGTTGTACGCCGTGCCCTCGCTGGAGTTCAGGTCGCTGCCGCTGTGTACGTCGATAATTCCGGGCTCGGTCTGATCGGGAGACATGAGCGAGTCATCCTGTACCGGCACCCATGAATCACGTACGTTGGTGAAAGGATCTTTCGGAAGTTGCTTGATGTATCCGGCATCCACCAGGTCTTGCAGCGTTTGCGGCGCCTTCTGCTTGTCCAGCGTGTATTCATCGATGACCGAACGCATGGTGTAGAGGTCGTCTTTCAGCACCGTCTCGCGTGCCCGCAGGATCGAAGCCTGGTAACGCGGGATCGCTAGCGACATGAGGATGACGATGATGCTGATGACCACCATCAGCTCGATGAGAGTGAAACCGCGTTGGCGAAAGCGTCGAGTCATTTGCAATATAGCGACCAGATCTCAGGGGCTAAAGCCCCGGGTCTGATTCGATCTTCTCGGCGCAGCTAGAGCTGCGCCCCTTCAAGGCTACCGATTCGGCACGCCTTCAGGCGTGCCCCTTCAATCCTCACCAGGTCTTGTACTTCGTACCGTCCAGCCCGGTGCCTTCCGACTTGCTGTACACGTCGAAGACATTTTGCCCGCCCCATGAGTTGGAGTCGGGATCATCCTGCATCGAGCGCAGTCCCCATTCGGTCTTGCCGGTCATCGGGTCGACGGGAATGCGCCGCAGAAATCGCAGCTTCTTGCCGTTGGAATCGACGCCCTTCACCAGCGTATCCAGGTCCGGGGGATAGCCCTGGCTGTCGAGCTTCACTTGAAAGGCGCCGCGATCGGCAGCATCCTTGTAGCGGTCGATGGCGTCGCGCATCTCCCACAGGTCGCGGCGTAATTCGCGCTCCTTACTGCGTTCGATAGTGACTCGCACCACCGGCACGGCCGCGGCCGTCAGAATCGACAGGATCGTCATCGCGACGATCAGTTCGATCAAGCTGAAGCCGGTGCCGACGCGTCGCGCGCTTCCCGCGGAAGGCCCGCCCGAAGCACCAGCAGATTGTAAGAAGCGTTTACTCACTACAAATATTCTAGACCCGGTTGCGCGGCACAAAACTCGCCTGGGGGCACGGCGCCCTGGCCGCGGCCCGCCGCTCTCTTGTTAGACGAATGGCTCAGTGGACGGTCACAACCGCCTGCGATCCGCTGGCAGGCAATGTCTGCATCGACGCGTCCTTCAACTGCGCGCGATTGATGCTCAGCGTCGATTGTCCTGCGGCCTTGGCTTGGAAAGTTAGCGTGAAAACGGAGCCGTTCCCCGACACTCCCGCTGCTCCCGGCGGACGTGAGGCCGTGAGTTGCACAATTCCGGCCATGGCATCGTCACGGTGTACCAGCGCCACCGGCTGCCCATCCTGCTCCAGCAGCGGCCCGTTGGAAACATTCAGTAGCTGCAGCACACTTGGATTATAGGTAATCTGCAGCGGGACCGAATACACGTTCTGGGCCCCGACCAGGCTTACGTTGACGGTGAAGGTCGAGCCCACCGACTGATTCAGGTTGGCAGGATCGAAGCTCACGATCGCGCTGCCCTGAGGAGCGGATGCCGGCGACTGCTCCTGCGGTGAGTTTTGCGACTGCGGTACGCCGGTCTGAGGCTGCGTTGCCGGCGGCTGCGCCGGAGGTACTTGCGAGCCGCCTTGCTGCGCCGCCACCCCCGGCGAATTGGTCACCTGGGTTGTCTCCGGAAGAATGCTTGGCCGGCGCAACTGAATCACGTTGGCGGTGCCGACGTCGATCGCCTTGGTATTGTTGGCGCTGATCTCCTGCGCCCGCACAATGTGCGGCACCAGCATAAACACTAACTCATTGTCCTGACGCTGCTTCTGCGTGTTCGAGAACAGGTATTTGAAGAACGGTATCTGCGCCAGCCCTGGAATGCCTTGCAGGTTCTTGGTATCGGTCTCCTCCAGGATCCCGCCCATAATGTTGGCTTCGCCTTCCTTCAGGCGGATTTCCTGCTCAATCTTGCGCTGGCCGATCACCGGCTGCTGAATGCCGCCAATGTTCTGGTACGAATCGACCGCCGAAATGTCCATTGCCACCTTCAAGGTCACTTCGTTGAGGCCGTGAACATGCGGCGTGATATCGACGTTGACGCCGACGTCGATGTAATTGAACTGCGTATTCACCAGCGGGTTGATGCCGACGCCGCCGATGCCGGGCTGGAACGAACCGGTCGCCACCGGCACGCGCTGGCCGAGCTTGAGCGAGGCCTTCTGTCCGTCAAGCGCACGTATCTGCGGCTGCTGCAGGATCTTCGACGTACTGTCGGTGTACAGGAAGTACGCCGTGGCAGCGCCTACCGTCACCTGGAAGTTGGTCGCGTTCAGGTGCGCCAGAGTGTTCAGATTGATCGAGCCGGTGCTGGCTCCCGTGGTAGTGGACACCGTGCCGTTCCCGGTTCCAACATTGGTGCCGGTGGCCGACGTCGTCGTGCTGTTGTTGTCGATCAGTGAGGCTGAAGCGGACGATGGCGGCTGAATTCCCAGGTTAATCAGCTTGTTGCGCTGCACCTGCATGATCACCACTTCCACCACCACTTCCGGACGCGACTTGTCGAGATCGTCGATCAGCTTTTCCGCCATCGCGATCTGGTCCGGCGTGCCCCGCACCACGATAGCCTGCTGCGAAGGGAACTGCTGCAGACGCTGGGTATCTAGAAGAGTGCGGAGAATATTGACCAGGTCCTGTAGTTCGTTCGGCTGCGAGAGGTTCTCGAGGTAGAAGGTGCGGATGACGCTCTGTTCCAGCTCTTTGCGCTTGGCGGGCGTATCGGCCGCCACAAAGATTGTGTTGGGAGTCACTGGACGCCAGAAGGTCTTGGACTCTAGCGCCGCGATCTCCAGCGCCTGCTCCAGGGTTACGCCGTTCAGGTCGACCCGGATGCGGCGCGAAGTGTAATCGGGATCGAAAAGCACATTAATGCCCGCCAGCTTTCCAATCGATTCATAGACGGTCTTGCTGTCCTCGCTTAGCTTCAACGTGATTGGCGTGTTGGAAATTGGCGCCAGCTCAACCGGACCGGTCGCCTCCTCCATGCGCTTGGTCAGCTCAGAGGCCGGAGTCGGTGGCGGAGCAGTCCCCTCCTTCTCCTTCTGCTCCTTCAGCAGCATGGTTCTTACTTTGTTTGCTTCCTGTTGCGCGATAAAGCTCGAGGGATCGATCCCCAGCGCCCGCTCGAAGTCGGTCAGGGCCTCCTGCAATTTGCCGCTGTTGACCAGCAACTCTCCCTGATGCACCAGAGACGCCGCCGCCAGGAAGCGCACGCGTTCGAACGAAGCCCGATAGGTGAGGTCGTCAGGCTTGAGGTCGTAGGCCTGATGGTAGAAATTGTAGGCGTCGACGTAGGCCAGCCGGCTCTCGGCTGCGAGGCCTTGTTTGAAAAATTGCTTGGCTTTGTCGGCGGCCATTGCTGCAGTCGTGAAAATCAGCAGCACAGCCAGGACGCGGGTGACCCGTTTCATTCCAATCCTTATGATTCTGGAACATTTCCGGACCCCGCGTCGCGGTGCTGAAGGGCGGGATTCGGGCCTGTCGTTTCAGACTTCAGTGCCTGCAATAAGTGAGCATACGTCGCTCGCGCAACGCGCGCCACTCCTCGCAGATTAAAAAGGTGAAATCGGCGCGATTATAGCACTCCCAGTCATGCCAATGTGCCTTTGTTAAGCACGTGTTAGCATACAAAGCGTTACCTTCGGTGGCTCCGTCCCAGTTACGACCTGGCGAGGCGCCTAACTCGCTACGTCGCTCAATCCTGAGCCCGCAGGGCGTGCAAGAATAGTTCAGGACCGAGGCGCAGCGCAGTCTTTATGGGCGGTTGAGAATCACCAAGTCCTCGGGGACGGCGCGTATCCCGCAAGACCGCGCTCGCTTATCGTCGAACCTTATGGCCCGCCAACCTCAATCTACCGTTACCGAGAAGCCCAAGGCGACCCGCCGCGATCCTACCTCCAGCGGCGAGCGCGATGCTTCCCAGAACCGCGCCGCTTCGCACAACTACTTCCTGCTGGAAAAGCTTGAGGCCGGCATCGCCCTGCGCGGCACCGAGGTGAAGTCCATTCGCGCCGGGCGTGCCAACCTGAAGGACGCCTACGGCCTGGTCAAAGACGGCGAGCTTTGGCTGATCAATGCGCACATCGGCGAGTACGAGCATGGCAACATCTTCAACCATGAGCCGGTGCGCACCCGGAAGCTGCTCGTGCACAAACACGAGCTCCACAAGCTGATAGGCAAGACCCAACAGAAGGGCCTCACGCTGGTCCCCACACGTCTGTACTTCCGCAATGGCCGGGTGAAGGTCGAGCTGGCTGTCGCCAAGGGCAAGCAGACTTGGGACAAGCGCGAGACCGAGCGCCGCCGCACTGCCGACAAGGAAGCCCGCGAGGCCATCGCCCGCAGCCGCAAATCCTAAATCCCCATGAATTTGTAATTTGTCTTGCGACCGCCGCCCCGATTTGCGCATCTTGCCGAGGCAGTGGCAGGAAGGCATGCCGGGCAAAACAACTCTTTGCTCGGCGGGTTCTTCCAGGCAGTCATTTGGCAAGAAAACCGTGGCAGACCCATTCGCCACTCGCAGTAGCTATTTCTCAACCATCGCCCAGAATTCATAGGAGGATTTATGGCAACGACGGCAGTGGAGGTGACGACCATGAAGGTGGCGGCCGTTCCAAAGGCCGGAGCGGATTTCGAGGTTGTCGAGCGTGAGATTCCCAAGCCGGGTGCAGGGCAGGTCCGCATCAAGGTGCAAGCTTGTGGCGTTTGTCACAGTGATGTGCTCACAAAAGATGGGCTAATGCCCGGAATTCAGTACCCCCGTGTGCCCGGGCATGAAGTGGTAGGCCTCATCGATGAGCTTGGTGCAGGTGTTTCCGAGTGGAAACAAGGACAGCGCATTGGCGTGGGGTGGCATGGTGGGCACGATGGCACCTGTCTCCAGTGCCGCCGCGGAGACTTCATCAACTGCGTCAACATGCAGGTCCCCGGTATCAGCTATGACGGTGGATACCAGCAATACATGATCGCTCCTGTCTCCGCGCTCGTATCGGTACCCAAGAGCCTGAGCGACGCCGAAGCAGCCCCACTGCTTTGTGCCGGCATTACCACCTTCAACGCACTGCGGCACAGCGGCGCCATGCCCAGTGACCTTGTCGCGATCCAAGGCATCGGCGGCCTGGGTCACCTCGGAATTCAATTTGCCAATAAGTGCGGGTACCAGGTGGCGGCCATCGGGCGCGGGTCCGAAAACGCAGCCCTCGCCAGGAAGCTCGGAGCCCATGTATACATCGACAGCCAGGCCACCAACGCAGCTCAGGAATTGCAGAAGCTGGGAGGTGCAAAAGTCATCCTCGCGACAGCTCCAAGCTCAAAAGCCATGTCGGAGCTGATCGACGGCCTGGGCCCCAACGGCAAGCTCATGGTGATCGGTGCGACCTTCGACCCGATTGAGGTCACGCCGCCGCAGTTGATCTTTGGCAGCAAGATGATTGCAGGCTGGGCGTCGGGCATACCCACCGATTCCGAAGACACCCTGCGCTTTGCTGAGCTCACGGGCGTGCGACCCATGATCGAGACATACCCTCTCGAGAAAGCGGCTGAAGCCTACGCCCGCATGATGAGCGGCAAGGCCCAGTTCCGCGTCGTGCTGACCATGTGAAGTCATCCGGCAACTCAGCGGTAAATCTGTAAGGGGCTGGAAGTTCCCTGCAACGAAGGAGAAGAAATCATGGCTACCGCAACTGTGCCAACCCGGCCCCCTTTGCCTCCCTTCACCCGCGAGACTGCAATTCAAAAAGTTCGCCTGGCCGAAGATGCCTGGAACAGTCGCGACCCTGGCAAAGTCGCCTTGGCCTACTCCCTCGATTCACGCTGGCGGAACCGCTCCGAGTTCGTCAACGGACGCGACCAGATCATCGCCTTCCTTTCCCGCAAATGGACCAAAGAGCTGGATTACCGCCTCATCAAAGAACTATGGGCATTTACCGCAAACCGCATCGCCGTGCGCTTCGCTTACGAGTGGCACGACGACTCGGGCCACTGGTATCGCTCCTACGGCAACGAAAATTGGGAGTTCAATGACGATGGGCTGATGGCCGTGCGCCATGCCTCGATTAACGACCTTCCCATCAGCGAATCGGAGCGAAAATATCACTGGCCGCTCGGCCGCCGTCCTGATGACCATCCGGGATTGAGCGACCTGGGCCTCTAGTACGCCTGCTGTCGAAAACCCTTCAGGGTGACCGGTCTTCGGGTGGAAGCCCGCACCTTCAGGCGTGGGAAACGGATTCTCCAGAATGAGTCCGGAGTCCCTTCAGAGGCGGGACGACTGGCCCACCGGACGGAACAATTCGAGCCCAGCACGGGAGTGCTGGGCAGGCGGTCAAAAAGAACCTTCCGAGCCCCTTCAGGGGCGGCATTGGTTTGAAAGGGCACGGCTTCAGCCGTGCCGAAAGCCCATCACCAAAACTCGAGCCCCTTTAGGGGCGGCACCTATACCTCACCCCCTACGACTTGCACTGCGTTTAGCGGCACGATGCACCGCGCAGCGCTCCAGCGCCGTAGGCGCAGTGCTGGGTAGGCGCGTGCAAAAAACCCCAGCCCCGTAGGGGCGACAGGTGTTAGCCCACATCTTCATGTGGGGAAAACAGATTCTCTTGGAAAGAATCCGAGCCCCTTCAGGGGCGGCACATCTTGCGGTGGAAGCCCACACCTTGAGGCCGCAAAATAACGTCGCTCCCTGACGTGAGCCGCCTCGGCGGCGGCATTTGTGTGAGCCGTGGGCGTCAGCCCGCGGTCCATGGCCCCTGATGAATCCGAGCCCCTTCAGGGGCGGCACATCTTGCGGTGAAAGCCCACACCTTGAGGCCGCAGAACAACGTCGCTCCCTCGCGTGAGCCGCCTCGGGCGGCGGCATTTGTGTGAGCCGTGGGCGTCAGCCCGCGGTTCATGGCCCCTTGATGAATCCGAGCCCCTTCAGGGGCGGCACATCTTGCGGTGAAAGCCCGCACCTTGAGGCCGCAGAACAACGTCGCTCCCTGACGTGAGCCGCCTCGGCGGCGGCATTTGTGTGAGCCGTGGGCGTCAGCCCGCGGCCCATGGCCTCTGATGAATCCGAGCCCCTTCAGGGGCGGCACATCTTGCGGTGGGAGCCCACACCTTCAGGCGTGGGAAACGGATTCTCCAGAATGAGTCCGGAGTCCCTTCAGAGGCGGGACGACTGGCCCACCGGACGGAACAATTCGGGCCCAGCACGGGAGTGCTGGGCAGGCGGTCAAAAAGAACCTTCCGAGCCCCTTCAGGGGCGGCACTCCGGAGCCCGGGCCTCCACGATGTCTTTCCGACTGGGTAGAGCGCGCCTTCAGGCCCGCCTGATTAGGCTAGTAGGGTAGAGCGGGCCTTCAGGCCCGCGCCCCGGCTGTTTATTGTGCCATCCCTGGGCAAGGTCGCGATGGCGACCTCGCCCAAGCATCTGCTCTTGTGCGCCCCGCCTATCGGCTGCGCGCAAGCCTTCGGCAGATTGAAAGAGGAGAAACAGCCGCCCAACGCCCGCACTGAGCGCAGCTCTACCCTCCAGGATTCGCCATGGGCGCATGACCCGGACTGCTTACAACCTGCTTCGGTAATGCTCACAAACCTACCCTCAAACGCGCTCCGGAAGAAAGAAACTTCTTACACCCAGAAGTCTTTCATTCAGGGCGAGAGAGTTGGGCTCGGAGCCCCGGCAGGGGCTCTGACTGCCCGGTAACTCCCAGGTTGGCGCGCCCCAGCGCGAACATAGGCAAATTCTGACAACTGAAAACGGGGGTACCCCCCCTCCCCCTATGCCACCTAAAATCTTGATTCCATTGGGTCGGCGCAAAAAAATCTTTGCAAAATCTTGAGTGCGTGGGACTTACAGGTAAAATCTTGCGGAATAAGGACTTAGCTTGCGAACTCCTGTACACGCCACCCTCCCCAAACCTCATCGGCCTGATTGTAAGTTGAAGGTGCGCCAGCACCAAGCGCCGTTGTCACGGATCAACGTGAGGTCGTCACAGCGACGAGGCCGCGAGCTACAAGCCGCCAGCTATAGCGAACTGCCACCGTTGAGAAGCGCGGCAAGGGTAATATTTGGCTATGAACCAGGATGAACTTCACGACTTGGTGATGCAACTCAAGGACGGCCTCGATTCTGGCAAACTGCGCGTCCGAGATAGGACACTGTATGAGAGTCTCGAAAAGGTTCGAATCAGTGAGGACGGAAAGGTAGACCCTGCCACCGTCGACGGAAATGTCAAGGCGATGGGCCTCGCTTTTAGCGCAGCGCAGATGGAAAAAGAGATGAGGGAAGTACCGCTTCGGGAGATACAAGCGGAATATTTCGATCTCTTAGAGCATTTCTTTGGGAAGCCCTTCTCCGAGATGAGACGAAATAACGTCACCCCCGCTCAGGTCGCAGAGCAGATGGCCTCTCAGGAGCGGATTGTGCAAGCCTTCCAGTCAGAATTAGAAGAGTTCACTTCATGGATGAACGATTTCTGGGAGCACTTTGGGCCCATAGTGGATTTACACGTTTCCGAGCTGAAGTGTCTCAAAGCCGTCTTTGGAGGCGATGTCTTTCCTTCGTACAAAGGAAACATTGCCTGCTCTGTGGGACTCTACATGGACACGCTCGTGTTTCCAGATCCTCTAATGAGGATTCTAAATCTGGCACGGGTCACCGACCCGAGGGAGTCTTTTCGGCTACTCGCTAAGCATGCCCTATCGGCAATGACCTACAGGGATTTGGCGCTGGCTGAAATAGATCCTCCAATCGTTGTGGTCGTGCCAGATCCAATGTTCCTCGAAAACTCTTACCTTTCCAAGCTGCAGGACGTGTCAGATGTGGACATGCTGAAGCACGCTTCGGCAATGTTCGGTGAACGGTTTGACGCCATGGCTGACCTTCACCAGTTTCTTAATCAGTTCCCTAGGATCGAGGACCTTACCGCCAAGCTCGCCGATTCGAAACGGTTCCTCTTCGACGTTGATTGGACTGAATCTCCCGCCGAGCAATTCACACGCTATCTTCGCGGAACGGCTTCCCACATCGCGGATTTCAAGGATGCTTCGGTAGGAGAGACAACCCTCCGTGCTTTTCTGGGCCGGATGATGCAAACGAACGATTTATTACTTCGAAGTGACATGTATCGAGGTACACCGCTGATTGAGGCCGAGACCTCTTGGCAGTATCTGTTATGGAAGTATGAATACGATTCGATTCGCGGACAACGGGACCCGGATCTGAGGAACATTTTCCTCTCAAGAGCCATCGCTGTTGAAGGTAACACTCATCTCGGAATGCTGGCCGGAGTTCCACCGGAAGCTCTGATTGAGCTGCGCCGAAACGGTGCTATGGCCCAACTGCGTGAAACCTTTCGTGAAGGGATAAATGACATTGACCTAGCATCCCTGGATTTATTGGAGAAAGTAACCGAGGAGGTCGTAAGAAATCTCGACCGCTCGTTCGAAAGACATGACAAGGAACTTGAAGATGTCAAATCATCGCGGCGAAAGTTCTTCGGGCTAGACGTCAGCCGCTGGATTGTTACGGGAGGAGTTTCAGTGGCTGCCGCAGCACTGACACATACTCCTGCGCTGGGAGTAGCCGCTGCTGCTGCGCCCTATCTGATCGGCGCGCCCTCTATACCGGAACTAGGGAAAAAGTGGAAGGAAGTACGCGAGCGCAAACGCGCGGTGCAGGGCTCGTCGGCTGCGATACTGTTCCGGCACTTGGGGCGGAAGTTCGGTTTCAGCTAACTCACGAGAGCCCCGGTTGGAGCTCTTATCGTTTCGTTTGCCGCCCCAAAAGGGGCTCGGCGTGCTTTAGGAGTGAACAGCAACTAGCCAAGAGCCAAGAGCCAAGAGCCAAGAGCCAAGTGTCAAAGACGGTCACGCGTCCCGCGGTAAACTGAGAGCCTGGAGCCACCCATGAAAAAGCCTGCCGCAACGGCATCGGCCTCTGCATCGATCGACGCGAAGATCAAAGAGCTTGGCGACTGGCGCGGGAAGACGCTCGCCAAGGTGCGCGACATCGTTCACCAGGCCGACTCTGAGATCGTCGAAGAGTGGAAGTGGGCCAGGGCGACATCGCCGGGGACTCCCGTCTGGTCGCACGCCGGCATCGTGTGCACCGGAGAGACCTACAAGAGCGTCGTAAAGATGACCTTTGCCAAGGGAGCTGCGCTGAAGGACCCTGCCGGTCTATTCAACTCCAGCCTCGAGGGGAATGTCAGGCGCGCCATCGATATCCACGAAGGCGACAAGATCAACGAGGCGGCCTTGAAGGACCTCATCCGCGCTGCCGTGGCGCTCAATCTCAAGGGCAAAGCGAAGGGCTAGCGGCCTGTGGCTGGTGGCCAGTAACCACCCGGGCCAAGTGCTAATTGCTAAATGCCAAATGCCAAATGCCAGAGCGGGGCCAAGAGAGAAAAGCAGTCCGCTCGCAAGGTAAACTGGATGCCTAATCACAACACGCCATGAAAATCACTATTTCCACTGCCGCTCCTTCACAGATTGAAACCGAATGCCTGGTTGTTGCCGTCGTCGACGCCGCCCCCGATTCTAAAAGCGACGCCCCGAAGAACGAATCAAAGCCCGGCGACAAGCCAAAACCCGCGCCCCAGCTTCAGACCGACGACAAGGCGGTCAACGCGGCCGCTGCTGACCTGATCGCCTCCGGCGAGGTCACCGGCAAGCTGCTGGAGACCACGCTGCTGCACAAGCCCCAGGGACTCAAGGCCAGGCGCCTGCTGCTGATCGGTGGAGGCAAGGCCAAGAGCTTCTCATCGTACGAGCTGCGCAAGCTGGCGGGAGCCGCGCTTCGCAACCTGCAGTCGAAAAGCGTGAAGAGCTTTGCCGTGGTCGCGCCCAACCTCGCGACTGGCGTTCCCGATGCTGTGAAGTCGATTGTTGAAGGCGCGTACGTCGGCAGCTTCGAGCCCAACTACTACCAGAGCGATCGCGACGACAAGCAGATCGACGAGCTGGTGGTCGCCGCTCAGGGCAACGCGAGGGCGTTGAACGCCGCCGCCGAGCAGGGGCGCATCATTGGCGAGGCGCAGAACTTCGCCCGCGATCTGGCCAACGAGCCCAGCAATAAGATGACGCCGACCATCCTGGGCGAGCGCGCCAAGAAGATGTCTGACGAAGTAGGACTACAGTGTGAGGTATACGGGCCTGACAAGCTGCATGAGCTGAAGATGGGCGCCTTCTGGAGCGTCTCGCAGGGATCGGACGAAGAGCCGCGGCTGATCGTCATGCGTTACGAGCCGAAGAGCGCGCGGAAAAAGCCGGTACTTGCGCTGGTGGGCAAGGGAATTACTTTCGATACCGGCGGCATCTCCATTAAGCCCGCCGAGGGCATGGAGAAGATGAAGTACGACATGGCGGGCGGCGCGGCCATGATCGGCGCGATGCGCGCCATCGCGCAGCTCAAGCCGAAGGTGCGCGTGATCGGCATCGTGTGCGCCAGCGAAAACATGCCCTCGGGCAAGGCGCAGAAGCCGGGCGACATTCAGATTGCCATGTCGGGCAAGTCGATTGAGGTGATCAACACCGACGCCGAAGGCCGCATGGTGCTGGCCGATGGTCTGCACTATGCGAAGCAACTGGGCGCGACCCACCTGATCGACGCTGCCACGCTGACCGGCGCGGTGGTCGTCGCGCTCGGGTTCGTAAATGCCGGCATCTTCTCTAATGACGACGATTTCTGCCAGCGCTTCAGCGATTCGCTGAAGAAGTCGGGCGAGAAGATGTGGCGCATGCCGGTGGATGACGAGTATCGCGAGATGCTTAAGTCGAATATCGCCGACATGATGAATGTCGGAGGCCGCTGGGGCGGCGCGGTGACCGCAGCCATGTTCCTGAAGGAATTTGTCGGCGACACCCCATGGATCCATCTCGACATCGCCGGCGTCGCTTGGATGGAAGACGCCAAACCCTGGATCGCCAAGGGGCCGTCGGGGGTTCCGGTGCGCTCGCTGGTGGAGTTTGTGCAGGACATGGCGGGCGGGAAGAGCTGAGGACGAAAAAAGGAGATGCCGACGTTGTGGGACAGTTTATCCTACAATGTGATACCAAAAATCCCTTTTTTACAAGTTTTTCACATAGATTTCATCGTCCGCTGATGTAGAGAGGAAGTTCGAAGACTAGTCTAGAGTAGCCAGCAATAGCAAACCTGATCGGAGAGAGTGGGGAGAAGGCCTACCAGCCGCTCCCCGTTTTTGTTGCTCTCCGCGCGGTATCTCCGCAAGGGCGAACAAGAGCAGATCCCTCGCTTCGCTCGTGATGACAATCGCGAAAGGAGCGGTTGCCGGCAGATGGAAGATCAGCGCATCATCGGCACCTTGATGTCCTTCTCCTTGGCGAACTGCTTCGCTTCGTCGTAGCCTGCGTCAGCATGGCGCGCGACGCCGATTCCAGGATCGTTGGTGAGCACGCGCTCGATGCGTTTCGCCATCGCGTCGGTTCCGTCGGCAACGGTGACTTGTCCTGCGTGCTGCGCGTAGCCGATGCCGACGCCGCCGCCATTGTGGATCGATACCCACGACGCGCCGCTTGCGGTGTTGAGCAGAGCGTTGAGCAGCGGCCAGTCGGCGATGGCGTCGCTGCCGTCCTTCATGCTCTCGGTCTCGCGGAACGGCGAGGCTACCGAGCCGCAGTCGAGGTGATCGCGTCCCATCACGATTGGCGCCTTCAGCTTGCCGCTCTTGACCATGTCGTTCAGCGCCAGGCCGAACTGCGCGCGCTCGCCAAAGCCGAGCCAGCAGATGCGCGAAGGCAGCCCCTGAAACTTGATCCGCTTGCGGGCGAGGTCGATCCAGCGGCTCAGGATGCGGTTCTGCGGGAACATTTGCAACACGAGCTCGTCGGTGGTGTGAATGTCGGCGGGATCGCCGGATAGCGCCGCCCAGCGAAACGGTCCGCGTCCTTCGCAGAACAGCGGACGAATGTAGGCGGGAACGAATCCGGGGAAGTCGTAGGCGTTCTTGACGCCGTGCTCGAACGCGAAGGTGCGGATGTTGTTGCCGTAGTCGAAGGTGACCGCTCCCATCTTCTGGAGCTTGAGCATGCCTTCGACGTGGCGCGACATAGTATCGAGCGAGCGCTCCAGATAGGCCTTGGGATCGTTCTTGCGCAGTTCCAGCGCAGCTTCCAGCGTCATGCCGCTGGGAATATAGCCGTTCAGGGGATCGTGCGCCGAGGTCTGGTCGGTGAGAATGTCGGGCACTACGCCACGCTCGGCCAGCTCGGGAATGATGTCGCCGCAGTTGCCGACCAGGCCGACGGAGATGTTCTCCTTCTTGCGGACGGCGTTCTTCAGGATGCGCAGCGCTTCGTCCAGCGAGTTGACCATGAAGTCGCAGTAGCCGGTGCGCAGGCGCTTCTTGATGCGCTCGGGATCGACATCGATGCCGAGGAAGCAGGCGCCGGTCATGGTGGCCGCGAGTGGCTGCGCTCCGCCCATTCCGCCCATGCCGCCGGAGACGATCAGCTTGCCTGCGAGATCGCCGGCGAAGTGCTTCTCGCCCGCGGCAGAGAAGGTCTCGTAGGTGCCCTGAATGATGCCCTGTGAGCCGATGTAAATCCATGAGCCCGCCGTCATCTGGCCATACATGATCAGCCCGAGCTTCTCCAGCTCGTTAAACCTTTCCCAGTTCGACCAGTGTCCTACGAGGTTGGAGTTGCAGATCAGCACGCGCGGGGCATAGTCGTGGGTGCGGAAGATGCCAACCGGCTTGCCCGACTGGACGAGCAGCGTCTCGTCGTTATCGAGCGAGCGCAGGGAGTTGACGATGGCGTGATAGCAGTCCCAGTTGCGCGCGGCGCGGCCGGTGCCTCCGTAGACGACGAGGTCGCGCGGGCGTTCGCCGACATCTTCGTCGAGGTTGTTCATCAGCATGCGCATGGCAGCTTCCTGTCCCCATCCCTTGCAGGAGAGTTGGTTGCCGTGAGGAGCTTTGACCGGGGTATAGATGGCGCTGGTGGGCTCGGTAGCGACTGGCATAACAAGCGATGGTAGTTCCTGGGCGCGGCGTGGCGCAACGGCTCATCGCTGCGAGCTACGGCCAGCGCCGCAGGTTTCCACGATCTGCTTCATCAGCAGGCACTGGGCGCGGGTCTCATAGTGGTGCCGTAAGGTGATGACGCCGACCTTGCGCATGCTATTCCGCCCGGAGATAGGGACGAACTTGCAACCCGGATGCGGCTGCACCGCCATTGCCGGCACCGCCGAAACGCCCATGCCCGCCGAGACCATGGCGAGGATAGTGGCGAACTGGCCACTTTCGAAGGCCACCTTGGGGGTCATGCGCGACTGATGGCAGGCGGCGATCAGGCTGTCGCGGAAGCAATGGCCTTCCTTCAGTAGCAGGAAGGGTTCGCGATTCAGTTCCGCCAGGCTGATGCTCTTGCGCGCGGCCTTGGGATGGCGCTCGGGCAGCACGGCGTAGAAGCGCTCCTCGAACAGCGCAAGGGTGGTGAGGTCGCTGCCCGCAATGGGCAGAGCGACAACAGCCATGTCGATGGTGCCCTGGTGCAGGCGCTCGAGCAGCACCGGGGTGATGTCCTCCACGATATTGACGCCGACCTGCGGGTGGCGGGCCGAGAAACCCTTCAGCAGCTTGGGCAACAGATAGGCGCTGATGGTGGGAATGATGCCCAGGTCCACATCGCCTTTCTCGTCGCCCGCCATCTCCAGCAGTTCGGTCTTGGCGGCTTCCAGTTCGTGCAGGATGCGTTCAGCCTTGGGCAGGAAGGCGCGGCCAAAGACCGTAAGCTTGGCCGAACGCGGCAGGCGATCGAAGAGGCGGGAGCCCAACTCGGACTCCAGCTTGCGAATCTGCTGGGAAAGCGAAGGCTGGGCGACGTGTTCGACCTCGGAGGCGCGGGTAAAGGTACCGTGCCGGGCGACAGCGCAGAAATAACGAAGCTGGTGAACTTCCATAGTGAAGAACCCCTCAGAGCTGGTTCACGCGATGTTCATCACGAGACGCGTTTCCTATGGCAAGCATAGGAAACATATATTTTACCTCTACCTGCTGCAGCGCGTAGTCTTGTTAGAAGGACGGTGTGTCCAGTCCCTGTCCCGGGCTCCCTCGGCAAGCGGATTCTCCGCGAAGCGAACTTATTTTCCGGGGCTCTCTCAGCGGCATGGTTCCCGTTCACTGTCGTGGGGCGTGTGGATACCGGAGGGAAGGTGCGCCGGCGAGCGCTGCCCAGGGGAATGGAAAGCCAGAGGTAAGTTAGCAGTTCGGCATATTTACGAATTCAAAAGATAGGAATTCAAAAGGAAGAGGAACATGGCGAAAGAAGTTAGCACCGCATCGGGGACGACCGTCCCCGACACTCAGCAGCAACCCTCGTCAACCGAAGGCAAGTGCCCGGTTGCGCACAACGGCGATCGCCGGCACTCGTTAACCGGGGCCTACAGCAATTCGACCTGGTGGCCGAACCAATTGAACGTAAACATCCTGCACCATCACTCCCCGCTGTCCGATCCGATGGACCAGGAGTTCAACTACGCTGAAGAATTCAAGAGCCTTGACCTGAACGCGGTGATCAAGGACCTGAATGGCTTGATGACGGACTCTCAGGAATGGTGGCCGGCGGACTATGGTCACTATGGGCCGCTGTTCATTCGTATGGCGTGGCACGGCGCCGGAACGTATCGCATTGGCGATGGGCGCGGCGGTGCGGGCTCGGGCGAACAACGTTTTGCGCCGCTCAATAGCTGGCCGGACAATGCAAACCTCGATAAGGCGCGCCGGTTGTTGTGGCCGATCAAGCAGAAGTATGGGAAGAAGATCTCCTGGGCCGATTTGATGATTCTGGCCGGCAACGTGGCTTTGGAGTCCATGGGATTTAAGACCTTCGGTTTCGGCGGCGGGCGCGAGGACGTGTGGGAGCCCAGTGTGGACGTTTACTGGGGCCCGGAAGGAAAGTGGCTGGCCGATGAGCGCTACAGCGGCGATCGTGATCTGGAGAATCCTCTGGCCGCGGTGCAGATGGGCCTGATTTATGTGAATCCGGAGGGCCCCAACGGCAATCCGGACCCGATCGCGGCGGCGCGGGACATCCGCGAGACTTTTGCCCGCATGGCGATGAACGACGAGGAGACGGTTGCGCTGATTGCCGGCGGCCACACCTTCGGCAAGACCCACGGAGCCGGCGACGTGCCTAAATATGTCGGTCCCGAACCCGAGGCCGCTCCCATCGAGCAGCAAGGCCTGGGTTGGAAGAGCAGCCTTGGCAGCGGCTTCGGTGACGACACGATCACCAGCGGGCCGGAGGTGACTTGGACGACCAACCCGGTGAAGTGGGACAACAACTTCCTGGACAACCTGTTCGGCTATGAGTGGGAATTGGTGAAGAGCCCGGCGGGCGCATACCAGTGGGCCCCCAAGAACGGGGCTGGAGCCGGTACCGTTCCCAAGGCGCACGATCCGTCGAAGCGTATCGCGCCGACGATGTTAACCACGGACCTCTCGCTGCGCATGGACCCGATTTATGGGCCGATCTCGAAGCGTTTCCACGAGAATCCGCAGGAATTTGCCGATGCGTTCGCCAAGGCGTGGTTTAAGCTGACGCACCGCGACATGGGGCCGATCACGCGTTACCTCGGCCCGCTGGTTCCCAAGGAGGCCCAGTTGTGGCAAGACCCTGTTCCCGCCGTCGATCATGAGCTGATCGATGAAAAGGACATTGCTGCGCTGAAGGCCAAGATCCTGGCATCCGGGCTGTCGATCCCGGAACTGGTCCGGACTGCCTGGGCTTCGGCGTCGTCGTTCCGCGGCTCCGATAAGCGCGGCGGAGCGAACGGTGCGCGCATTCGCCTGGAGCCGCAGAAGAGCTGGGAAGTGAACCGGCCGGCTGAGCTGGCGAAGGTCCTGCCGAAGCTGGAGGCGATCCAGAAGGAGTTCAACAGCTCGCAGAAGGGCAAGAAGAAGGTCTCTCTGGCTGACCTGATCGTGCTGGGCGGCACTGCGGCGGTCGAGGAAGCGGCGAAGAAGGCCGGGCACGACGTGAAGGTCTCCTTCTCGCCGGGACGCATGGACGCTTCGCAGGAGCAGACTGATGTACACTCCTTCGCCGTAATGGAGCCGAGAGCGGATGGGTTCCGCAATTACGTTCGCAGGACCAACGGGACATCGCCCGAAGAGTTGCTGGTAGACAAGGCGCAGTTGCTGAAGCTGACTGCTCCTGAGATGACAGTTCTCATCGGCGGCTTGCGCGCCCTGGGTGCCAACTACGGGCAGTCCAAGCACGGCGTCTTCACCGACCGGCCGGGCACGCTGACCAATGATTTCTTCGTCAACCTGCTGGACATGAATACGAAGTGGCAGCCCGCGGCTAACTCCGAAGGCGTGTACGAGGGGATCGATCGTAAGACGGGCAAGGTCAAGTGGACCGGCACCCGGGTCGACCTGATCTTCGGCTCGCACTCGCAGCTTCGTGCGCTGGCGGAAGTCTACGCATGCAGCGACTCGAAGCAGGCGTTCGTGAAAGACTTCGCGGCGGCGTGGGGCAAGGTGATGAACCTTGATCGCTACGACCTGGCGCGAGTCCAGTAGAATCCCTTGAGGAGTGGGTCAGTCGAACTGGCCCGCTCCTTTTTGTTTGCTCGCCGACCTGCGCTAGAGCCCTTTGCGTCCAGACAATGCCCTTCTTCCGCATAAGTGAGCTGTTACGAAACTCGTGCCGTCCGCTGAAACGGACTTGGGATTTTCCGCTGTCCAGCCGGGGACATTGTTTACACGCACTCCCAGCGCTGAAGCGCTGGGCTTAGACATGCTGTCCCTGCGGGACGGGTGTGTGGTTTGCCCCACCATCGTCGCTCAACCACGAGTTTCGTAACAGCCTCAAATGCGGGGGCTCCGCCTCACCAGACTCCGTCGAGGTACCCGCTCATTTACAATTTTCCGGGTGGCCTCCCTCACCACAACTCCCGCCGAAATAACCGCGAGCGCAACCGCGCGCACGGCAACTTCGCGCTTCTATCATCCCGAGCTGGATGCTCTGCGCTTCTTCGCCTTCCTCATGGTCTTCATGCACCATGCGCTTCCGCATAAGGTGGAGTTCTGGACGAAGCTGGGCGTGCCGTCCGATCTCGCAGTGGTGCTCTCGGGGATTGGGGCCAGCGGTGCCTTCGGGGTGAGCCTGTTCTTTGTTCTAAGCGCGTACCTGATTACGGAACTGCTGCTGCGGGAAAAAGAGCTGGTGGGCACGCTGGATGTGAAGTCGTTTTATATACGGCGCATTCTGCGCATCTGGCCGTTGTATTTCTTTTTTCTGGCGCTGGCCATAGCGATGCAGTGGTTTGTTCCCGGCGAGCACGTCGGCTGGCGCGCGGGGCTGTCATTTACCTTCCTGGCGGGCAATTGGTACATCGTGTTCGCCGGCTTTCCGTCGTCGGTGATCTTTCCGCTGTGGAGCGTCTCCATCGAAGAGCAGTTTTATCTGACATGGCCGCTGATCGTGCGGCGGGTGTCGCAGTGGGGCATGGTTGCTTTTGCCGTGGGCCTGCTGGCGGTCGCCAGCGCCACGCGCTTGTATCTGGGCGAGCACCATCGCTGGGACAGCGCTGTCTGGAGCAACACCCTGGTGCAGCTTGATCCCATCGCAGCGGGAATTCTGATTGCGATGCTGCTGCGGGGAGCGGTGCCGCAGCTATCGAAGCTGGCGCGCGCAGCAATGATCTCTGCCGGGGCAGCCTGCTTCGGCCTCGCGGCGGTCTATTTTGCGGTCAAGCGAGATCCGCTGACGACGGAGCGAATCATGCTGGGGTATCCCACGATCGCGCTGGGCGGAGTGTTGTTGCTGCTGGCGGTGTTATGTGACGACGCGGCGCCCAGCAAGGCGCTAGTCTATTTGGGGCGAATCTCGTACGGGCTATATGTCTTTCACGCACTCGGGCTGCTGATGGCGGATTACATTGTGCCTGATGAGAAAGCAACCTTGTTGCGTTATGGCCTGCGAGACTTAATCGGCTTGAGTTTGACCATAGCCATGGCAGCGATCTCGTATCGCTGGCTGGAGACACCGTTCCTGCGACTGAAGCAGCGGTTCACGTATGTGGCGTCGCGGCCGGGGGGATAGGGGGGGTGGCGCGAACCTTAATGCACGTCGGGTGGGCAAGTTGCGCCGATCCACTTGCCTTTGCCGGAATATTCTCCGTGCATTGTGGCCTGCGGGCCGGCAAGAGTAAGTTCTCCGTTACCGTGAACATTTTCTGAGTCAATGACGTCATACTGAATCTTGAAGTTGGCTTTCTCGGCTCCCTGGTACAGGCAGCTTCCACTCACAACCATGTGGCTGCCCGTGGAACTCTCAACCTTGTATTTACAGTCGTTGTCACGATCAGGGAAGGGGTACTTGTCCTGGTCTTCTTTTGTGACACACGACTTATAGGTCTGGGTCTGTGGAGCTCCCATACCTTGGATGGTAGTTGTATAAGTCACCTGCCAAAGACCCGTCTTCACGTTGAGTGGTTGAATGTTGTCAGCGGCTATGAGAGCTGTCGTTGCTAGACAAACCGCTCCCAGCAACATCATCTTCCGCATGGTTTCCTCCCAAAGGTTCTCACTCGGTGCCGGATGGCGATGGTTGAGCCGAGCGCAGTTTTCACAGCGCGAGATATTACCCCGAAAACTGGCCGGCGGCAACTGCGGTGAAGGCCTGCGATGGCTGAGAGGGTTCATAGATCAGATCCCGCTGATGGCCGCATTAGCTTCGATCTGTTCGAAGACGTCTTCCGCCCGCACCAATGCCTTCTCCACGTTCTCGCAGATATTCTCCCGGCCAACCATGTGTTCCAGCTCTGAGCCGCTGATGAGTTTGGCGGGCTGCTCGCGGGCGCCGCAGAGAATCAACACCCGGCCGGAAGCCTGAAGCTCGCGCGCGACCTCCTCCAGCGCGAACATACCGGTAGCGTCGAGGGCGGTCATGTTGCGCAAGCGGATAATCACGATGGGCGGCAACGTTTGGATCTTCTCCGTGACCGTGGAGAGCTTCTCGGTAGCTCCAAACAGGAAGGGCCCGTGAATGCGGAAGATAGTGGCGTAGTAGGGGATGTCCTTGTCCTGAAGGATGTGAACGCGCCCGTCTTCGACATAGTCGTCGGTGACCTGCGACACCGAGGTGGTGTTGGCGACGCGGCTGATAAACAACAGCGCGGCGAGGATCATTCCCGCCTCGACTGCCACCGTGAGATCGGCGAAGACGGTGAGCGCAAACGTCACCAGCCACACACTGATGTCGGTCTTGGTGAGCTTGAGGAGCTGAGGAATCTCCCGCCACTCTCCCATGTTGTAGGAAACCACCATCAGGATGCCGGCGAGCACCGCCATGGGCACGAAGCGGACCAGCGGCGCCGCAAACATGAGAATGCAGAGCAGGGTCACGGAGTGGATCATTCCGGCAACTGGTGATTGCGCGCCGGCACGAATATTGGTTGCGGTGCGGGCAATGGCACCGGTGGCAGGCAGTCCGCCAAACATGGGTGAGACGATGTTGGCGACGCCCTGGCCGATCAACTCTACATTCGGATTGTGGCGGTCGCCGCTCATGCGGTCCGCTACCACGGCAGACATGAGCGACTCGATCGCGCCCAGCATGGCGACGGTCACCGCCGGGCCCAGCAGCCCGTGAATGAGGTCAGGGTGAAAGGTGGGAATGTGAAGATGCGGCAGCCCGCTGGGTATGCCGCCAAAGCGAGTGCCGATGGTTTCCACCGGAAGCTTTAGGACTGCGACGGCAGCCGTCCCCGCAACCAGAACCAGGATCGGCCCGGGAATGCGGATGGAAATTGTGCGGCAAACCACGAGGATGGCCACGGTACCGACGGCGAGCCCGGTCGCAACATAGTTCATGGTCCCGAAGTGTTGCGCGAGCGCTTCCATGCGCAGCGAGAACACTCCCGGCACTTTGTCGATCTGCAAGCCGAAGAAGTCTTTCACCTGAGTGCTGGCGATGAGAATGGCGATGCCGTTGGTGAAGCCGATGACGATGGGCCGGGGAATGAACTTGACGGCCGAGCCCATGCCGGTGGCGCCCATGATCAGGAGCAGGATTCCGGCCATGACGGTGCACATGAAGAGGCCGTCCACGCCATGGGCGGCGACGATTCCGGCGATCACGACCACGAATGCGCCTGTCGGGCCGCCGATCTGGCAGCGAGAGCCGCCGAGCAGGGAGATGAGGAAGCCGGTCACGACGGCGCAGTAGATACCTGCTTGCGGGGTAAGCCCGGAGGCGATGGAAAACGCCATTGCCAGGGGCAGAGCGACCAGGCCGACGGTTACACCGGCGATCGCGTCATGCGTGAACTTGTTCAGACTGTAGTCACGAAAACAAAGAACCGACTTAGGAAGCCACCGCTCAACAGGGAAAGCACTTGCCATTTAACCATTATGGCACTGTCGAGAAGCGAAGGCATGAAATGAAAAAGGGGGCCCGAGGAAGCTTGAGTCGGCACGAATCAAACAGGCGGCGAGGTCCTTTAGCTAAACGCTAGAGGCTATCTTGCAATGAACCAAGAAGGTAAAACTTGCTTTTCTTCCGTGGCTAAAGCCCGCATTCTTGGCGGCCTGTACGGCACGGCTGAAGGCGTGCCCTTTCAAAACCGATTGATGAGATAGCGTGTAGCTGCTCGCCGCCCGCCGCTAGTACTTGCGCATGTGGATTTCGGTGCCGTTGCGCTCGAAGCGCACCTCATCCATGAGTTGGTTGATCAGGTAGATTCCGCGGCCATGGCTGGAGTAGATGTTTTCCCCATTCACAGGATTGGGAACCGCGAAGGGATCGAATCCCGGGCCGGGATCGCGGACGATGATCAGCATGCCGCGTTCTTCATCGCAGGCTACGCAGCACTGGACCTTTTGTGCGGGGTCGCCCTTGCAACCGTGTACGATGGCGTTGGCCAGCGCTTCCCGGATGGCGGTCTCGATCTCGAACTCTTTGCCGACGGCACAGTCCATGCGACGCGCCATTTCCATAATGCCTTCCACCACCGGGCTAATGGCGGTAGGATCGGCGGTGAGCGTGACCTCAATGCGTATCATCGGTGCTTTGCAATCAGGGTGTGCAGCAGGGAACGCGCTTGCTTCGGCACGGACTTCTCCGATCCGAGTTGCCATCGCAACATACTGTCACACGAAAGCTCCTAAGGGTCAAGCGAGTAGTGATGCTATTGTGCACGCCACTATGGCAAAAAAGTGCTAGATCCCTCGGGTGGCGTGACGAGTTGCGGGTTTCATACCATGGATTACACCCCGGTCATTATGAGGGTTTTTTGGGCCCCGAGTTAGCTGATGACAGCGAAATGGATAAGCATTTTTCTGGCTCTGGCCTGTGCTCTAGCCATTCCGGCACAGGTTTGCTCAGAGGAGATCACAGTTGCGGCAGCAGCCGACCTTAACTTTGCGCTGAAGGACCTGGCCGGCCGCTTCACCAAGGCAACCGGCACTGAGGTGAAGCTGTCGTTTGGCGCCTCGGGAAACCTGTTCTCGCAGATTCAGAATGGCGCTCCGTTTGATGTGTTCTTCTCGGCCGACGCGGACTATCCCAAGAAGCTGGCCGACGGCGGTCTGGCCGATGCGAAGTCGCTCCGCACCTATGCGATCGGCCACCTTGTGCTATGGGTGCCGAAATCTTCGCCACTCGATCCTCAGCATCTCAAGATGGACTTGCTGACCAGATCTGAGGTCAAGCGGATCGCGATCGCCAATCCGCAACACGCTCCGTATGGCCGTGCGGCGATGGCGGCGCTGGAGCACTTCGGCTTGAAGGACAAGGTCGCGTCGAAGCTGGTGATGGGGGAGAACATCAGCCAGGCGGCGCAGTTTGTGCAGTCGGGCAATGCGCAGGCGGGGCTGATTGCGCTTTCGCTGGCGCTCTCGCCGACCATGAAAGATAGCGGGCGATATTGGGAACTTCCGGCGGATGCGTATCCCGAGCTGAAGCAGGTTGCCGCGATCGTCAGCTCCTCGAAGCACAAGGCGGCGGCGCAGGCGTTTCTGGATTACGTGACCTCGCCGGAGGCGCGAGGTATCCTCCAGCAGTACGGTTTCCGTACACCGCAACCATGATCGTTCAGGCACTCGTGCTTACGCTGCGGCTGGCCGTGGTGGTGTCCGCGGTATTGCTGATCATCAGCCTGCCGCTGGCCTACTGGTTGGCGTTTTCGCGCTGGAAGGGCAAGTTTCTGGCGGAAGCCGTCGTGTCGTTGCCCATCGTGTTGCCGCCCACGGTGCTGGGCTTCTACCTGCTGGTCGCGCTGGGGCCGGCAAGCCCGGTTGGCCGCTGGTATCAGGCGCTCACCGGGAGCGGGCTGGCCTTCACCTTCAGCGGGCTGGTGATCGGGTCGATCATCTACAGCCTGCCTTTTTCGGTGCAGCCCATGACGACTGCGTTTGCGTCGGTTGATCGCGAGTTGCTGGCCGCGTCGGCGATTCTCGGGGCTTCGCGCTGGCGCACCTTCTGGCGCATTATCCTGCCGCTGAGCTTTCCGGGCGTGGTCACCGGTTTCGTGCTGAGCTTTGCGCACACGCTGGGCGAATTCGGCGTGGTGCTGATGATCGGCGGGAACATTCCCGGCGCTACGCAGACGGTTTCGATCCTTATTTACGATCAGGTGCAGGCGCTGAATTACAGCGTGGCGAATGCAACCGCTCTCCTGTTGCTGGCGCTGTGCCTGGTGTTGCTCACGCTGCTTTATGCCTTGCGCCGGCATAACCACTGGTCTCTGTGGGAGTGGCGTTGAGCGACAGAGAAGCGGTCACCGGCGCAACCGGTCTACGCGCGCGTATCCGCAAGTGGTTCGGCGATGAGGGGCCGGCATCGTTTCAGGTCGATGTCGAATTCGAAGCGCCTCCTGGGATCACGATTCTGTTTGGCGCCTCGGGCGCGGGCAAGACAACGATCCTGCATTGCATCGCGGGACTGCAGCAGCCTAACGAAGGCAGCATCAGCATTGGCGAAGTCATGGTCTTCGACTCCACCGGCGCCGTCGATCAGCCGCCCCATCGCCGGCAGGTTGGATACCTCTTCCAGACGCTCGCGCTTTTCCCGCACATGTCGGTTGAACAGAATGTGCGCTACGGGCTCGCCGCGCTGAGCGTTGAGGAACGGGAAGGCAGGGTCAGCGATATTCTGAATTCGTTTCATATCGCGGCTCTGGCCCGCCGCCGGCCCGGCGAGATCTCAGGTGGGGAGCGTCAGCGGGTCGCGCTGGCGCGAACGCTGGTGACGCGTCCGCGCGTGTTGTTGCTCGATGAGCCGCTCTCGGCGCTGGACATGGTGACCAAAGCGCGAATCGTCGAAGACCTGCGCGCCTGGAACCAGCGCTTCCGCATTCCCATCCTCTACGTCACCCACGATCGCTCTGAGGTTTTCGCGCTCGCCGAGCAAATGTTGGTGCTGAACAAGGGGCGAATCATCGCCCGTGGGCTGCCGCAGGACGTGCTCCACCGGCCTGAGATGGAGAGCGTCGCCCAACTCGCGGGCTTCGAGAATGTCTTCGACTGTGCGGTGGTCGAGCGCCACCAGGAGCAGGGCACCATGGCCTGCCGCATCGCCGGCTCAGAGGTGGACCTGGAGGTGCCGCTGACGCGCGTGAATCCAGATCAGCCGTTGCGCGTCGGCATTCGCGCCGGAGACATCCTGGTTTCGATTTTGCCTCCCCAAGGGTTGAGCGCGCGCAACGTAATTGTCGGAACGATCACCTCGCTGGAGCAGCGCGACGTTATGGTCATAGCGCGCGTCGATTGCGGCGCCGTGTTTGAGGTGCATCTCACGCCGGGAGCGGTGCGATCGTTGCCGCTGGCTGTGGGCTCACGGGTGTGGCTGGTGATCAAGACCTATTCGTGCCTGGTGCTACAGGGGAGCTCAGAGGGGGAGGCCTAAACAGCTCCCCGAAGATAACCTTGGCAGCTAGGGCGGCATTGAGGCGTCGTAGTGAAGCATGTGTCGTCGGCTAAAGCCGACTCTGGACTTACCCCTTGCACTTTCCCAGCGCTGAAGCGCTGGGCTAAGATCTGCTGTCCCTACGGGACGGGTGACTGGTTTGTCCCACGACGTGGTATGGGCAGTAGATTTCGCGGCGGACGCTAAGCACTGCAGTAATACCGGGCTGCAGCAACTCTGAAATTGGTCTAGATGGCGAGAGCGGCGGCCAGAGGGTCTTCCACCACGGCCTCGACCAGCCCGAACGCCAGGGCACGGCGGGCGTGCAGCTTCTCGGCGGCCACAAACATCTCCAGCGCGCGAGCCTTGCCAACAATGCGCGGTAGGCGTTGCGTCCCGCCCCAGCCGGTCATCAGGCCAAGCGCCGCGCCACGGTGGCCGAAGATGGCGTGAGGCCCGGCGATGCGGCGTTGGCAGGCGAGCGCAAGGTCGAGGCCGCCGCCCATGCAATAGCCGTAAATGGCGGCAATGGTCGGCGCTGGAAAGCCGGCGACGGCGTTCATCAGCGTCTGTCCCATGAGCGCGAAGCGAACAGCCTCAGCCCCTGTGATTGCTGCGATCTCGTGCAGGTCGGCTCCGGCAGAGAAGAAGTGCGTGTTGCCGGTGAGGATGAGTTTCTTGGGAGGATTGCACGCCAACTGCGCGACCGCCTCAGTCAGCCCGCGCATGCGCTCTCTCGTCAGGCGATTGGTTCCATCTTCTGAAACCAGGCGCAGAATGGCGATTTCTTCGTGCCGCTCGATAGCACAGAGCTGAGGTTCCAGTTTCAAGTTTCGAGTGTACGCGACGGAAAAGTAGAAGCTGATCCGGCATCCTTCCAGGCGCGTTGGCTGACATAGCCAACCACCTCCGAGTACCAGTCAACGGGGTTGCTTTTCGTACTTACGGAGAGCCATCCCCGCCCTGTCCTGGCGGAGTATACTTCTCCGCATTCGAGGACCTGGTACGAGGCCTCGAATCAAAGGAGGGGCAAAATGAAGCTCAACGTTTCGTACAAATGCCTGCTCACCTTTGTGCTGGCTTCGGTTGTGGCAATGAGCACCTACGCCGCACCGGCCAACCCAAAAAACAACGACGACCACTTTGACTACCTTGAGGCAACCGTGGCCCAGTTAGAAGCCGCAATGCAGCAGCAAGGCAAAGTCACATCTGAGAAACTCACCAAAGCCTACATCCAGCGTATCTTGGCCCTGGACCAGAACGGGCCCAATGTGAACGCGGTCATTGAGTTGAACCCCGATGCTTTGGATCAGGCCCGCTATGCTGACAAGCTGTTCAAGCAGCACATCATCCTTGGGCCGATGCAGGGAATTCCCGTGCTGTTGAAGGACAACGTCGACACGGCTGACAAAATGCAGACCTCGGCCGGGTCGTACGCCCTCGTGGGGAAGGCGCCGCTTCTGGATTCCACGGTTGCGGCCAAGCTGCGTGCCGGAGGCGCCGTTATTCTCGGCAAGACGAACTTGTCGGAGTGGGCGAACTTCCGCTCGTTTGAATCAATCAGCGGCTGGTCAGGCCGCGGCGGCCAGACGAACAATCCTTACGGCATCGCGCGCAACCCTTGCGGCTCCAGTGCGGGTTCAGCCGCCGCCGCCTCGGCGAACTTTGTGACGGTGTCATTTGGAACTGAGACGGATGGCAGCATTGTGTGTCCGGCGAATGCGAATGGTGTGGTGGGCCTGAAGCCGACAGTGGGTCTCACCAGCCGTGCGGGAATCGTTCCCATCTCGCACACGCAGGACACCTTTGGCATTCACGGACGCTACGTGGCGGATGCAGCGGTAGCTCTGGGAGTCGTACAGAGCCGCACCTATGACGGCCGCGACCCAGCGACCGGGGGCGTTCCACTTGGCTGGCGGGGACGTTTCCAGCGGCCGCCGAACATCCCTACCGACTACACGCAGTTCCTCAATCCACACGGGCTGCAGGGCGCGCGGATCGGAGTTACCCGCGCGGCTCTCAACAGCTTCGATCCTAATTTCCCGACGCCACCTCTTGTCTTCGCTGAATTCGATGCAGCAGTGCAGGCGATGAAAGACGCCGGGGCAACCATCATCGACCTGGATGCCAACAACTTTGTCTTTCCGTCGGCCGATGGCGAGTTGCTGGTATTGTGCTACGACTTCAAGCACGACGTAGCCAACTACTTCTCCACGCGGGTCGGTGTTCCGGTCGCGGGCGGAACCCTGGCCGACGCAATCGCGTTCAACATTGCCCACGCTGATGTGGAGATGCCCTACTTTACCCAGGACATCTTCGACCTTTCCAACTCACTGCTGGAAGGGGATGACACTCCGCAGCCGGCCTTTGGCGGCATGACGTATAACCAGGCGCTGAATGATGATGAGGATGCGACCGTGAATGGCATCGATGCGGCGCTAGCTCAGTTCAACCTCGACGCTGTGATGACCGCAACCGACAACCCGGCCTGGGCCACCGATTTGATTTATGGTGACCACTTCCTCTTCGGGACGTCGGGCCTGGCTGCCCCGGGGGGCTACCCGGTCATCCAGGTACCGGCTGGGATGGTGTACGGCGCACCGTTGGGTATCAGCTTCTTCGGTACGGCTTTCAGTGAGCCTACGCTGATCAAGCTGGCATCCGGGTTCGAAGCGGTTACGCAGGTTCGCAAGCACAACCTGCCGACGTTCAACCGCACTGTCCCGTTCGATCACATCGACGGAACGACCCTGAACTGGAAGAAAAACGTGACCGTGCCTCCCGCGCTGAGCAAGGACCAGCAACCGGGGAAGGAAGCTCCTTTGACGCCCGAACAGGTCAAGGCGAAGAAGTCTCTGCATCACCTGTAAATTGTTCGCAGTTGGCGAACCAAGGCGGCCAGTCGCGGCCGCCTTTTTTAGTCATGCCGGTTGTTACTCGGCGCCGGGTGTGAAGCCGCTGACGTCGTAGTCGTCGGCGAGATTTTCAAAGCGCGTGGAGTTCTTGAGAAATGCCAGCTTGATGGTGTCGACCGGACCGTTGCGCTGTTTCGCAATGATGATCTCGGCCATCCCTTCGATCTCCGGAGTAATGTCTTCCTTCTTCTTGTACATTTCTTCACGGAAGATGAAGGCAACGACGTCGGCGTCCTGCTCGATGGAGCCCGATTCGCGCAGGTCCGCAAGTTGTGGGCGATGGTCGCCGCTACGGCTCTCGGGTGCGCGGCTTAACTGCGATAGCGCCACCACGGGGACTTTCAGCTCCTTGGCCACCGCTTTCAGTCCGCGCGAGATAGCGGAAACTTCCTGGGTGCGGTTTTCAAATCGTTTGCCGCCGATGGGAACGGCAGACATGAGTTGCAGGTAGTCCACCAGGACC
The DNA here is from genome assembly GCA_963815775.1 of uncultured Acidobacteriaceae bacterium. GTDB lineage: Bacteria > Acidobacteriota > Terriglobia > Terriglobales > Acidobacteriaceae > CAVVDY01. The sequence goes on along the minus strand of CAWFIB010000002.1, from coordinate 111,143 downwards.
AGGTCCAGCCGCCCTTGCTGCTGCTTTAGCCGGCGCGCCTTGGAGCGCATTTCGGTCACTGAGATGCCGGGTGTGTCGTCGATGAAGATGGGCGCCTGCATGAGCTGTTCCATGCCGCGCGTCAATTTCTCCATGTCCTGTTTGTACAGTGAGCCGGTGCGCAGCCGGTGCGAATCCACCTGCGAGCACGAGGCCAGCATGCGCATGAGCAGCGCCTCTTTCGACATTTCCAGCGAGAAAACGCCGACCACCTTGCCGTCCCGGATCGCGGAGTTTTCCGCGATGTTCATGGCGAACGAAGTTTTGCCCATGGAAGGCCGCGCTGCGATGATGATCAGGTCTGAGGGCTGAAAGCCGCTCGTCACTTTATCGAGCTGCGTGTAATGCGTGCGGAGGCCGGTGACCTCCTGGCCGCGCGCGTACAGGGCATCCAGCGATCCGAATGAGCCACGGACGATGGAGGGCAGATCTTCCAGCCCCTGCCCGATGCGATTTTCCGAGAGCATGAAAATCGCCTGCTCGGCACGGTTGATGACCTCCTCGGCTTCGTCGCTGTGCTCGATGGACTCGGCAATCGCAAGCTGGGCGATGTTGATGAGCCCGCGCAGCAATGCCTTGTTGCGAACGATGCGGACATAGTGCTCGACAGATGGCCGGTCAGGCACGCCGTCGATGAGCGAGGAAAGATACGCAACGCCGCCGACCGCTTCGACTTCTTTACGCCGGTCGAGTTCCTCGGCCAGCGTGATCATGTCGACGGGACGTCCCATGGCCTGCAAATCGGTCATGCGCGCGAAGATGCGGCGGTGAGCGTCGAGCGAGAAGTCGTCCGACTTCAGTTGCGCTGCCTGATCGTAGAGGCCGTTGTCGAGCAGGATGGAGCCGAGGATCGAGCGCTCCGCTTCAATGCTGGCGGGAAGTCCGCGTTCCAGACTGTAATCGAGGGTGGCCATCGGAGATTCAATTACGTTAGCGAGTGGCAGGGGAGTGTGGCAATGATGAAGCAGGTGCCCGGCGGAGGATTTCGTTGGTAAAGCTGTGAGTGGCTGTGGGAATCAGGGACGGTGGAGCGCCGGTGCGCGCGGGCAAACAGTTCGACAAGTACGTGGGCGCAGAATGTATGCCTTGCCATCAAGAGAAGGTGCAACAGAAAACGAGATCCGCGCCTCGGGCGCAGCAATAAGAAAGCCCACCGCTTTCAGCGGTGGGAAACGGGAACGAAAAACCTTCCGAGTCCCACCGGGGACGGCATAAGCATACGATCGCGTTTTGTGTTCGGCGGAGCCGTTATGCCGTGCCCGCGGCACTCGGGGTTTTCAATTACGCTTCCCCACCCCTGAAGGGGTGGGCTTTCTTGTGCTGCGCCCAAGGGCGCGATTCCGAGTTGTGTGCGAAACGGGTGGAGAGCGAATGGTGTGAAGAACCAGGGGTGTCCCGTTCAAATTTCGGCACTGGGCCTATGCGCCTCACCGGCATGCCCGGCGCGTAACAGTTTGCGCGGGAGCGTATGTCGCCGCTACGCGGCTCGCAATTTCTTACGCACGCCCACCCAGCGCTGTAGGCGCTGGGCTTAGATATGCTGTCCCGCAGGGCGGGACGGGCACAAGCTTGTCCGATCGGTGTCGCCCTAGTGATGCGTGGCGAACGACAACTCACACCTGGTGCGTTACGAATGACAGCTGACAAGCTGAGAGCTGACGACTGAAAGCTGATAGCTGGCCTCTGATCGCGAAGAGCCAAAGGCGAAGAGCCAAAGGCGAAGAGCCAAGAGCGAAGAGCCAAGAGCGAAGAGCCAAGAGCGAAGAGCCAAGAGCGAAGAGCCAAGAGCGAAGAGCCAAGAGCCAAAAGCCAACCGCGGCCCTTCTATGTGCGACCCGCGAGGCCAGCCACCTGGCGGGTCGCACCTACTCAGTTACAGGCTCAACGTTCGTTGCCCAAACGTTGGCGCGGCATTTGCGACGCCGCGAGTTCATTGCCGATCGGCGTTCGGTGCAGGTGCCTGTCTAGGCGGCGCTGCGCTCGGGGAGGAACCGTTCTGCGGCATAGGGACGCCGCAGCCAGCGCTGGCACTTTGACCCGCACTTCGCTCAATCGCCTTCTGCAGACGCAACCCAGCAAGCTGCGCCAGTAAACCGCTCCCCTTTAGAGCGGGTGGCAATGGCAGGGTGCTTCCTTTCAGCCTGCCTTGCCGCGCCTTTCTCCGGGCTGGACCCATCGACCGCAGAAGTTTTTTTAGCCTGTGCCCTGAATGCATGGCAGTCTGCCTGATGATGATTGCGGCTGACAAGCGTGAAAGCCGCTGAGCCTGTGCAATTCGTGTGTATAGCGAAGATTTCTTGTGCAGCACTGTGCAAAATCGGGCCAATTGCAGGCGGCGAGATTGCTTGGCAGGCGGCTTCTCGCGCCGGCAGTTAATCACTTTGTTACTACCGCCGCGGGAATCTTGCATATATGCTCGCGGCTATGGCGGTTTCTATTACGGTGCTGGCGAGCGGAAGCAATGGCAACTGCACATTGGTCTCCAGCTCTGCCACCCGCCTGCTGATCGATGCCGGCCTCTCCTGCAAGGAAGTCATGCGCCGCATGAAGCTGTGCTGTGAAGACCCGCGCAGCATTGACGCTATCCTCATCACCCACGAACACCGCGACCACGTCGCCGGCTTACATGTGCTGGCCAAGAAGCTGAAAGTTCCCGTCTACATCACCGGCGCCACGCACGAGGGCTACCGGCGCTGGGCACGCGACAGTGCGGGCAACAAGGTCCGGCTGGAGCGTGTGGAGTGCTTCTCCTCGGGGCGGGCGTTTCACGTAGGCGATGTCACGGTGACGCCATTTACCATACCCCACGATGCGATCGATCCTGTGGGGTTCACGTTCGTCAGCGAAGGGATTAAAGTTGGAGTCTGCACCGATCTGGGCTACATGCCGGCAAGTGTGCGCGATCATCTGCGCGGCTGCCATATCCTCATGATCGAATCCAACCACGATCTGGAACTGCTGCGCGGCGGCCCGTATCCGTGGGCGGTGAAGCAGCGGGTGATGAGCCGCGTCGGCCACCTGTCGAACGAGGCGCTCGCGGAGTTCCTGGCGAAAGACTATGATGGAGAAGCCGAGTTCCTCATTCTGGCGCATCTTTCGGAGAAGAATAATCATCCAGAGATTGCACGCATGACGGCCCAACATGCCCTCGGCGAGCAACGCAATTTTCTGCGGAACCATCTTCTGCTGGCGGCCCAGCAGGAGCCTCTTCCTGCGGTTCGGTTGTAATGACTCCGGGGCCGGCAGAACGCCGGCAAGGTAATTCCGGACTGATGACTCCATGACGCAATGCACAGACCCCGTCATCGGGAAGATATTGGCTGGTTGGCGCTACGATATCTCCGGCCTGGCCCCGGAAATGTCGGGTGACTATGAAGCCCACCTGGCGACGTGTGCCTTCTGCCATTCCCGACAGCGGTTACATCGTTTCATCGACATCGGCCTGATGGTACTGGCTTCGGTTTCGATGGGAGTCTTTCTGCTGGCCTGGGGTGTCATCCGCCATTTCGACCCGCCCCACGCCTTCCTGCTGGAGGTCGGCGCGCTCGGCGGCTTCCTGCTTTCCATGCTGCTATGGCTGCTCGTCGCCGTGGCCACGCCGGCGCCGCTGGTGGTCAAAGACGCAGCCTTGCTTGGCGCACGCCGCATTCACGATAAACTGCCGGAGGAAATCAAGCAGAGGATCCCGGAAGAGCTGAGAGGCAAGATCTCGGGGCAGTAGGCCGGGAATCGGACCGGCGCGCATTTGCGCACCCTTGCATTCTGTTCCACGCCCGCCATGGCAAGCGACAAGCGATACCAGAGAGCAGTGAACGAAGAGGTTATTGAGGCTGCGGAAATCGAGCTGGATGCGGCCCTCGAGCTGGCCCTCACCCGCACCGAGCTGTCGTTCCACCGCACCCTTCTGGCATGGATACGCACCGCATTGACGCTGATGGCTGCCGGCGTTGCCTACGACAAAGGATTCCAGCTATGGCACGAGGCCCGGTTGGAAGAGGGAAAGGCGTGGGTGCGTAGCGCCCACTTTGTGGGCATTACTTTGACGGCTGTAAGCACGCTGCTGCTCATCCTGGTCACCATTGACTACTTCATGAGCATTCGTGCCCTGGCGGCTTCCCGCCACCGGGGGATTGCGCAGGCGCTTCCCAGCATTCTGGCGGCATTGCTGGTAATCGTGCTGGGTTGCTCTGTCCTCACCGTGCTTGTGGTCACCAGCCCTTAACCGAAGCCCCGCCCGGCCCTGTTGTAATCTGAAACCTAAGCCATGACGTACGAAACCACGGTCCAGCAGCTCCATGCCCTCGGGCACGAGCTTGCCGCGACGCCATCCCACAAGTTCGACCTGACGTATGTACGCGAACTGCTGACGGCGCTGGGCAATCCCGAGCGGCGTTTCCCCAGCGTGCTGGTTGCCGGCACCAATGGCAAAGGCTCGACCGCGGCGACCCTGGCCGCGATCCTGCGCGCCGCCGGCTACAAGACAGGGTTCTACTCCTCGCCGCATCTGGTCAGCATCAACGAGCGTATTCGCGTCAACGGTGAGGCCATCGCCGATGTCGAGTTCAGCGAAATCCACAACCGGGTTGAAGGGGCTGCACAGGAGCTGTTACGCCGGCAAAAGCTGCCCTGGCATCCAAGTTTCTTCGAGATGCTGACCGCGATGGCGTTCGAGTACTTTGCCAGCGTTGCCGTCGACATCGCTGTGCTCGAGGTCGGGATGGGCGGACGGCTGGATGCCACCAACGTTGTCGATCCATTGATCTCCGTGATCGCCGACGTCGCGCTCGATCACCAGAAGTATCTGGGCAACACCATCGGCGAGATTGCGCGTGAGAAGGCCGGCATCATTCGCGCCAACGGAGTAGTAGTCACCTTGCCGCAGCATCCCGAGGCCAATGACGTAATCGGCAACGCCATCCTGGAGAAGAACGCGCGCGGGGTGAGCGCGGTGAAGTATGTGCCGCCGGTTTCCCCGGGAGCGCCAGAGTACCTGGCGGGGCGAGTGACCCCGTCCCTTGGCCGTAGTCGCTATCCGCTGACGGTGATGGGCGAGGAGATCATGGTGGACTCGCCGCTGCCGGGGCGGCACCAGTTTCGTAACATCGCACTGGCCATTGCCGCTGCTGAAGAGCTTGCGCCCTTCGGGTTTCCCGTGACGCCAAAGCAGATCGAGAAGGGAATCCGCAAGACCCACTGGCAGGGACGCTTCCAGGTGGTGGCAGCTTCCGCCGTCACGGGCAATCACGAGCTCGTGCTCGATGTGGCGCATAATCCTGCAGGAGCATGGGCCCTGCGCTCGGCATTATCGGAGAATTTTCCCGATCGGCCCCTGACTTTTGTCTTCGGGGCGATGCGCGATAAGGCGATCCAGGAGATGGCGGAGATTCTTTTCCCAATCGCTGACAATGTTGTAGTGACCCAGGTCAACAATCCACGGGCCGCTACGACCGACGAACTCGTGCAAGCGGCCTCGCGCACTGGCACGGAGATCCATGCCGAGCAATCGGTCACGGCAGCGCTGGCGAAAGCGAGGGAAGTGGCGAAGGCCAGCGGTGTGATTGTGGTGACAGGCTCGATCTTCCTGATCGGGGAAGCGATGCAGGTCCTGGGGCTGAAGGCGTAACGATGTCGTACGGCGAGCATCTGAAAAGCGCAGAGGAACGCGGCCGTGGAACGCTGTTCACCCGCCTGCGGTCGTATTTTGTCTTCATTCCGCTGGCGTATGTTTGCACCGGTGTGATGGGCACGCTGTCGCTGCTGTCCTCGCTGTTCGATCGCGACGGGCGAATGCAGCACTGGTTCGCGCAGCACTGGGCGAAGATGGTGCTGAGGATCCTGAGGGTGCGAGCGCGCGTGACCGGCATGGAAGGCATCAATGTCGGTTGCCCAGCGGTATACGCGGCCAACCACCTGTCGGCGCTCGACATTCCGTTGCTTTATGCGTATCTGCCATTTCCCTTCCGCATCATGGCCAAAATAGAGCTGTTCGCCTATCCTTTCCTCGGATGGCACCTGCGGCGCTCGGGACAGATTCCGGTGACGGTCGGCGATGCGCGCGCATCGCTGCGCAGCCTGAACCGCGCCAGCCAGACGCTGCGGGAAGGCATGCCCATGGTGGTGTTTCCCGAGGGCGGGCGATCGCGCAACGGCCGGCTACAGGAGTTCATGGGCGGCGCATTCTACGCGGCGCTGAAAGCCGAGGTGCCAGTGGTGCCCATCGTGATCCTCGGAGTGCGCGAGCTGCTGCCGATGAACAGCTTTCACGCGCTGCCCGGCGAAGTGGACGTGGTGTTCTGCAATCCGGTTTCTACCGAGGGCATGACCCCGCGCGACATGGATAAACTTTCTGCAATGGTGCGGCAGGTGATGGAACAGACGATAGCGGCGCGCAGCTTGAACGCAGCCGAACCGCTCAAGTCCGAGCAGGTGGCGCCGTGAGCCAGAAGCCCCGCATCGCTATTCCCGTGCCCAACTCGTCGCGGCCCGACTACGCGGCGCGATCGCTGCCGCAGTACGAACATGCCGTGCGCAAAGCGGGGGGCGAGCCTGTGGTTATTCCAGTGAATGCCACACCAAGTGCGATTGCCCAGGCCATCAAGCATTGTGACGGGGTGCTGCTTCCGGGAAGTCCGGCTGACGTCGATCCGGAGAAGTATGGTGCTAAAAAGCACGAGAAGACGGCGCCGCCGGACGCGTTCCGCGACAACACCGACGAGCTTTTGCTGCAGGATGCCTACAACATGCGCAAGCCTGTACTGGGCATTTGCTACGGATTGCAATCGCTCAACGTGTGGCGCACCGGCACACTCGACCAGGAGTTACCCGACGGCGTGAATCATCGTGCAGGCCGCGCGGTGGCGCAGGCGCATCGCGTTCAAATTGACGCCCACTCCAAGCTGGCGGCGATCCTGCGCCGCGGCGCAGCGCTGCCCGAGGGTGAAGAACCGATTCTGCCCGTCAACTCCAGTCACCACCAGGCACCCGAAGTTGTTGGCGACGGGTTGCGGCTGGTCGCCTGGTGTCCCGATGACGGCGTGAAGGAAGCAGTCGAAGGCACAGCGTTCAATCACTTCGTTCTTGGGGTGCAATGGCATCCGGAGCGTGATTTCGATCAGGCGGCCTCGTCGCAGGCCATCTTCGCTGCCTTTGTGCAGGCCGCGGCTGCCTGGCACTCGAAGCTGGCGAACCGCCAGAGTGATTTCGAATCGGTCGGCGAATAATTTCCCAATTTGGCAGCGTTCCACAGTTCGCGGGCACGCCGACGGAACGCCTTGTGCCAAGACAGCCCTCATCGGTTACTCTGGTCTTCTTATGCTCGATCTGGCCTTCGTACGCGATCATCTCCCTCTGGTTGAAGAAAAGCTACGCCAACGCGGTATGGATCCCGCAGCCGTTCTTGGCGATTTCGACGCCATCGACGCGGACCGTCGCGCCGCCATCCGTAAGTCCGAAGAACTGAAAGCCCGGCGCAATCAGTTGTCCGAAGAAGTCGCAGCTCTCAAGAAGCAGAAGCAGGACGCGACCGCCGTCATCGAAGAGACCAAGGAGCTCAGGGAAAAGATCTCGGAAGCTGAGAAGCTCGCCGACGAGGCGGACAAACGGCTTCGCGACATCCTTGTCGGCATTCCCAACCTGCCGCAGGACAGCGTTCCCGTGGGCAGCTCCGCCGACGACAACGTCGAAGTGCGCCGCTGGGGAGCGCCGCCCGAGTTCGACTTCACGCCCAAGCCGCATTGGGAGCTGGGTGAATCGCTGGGTGTGCTCGATCTGGAGCGCGCTGCCAAGATCACCGGCGCACGCTTCGCTGTGTATTGGGACCTGGGCGCGAGGCTCGAGCGCGCACTGATGAACTTCATGCTCGACCTCCACACCGGCGAGCATGGCTATACCGAGGTGCTGCCGCCGTTCATGGTCAATGCCGATTCCATGTACGGGACAGGTCAGCTTCCCAAGTTTGAAGCCGACTTGTTCAAGGTGCCGATTGACGATGGCAAAAGCTTCTATCTGATTCCCACCGCTGAGGTGCCAGTCACGAACCTGTACCGGAATGAGACGCTCGACGGCGCGCGCCTGCCGATTTCACTCACCGCCTACACTCCGTGCTTCCGCAGCGAGGCAGGCTCATACGGCAAAGACGTGCGCGGCATCATTCGCCAGCACCAGTTTCAGAAAGTTGAGCTGGTGAAGTTCACCCGGCCGGAGCAGTCCAACGAAGAGCACGAGAAGCTTACGCACGACGCGGAAGAAGTCTTGCAGATGCTTGGGCTGCACTATCGCGTAATGACGCTCTGCACCGGCGACATGGGCTTCTCTTCGGCCAAGACCTACGACATCGAGGTTTGGCTGCCGGGCCAGGGATTGTTCCGCGAAATCTCCTCCTGCTCGAATTTCGAGGCCTTTCAGGCGCGGCGGGCCAACATCCGCTACCGTCCTGAAGGCGGCAAGAGGACAGATCTGGTACACACGCTGAACGGCAGCGGCCTGGCCATCGGACGCACCTGGGTTGCGATTGTCGAGAACTATCAACAGGCTGACGGCAGCGTGATTATCCCGGAAGCGCTGCGCAAGTATGTGGGAGCGGAGCGGATCACGCCAAAGAAGTTCTGAAACACAGTTTGAGAAGGTTGGAAGGGGACGGCCTTCAGGCCGTCCGGCAGCGCGCCCAATTTTGTGCACGGGTTGGAAGTTGCGAATCGCTCATCGACTTAGTCGACGAGCGATTCGATCTTCATCTAGATGCTCGCACGGCGCAGCTAAAGCTGCGCCCCTTCAAAAATGGCTCTCCTGTGCTGAACACAGCTCAAGCGCGCCCTTCAACCCTACTGCGCTCTTTTCCTGGCCAGAAACTGCGAGCGCTCGTGTTCAGAATCGATTTCGGCCGCCACGCAGGCATAGAGCTCTTCGATCGAGGAGCAGCGGTCCGCAGCGCGCTTCACCAGAACTTTGGCGATCGGGCCGATGAACGCAGCCAGTTCGCGGCTCACTGAGTCGAGGGTCTTCGGCTCAAAGCAGCTGCCCGACGGCCGCGGCGCGCCGGAGCCCTTGCCTGAAGTCTGCGCGGTGCCGAGACTGGATGGTGGCTCTTCAATCGCGAGCGTTTCCAGGGTGAGCGCCTCGTTGAAGGAAATTCCCTCCAGAGCGGCAAGAAATTCGGCCGCAGTCTGAAAGCGTCGCGACGCATCCTTCGTCATCGCCCGCAGAATCGTCTGCGAAACGTTGCCGGGAATGCTGGGATTCAGCTCCACTGGCTTCCTGGGCTCTTCACGCAGGTGGCCGGTCATAACTTCGTATTCGGTCTTGCCATCGAACGGGCGGCGGCCAGTCAAGATTTCGTAGAGCGTGACACCGGTGGAATACAAATCGGAGCGCGCGTCCACACGCTCGCCGCGCACCTGCTCCGGCGACATGTAGTGCAGCGAGCCCAGCACGAATCCCGGCCGGGTGTGGCTCATCTCGGCCGACTGAAACGCCATGCCGAAGTCCAGCAGCTTGGCCTCGCCTTCCTGGGTGATCATGATGTTCGAGGGCTTGATATCGCGATGAATTACGCCGCGCGTGTGCGCGTAATCCAGCGCCGAGAGCACCTGCCGGGTGTAAGTGATGCCATCGAGCGCCCGCCGCGGCCAGGGAGAGTGCAGCTTGCTGTAGAGGTCTTCTCCCTCGATGAACTCCATGACCATGGCGATCTGGTCTTCGTGTTGAAAAGCCGTATTCAGCCGCGCGATATGCGGGTGGGACAGCCCGGCGAGCAGGCGAATCTCGCGCACAAAGCGCTCGGAAAGGTCGGCGCGATTGCGGTCAGAGCGCAGCAGCTTTAGCGCTTCCAGCCGCTGCGAGATGACGTGACGGACTTTGTAGACCTCGCCCACGCCACCTTGCCCGAGCTGGCTGATGATCTCGTAGTCGCCGATGTTTTGTCCGGGCCGAAGCGGCATTCAAGTTCCAGGTTACGTGCACATAAGAATACATCGAGGCGGCAGTGAGGTGTCTTACTGTGGCCATCGCCACGCTTCACTTTCCGGCATACCTCGCGTCAGGGCACGACCTCGGTCGTGCCGACACATTTTTTTCAACGGTCGAGCGGACTTCAGTCCGCGAAAACAGGTGGTTGGCAGGATTTTCGCTGTTCGTTGTACAGGGCGCAGCCGAGGAGCAGGGGCTGAAGCCCGTTCCTTGCACAGCTAATGCGGCACGACTGAAACAGGCTGCGGAAAAAGCCGGAAATTTGGGGCGCTCACGGACTGAAGTCCGCGAGCGTTGCAAAAATAAAGACCTTTCGGCACGACCAAGGTCGTGCCCTGACGCAGAGCATCCCTTCACGTGAGTTTTCAGCAGCCTGTGAAGTCGTGCCCTGACGCGAATCTCCTCAGGCGCCGTTCGTTTTCTCCCGCTTCTCGATCTTCGCCCAGGTGTCGCGCAGTGCGACGGTGCGATTGAACACCAGCCGGTCAGCCTTCGAGTCCGGATCGACGCAGAAGTAGCCCAGCCGCTCGAACTGGTAGCGGGTCTCCGGCGCAGCTCCCTTTACGGAAGGCTCGAGCTTGGCGTGCTCGATCACCTCCAGCGAGCTGGGATTCAGGTTGGCGTGGAAGTCCTGGCCTTCTGGAACGTTGTTCGGGTCTTCCTTGGTGAACAGGTTTTCGTAGAGCCGCACTTCGCAATCGAGTGCGTGCCCGGCGGAAACCCAGTGGATCGTCGCCTTCACCTTCCGGCTGTCGGGAGCATTGCCGCTGCGGGTTGCGGGATCGTAGGTGCAGTGCACTTCGACGACGTTCCCGTGCTCGTCTTTCACCGCCCCGGTGCACTTGATGAAGTAGCCGCCGCGCAGCCGCACCTCGGTGCCTGGCGACAGGCGGAAGAACTTCTTCGGCGGCTCTTCGCGGAAGTCGTCCTGCTCGATGTAAAGCACGCGCGAGAAGGGAACCTTGCGCGTTCCGGCGCTGGGATCTTCGGGATTGTTGATGACGTCCAACTCCTCGACCTGGCCTTCGGGATAGTTGTCGATGACGACCTTCAGCGGCCGCAGCACGCCCATCACACGCAGGGCACGCCGATTGAGGTCCTCGCGCACGAAGTGTTCCAGCATCGCCAGCTCGATGCTGCCGTTGGTCTTCGAGGCTCCAATGGCGCCACAGAAGTTGCGCAGTGACTCGGGCGTGTAGCCGCGCCGGCGTATGCCGGAGATGGTTGGCATGCGCGGATCGTCCCAGCCACGAACATGGCCTTCCTGCACCAGTTGCAGCAGCTTGCGCTTGCTCAGCAGAGTGTAGGTGAGGTTCAGGCGGTCGAACTCGATCTGCTGCGAAGGGAAGATGCCAAGCTGCTCGATGAACCAGTTGTACAGCGGGCGGTGGTCTTCGAATTCCAGGGTGCAAATGGAGTGCGTGACCTTCTCGATGGAGTCCGACTGGCCGTGGGCGAAATCGTACATCGGGTAGATACACCACTTATCGCCCGTGCGGTGATGCGTGGCGTGCACGATGCGATACATGATGGGATCGCGCAGGTTCAGGTTTGGCGACGCCATATCGATCTTGGCGCGCAGTGTACGCGAGCCATCGGGGAACTCGCCCCGCCGCATACGCTCGAAGAGGTCGAGGTTCTCCTCCACCGAGCGATTGCGATCGGGGCTGTCTTTGCCCGGCCCGGTCAGCGTGCCGCGATATTGGCGAATCTCTTCCGCGCTCAGGTCGCAGACGTAGGCCTTGCCGGATTTGATAAGTTGCACCGCCCAGGCATAGAGCTGGTCAAAGTAGTCCGAGGCGTAGTACAGGCCATCCCATTCCCAGCCGAGCCAGCGCACATCCTTGATGATCGAGTCGACGTACTCCTGTTCTTCCTTCTCGGGATTGGTGTCGTCGAAGCGGAGGTTGGTCTTGCCGCCAAACTCCGCGGCCAGCCCGAAGTTCAGGTAGGTGGACTTGGCGTGTCCGATGTGGAGATAGCCGTTGGGCTCGGGAGGAAAGCGCGTCTGCACGCGGCCGTTGAACTTGTTGGTCTTGAGGTCGTCGATGATGATGTCGCGAACGAAGTTCGAGGCCCGCGGGCCGGAGTCGGCGGGAACAGCGGTCTCAATCTCGTGATGAACAGTGCTCATGAATGCAGAAAATCCTTAGATCGCCTGAACTTTGGTGCTTTCTATTGTACGGGTTGGCGGAAGATTGTTCTCTGTCCGGTGCTCCCACACCCGGTTCCAGGTGCACGTGCCATTCGCTCGCGATGCCGTTCCTACGGCCAGTTGATCTCGATCAGCAGCACCACCACGTGTGCGATAGCGGCGTTGTCAGTGCCCATGCCTTCCGGTGTCTTCGCCTTCACGCTGACCTGGGAAGTTTCGATACTCAGCAATTGCGCAATGTTGGTGCGGATTGCCTCGGCGTGGGGGACGATCTTCGGCTCGGCCAGGATCAGCGTGCTGTCGACATTGCCGACCATGTATCCCGCGTCGGCAACCCGCCGCATCGCCTCTCGCAAGAACACCGCCGAGTCGGCGCCCTTCCACTTCGAATCGCTGGGCGGAAAGTACGTTCCGATATCTCCCGCGGCGACCGCTCCCAGCAGGGCATCGGTCAGAGCATGCAGCAGCACATCGCCGTCGGAGTGACCCGCCAGGCCGCTGGGATGCGGCAAGGTAACACCGCCGATCTTAAGTGGAATGCCGGGCTTGAACTCGTGTGAGTCCCAGCCATAGCCGATGCGCGGATTGTAGCGGAGGGAAGCAGTGGCCATATAGTTGACACTAGTCCTTTTGGCAATTCTAGCGTGCCCAGAGCAAGCGGCTGAGGCGGCTTTTTCTGAGGAAGCTATCGGATTGATTCTGCCGCTTCGGAGTGTTCAAGCAAGTATTCGGTGTGAGACAATCGGAAATCGCAAGTGAAGAGACGATTTGGACGCTCTGCGCGAGCTTCAGAAAAGTCCAGCCTTTCCGATTTTACTAAGTAGAGATGCGCGAGCAGGCAACCCCAGAGCCTGCAGCAAATAAATTTCCTTCGAAAACGAGGTCCTTCATGTCCAAAAGATCAATGCTTGTATTGTGTCTCCTGGGTTGCAGCGTCCTGGCGGGCGCCGAGCAGGTCACTCTGAAGAATGGAGATCGCCTCTCCGGCTCCATTGTGAGCATGGACGACAAGAAGCTGGTCATCAACACCAGTTATGCCGGCGACGTCTCGATTGACTGGAGCGAGGTAAGCGACTTCACTTCCGACAAGCCGCTGGTCATCACGCGCACCGACCAGCAACACCTGTCAGGAACCGTAAGCACGCAGGGACAGGAAGTCGTCATCACGACGGCGCAAGGCCCGCAGACCCTGCCGCTAACCGACGTCAGCACCATGCGCTCGCCAGCCGATCAGGCAGCGTACGAGAAGTCGCTGCACCCGGGAATGCTGCAAGGCTGGGCAGGGGGTGGCAGCTTTGGTTTTGCCCTGGCCCGCGGCAATAGCCAGACAACCAACCTGGCGCTGGCTTTTGACGCTCAGCGGAAGACGGCCACGGACGCATGGGTCATCGATGCCGCTTCGATCTACTCGACCGACGCCAACACCAGCACCACAACCGCGAACTCCTTCCAGGGACTCATTCGTTACGATCACAATCTCACCAAGCGGATCTTCGCCTATGGAGCGTTCGCGGGCACGTATGACGAATTGCAGAACTTGAACTATCGCATAATGCCGGGGGCCGGTCTTGGCTTCCACGCCATCGCCAGCGACCGCACCACGCTCGACCTGCTGGGCGGCCTCGGCTATACCCAAGAGTCCTACTCGACTGGATTAGTCAACCATTTGTTCACCGCGACACTGGGAGATGAATTCGCCTACAAGTTGTTCAAGTCCACCACGGTGATTCAGAATCTTTACTACCTTCCCGCGCTGAACCACACCAGCATTTACCACATCAATGGGAATTTCGGCATTGCGACCAAGATCAATGGCTGGCTCACCAGCAACCTGAACTTCAACGATCGCTACAACAGCGCTCCGGTGCTGATGAACAAGAAGAACGATGTGCTGTTTACCGCGGGACTGGGATTCACCTTCGGTGCCAAGCCGGCGAAGTAGGGGCCGGTATTCGGGCTGGACTATCGAGTGCTAGAGCGCTTCCACTGTTGATGTGTTCCAGCTTTGAAAGGGCACGGATTCAGGCGTGTCGCGACGGCACGCCATTGACTTCCCTTTTGCGCGCTGAGGGTATGCTTTCCCTCAGAGGCTACAGCCGGCTTTTGTCCAGCCCTGCGGCCCGCCTGAAGGCGGGCCCTTTCAAAGCAGGATGCGCCAACTCTGGAACCGCTCTACTCCGGCCTGAGCTTAAGGTCTAAGGTCGGAGGCCAGCATCGGGAAGTATCCGAAAGCGCTGCCGGCCGCCAATGCGATAGGTCTGAAAGTCCGCGAAATCGATGGTGAAGACGGTGCTGATGCGCTCGCGCTGTGCCAGGTGCACCAATGTTGCATCTGCGAAGTCCATGGGGCGGTCGGCGTAGCGTTCCATGAGAAAGTTGATCTCCGGCAAGTCGCGATCGCTGATTGAAGCAAGAGTAATAGTACCGGGACGAACAAGTCTCCAGGCACGGGCAAGATATCGTGGGTTCTTTCCCAGAAGGTGGAAGTATTCCGTCAGTACAGCTTCTGAGGTCAGCAATGGTAGGCGGACGCGCGAGAAGATTTCGACGCAGACGCTATGCCAGCGATCGTCGTCGTCAACGAGTGCTAGCATCGCACCGGTGTCAATCAGGACGCTAGCGTCCATACTTTTTTCTGAGTAGCTCGCGCAAATCAGAACTGACCGTCTCCGAGCGGCGCGGGTTGCCACCGGAGATTGTGCCTAAGGCCTTTGCCGCTTCTCTGTGCAGCCGGCGCTGCTCAGCCTCATCATCCTCGCTGCGCCTTGAGGCCAGCCAGTCTTCCGCCAGGGAGTCGAGCACCTGGGCCACAGTCTTGCCTTCCGCGCGCGCTTCCGCCTCCAAAGCCGCCTTCTTTTCGGGGGTCAACCTCCAGCTATATACTTCCGTCTTGGCCATGCACTACATCGTAGTGCAATTTAGAAATTGGGGCAAGAACAGCAGTCTTAAGGTCAACAGGCCTGCCAGTTCCTTCTTTCCACAAAGGTCTGCGGCTCATAGGTCTTGCCCGCAGCCAGTTGCCGGTCTTCGCGCCTGGAGGTCCAGAGCAGGAGCGGGCCGGCCAACATGCGCACGGCTCGGGTGGCCAGCCCGAATTCGCGCTCGATGTCCAGGCGCAGACTGCGGATTCTCTCCGACACCGCAGCGTTCGTTTTCTTCAGGCGCTTCTCCATCGCCCACAGCGCGGCGTTGTAGGTGGTCCGCAGCTTCAAGGCTTCGAGCTTCATGCGCTCGCGCACCCGCTCATCCTGGGAATCGCGATAGCGCTTCCAGCCCTGGAAGATGGTGTCGCAGATGCGAAACAGGCTGGGCCCGTTGCGCTCAAAGTCAAACTGGAAAGCCCAGTCGAGAAACTGCTTGGACTGGTCACGCGAAATTGCCGCGTGGCGAAAGTTGAACTTGTACTGGCCGTGAATGTCGGCAAGGTCGACATCTCCCAGCATGCGTCCTTCGTTGCTGATCTGCTGGTAGAGCGGCGTTCCGGGCACCGGAGTGTACAGCATGAACTGGTGGAAGTCGGTGCAGTGCTCGACGGCGTGCTCGATTTCCGGGCCTATGTTCTCCGGCGTATGGTGTTCCAGGCCCACGATGGTCGAGCCCAACAGCTTGATGCCATGGCGGCGCAGCTCGGCGGCCAATGCCTTGGTGTCAGCTTCATGCAGCTTGGCGTAGGTCGAGTTCGGCGACTCCAGTCCCAGCCAGATCCAGGAAACGCCCAACTGCACTAGCTCCTCCATGGAATACTTGCGAATGGCATTGACCGAGGAGAAGACGTATAGCGACCAGCTCTTGCCCGCCTGCTGCATTCTCTCCAGCAGCCGCAGGGCGCGTGGCCGCTGAAGCAGGAAGTTTTCGTCCATGATGAAGAATGAGCGCACTTTCATGGCGCGCTCCATGTGTTCCATCACCTCGAAGAGCTCGTCGCCGCTGTCGAAAAAGTTCACCGTCTTGCCTTTGCCACCGAAGAACGCGGAGGTGGTGCAGAAATTGCACCCCATCGGACATCCCACCGAAGGAATGATGGTGGCCGCCGTATCCCGCGAATTGTCGGGCAGGCGCATGCCCAGCACTCGCATCCCGAAGCCGGAGAAGATTTCCGGGTGTTCGATAGGCGCCGCGGGATCGTCGCCGAGATAGCGGCGCATCCATGCGACACCTTCGCCGCGAACTACATAATCTGCATCAATGAGTTTGTCGATGCCCGGTATGGCAGCCACATGTCCGCCAATGACAATGACCGAGTGCGGCGAGAGATGGCGCACCTGGCGGCACATCTCGCGGACTTTAGCGAAGTTGGGAATAATGCCGGAGATGCCGACCACGTCGTAGCTGGTCGATGTCAGCTCCTGCTGGAAGCGCTCCAGGGTCGGAAAGTCGAGTAAGGTACTGGGGGCCGATAGGTTGCGCTGGATCATCATCAATCCCCAGGAACGATGAAACATACGCAGAGAGAAACTGCCTTGCGCGCGCGTGACCTGGTTGTGATACAGCTCCATGGGATTGATCGCCCGGCTCCCGAATGGGTCATCCTGGGCATAGGGACCGAAGACGGAGCTGAGAAGAACCCGGGCTTGATTACCTTTGGGATGAGGACTGACAACTTCACCTGCTTGCGAGATCATGCAATCAGCCTAGGATTCTGTTGCCGTAATTTCAGTGACGCGGACAGCGTTGAGATGGAAATGACAGAACTCTTACAATCGTTCCTCACACTTGGGGTGCTGCCTTAACCGATGGCCGAAAGTCCGAACCCAGCTTTTCCTTCTATTAATCCGTGGCTCATCGCCGTCGCGGTCATGTCGAGCACATTCATGGAGGTGCTCGACACGACGGTGGTCAATGTGTCGCTGCCGCACATTGCGGGAAGCCTGTCGGCGAGCAACGACGAAGCCACCTGGACCTTGACCTCGTATCTGGTGGCCAACGCCATCGTGCTGCCGCTGACCGGATGGCTGGCGGGCCGCTTCGGACGCAAACGCCTGCTGATGAGTTCCGTCACCGGCTTTACCGTGGCCTCGTTCATGTGCGGACTGGCACCCTCTCTCCCGTTCCTGATCTTCTTCCGCATCGTTCAGGGCGCGTGTGGCGGCGGGCTGCAGCCGCTCTCGCAAGCCATTCTGCTGGAGTCGTTTCCCCCCGACAAACGCGGGCAGGCGATGGCCTTCTGGGCGCTCGGAATCGTTGTCGCGCCGATGCTCGGACCAGTGGCAGGAGGATGGCTCACCGACAACTACAGTTGGCGGTGGGTGTTCTACATCAACATTCCCATTGGGATTGTGGCGCTGATCCTGACCCAGCTCTTCATCTTTGATCCACCCTACCTGCGGCGGCCGAAGACTGGCATTGACTACTGGGGCATTGGATTGCTGGCGGTGGGCATTGGCAGCCTTCAGATCATGCTCGACAAGGGGCAGGAGGACGACTGGTTCGGTTCACACTTCATCGTCACGCTGGCGGTGCTTGCGGTCGGTGGGATTGCGGCGATGATCATCCGCGAGCTCAAGGCCGAACATCCGGTCATTGACCTCACGGTATTCAAATACCGTTCCTACGCCATCGGCACCGCGCTGATGACGCTGATCGGCTTTGTGCTCTATGGCAGCACCGTGCTGCTGCCCCTGCTGATGCAGGTGTTGCTGGGATATACCGCAACCCACGCCGGCGTGACCAACCTTCCCCGTGGCCTGGCGTCGTTCCTCATCATGCCCATCGTGGGCAAGCTCACCGGCAAGGTGGATTCGCGCAAGCTGCTGGCCATCGGCATGGGTGCCTCGGCCTATGCCATGTGGGAACTCTCAAGACTCAGTTTGAACGTGGGTTTCTGGAATTTCTGGTGGCCCTTGATGGTTCAGGGGGCAGCGCTGGGCTTTGTTTTCGTGCCGCTGACGACCGTCACCAATGACCCTATTCCCAACGAGCGTATGGGCAATGCCACCAGCTTGTTTAACCTCATGCGCAACATCGGCGCCAGCATCGGAATCGCCATCGTGCAGACCTATCAGTTCCGCAAGGAACAGGTTCACATCCACTACCTCGGCGCCCATGTCTATCCTTCCAGCGCCACTGCGCAACAGTTCCTTCAGAGCATGAAGGCATATTTCATGCAGCAGGGCTCGAGCGCGGCGACGGCCACTCATCAGGCATACCAGGCGCTTTGGGGCAGCCTGCTGCAGCAAGCGGCCATGCTGTCATACAACGACACGTTTCTGTTCATGGCGTTCATGTTCGTGGGGATGCTTCCGTTTCTTCTGTTGCTGCGAAAGCCCAGTCATAAGGGCGGAGTGATGATTCACTAAGAAAAAAGGGGCAGGACCTGAGTCCTGCCCAGTTGCGCAAACGACAAGTAGGTTACTGCTCGGTAGAGTTTGCTGGCCCGGCTTGCGACCACTTCTGCAGCCGGCTGTTAATGCGGGAGATCTTCTGCGCCCGCAACTGGTCGGCTTTGGCGCGCTGCTCACCGGTTAGCACCTGAGTGTAGATCTGGTGCCGGATCGCCTGTTTTTGCACAATCAACTGCGACATGAACTGCGCTCGCTGTACGGCCAGGGCCTGGATCTTCGCCTGGTCATAGTTGCCGTTGGCTGTGGCTTCCAGCATGGCCTTCTTGTTGGCCGTCATCTGTTGCAGCAGCGGGAGGCCGGCCTGCTTATTGGCCTGGAAGATATCTTTGATTTGGGTCTTCTGCGCGTCGGTCAGGTTCAACTCTCGCATCAGATAACCCATGCGGGCATGATGGCCGCGCCAAACTTTTTGTGGGGCGGAGGTCGCGTCTTGCTGCGCATAGCTCAGCATGGCGGTACCTGTCAAAACCAGGGCCAGCAAAGCTGCTGCGACCATCCAGAATCTTGTTCTCATCTTTCTTCTACTCCTTCTGACAGAATTTTTGGCTGTCAGAGATACAAACGCACTTTGGGGAACTATGACGGTAAAGACTGATTGCGCTGCGGTAAAGTTTTGTAGCTCCGCAGCGCAACCCTCCTCCTCCAAAGCGTGGATTGCCCGGCCTTACTCCGTCGGAGCCGGGGTTGCTCCCGACTGCATCCTCTGGAGATGCTCGGTGATGTGCTTGATCTGGTCCGCGCGGCGCTGGTTGAACTTCGCCTGCTGATCGGGTGTGAGCACCTGGGTGTAGATCTGGTGCTGGATTGCTTCGTGCTGCATCGTCATCTGGGCCATCAGCGCCGCCTGCTGGTTGGCCAGGGTCTGGATTGCCGCCTGGTTGTAGGCGCCATTGGCCGTGGCCTGTAGCATACCCAGCCGGTTCTGTGCCATCTGCTGCATCAGCGGGTGCATGGTGGCCTTATTGGCATCCATGATCGACTTCACCTGCTGCATCTGAGCGTCGGTAAGGTCGAGGTCACGGAGCATATGGCCCATGGGCCCATGTTCATGCATGCCCCATCCCGGGCCGTCGGGGCCAGGGCCCTGCGCGTAGCTTAGCGCCGTGCCGCCGCAAAACATGAGCGCCAGAATCGTGATTGAAACTATCCACTTTGTCTTCATTTGCCTGCTTCTCCTGATTGTGTTTTCCGAGGCCCGGCCTGGCTTTACCGAATTGTCACCGCACCTGCCTGCCTTCCGATGATAAGTTCAGGCAGGCGGTCGCAAAGGTTCCAAAAACCTCGGCCATTGGCCGCATCCCGCAGACCACCGGGAGGATTAACAACGCCGTGAAGCGTGCATCCTCAGTCGCACTGTTATTGCTGTTGGCCATCTTCTCGGCTGCCCAGGAGTTGCCGGTTGGCACCATGCTTCCGGTCGAGTTGAGCATCTCCATCCGGGCGGGGAAGATCAGGCCCGGCGCCCGCCTCTCCGGCAAACTGGCGCAGTATGTCGAAGTAGACGGGATGCGCCTGCCTCGCGGGACAGAAATAAGCGGAAAGGTCCTGCAATCTACGGCCGCCTCTGCGACTACGCCGGGCTCACGTGGTGCTTGTCTTCGACCGCATCCGGATACAGGGTCGCGACCTTCCCATCACCACCAGCCTGCGTGCTCTGGCATCGATGCAGGCAGTCTTCGACGCTGAGCTGCCCACCAACCTGATCGACGACTTTGGATCGAGCATTCGCGATTGGAATACCACGCAGGTCGGCGGACAAGTCGTCTATCGCGGAGATGGCGTGGTCACGGAGGGCCAGAGTGTGGTAGCCAAAGCAACCACCGTCGGAGAAGTGTTCGGCCGGCCCAAGACCTGGCCATGGTCGCCTTGTGCCGCTGACCGCGCCAGCAATACCACCCAGTCGTTCTGGGTGTTTTCCACCGATGCCTGCGGTGTCTATGGCTTTGTCGCCCTGACGCTGGCCCGTGCGGGACGGTCGGAGCCCGTTGGTGAAATTGCGCTGGAGGCCCCACGCAAGCTGGAGGTCCGTGCGGGAAGCGGCTGGCTCTTGATGGTAGTTTCCAGCGGCGCACTTGCAGGTTCGGCGAGTGCCGATAGTCACGAGGCTGGAGCGTCGGGTAGCATCGTGAGTGAAGCCCACGATAAAGACCAATGAAGAATCCTCTGAGACTGAACCTGATCTCGATCGCCGCACTTCTGCTCGCTGCCTTGCAGCTTTATGCCGCCGAGCCGGTGCAGACGCTTCCGCTGGGGACGTTTCTGCCGGTGATGCTCAACAGCAATCTTGATTCCAATAAAAGCAAGCCTGGCGAGAAGATCTCCGCCAAGCTCAGGCAGGATGTACCTTTGCCCGACCGCGGTGTCATCAAATCAGGCACCGAGCTGAAAGGCCACATTGTGGCCGTCAAGCGTGGTGGAGATGGCTCGCCTGCCCGGGTTGTGTTCGTGGTGGATCGCATCCGCATGAACGGCAAAGACCTTCCCATCACTACGAAGCTGCGGGCGGTGGCCTCGATGATGGCCATCGCCGAGGCACGCGAACCCATTAACCCGGTTGCCCTCGACGGAAGCTCGCTTTGGGACTACAACACCCGGCAAGTTGGTGGGGACGTCGTTTATGGTCGCAACGATGTTCGCTCCGGAGACGGCACTGTCGGCATGTCTCCTGAGCCGGGAGCGGTGATCGGTATCCCGCGCGCGAATCCTGACGCCGGCTGCAACGCTCCCGATAACAACGACGTCCAGGCCTTCTGGCTGTTTTCAACCAACGCCTGTGGTGTTTATGGAGATGACAACTTGCAGATCTCGCGCCAGCCGGCCGACAGTAAGAACGGCCAGATAACCCTGGTTGATCCCAAGCGCGTGCTGGTGCGCGGCGGCGGCGGACTACTTCTGGTGACCGAGCCGCAACCGGCCGCGCAGACGGTGAAGTAACGCTTCCGCCGCTTTCCTGTGTCGCTGGCTGACATGAGACACTGTCCCACGTGTCTATTCGCCAACTCAGCTCGCGCGTGGTGTATCGCAACCCGTGGATGACGGTTCGCGAAGACGATGTCGAGCGCAACAACGGGCAGCGCGGAATCTACGGCGTGGTCGAGAAGTACGACAGCGCCGTCATACTCCCGATTGATGCCGATTCCATCTACCTGGTCGAGCAGTTTCGCTACCCCATCGGCCGCCGCTCGCTGGAACTGCCCCAGGGCAGCCTCGAAGCCAATGGCCTCGATCCTGAGACGATTGCGCGCCAGGAACTGCTTCAGGAAACCGGCATCGTTGCAGCTACCATGGAGCTGCTGGGCTCCTTCATCGTCGCCATCGGCTACTCCAATCAGCGCCAATACGCTTTCCTGGCGACGGGGCTTACGCCGGGACAGAGTTGTCCCGATCGCGAAGAACACGACCTGGTCGTCCATCGCATTAGCCTGACTGAGTTCCAGGAGAAGATCCGCAGCAACATCATTGACGACGCACAGACGCTGGCAGCATGGGCCTTATACCGCGCCAGACATGCCAGGTAGGGCGGCGGTTGGCTCTTCGCGTTTTTCGCGGCGAATAGGCCTTCCCGTGCGGCGGTTCC
Source organism: uncultured Acidobacteriaceae bacterium (assembly GCA_963815775.1). Taxonomy (GTDB): domain Bacteria; phylum Acidobacteriota; class Terriglobia; order Terriglobales; family Acidobacteriaceae; genus CAVVDY01. The sequence continues at coordinate 89,068 of CAWFIB010000002.1, read as the reverse complement.
CCTTCCGCTGGTTCTAATAATCAGCCGCGCGGAGCCGATACCACGAAGAGAGAAGAGCGAATGGCCAAAAGCTAAAGGACGCTACGATGGGACAACCGGTCCTCCGGCTTGCCAATCTTAACCCCGTAACTACAATAGATTACGGGCAGGTTACAAATCCGCTTGAAGCCCGCTCACGCCATATGCTAGCTTCAAATTCGCAAACATTCGGAGGTCCGCTGAATGGCAGCACAGGTACGTGATCAGCTTATCGCCAGCAACGAAGAATTTCGTCGGCTGGCGAGCGAACATTCGCAGTACGCACAGCAGCTCGAGTCCCTCATCCACAAAAGATATTTGTCCGAAGAAGAGAAACTCGAAGAAGTGCGCTTAAAGAAGCTGAAGCTCTCCCTGAAAGACCGAATGGAAAGTCTGGAACAGCAGTTCCGCGCTAACCACCAGGTCGTATAGTCACCTCTGAGGCCGCTCCAGCGGCGGTTGAGGGCCGCCTCCCAACTGCCCTGCGAAGTCCCTACCTATTGTCAGTCAGGAATCCCCTCCGCCCCTCCAGCCTTTTTGCGCGACAGCGTCAGAACCCGACCAGGACCGGCTCAGCCTGCAACTCGATCCCAAACGCCTGGCGTACTCCGGCCTGTATCTCGTCCTTGAGAGCCACGATTTCTGCCGCCGTGGCGCCACCGCGATTCACAATTGCCAGAGCGTGATGGCGCGATATGGCGGCAGCTCCCCTGGTGAAGCCCTTGCAGAACCCGGCGTGCTCCACCAGCCAGGCAGCCGGAAGTTTCCTGGACCCATCACCGGCGGGATAGCTCGGCAACTGTAAGCCGCGAGCGGCCAGTGTCTCGGCAAGCTCGTTGTATTGCTTCTGCGGGATGACTGGATTTTTGAAAAACGATCCGGCGCTGCGGGAGTCCTCTTGGCCGGGCGAGAGGACCATGGCCTTCTTGCGCCGAACGGTCAGCACCGCCTCGCGCGTCTCCGCCAGCGTCGGCTCGGACGAATGGTCCGCCAAGTATCTCTCCAGCTCCGCATAGCGAATCGTGGGCTTGCCGCGATGCTGCAGGCTGAAGCTGACGCTGGTGATGACATACTCGCCGCGATCGGTGAAGTTGAAGCGGCTGCTGCGATAGGCGAAGCGGCAATCGGCGTTCGAGAAAGTAATCGCCTCCAGCGATTCCAGATGCACCGCCCGCACCTCGGTGATCGTCTCCGACACCTCCTGCCCGTAAGCCCCGACGTTCTGCACCGGCGTTCCACCGACTGTTCCCGGTATGCCGCTGAGGCACTCCAGTCCGGCAAAACGCGACTGAACGGTTTTGGCAACGAACGCGTCCCAGTCTTCGCCCGCGCCCACGCTGAAACCTACCCGCCCGCTGCCCAGGCTGCGCTCCTGGATGCCTGACAGGGCGACCTTCAGCGCCAGTCCTCGGAACCCGGCGTCGGAGACCACCAGGTTGCTGCCTCCGCCCATGACCAGGATCGGCAGGTCCCGCTCGCGCGCGAAAATTATTGCCTCGCGAATTTCCGCCTCGCTTTGCGCCTGGCAGAAGTAGTCGGCCGGCCCGCCGACGCCAAGCGTAGTCATCGGCGCCAGCGGAACGTTTTGCAGAAGTAGCATGGCTCAGCAATCAATATAGCCTTGCTGGCAAAATCCGGGCCCTCGGCACAAACCCGGTCAATGTTCGGGTATCCTGCCTTTTGCTGGAATCCGCGAGTTCTCCAGCGAGTGCGACTGATATGCCCGACGTGAGTTTCATCAAGGCGACCGCCTGCGGCAACGACTTTCTCATCATTCACTCGCCAGGCTGGTCTGGCGATATCCACGCCTTTACCCGCACGATTTGCGATCGGCGCCATGGCGTCGGCGCTGATGGGGTTGAATGGCTCCTGCCGGCGCAGGACGCTGATCTGCGCATCCGGCTGGTGAATGCCGACGGCTCCGACGCCGAGATTTCGGGCAATGGAACCCGCTGCGTGGCGGCGTGGTATTGCTCTCAGCATCCTGGCGACATGGTCAGGATCGAGACCGACGCCGGTCTCAAGACGTGCGAGCTGATCTCCCGCCAGGGCAACACCTTCCAATTTCGCACCACCATGGGCGAGCCGCAGGTCGGCGGCGAACTGGCGGTCGGCTTGAGCTATGACGAAGCGAGGGGGATCCCCGTGTCGATGGGCAATCCGCACTTCGTCATGTTTGTCGACGAATTCGGGCCGCAATGGCAGGAACTGGCTGCCGAGGTTGCGACCCATCGCGACTTTCCTCACGGGACGAATGTCGAACTGGTGCGCGTCTTGACCGAGCACGAAGTCGACGTACGTATATGGGAGCGTGGGGTTGGGCAGACGTTGTCGTCGGGCACCGGATCGAGCGCCTCGGCGGTGGCTGCGATTTATGCGGGTAAAGCAAAGTCGCCGGTGCGCGTGCTCACTCTGGGAGGTGCGCAGACGGTTGATTGGGATGGGGAAGTCTACCTGACAGGGCCTGCGACGTTACTCTGCCGGGGTGACTTTTTCAGTTAAGATGAACCTTTCCCATGCCTTTGTCCAAACAGACGAAACGCATTTACCCGCCGCCCTTGCGCGCCGGGGACACGGTGGGCGTGATCGCGCCTGCCGGCCCGATTTCGCCGGAAGCTCTCGCCAACGGTCTGGCCGCGCTCCAACGTCGCGGCTATAAGCCGGTTCATCTGCCTTCGATTCGCGAGCGGGATTTATACTTTGCCGGCTCCGTCAAGCGTCGGCTTGATGAGTTGCACCGCATGTTCGCCGATCCCGAGGTAAAGGGCATCGTCTGCTTTCGCGGTGGCTACGGCTGCAATTACCTGCTGCCTCACCTCGACTTGGATTTGATTCGCAGCAATCCCAAGTTTTTCTGTGGCTCGAGCGACCTAACCACGCTGCTGACTTACTTCTGCGATGCGGCCGGAATGGTTGTCTTTCACGGGCCGATGTTGCAGCGGGACGCGCAGCCGGAGGGCGTGGACGAAGAATCCTGGTTTGCCGCAGCCCTGGGAGAACCTTACGCACACGACTTCGGCGATCAAGTTGAGACGCTGGTGCCCGGCCGCGCGGAGGGCCTCCTGTACGGCGGGTGCCTGTCGTTGTTGTGCGCCTCGCTGGGTACGCCCTACGAGATCCAAACCTCGGGCGCCATTCTTTTCCTGGAGGACATTGGCGAGCCGGCCTTTCGCATCGATCGCATGCTGATGCATCTGAAGCTGGCAGGGAAGCTGGAAGGCGTGCGGGGAATCATCTTCGGCGAAATGCTCGACTGCGCCCGGGGAGCCGAAGGCTACAGTTTGCAGGATGTCGTACGGCGTGTGGTTGGAGATTTAGGTGTGCCGGTAGCCTATGGTCTGCCATCGGGGCATGTGACGCGCCGCAACCTCACACTCCCGCTTGGCGTCGCAGCCGTTCTAGACGCCGGCGCCAGGGTGGTGTTAGAGCATTCCGCCGACGTACGTACGCCATCCGCACCAGTTCCAATATCCAGATGACGAAACAGATACATGCCCACCTGATTGGCATTTGCGGCACCGCTATGGCCTCACTCGCTGGGATGCTGAAACAACGCGGCTATCATGTGACTGGGTCTGACACTGCGGCATATCCCCCAATGTCGGACTTTCTGGCTTCCCTCGGAATCACCATCGCCCAGCCCTTCAACCAACGTAATCTCGCACCCCGGCCCGATTTTGTCGTCGTGGGTAACGCCATCTCCCGAGGCAACATTGAGCTGGAGTTAGCCCTCGATCAGCGCATTCCCCTCAAGTCGCTGCCCCAGCTCCTCTACGACGAGTTCCTCGCCGGCCACGAGCGGCTGGTGGTGGCGGGCACGCATGGCAAAACAACCACGTCCTCCCTATTGGCCTGGCTGTTCGCTGAAGGCCAGCGTGCCGCCAGTTTTCTTATCGGCGGAATCCCGGAAAACTTTGGCAGCTCCTTCTACCTCGGCACCGGACCTGAATTTATTCTTGAGGGCGACGAGTACGACTCTGCCTTCTTCGATAAGGGCCCGAAGTTTCTGCACTACTTTCCCGACGGGCTGGTCCTTACTTCCGTCGAGTTCGATCATGCCGACATCTACCCCAACCTCGACGAGGTGAAGACCGCATTCAAGCGACTGGTCAACCTCATCCCGCAGCGCGGCCGGTTGATCGCCTGGGATGGACACCCCAACGTGGATGAGTGCGTCAGCCACGCCCGGTGCAAGGTTGAGCGCTACGGTTTCGGCCAGAAGTCCACCTGGCGGGTGGTTGACGTTCAGTATCGGCCGGACGGTACGAACTGGGGCGTGCTTCGCGACGGGCAACGCTGGGGTACATTCGACTTTGCGATGGCGGGCGAGTACAACGTGTTGAACGCCACTGCCGCGGCGGCGATGGCAGCGCATTATGGCATCGGGGTTGACACCATCGCGGCCGCCTTACACAGCTTCCGCTCCGTGAAACGCCGGCTGGAAGTGCGCTCCGAGGCACACGGCATCACCATTGTCGACGACTTCGCTCACCATCCCACGGCGATCGCCCAGACGCTGAAAGCTCTCCGCACGCGCTACAGCGGCCGGCGCCTGTGGGCGATTCTGGAGCCGCGCTCCAACACCTTGCGGCGGCGCGTCTTCCAGCACGAACTGGCGCAGAGCCTGGGCCTCGCCGATCAGGTGGTCATTGCCGGCATCTTCAAGTCGGAGGCCATACCGGAAGACGAGCGCCTCCATCCGGAAACTGTGGTCAGGGATCTCCAGCAGGCTGGCAGGCCGGCTCAACTGCTGCAAAGCGCCGACGAAATTGTCGACGTGATCGCCCCTGACTTGCTGGAGGGCGACGTGGTCGCCATCCTCTCCAACGGCGGTTTTGGCGGAATCTACGAGAAGCTGCCCGCCCGGCTTAAACAACTTCATGAGGTCCCTGCAAGAACGTGAGCATCCATCGCAATTTGGCGATGCGGTGCACGATCGCAGTTGCGGTCCTGTTCGCAACCCTCGCCTCTCATGCCGTGACGCCGGTCACGTGCAGTGCTCCCGCTGCTCCTCAAAGCGAGCCTACCGAGTACTTCGTCTCTCTCGCCGACGCCACCAATCATCTCGCCCATATCAGTATTCGTCTTTCGGAATTCGGCGGCTCGGCGACACTGAATATGCCGGTCTGGAATGCCCTCTATCAGGTGCGAGACTTCACGGCGCATGTAATGGATGTTCGTGCCATGGGATCGATAGGCCAGCCGGTTGATATCAGACAAACAGGTACTAGCATGTGGGATATCACCGGCCCGACCGGTTGCGTGGTGGTGAGCTATGACATTTATCTCGCCAAGCCCGGCCCTTTTGGCAGCACTCTGGGCTCCGACTATGCCTTCTTCAACTGGGCCATGGTCTTGATGTATGCTCCCGAACTGCGTTCGCAGCCTTCGAGCATTCGTTTCCTCGATGTGCCGGCAACCTGGAGTTTGCATGATACCCATATATTTGGCGGGGTCGAGGCTGGCAAGGTGGCGGACGAAACCGGGATCGCTCCAAACTACGACACGCTGGCCGACAGCCCGGCCCTGCTCGGAGGCCTGCAGGCCTACAGTTTCCAGCAGGATGGAGCTACTTACCACGTTGTGGTACATGGTAATCCGGCTGCCTACGATGGTGCGGGTCTGCAAAACGACTTGAAGCGCATTACTCACGCTACCGTGGACTGGATGCAGGACCGTCCCTACGACAAGTACACCTTCCTCTACGATTTTCCCCCGGGGCCCGGAGGCGGCGGCATGGAGCACGCTTACGGCACCGCGATTTCGGCCACGGCCGCATCCGGAAAAGTCGACATGGGGGCACTGGCCGGGCTCAGCGCGCACGAGTTCTTCCATCTGTGGAACGTCAAGCGCATTCGGCCGCAGTCGCTCGAACCCGTCGACTATCAGCACCAGCAGGACTCGCGGGCCTTGTGGTTCAGTGAGGGAGTCACCAGCACGGTCAGCGAACTCATGCGCGTGCGCGCCGGACTGATTGACGAACGGCGATTTCTCGACGACCTTGCGGCCCAGGTCACCGAACTGGAAAGCCGCCCGGCCCATGCATGGCAGTCCGCTGAGAACTCAAGCCTGAATGCCTGGCTGGAGGGCGACGCCTTCTATCGCACGCCGCAACGCAGCATCAGCTACTACAACAAAGGCGAAATCCTCGGCGTGCTGCTTGATCTGCGAATCCGCCAGTTGACACAGGGTCGCAAGTCGCTGCGCGACCTGTTTCAGTGGATGAACCAGCATTACGCCAGGCAGCACCGCTATTTCCCGGACTCTGCTGGAGTGCAGGAGGCAGCCGAGGCAATTACCGGGCAGAGTTTCGCCGGCTTCTTTCGCGATTACGTTGCAGGTGTGAAGCCTGTTCCCTATAACGAGTTTTTTCGCTTTGTGGGATTGCAACTCGTCTCAGAAACCGTGATTGTGGCAGACCCGGGATTCCGCTTGACCTCCAACCTCGACGGACAGTCGGAGATCACCGCGGTTATACCCGGCAGCGATGCAGCCCGCGCCCGATTAAAGGTGGGAGATCAGGTTCTGGAAGTGAATGGGCAGCCGGCAACGTATCGTCTCGACCGCATTCTCGCTGGCATGCTTCCCAACGATACCGTCAAGCTGCGGATCGCACGCGCAGGCAAGGAGCAGACAGTAAAGATCAGGCTGGGGGAGCGCCGGGAGCAACAGTTCGTGCTGGCTGATGTCGCGAATGTTACGCCTGAGGAGCGCGCTCACCGTACTGCTTGGACCCACGGCAACGACGAACCTGGCGGTAGCCATTGATACGTGCCATCGTCATGCTCGCCTTTTGGGGACTCGTGATGCTGCTCGTAGGGCCTTGGCTGCTGCTTTATGCCTACGTGACAAAGGACATTGGGCCGCTTTATCACACCTCTACATTTCTCGCGATCACCGGGGTCCGGCTGGTTGGGGTGAAGATCCGGGAATCCGGAAAAGAGAACTTCAAGCCGGGCCGCAACTACATCTTCATGTCGAACCATGCCTCGAACCTCGATCCGCCAATCGAGATTCCCCGCATTCGTGGCCGCTGCTCCGTGCTGGTCAAGAAGGAGCTGTTCCGCATCCCGATCTTAGGCACGGGTATGCGGCTCGCGCGCCTGGTTCCGGTGGATCGCAGCAATCGCGAAGCCGCCATCGAAAGCGTTCGCGAAGGCGTGCAGGTCCTGCAGACGGGATTGAACATGATGATCTATCCCGAGGGAACGCGCTCAGCCGACGGCAAGCTGCTGCCCTTCAAGAAAGGGCCCTTTCACCTGGCAATGGAGTCGGGCGTGCCCATCATCCCGATGACGATCCTGGGAACCTACGAGGCGTGGCCGAAACACCGCTTTGCGCTGAAGCCCGGGACGATCACGGTCGTCTATCATCCCGTAATCGACCCCAAGGAATTTTCCGATCGGGATATGTTGATGGCTGCGGTACGGGATTCGATTGCCAGCGCCTTACCAGAGACGAGGCGCTAAATTAGAAAGGCACGACGCGGGGAGCCACAAGCGACCTTTCTACCGCTTGTCGTTTTTGCGCTCCTGCCGTATGAGAATGGGTTGCCGCACCGGCACAATGGCGCCTCGGTCGGCATCGCCCCCGGCCTGCTGGGCTCGCATCATGACTTCACTACGTACGTAGCTGACAAAGTCCGCCATCTGGCGCTGCATCTCCTCCATGCGCTCGCGCATTTGCAGAATGATGGCGATACCCGAGATGTTCACCCCCAGGTCGCGCGCCAGCGACAGGATAAGTTCCAGCCGCTCCAGATCTTCGTCGGTGTAAAGCCGCGTGTTGCCCTCGGTGCGCGACGGCTTCAGCAGTCCTTCGCGCTCGTACAGGCGCAAGGTCTGCGGATGGATGCCGTACATCTCGGCTACCGAGCTGATCATGTACGCGCCTTGTTTCTTTCGTTTGGCCATTTCTCGCTCCGCTCGAGCAACTAGCAACTACAACTAGCAGTTAGCAATTGGCAATTAGCAATTAGCAATTAGCAATTAGCTCCTGTGCCTTCGCAACTCTTTCACACGAAGCCAAGGCCCGCGAGTATGCGGTCGTGCAGCTGCACGAATCTTCTCGCAAGAGCTCTGGATTTCTTGAGCTGCGTTCCGTAGGTCTCTGTGCTGCTGGTTCATGGAAAAGGCTTTAAGATTCATGGTTTCTAACTGCATCTTCCGGAACTCCTTCCTAAAAACACAGGTTAAGTCCTCAGGCCAGTCATAATCTTTGGTGAACTCACCAAGAGCGCTCTCCATCCTGTCAAGGGCACGAGCTTCCTCGTCCGCGATATCACCGGCAGTCCGGACGATGCCTGGCGCGCTGGCGGAGGCGAACTGCCAAGCTGCTCGCTGATAATCCCAAGTTGCTGCGGTAAGAGACCTTGCCGCTTCCCGTGTTTGTTCGGCTTGTCCTCGAAACTCGGAGAGCACTTCGGACACCAACGTTTCGAGAGGCCAAAGCATAGGCAAGCCCGATCCTCCTCGGCTAGTTGCTAATTGCTAGTTGCTAGTTGCCAGCTCTTTCCACAAACCTTCGCGCGGATCTTCTCCGTTCAGCTTGGCATACTCGCGCAGAATCTCTTTCGAGCGCTCGTCATGCGGCGCCGGAGCCACAATCTTGATCTCCACAATCTCGTCGCCGCGCTTGCCGTCCTTCACTGCGGAAGGCACGCCCTTCTCGCGCAGGCGCAGCTTTTGTCCTGACGCGGTACCCGGCGGAATCTTCAGCAACGCGCGGCCGTCGATGGTCGGCACTTCCACCTTCGATCCCAGCGCCGCCTCGGTGATCGACACCGGAACCGTCAGGTAGATGTCATCGCCCTCGCGCCGAAAGAGCGGATGCTCGCCGACCTTGATGACGATGTACAAATCTCCCGGCGCGCCACCCATCCCCCCGGCGTTGCCTCGCCCGGCAAGACGAATGCGCTGCCCGTCGCGCGTGCCCGGCTTGATGCGCACCTCCAGTGACTCGGTCCGCTCCATCCGCCCTTCACCGTGGCAGACGTTGCACAGGCTGCGGTTCTTGCCGCTGCCGCCGCAGCGCGGGCAGGCGACGTTAAATTTCATGCTGCCGCTCTTCTGGGTGACGGTGCCTTTGCCGTTGCACTCGGGGCACACGCCCGGACTCTCCAGGTATCCGCCGCCGTGGCAGTTGGAGCACGTCACCAGGTGCGGAACGCTCAGCTTCATCGTCGTTCCACGGATCGCCTGCCAGAAGCCGACGTTCACCTGGTACTCGAGATCGGTGCCCGGCTCAGGCCGCTGCGCCGCTTCTTCTCGTCCTCCACGAAAGATGCTGGAGAAGATGTCGCGAAATCCACCGGTGCCCGCGGACCGGCGGCCCGCCGCTCCCGCGCCTTCGGCGAAGTCGGTGAAATCGAATCCGCCGAAATCGAACGGAACCTCTTGCGTATAGGTGTGCGTGCCGGCGCCTCCACCGCGCGGAGCATTACCGAATCCGCCGGCGCCAAAGCCGCCGCCCTTGGCATAGGCCTCAGCTGCCGCGGGGTCGATGTTGTCGGAGTAGAAGCCAAGCTGGTCGTAGACCTTGCGCTTCTTGGGATCGCTCAGCACGTCGTTGGCTTCGGAGAGCTTCTTGAACTTCTCCTCGGCGGTTTTGTCGCCGGGATTGACGTCCGGGTGATACTTGCGCGCCAGCTTGCGGAAGGCCTTGCGGATCTCCTCCGCCGTGGCCGTCTTCTTCACTCCGAGATCGGCATAATAGTCGCGTTGGGTGGTAGTGGGCATTGGTTAGTTTTCAGTTATCAGTCGTCAGTTGTCAGTGAAAGCCGCCAGCTTCGAGCTACCAGCTTCCAATTAAATCTTACGTGTTTCCGGTCGACTTCCACCCGCGCCGAAGTTCCAGCTAATCCACAATCTCGATATCCTCCCCGACCAGTCGGACATCCATTCCGGTACGCAGTGTGTTGTGTACTTCGGCCAGCATGTCAGCGCGCTGTAATAGCTCCGCAAGCTGTTTCCTGCTAGCACCTCGGGCCCTGATCCTTGCCCGATAGGTGATGTTGCGTGCAGCTTCGCCTGGCGCACCAAACTCACCGTCAACTTCAACGTCAACACCAAGAACCTCAATTCCGGTCTTTCCTGCCTCCCGATAAACGTCGTTGCAGTAGCATGTCGCGAGCGCCAGGAAGAGCAACTCTCCGCCATTGGCGCTTGAGCCGAGGCCGCTCGCCTTAGGCGGGATGTCAAGGGAACTCACGTTCTCGTTCGTACACAATGTCACCCGATTGTGTCCCTGTTCGTTGCTAATGCTGGCGCGTATCTGCATTCGCGAAATTGTCTGCTCGAACTGTGTCGCAGACCGTAATCTGTTTTGGTCCTTATCAACTGTCGGCTGTGCTGCTATCCACTGACCACTATCCGCTTCTGACAACTGACCACCGACAACCGACAACTTAGTTCACTACCGGCTGTCCCTCGTCTCCCATGGGCACGACGATGTTGGGCACAAAGCCCGCAGTGTCGTCGATCACAGGGATGGCCTTTACGCTCCCATCGGAGATGGGCGTCAGCAGATACCAGCGTCCTTCGCTGGAGTTGAAGGTCAATAGATAAGACTGGCCGTTTACTTCGAATCGCACTTCGTCACCGCTTCTCGCTGTTCGCTCCTCGCTGTTCGCCAGAGCTCTACAGCAAACTCTTCATCCAAACTCGCCCTTGGCTCTTAGCTCTTGGCCCCCTGGCTGTTTGAAAAGCATTTTCCCTTGTGAGCAGGGGCGCTTGCGCGCCCCATACTCCACAACTAGTTGCTAATTGCTGGCTGCTAGTTACTAGTTATTTCTTCTCATCCACGTCCACGTACTCGGCATCGATGACGCCTTCGTCCTTCTTCTGCTGAGCGCCGGCCTCGCCATCGCCCCCCGGCGCCGGGCCTCCCGCCGCGGGTGGCGTTTGCGCCGACTGCGCCTTGTACATGGCCTCCGCCAGCTTGTGCGAAGCGGCCTGCAGGCGTTCGCGGGCCGAGTTCATCGCGCTCGCGTCGGTACCTTCCAGCGCCTTCTTCGCGTCAGCCAGCGCGTTTTCCACGTCACTGCGCTCCTGGCCGGAGATCTTGTCGCCGTGCTCGCGCAGCATCTTTTCGATGCTGTACACCATGCCGTCGAGCTGGTTGCGCGCTTCCACTTCCTCGCGCTTGGCCTTGTCTTCGGCAGCATGAGCGTCGGCATCCTTGGCCATGCGCTCGACCTCTTCCTTGCTCAGACCGGAAGACGACGTGATCGTGATCTTCTGGTCCTTGCCGGTAGCCATGTCCTTCGCCAGAACGTTCAGGATGCCATTGGCATCGATGTCGAACGTCACTTCGATCTGCGGTATGCCACGCGGCGCCGGAGGCAGTCCCGTCAGGTGGAACTTGCCCAGCGTGCGGTTATCGCGCGCCATCGGGCGTTCGCCCTGCATCACGTGTACTTCGACCGAGGTCTGGTTGTCCGCTGCGGTCGAGAACATCTCCGACTTCTTGGTCGGGATGGTGGTGTTGCGCGGAATCATCTGCGTCGCCACGCCGCCCATGGTCTCAATCGACAGCGTCAGCGGAGTCACGTCGAGCAGCAGCAGGTCTTTCACCTCGCCACCCAGCACGCCGCCCTGGATGGCTGCGCCGACTGCAACCACTTCGTCAGGATTCACGCCCTTGTGGGGCTCCTTGCCGAAGATCTGCTTCACCAGCGCCTGGATCGCCGGCATGCGCGTCTGGCCGCCGACCAGCACGACCTCGTCGATCTTGCTGGCATCAATGCCCGCGTCCTTCAGCGCCTGCTCGCAGGGCCGTTTCGAGCGATCGATAATGTCGCGCACCATCTCTTCCAGCTTGCCGCGGGTGAGCTTCTTCACCAGGTGCTTGGGGCCCGAGGCGTCGGCCGTGATGAACGGCAGGTTGACTTCGGTCTCCATGGTGGTAGAGAGCTCGATCTTGGCGCGCTCGGCTGCATCACGCAGACGCTGCAACGCCATTTCGTTACCCTTGGCCCGCAGGTCGAGGCCTTCGTCCTTCTGGAACTCCGCAATCAGCCAGTCGACGATGCGCTGGTCGATGTTGTCACCGCCCAGGTGAGTGTCGCCGTTGGTCGACTTGACCTCGATCACGCCTTCTCCCACTTCGAGGATCGAAATGTCAAAGGTGCCGCCGCCGAAGTCATACACGGCGATGGTCTCGTCTTTCTTCTTGTCGAGCCCGTAAGCCAGCGCAGCCGCCGTCGGCTCGTTGATGATGCGCTTCACCGTCAAGCCCGCGATCTGGCCGGCATCTTTCGTCGCCTGGCGCTGCGCGTCATTGAAATATGCAGGCACGGTGATGACCGCTTCCGTCACCGTTTCGCCCAGGTAATCCTCAGCCGCTTTCTTCAGCTTCTGCAGGATCATGGCCGAGACCTGCGGCGGGGTGTATTCCTTGCCCTGCGCAATCACCGCCACGTGGTCGCCCGACTGCACCACCTTGTAGGGCACCATCTTCATCTCTTCGTTCACTTCGTCGAAGCGACGGCCCATGAACCGCTTGATCGAATAAATGGTGTTCTCAGGATTGGTGATGGCCTGGCGCTTGGCGACCTGTCCAACCAACCGCTCGCCGTTCTTGGTAAAGCCGACTATGGACGGCGTCGTCCGGCCGCCTTCTTCATTGGGGATGACCTTGGGCTCGCCGCCTTCCATGACGGCGACTACGGAGTTCGTGGTACCCAGGTCAATGCCGATAATCTTGCTCATTTGAGCCACCTTCCTCACGGATAACAAGTTCGTAAGCCACTGATTCTAAAAAGCAATAGGTCGTGACGACCCGGTATTTATAGCAAGCCGACTATAGAACTTGAGTGAATCATTGTCAAGGTTTTAGATGGTATTTCTCAGTCATCCGTTGCAGGAAAAACCGGCAATTAGAAGGAATTTCTCAAGTTGTGGAAGGCGGAACCCCTCGTGCCCGTCCGGGCGTATACATACATAAGGAACCTCGAGTTGGCAGGCCACACCATCACCGCTATCTATCTGTGCAGGCTGATATGGCTGGCATGGATGGTGGTGTGGATGATATGGGCCCTGAGGACCAAGCAGGCCCGGCAGCGGCTGAAGTTTGCCGAAGCCTTGCCCTACATGGTCCCAACCGCGATTGGCGTCTATATGGCGTTCGCCGATGCAAAGGTGCTGCGCCTGACGGGTCTCTGGCGGCCCAGCATTGCCCCCGTGCCTTGGTTGATGGACTTCGGCATCGGGCTCACCGCCGCTGGATTGCTATTCGCCATCTGGGCGCGGCTGTATCTCGGCCAGAACTGGAGTGGCTTGGTCACCGTGAAGATTGAGCACGAGCTGGTGCGCACTGGCCCCTACCGCTTCGTTCGCCATCCCATCTACTCCGGCATAATTCTGGCGCTCACCGGAACGGTACTTTGCCGCCGCAATCTCTGGGGATTCGCCGGTGTGGCTCTGGTTTGGCTGGGGTTCTGGATGAAGAGCCGCTTGGAAGAGCGCTTTATGGTTCAGACCTTTGGCAGCCAGTACGAAGAGTATCGTCGGACCACCGGAGCGCTCGTCCCGCGCCTGCTCTAGCCCCCGGCTTGTTTCCCTCCGCCCATCGATTCGTGCAATGATGTGCGAATAAGGAGCCCATCGAAATGTGTAAGCACATCCTGGTCGTGCTCTTTCTGGTTTTGGCTGCTGTCACCTTGCTGGCACAGCAGACGGACCAAACTGCCGCCTCCAATGACAAAGCCAACGATCCCTCCGGCATGTATTCGTTCCTGAAGGAAGGCGAGTACGTGCAGCTCACGATGGAAGATGGAGAGCTCTCCGGCTTTATCTCCCGCTTTGGCGACAGCGACAGCGACCGCGGACAGTTCATCGACCAGTTCTTCAGTAAGGGCTCTCTCCAAGGCGACCACGTGACCTTCGCGACCAAGATGGTGCACGCCCTTTGGTATGAGTTCGACGGCACGGTTCAAATCCAGCCCGGTAAACAGCCCGGCCAGGAAGGCTATCGCATTCTGAAAGGTACCCTGAAAGAGCACGCCGAGGACGCGAAAGGGAATGACAAAGTTCGCGAGCGCACGGTGGAGTTCAAGTCGTTTCCCGAGGGTGTCAGCCGGTAGGACGACTAACCGCGGACAGCCGCGGAGAGCGCTGATTTGCGCAATTGCGTTTTGTCAATCGCGAATCTGAGGGAGACCTTGTGCAGCTATGCCCCTTTAGCTACCGGCGTCCCCTGCTTCGATGCCTTTGCCCGATCGGCTTCAATGCGCGCGATCGTCCTTTTCAGCCAATGCTTCAGGTTCTCGCGCAGCTCTTCTTCCGACTGCGGAGTGGCCACCGTAGCGCCCTCGCGGTTCAGGGGAATGTGGTGGCAGGGCACGTCTTCGGTCCGGTACTGCTCGGGGACAAAGTCATAGAGCAGGCATTCGCGGCAGGCATGCGGCCGCGTCGGGTCGCCGTGGTTGAGGCAGCTCAGTGAGTCCTGAAATATCGATGCCGGCCCCCACGGCGTGCTGTACCAGTTGCCGTATCCGCCCTGCTCCAGGAAGTTGAGTTCATACCGCAAGACTTCCAGAACGTCGCGCTTATCCTCCGACATGGTGACCTCCATTCCTAATCAATGCCATCCATTTTGATAGCTTGATTGTCGGCCTTCAGCGCACCAACCGGCTGTGATTGACCTCACAAGATCGTGTGATTCTTGCGCACGACACGTGCCATTTCGCTGAGCTGCCTCCCTCGCGACTGTAACCATCGGCCGCTAACGGTTGATGTATAATCGCCCACCCCTGGCAGGCCGCTGAAAAACTCATGGGAAGCGATGATCCGCGTCAGGGCACGACCTTGGCCGTGCCGAAAACGCCTTCATTTTTGCAACGCGAGCGCCCCAATTTTCGGACCTTTTTAGCAGCCTGCTGGGGGACCAACCTCTAAATTCCCATTGCAAGGAGAGAGCAATGTCAAACCACTTCACTGGACTCAGTCTCGGCCCACCTCTGGGCGATCAACGCCTCGACCTCTGCGACCTCTACGCATTCCAGTCTCCCACTGACAACAACAGAACTGTGATCATCCTCAATGCAAATCCCAATGCGGACGCGCTTCACCCCGACGCAATCTATCGCCTCAACATCGACAACGACGGCGATTACCTCACCGACATCGCGTTCAGCTATGTCTTCTCGCAGCCCCAGGACGGCAGGCAGAACGTGAGCGTTTTCGTGGCGACAGGCGCGGAATCGCGCTCTGCCGAAGCGGTGGGGAAGAAAATCATCGCCGGCGCCGAGGTCTCCTTCGGCCCCAAGCCCAACATCATCAAGTCCGGCCCCTATACGTTTTTCGCCGGCAGCCGAAGTGACGCGTTCTTCTTCGATTTCGACGGAATCAAAAACTTGTTCGATACCAGGGGCAAACGGAACTTCACCGAGCCCCATCTCGGCGGCAAGTCTCCATGGACCGGGGTGGATTCGAATACGGAAGCGAACGTATTTTCGACCGTGATCGAGCTCCCCACGAGCGAACTCAATCCCAACCCCAAAATCCACATCTGGGGCCGGTGCAGCATAAGACAGGACGGCCAGTTGGTTCACGCCGATCGTGCGGGCCATCCCAGCGTTAGCAGCTTCTTCAACACCGATGACACCAAGTTGGAATACAACGCGAGCGAGCCCGTCAACGATCGCCAGCGGTGGCTGGAGCAATTCATCCACCTGATGGGGCACACCGGCAATTACACCCGCGAGGAAGCGATTGCCGCCATCGATAAGGAGGGCACGCTTCCCGACGTGCTGACGTTCGATCCCTCAAAGCCCGCGACGTATCCCAACGGCCGGACCTTCACAGAAGACGTGATCAACTACCGCCTCGCCTTCCTCACCAAAAATGAGTGTCCGCCCACGGGCCTCAAACCCCACACCGACATCCTGAAGGAGTTCCCATACATTGGGACGCCGCATGCCAAAAGTGCCACCGCATAAAAAGCGCCTGGGTGCGGACCTGATCGACGACTGAATGGGTGGCGCAGGCACGCCTGCTCCACCCACTAAATAGTTACTTCAACGCCTATCCCTTTCGCATGGGCTGAAACAGCGCGAAATACGCTCCTTGCGGATCGGCCACAATCGCCAACCGCCCGACATTTTCCATCGTCATCGGCCCAAAGCAAACATTGGCTCCCAGCGATTTCGCCTTGTTGGTGAGCGCGTCGCAGTCGGAGGCGTGGAAGTAAATCAGCCAGTGGGGCGGCACGCCCGGCTGGAGCGCCTGCGCCGGAGGAACGCCTCCGATGTAGTGCTCGCCGTTCTTGATGTGCAGATATCCGCCCTCGGGGTCGTTCTCGCCCTTCTCCAAATGCCATCCGAATAGGGCCGAATAGAATTCGCCCGCCCGCTTGGGATCGTTGGTGTTGAGATCGGCCCAGGAGAACGTGCCGTCGGCGCCGATGATTCCCATGCCGCCCTGCTGCTTGGCTTGCCACACCGCGAACACCGCGCCGGTCGGATCGCTCAGGATCGCCATGCGGCCGAGCTCGGCCACGTCGATCGGTCCGGCCAGTACCTTGCCGCCAAGTTGTTTGGTCTTAGCGATCGCCGCGTCGGCACTCTCCACCGCGACGTACACCAGCCAATTTGGCGGAACGTGCATCGCCACCTGGTCCGGCATCAGCGTGTAGCCGCCGCCGATGTCCTTGCCCTGCAGCCGGAACAGGGTGTAAAACCCGCCGGGGCCCATGGGATTGTCGTCCGCACTCCATCCGAACAGCGAGGTGTAAAACGACTTTGCGCCCGCCTGATCGCTGGTCGCCAGCTCGATCCAGGTGAACATTCCAGGAGCGTGAGATGGAGTGTGCTCTGACATAACTTCCTTTCAGTTGCGGCCAGCTGCCGCTCAGTTGACAACGCAGGATTCTACACTTCGGCGGCCGGTCTTTCCGAGGAGGGATGCGCCTGGCTCCTTGAAAAGTTGGAGAAATTGCCGCGCCATGGCAGACAAGGGAGCACAACCCGACCAGAGCGCAATCACTGGTGCCTATGACCAGCATCACAGACGTATGATTGCAAGAAACGAAACCATGAAACGTTGCACGCAGCTGCCGACGCCGGTGGCATCAGACAGGCCAGCATGGCGTCCCGATTTCTGAACTTCCGCGGAAGTTCGAAAGGTGTTAACCAGCTTCGATTTCGGGGTTGGTAATTGCGTTACAAGGAGCCAATATTCATGAAGCGTAGCATGTTCGCGGTGACCATCATTGCCATTCTCTCTATGTCCTGCCTCGGCTGGGCCGCTGACGACGGCGCAGCTATCTATAAGTCGAAGTGCGCTGTCTGCCATGGTCCTGACGGAGCCGGCAAGGTCGGTCCCGCCGTCAAGGGCATTTCCATGAGCGAGCCGCAGATCGCCGATCTTCTGACCAAGGGAGAGGCGGGCAAGAAGGCCCCGCACGCCAAAGCCATGTCCGGCCTCACTTCGGAGCAGGCCAACGCTGTTGCCACCT
This sequence comes from uncultured Acidobacteriaceae bacterium, assembly GCA_963815775.1. Lineage (GTDB taxonomy): Bacteria > Acidobacteriota > Terriglobia > Terriglobales > Acidobacteriaceae > CAVVDY01. Next base: position 71,593 of record CAWFIB010000002.1, on the reverse strand, counting down.
ATGTAAAGAGCCTCAAGTAGCCACCTTGGGTTTTCGCTTAGGAAAGCCGGCTTCCCGCCGGCTTTTTCCTGTGTCGGTTGCCGTGATGCCAAGCAAGTGCTTGATTGCTCATGGCGCGGCTGTACAGCTTTTCCGCTCCCCAACTAAAACCCGACAACCCCAACGTATTGACTTGACTTGGCGCTGAGGTGGGCCTTAACCTCCTGTGCAGGTCGGTTCCTCCCAGACAGTAAGCTTTGTACTTAGTGTAAGCAGCCACTTGCTTTGGGGCTGTGGTATCTTCCCGCGTTTTGGCTGGGGAAGGAGATGTGTCTCTCGATGACACGAGAGTAGCGCGCGGGCGACCACTGTGCCTGTTGCCAATGGAGGAGATTCATGCCGGCAGAAGTTGAAGTGCGAAGGAGTCACCACAGCGCCGGGGAAGGGCTGGGCCACAATGGGAAGGGGCAGCCTGCTGACGTTCGCTGGCTGGCGTACTACACCACTCCCCGGCACGAGAAAGCGGTCGCCAAGCACTTCGAATGTCGCAGCGTGGATTACTTCCTACCACTGGTTCGTCAGTCCCGGCGCTGGCGAAACGGCGTTCGCGCCCAGGTCGAGCAGCCGCTCTTTCCCGGCTATGTCTTCGCCCGCCTGCAGCCCAAGCTCTACTTCCAGGTGTTGAGTGTCCCGGGAGTGCTGTCCGTTGTCGGTCCGGGCCGTAAGCCGTCAGTGCTCGACGATGTCGAGATCGAATCGCTGCGCGCCGGATTGATCGAGCGCAACAGCCGGCCACATCCCTTCCTGACGATCGGACAAAAGGCGCGCATCGCTTCCGGAGCGTTTGCCGGCAAGACCGGCATCCTGGTCAAGGAATTGACCGACCTGCGCGTTGTCCTTACCGTGGAAGCCATCATGAAGAGCTTCTCGGTCGAAGTCGACGCCGACGAGTTGGAGATGGTCACTTAGGCCCGTCTACTTGATGGGGTAGGGCGGCTGCTTCTCGTAGTCCTGACCATATTTATTTTTGTGATTGACCGCCAGACTGGGCGCGGCCGGTATGGTCACCGGATCCAGCCGTGCGCTGGTCGACGCAACCGTCACCTGGTGTTGCAGTTGTTTCAAGCGATGGGGATCGGCGCGCTCATACCACACCGACAACTCATACTCACCAGGCGGCACGCCTTCGATCGAGTAGTCGCCCGCCGCATCGCTGGTCGCGTAGTACGGCGTGGTCATCACCATGATGACTGCGCTCATCTCGGGATGAATGTTGCAGAAGATGTACGACGGTCCCGGGCGCGTAAAGTGCACCTCGCGGGATGAGCCGCTCTCGTACAGGCCCAGATCAAAGCGCGTTCCTTCGTACACCGAAAACACGTTATGAAAGAACGGGTCCTTGTTGGGAAAGAGCACCGCAGACCCGATGGGCACGACCAGCAGGTGCGGCTCGAAGCGCTTGTTCTTCTGAGTGAGCGTGTAGACCTTATCGGCAGCAGGCTTGGGAGCTTCGCCCTTTGTCGGCGTGAGCCAGACGACGGCTGCCGAAGCGTTTTTCAATGGCTTTCCGTTGCGCTGGATCACAACCTTTCCGGAAACCGTCTCCTGTGCCCAGGCAGCACAACTCAACAGCAAGAACAATAACAACCACCGCTTCATCAGAAGGCGACTCCCACGCCCAGGTTAATGTGCTCGGCCGTGCGCGTTTGTCCACCGAAAAGTACGGTGTTCAAGTGACGGTACTCGAGCGATAGCAGCAAATTGGAACGCGGATGGTCGATCACATTTACCATGGTTGTCCAGTTGCGCAGCACCGGCTGATACGTCGGATCGGCATTTTGCAGCAGATCGGCGGCAAACGGGCTCTCTTCGCCGAATGCGCCATTGAGCTCCCACTTCGATGCCGGCTTAAACTTGAGCTGCGACCATCCGCCCACGGTATTCACGCCCACCACGCTAGCATAACCGCTATTTTCCGGGCCGGTGTAAACAACGCTGGTGCCGATGGCGCCCCACATGCCACCCAGCCCGATGCCCCGGTGCAGTTCGCCGGACAGCGCCCAGCGCTCCCCAAACGGCAGGTTCCAATCCAGCGTGGCGGCCCAGGCATCCAGCACCCGATTGTAGCCGTAGTTCTGGCGGGCGAAATAGCCGCCATAGCCGATGGTGGCGGTTTGCCCAAGTAAGGGGAAGTCCCAACTCTGCCGGGCAGCGATTCCAGGCGTGCGCGACAACTCGCCCGCCTCAGGCGCACGCAAATAGAACGAAGTCGGCGCCTCCCCGTCCAAGGGATCGAGCACGCCAAACTGCAAATGCGGCTTTACCTTCTCCGATAGCTCCCAGGTACGCTCCGCAACAATCTGCGGCGTCCACGTCCACAGATCGCCGGAGTAGGCGAACTCCGGCGTGCCAATCGCAGCCAGCGTCGTCGGCGACAGCGGCGAGATAAAAGGCTTGTCCTGGCTGAAGTGCAGCGACCATTTATCCCAGTCGAACGAGATGTCCGCGGTCCGCAGGTGGGCCAGACCCAGGACGTATCCGTCCAGCGTGCGCGTGAAGCCGCCATAAAAATCGAACTGCACTGAGGCACTGGTGCGGGCTCCCCACACCTCCGGCCCGAACGCCTGCAACGTGAATAGCGTCTGGCGGAAGGTGGCGCCCACGTTCCCTCCCGGCTGCCCCTCGGGCGTAGGAAGCGCGAGATTGGGGACGCTGATCGTATTGACCGTCCCGCGATTCACGAAGGTGTTGAACAACGCCAGGCCCGACAGTCGGACGCGATACTTCGATCCGCTCTCCACCTTGGTCTGGTAGAGCGTCGCCGTCCGCGATTCGTTCACCGCTTCGTCTTCCCGCAGGTCGGCGAGTGCATGCTCCACCTGTTCATTCGTGCCGGGGCTGCCCTGCTGCACCGCGGCCTTGGCGCTTTCCAGCTCCGCCCGCAGGCTGTGGATCTCGTCACGACAGGCCTGCACCTCCGTGCGCATGGCCTGCAGCGACGAGGTTAGCTGTTCAACTTCCTGTTGAAGCTGCTGCATTTGTGTGGACGACGGGGTCGCCTGCTGTGCCATCAGCGACGCAGTCCACAAGAACAGGCCCAGAACAGTGATGCCGGATCGGATCATGATGTCCTCACCTCTGGAAGGGAAGTGGCAGAATGTTAACTCAGATCGATAAAATCTCCGCAACATGACCCCAGCGCGCACCATCTTCCACGTCGACATGGACGCCTTCTTCGTCTCCGTGGAAGAGCTCTATGATCCCTCGCTGAAGAACCAGGCGGTTGTGGTCGGCGGGGCGGCCCACGAGCGCGGGGTGGTCGCCGCAGCCTCTTACGCGGCGCGTAAGTTCGGAGTGCATTCCGCCATGCCGTTGCGGACGGCGGCCAAGCTCTGTCCTCACGCCATCTTCGTCCCTGGACACCCGGCGCGCTACCGCGAGTGCTCGGACAAAGTTTACCGTGTCCTTAACCGTTTCTCACCCAAGCTGGAGATGGTCTCCATCGACGAGGCCTATGTCGACATGTCGGGCACCGAGCGGCTCTACGGGCCGCCGATGCGGGCCGCACACCTGCTCCATACGGCGATCAAAAGCGATGCCCAGTTGAACTGCTCCATCGGCGTCGGCACTTCACGCCTCATCGCCAAGGTCTGCTCCGACCAGGCCAAGCCCAACGGCGTGCTCTGGATACAACCGGGTTGCGAGGCCAGCTTCCTTGCGCCGCTGGAGGTGCGCAAGATTCCCGGCGTCGGCAAGGTTCTGGAGAAGCGCCTGGAGGAGCAGGGAATCCGCAAGGTCCGCGACCTGGCGACGCGCGATGAACTCTGGCTCAAACAGAACTTCGGCGCTCTAGGCCTGGCGCTCGCCGGCAAGGCGCGCGGCGAGGACGCCGGCGGCTGGTTCGACGCCGACATCGGCGAAGATGCCGGCCCCAAGTCGGTCAGCCACGAGCACACTTTCTCGCGCGATACCAGCGATCAGCAGGTGCTCGAGTCCATGCTGGCGCGCTTGTCAGAGATGGTCTGCCGCCGCCTGCGCGAGCAGGAGCTGCCTGCCCGAACCCTGCAACTGAAGCTGCGCACCTCCGACTTTCACACCATCACGCGCGCCCGCACTGTTGCCCGTCCGACGGCCGTCGACTCGGAGGTCTTCGCCGTGGTCCGCGAGCTCTTCCGCGAGAACTGGAACGGCGAAGCGGTGCGTCTGCTGGGCATCCACGCCTCGCACTTCGACAGCGAGAGCGATCAGCTAGGCCTGTCCGGCGCGAGCCCGCATGACAAGTGGAACCAGGCGCTGTCGGCCGCCGACCGCCTGCGCGAGAAGTTTGGCGAGAACGCCGTCTCGCTCGCCGCCGGGATGAAAGCGCGTTTCCGCGAGCGCACCCACGAGAATCCCGCCAGCCTGCCGGGCAAAAAGCGCAAGGATGAGGGCTAACTAATACAACGCCGCCTCGCCCGGCGGACGCGTCTTCCACCGCCGATGCACCCACAGCCACTGGTCGGGATGCTTGCGCACATAGCTCTCGATCACGCGATTGAACAGCGCGGTGTTGGCGACGGCATCGGCCTCGCTGTCGCCGGTGTTGACCAGCTCCAGCGCCGCATCGAATTGCACCCGATACTTGCGCAGCGCCGCGTCCCAGATAGTGAACGCGGGCACGACAGCCGCGCCGGTGTGCAGCGCTACGCGCGCCACGCCGCTGGCCGTGCACGCCGGAATCCCGAAGAACGGTACGAACACGCCCTGCGGCGGCGTCATGTTGGTGTCCATCAGGATGCCGACCGTTTCGTTGCTGCGCATCGCCGTCAGCAGGCCGCGCGCGAAGTCCTGCTTGCCGACTACGGTGTTGCCATGCAGCGTGCGGTAGTTGGTGACCAGGTCGTCGACGTAAGGGTTGTCCATTGGCCGCACGACGATCTTGACGGAGTGCCCCTGCAACGAGTGGAAGAACGAGCCGACCTCCCATCCGCCGAAGTGCGCGGTGAGCAGCAGCACGCCCAGCCCGCGGCGCTCAGCGGCCTCGAAATTCTCGAAGCCCTGATAGACGGCGACCTCCGACGAATTGCGCACCGTGTAGTAAGGGAAGAGGCAGAACTCGGCCAGCAGCCGCCCCAGCGAGGTGTAGACGCCCTTCAGGATCTTGCGGCGCTCGGCCGCCGATCTTTCGGGGAAGGCGAGCTCCAGGTTGCGCCGGCCCACCCGCCGCAGCCGCGGGTGCACGTAGTACACCAGATGTCCCAGCAGGATTCCGAAGCCGCGCGCCACCGGACGGGGCAACACGCCGACGAACCGGACCAGCACGGCCAGCGGTGCGTATTGCAGTCGATTGAGCATCGCGGAGGGCACGGGGAGCAGCTTGACGGTAGCATCGGTTAAAAGTCGGGTCAAACGACGGGCGGTCTGGGTCGCTCTTCGCTCTTCGCCATTCGCTTTTTGCCAGAAAGCGCCTTTCGCGCCTGGCTCTTCGCTTTTCGCCAGAGGGCTTTCCGGCCTCGCCATCCTGAGCGAAGCGAGACGAACGTCGAGCGGAGTGGAAGGACCTGCTTTTGGCCGCCACAGCGTTGTAATAACTACTTGCTAACATCCTCTGCGTTTCTGACAACCGGTAGCTGGCAACCGACAACTGAAGTACCCCCCTCCCCCGGGATAGCTAAAATCTTGATTCCATTGAGCAAGGAAAAGGCAAATATATACTTGACTCACAAAGTCTTTTCGGGTATTCTCGCATCAGATAGATAGTGAGGGCAAAGAAATGGCGAACAAACTCAGTCAGCCCAAAACCCTTCAGGAAGCGATTGTGTACTTCTCTGACCGGAAGCGGGCCTTCGTTTATGCGGTGAATCTCCGCTGGCCCGGAAAGAAGATCATCTGCCCGCGTTGCAGCGGCACAGAGCATTCCTTCCTGAGCACTCGCTTGATGTGGTTCTGCAAAGGATGCAAGCGGCAGTTCTCTGTGAAGGTTGGAACTATCTTTGAGGATTCCCCACTCGGCCTCGACAAATGGATGACCGCCTTTTGGATGGTCTGCAACTGCAAAAATGGCGTTAGCAGCGCAGAGATGGCTAGGACGCTGAAGATCACCCAAAAGAGCGCATGGTTCATGCTGCATCGCGTCCGTGAGGTTCTGGCGAACAAGGGCTTCGGCAACACGTCGAAGTTGGGTGGCCCCGGAAGCGAAGTAGAAAGTGATGAGAGTTTCATCGGCGGCAAGGCTGCCAATATGCACCGCGAACGCAAGGTGCGCTTGCAGCGCATTCGTGGTGAACAACGCTTTGGTGATATGCACGTCGGCAAGACTGCCGTTATCGGAATGTTGGACAGGGACGCGAGAGAGATTCGCACTCAGGTTATCCCGAACGTCCAGCGCGAAACCTTGCAGAACATCATCCTCAAGAACGTGAAGTATGGCAGTAAGGTATACACGGACAGCGCAGTAACTTATGAACTGCTGCACAACCGCTACGTGCATGAGTGGGTGAATCACATGGAGCGGTACGTCAACGGACGGGTTCACACCAATGGCCTTGAGAACTTCTGGTCGCTGTTCAAGCGCAATCTGCGCGGAACCTACGTGTCTGTCGAACCGTTCCATTTAGAGCGTTACCTCGGCGAACAAGTATTTCGTTTCAACAATCGTGGCGGCAAGAAAGCCGAAGAGCGCGTCAGTGACGCAGATCGCTTCGTACTCGCTATGTCTCGCGTCAACGGTAAGCACCTCACCTACGCCCAACTGACGGGCAAGGGAGTTGACTCGCTCCACCATTCGGCGGCAGAGACGCGGACAGAGAAAGAACCCTTCTAGCCCTTGTCACTGCCGGACTTCCTGTTGCGTTTAGGCTTCGGCTTTGCCGGGGCCTTTTCCTTGAGGGTGCTGAACGCATAGCGTATCGCATCCTCAAAGTTTTCCCTTGCTTTATCGCCTTCGATGTATTCTGCTTTTCTCTTCGCCATTCTCAAATTATGCGCCTCTTCATAGCCGCTATCGCAATCGTGATCGGTGGTGCTCTAGCTCAAAACGTCACCCCACAGCAAAAGACAAAACCCACACATCATCAAAACCCAGGCGAAAGCAGCACCAGCGATATTCAGCCATTGCCTACCAATATCCCAAGCGGACCGATTTCCGAAATAGCAAGCAATCCCCACGCCTCCAACGAACATGAGCAGGCTCAACAGACACGTCAACCCTGGTGGCAGAGGCCGAGCGTTACCGACTGGATATTGGCCACTACTACTCTCGCCTACTCGGTTGTTACTGTGTTCATCCTTCTTGCTATACGACGTGAATCCAGCATTGCTAGAGACACCGCTGACGCTGCCATCAAGAACGCCGAGGCCGCCGCCAGCAACGTTGCGGCGATGGTCGAATCCAACAACATTAATCGGGAAGCCATGCAGCGGGGCCAACGAGCCTACGTGTGGTTCTCGCCAGTCAAGCCATTGGCGAGCGGCTCCATAGATAAGGAAAGGAACTACGAATTGACGGGGTGGCGCCTCCAATTGCGCGTCGAAAATTCCGGGAACACGCCGACGAAAGACCTGCGAATGCATTTCAGTTGGGTTTGCGTTCCCAATGACCTGCCGGAGAACTTTACGTACGAAGACAAGGGAAAGGCCGTCGATCATCCGCTGATGATCGGGCCGAAAAGCGGGATATTCACCGGGCCGATGGAGATCAGCAATGTGGACATCCAAAAGGTACGGGTCGGCAAATTGAAGCTGTACTTCTACGGATGGGCAACATACTACGACGTATTCGAGAACACGCCGCTCCACAGAACCGAATTTTGCTTTGAAGCGAGCCCCAAATTCGCCATCGATACGAAAGACTTGAAGCTGTTTCTTAATCTGAGATTTCACCAACGGCACAACAGCCACACATAACAAAAGCCCTGTCACGGCAATCAATATGATACAGAGATTTGTGAGCCAAGTATATACTTGCCAAGGAAAAACTTTTCCGCGCAAAATCTTGAGCGCGTGGGAGTTACACGCAAAATCTTGCGGAAATTTGACTTAGCGCGATTGATTGCACCAGACACGGTGCACAATGAATTTTGAGGAGTAACGAAACGGTTAACCTGAAGCCAGCCTTGCGGCATGACCAATACGTCCTAAAGACCGCGTCCAAGAAGCTCCGGCACGCGTGGGCACACAACTCCATGCCTCACACGGCGAACGTAGCAGAGAAGCGTAGAGGGCGCAAGTTACGAAGGTAATTTGGTGCGAGGCCAATCCCGTCGTGCGAACTTCAACCTACACCATGCCCTGTCGCGATGTCAGTGACGCCCAGGTTAGGCCAACCGATGGCCGAACCTGGGGCACCCTGCTACCTCAATACCAATTGCGGAATACCAATGAATTCGAGCGCATCATCGATGAAGTCTTCGATCGAACGGACCATTTCCTTGCTCACTTCGGCGTCAACTTCGCTTTGCGCTTGCAATAGCTTCCCGACCCCCATCCTAATCTCTTCGAACCGATTACTGACTTCACTACTATGCAGGTTTATAGTCCAACCCTGAATCTCACGGACGCGAGCTTCTAATTTTGAGATGTCCCCTAATTCCAACAATTCGTCATCACGGCATAGCTCGCTTAGTTGTCGCATTTGTGAAGCATATCTGAAGAGGCCCAAATATCCCGCATACGTAAGCGCCTTGCTCGGCGTCGGGGACTGTTCATCATTGGCATTTTGGATATCTTCAGCTGAGCAGTCTTGTTTCCATGTTGTGCTCCACAATTCACTTGCCGAGAAGTTGAGCACTCGAACGAACCACCTGACTGCCAGCTGACGCCAGACGTGGTCCCGCAGGAGCAGGTAGGTTTGAAACAGGCCGATCAGGTTGTTAGGAGCCTTAAACAAACAGGGCTCCGCAGAAAATAGGTCGTCGTCTGCTCGCAACGCCTTGTCGAATAACTGCTGAGCGAAGTGAGGAAACGAATCCCGCATCCGCTGAGATTCAGCAGTGTGAGGTGCATATTCATCGCGCAGTTTTCTCGGGTCCGTTAGCGACAAAAAAAATGGTGCAAAGTAGCTGTCATAGACGGCTGCCGAAGCGGGCTGAGGGAACGCTCCGATTTCAGTCCCTAGATGTAGCCACAGGAACTTCTCGCCGAGAAAACAACGATTCATCGCTGCTTGATCGACCTGCTGATCCTTGAGCGACTCGTCTAAGGCCGCTAGCTCTGGAACGACCTCGCCAATGACGAACTGCTGAAGTCTATGCATAACCGGTCTTCCTGAACACGAATTTGAACGGACGAAGATATCTTGCCCTTGGTTTGCAGATCGACGTATGAGTTTCATTGGGCTCTGAAGGCTCCGGGAAATCGTCCGTGTATTCCATCTTTGTCACGATTTCTTCTTCCCTTCCAAAGAGGACGCGCGCCGTGAAGCATGATAAGTTCGATCGCTTCAAGAACGCTTCGGTATGCCTTTGGATCTCCGCCGGCACATCGCCCTTTTCCATTTCACGGAAGGCGCGCGAAAAACGCAGTACGAGCATTGCAAGCTTTTCTGCTCGGCCGATGCCCAAAACAGTACCGACCATTCCCGATGGCGCGAATCCGAAAATTGCGGGCGCAAACAGTGCCAACTGGGACGACAAGATCCGAGACGTGGGGTTGGGCTCTTCATCTTTGTAGATCACCACCAGGGCTCGCCGTATTACCAACGCACCTTGGGAGTGTCCTACCAGGACTAACTGTTTATACGTCCTCGGTTCCAAATCTAGATCTGCCAAAGGCTTTGGTAGTAACGGCAAGTCACGATCAATCGTAAAAAGACCTTCGGGTGGGGCTGGAAACATGGTTCGCAAGAATTTGACCAATTCTTCCGCGCTGTCCGTAATATGAGAACGGAAGCTAGCGTAGGGGAAGAACAAGAGATCACTTGTTTCCCACTCAGGATAATCTGCGGTATGAGTATCAACCATACCTTGAAAGTTGAGCCAAGTACCTTCGGCGTCCCCGAGAAAGCCATGAACGAATATCACAGCCGTCTCTGTTCGCGGGTCATCGGAAAACCACGCAAATGCACCACGCTGTCTCGATTCGCCTGTGTCTATCCAGCGAAAGTGGTGTTCAGCCAAAGTTGCACCTCATTTCAGCCGCAATGTTGTTTCTTGGCCTTGAAAAACGGAAACATAGTACACCCGGCTCGCCCCTTCGCAAAACCATGAAACGATTCGTCATCGAAAGCACTCCCGAGGGCCTTGTGCCCTAGGTTCGCGTCCTTCGGTTGGATGCTAACCTGGGAGAGCAAATAGGGGCCGCCCCTGAAGGGGATCGGATTTGTATGGGGGCGAGGTCCCGGGCACTCCCGTGCCGGGCTAGAATTGTACCGCCGAGTTGGGCTCGGTGAGATTCCGCCCCCTCCGCACAGCGGAGCCATCACACGCAAGACAACCGCGAGTTTGCCTGGCACGGGTGCCGCCGCTACGCGGCTCGGGAGTATGGGTGGGCACGCCGGCCGCGGGCTGACGCCCACGGCTAAAACAAATATCGCCCTTCGGGCTCGGTTCGTGCCGCCCCTGAAGGGGCCCGGTGTGTGTGAGGGCGAGTTCCCGGCACTCCCGTGCCCGGTGCCCCAGGTTCGGCCTTGGTTGGGCTAACCTGGGCCACGGTTAACGTGGACAAAGAAAGATGCGCGGCGGCAACCCCAGCGTTTTCACTTCCCGGTCTCGCGCTGTCCATTCCGATTCAATCTCCACCACGCCAACTTCGCGAAGAGCATAATGCCGGAAGCTGCTCCAGTTCCACTGGGCGGCCTCCTTCACCAGGCCTCGTTTGACGGGATTACGATGCAAATACCGCAGCTTTACGGTGAACTCCCGCCAATTCCTTAGGTTGCGATCATAATAGCGCTTCTGCCAAAAGGGCTCATTGTGCCCCAGGTTCGCGTCCTTCCTTTGGACGCCAACCTGGGACAAGTAACTTCACGCGTTTCGAAAACGACAGTTTCAGGTAGTGAATTGCGTCGGCCAGCGTGCCCTTCTCAGGTTCGCTCAATAGCAGATGCACGTGCTCGGGCATGACCACGTATCCATAGACGCACATGTCAAAGCGTTGGCGCGTGCGCTCTAGACACTCAGGGAAAAGGTCGTAGACTTCACCGCTGCTGAAGTTGGGTTGCCGTCAATAACAACTGAAAGTGACGAAATGGGAGTGGCCGGATTGATGATACCGTCGCAGACCTCATGGCATGAACTTCAACCTACACCATGCCCTGTCGCGATGTCAGTGACGCCCCAGGTTAGGCCAACCGATGGCCGAACCCTTCGGCAAGCTCAGGGCAGGCTCTGGGGCACGCCCTCGCCCTTGTACCTGATAAGTGTGCCGTCCCTACGGGACTCGGGTTATTTTTCCGCTTTACCCAGCGCTGAAGCGCTGGGCTAAGATCTGCTGCGCCTGACGGCGCGGTTTCCTGGCTGTTGGATAAGGTTCCAACCGTCAAGCATCATGCGGTATGCGGGGCAGGATACCGCGTATGTCGTCCCCGAAGGGCTCGGATTGTTTTTCCGCTTTACCCAGCGCTGAAGCGCTGGGCTAAGATCTGCTGCGCCTGACGGCGCGGTTTCCTGGGCTGCTCGTATACCTTCCCAACCGGAGATAACAACAGATCCCTCCCACTCGCTTGGCTGGCGGTGGGAATTTCGGCTCGCGGCTCAAGTACACCATCTCGGGGGGTACGTCAGTGATGCCCAGGTTAGCGTCCAAACAAAGGACGCGAACCGGGTACCGGGCGTGTTGCCACCTCTTCACGCCAGGAGTTTCGTAACAGACTGTCCCGTGCCGGGCGAGAATTGTTTTGCCCTTCGGGCTCAGCGAATTGCTGCCCTGAAGCCGGTGGCTCGTGGGTGGGCCGCGAATCGCTCGGCACGGCTAGGAGTCGAGCCCTTGCAAACCGCATCCCACGGACATCCTCCCGGCGGCATGTAGAGCCCTACCCCTTCAAGTCCGACTACATCGCCACGCCATTTCACGCGTCGATGGGAAACTTCGCGCGACGATAAAGCCGGTCGAAGAGCAGGAACATCAGGGCGATCACGGGAAAGACCAGGCGGCTGGCCTCCGGCCCCAGCAGGCCGCCGGTGACCCATTGCGGCCCTTGCCAAGTGGTTTGCAGCAGATGCCCGGGAGCGTACTCGCCGGCATTCTGTCCTGACCAGACAAAGAGATTGGCGAAGTCGAAGGCGGCGTGGAAGCCGATGGCGAAGGTAAGCGATCCGGTGCGCCGCAGGGTGAAGCACATGAACAGGCCAAGCAGGCCGGTGGAGGCGAAGTCCTCCCAGCGCTCGTGCGGCTTGAAGAAGAAGTGCATTGCTCCAAAGCCGATGGAGAGCAGAATCGCGGCGGCCCAGAACCCAATGCCGTCGGCGGTGGTGAAAAGCAGATAGGCGCGGAATTGAAGCTCTTCGGAGAAGCCGATCAGGAGGTTGGCGATGGTCCAGAGCGCGGTGAAGTACCACAGCTCGGCGCCGTGAATGGCGAGGCCGAGGATGCGATAGCCGCCAAAGGCAGCGATCAATCCAATGAGCGACGAGGTCGAGCCTATGCCCCAGACGGCTCCGGCCCAGAAGTCGCGGGCAAAGGCACGGCGCAGCGGCGGAATGCCGTATTGCTGGAAGTGGCGGCGCTCGATGCGGGCCATGATCCAGGTAGCGATCAGGACTTGAACCAGCGACGCGATCTCCGCAACGCTCAGGGAGACAGGATCGAGAAACGGGCGGTGCTGAAGGTGGAAGACTACCGGAACGACGCGGTCCAGGACCAGGCCAAGGCCCATGAAGATGGCGACAAAGATGAGCAGCCGCCATCCGGCGCGCAGGCCGCGCGAGTTGAAGAAGAGCTTTTTCATGCGGCGAGGTACGGTCGCGTAGCTCAGTTCGTTCCAGAAAATTCTCGAACTCCGAAGGTATGAGCAAAAAAATCGCCCGGGCGGTCCAAGCGAAGGATTGACCCGGGCGCTGTTGAGTTACATGCCTTCGGCGGCGGTTTCCTGATGGAAGGGCGATAGCCACTTACCACCCTTCTTCACCCACAGCGAGCTGGCAACGACCTTATCCGGCTGCTTCTTGCCGCCACAAGTGACGTCCTGGGTGGCGTTGTAGGTGATCATCACGGCGTCTTTGTCGATCCAGAGGAAGGAGAAGTCGGACAAGGAAAAGTTGCCGACGGTACACTGGTTGGCCGCCATGTCTTTCATGATTTGCTGCTTGCTGTGTTCGACCATACCGCCGGCGATATTGACGGCGTCGTCGGGAAGCATGGCATCGAAGGTTTTCGTGTCCTTGTCTTTCCATGCTTGCCAACCGGCCTGCTCCTTGGCTTTGAGATCGTTCTCCGCGGCCTGATGGTCTTCCGCCCATAGCTGCATCCCGGACAGCAGCAGGGCAAGGGCAAAGATTGATACGAGGGTCTTGCGTAAATTCATTCCACATCTCCTTTTCACGGTGGAGGAAATGTAAAAGGCAGATGAATTTGTGTCAACCAATATAAAAAATCAAGGCAGTCAACCCCGGCTGCACAACTCTTAGGGCACAATGGAGGAATGATCGTCTATTTCCTCCGTCACGCCAGCGCGGGTAATCCGGGGTTGAACCTCAAGCAAGACGAGAAACGCCCCATCGACAAAATCGGCGAGCGGCAGTCGCGAGACGTGGGACGTGCGCTGGCGGCGCTCAAGGTGGAACTCGACGCAGTCATCTCGAGTCCGCTGACGCGGGCGCGGCAGACGGCGGAGCTGGCGGCGAAGGAACTTGGCGGCAAGGACAAGATCGTCATCGATGAGGCGATGCGTCCCGAGGCGAGCTACGATCAGTTCCAGGACCTGCTGGCGACGCAGAGCAAGAGCCAGGCCATCATGGTGGTTGGCCACAACCCCAGTATCACCGAGTTTCTGGTGCATCTGCTGACCGGCCACGACCATAGCACCTGGATTGAGTTCAAGAAGGGCGCTGTCGCCAAAGTCACGGTCGAGGAAAGCCATGCGGTCTTGAACTGGATGCTGACGCCAAAGATGGCGCGCGCGCTTCAGACGGCGCCGGCGAAGAGCTCCCGACCGAAGACCTCGCGGAAGTAATCCTTCTCCTGCTCCACCGCCCATAACTCCAACTCCATGCCTTCCGGGGTGTTTGCAGAGAGACGCAAGGTCACCCGCCCATCCGACCCGATCTTGACTTGCAGATCGCGGACCGCGCCGCGACGGCTTTGATCGAGCGCACGCGCCAGCCGCAGCAGGGCGACTGCCTTCGGTATGTGGCCCTGGTCAGACGAGGGAAGAATGCGAATGTTACGGTCGCTCGGGCTGGGCAATGATTTTCCGACGTAGCGGGAGATGGCAGCGATGATGCGCCGCTGTACGGGCGTGTATCCGAAGATCTCCGAGTTCGCGATCACGTAGTAGGTATGCCGGCGGCGTCCGGAGCGGTTGATGTAGGAGCCGACCTCATGCAGCATGGCCGCGGCCTCCAGCCAGTCGGCGTATGGCGCCGGCAACTGATGCACGGTCTGCAAGCGGCGAAAGAGCTGAAGGGCGAGGTCGCGAATCCGGCGGGCAAAGATGAGATCGACCTCATAGTGCATGGCGGAAGCAACCAGCGCGTCCTGACGTTCCGACTCCACGCGCTCGCGCATCGCCGACTTGGCATTGTAGTCGGCCATCATCTGCGCCAGCAGGCCGTCGCGCAGGCCCAGTGGCAGGTAGCGGAAGTTTCGGAGCTCGCATATCTCCAGCAACTCGGAGTAGACCATGGCGCCGGCGACGATGATCTCCGCGCGTTTGGGGCCTATGCCGGGCAAGCCCTGGCGCTGCACCAGATTGCGCCGGCTGAGCTCCTTCGCAATCTTAGTGAGGGCCTGCCGCGGAACAGCAAGTGCCTTCGATCCGTTGGCTCCCTCGCCCCGCTCGTTGTACAGGCCGGAGAGCGCCGCGGCGGTGCCTGAGGTTGCCAGTACAGCCTGGACCTTGGCGTCAATGATGCGCGGCTGCACCCGCAAGACTTCACGCTGGATCAAGCTGCGCATCTGCTCCAGTTCGTTGCGCCGCGGCGGGTCGGAGTGTACGAAGGTCTGGGTGAGGCGGACCGCGCCGATGGGCAGGCTGACCATATCCGCGATATGTCCCCGGTCAGAGAGCGTGAGCTCGCAACTACCGCCGCCCAGATCGATGAGAAGAACCCGCGTCTTGCCCACGCGGAGGTTGGACAGAATGCCGAGGTGGATCAGGCGGCCTTCTTCGAGGCCGGTGATGATTTCGGCCCTCCATCCGGTGGCGGTGCGGACCCAGTCAACGAATGCCCGGCTGTTGCGGGCGTCCCGCAACGCACTGGTGGCGACAACGCGAACCCGGTCGGCAGCGTAGCTCTGGGTGGCGCGCAGAAAGCGTTGCAGCACCTGGATGGTGTAGGCCATCGCTTGCGGCTCGAGCGAGCCATTGGCGAAGACGCTGGCGCCGAGTCGGGTGACTTCGCGGTCTTCGTAGACCGTCTTCAGGCGATCGCGTGTGGCCTCGGCGATCTTGAGCCGGACGGAATTGGACCCGATATCAACCGCAGCGAATGTGGGCATACGCTCTGCTCAGGTCAGCCTGGCGCTCGCGCCCCCTGCCTGAAGGACCCGGTGTGAAATGGGGAGCACTTCGTGCCGCTCGACCTGCGTTCAACCCAGGCATTTGCGGTTACGGCAGAATCAGCTCCTATTGGCATTCTTGCATGTCGCTTAAGGTTCCCGAAAGTCCGTCCTGGAGGATAGGGCGGAGGATGGAGGCGTAGGCTTCTCTGCTACTGCTACTTCGATTGGCGCACGAGCGCAAGAGTGGTGAGATCGTTGGTCGGCGGCGCAGGTCCCAGATGCTGGCGAACGGCATCCAGTACGCTGGTGGCGATCGTGTTGGCATGATCCAGCGGAATGCTCAGCAAGTGCCGCTTGACGCCGTGCAGTCCGAATTCCTCTTTTCTGCGAACCGACTCAACGACGCCGCGCGAAACCAGCAGCAGGGCGTTTCCCGGAGCGAGATGGGCGGTTGGGGCCTCGTAGGTGGAAGCGGCAAATAAACCCAGGGGCAGCCCGGTGGCCCGTAACTCCGCGATCTGATCGCCGTGGCGCAAAAGCCCGGGGGTGTGTCCGGCATTCACATAGCAGATGGTGCCGAAGTCTTCGCTGTAGCAGCCGACGAAGGCAGCGCAAACACAGACCGCAGAGGCACTGCGCCGAATGGCGGCATTCAGGTCCATGCAGAACTCCATCATCGCATCGGCTTCGTTGATGTCCTCATCACGGAATCTGGCGCAGGCCGCGCTTTGAAACTCGTCCCGCGTGGCTGCGATGATGGACCGGTTCTCGGAGCGCTGTCCGGCGACATCCAGCAAGCCGAAGACGACCCGGTGAGGAGTAGTGCGCATGAAGTGGTAAAAGTCGCCGCCTAGACGCGCGCCGTGCACCATGGCGGAGATTTCAGCTCCGTCGATCGGCGGAAATTCGGCGCAGGTCGGGGCATGTACTGTCGCAGCCGAGCCCGCTCGCTGGAAGGGAAGTTTCATGGAACCCCCGTAGGCACGTCCCTGCGTGGAGCGCAGGCGACAAAAATCATAATCCTAAACTGTGGAATTGCAAGTTCCTGCGACGCCTTCGGCAGTGGTACCGCATCAATATACAAGGTAACAACCCGGACTCCCGAAGTTGTTTCCACCGATGGCAACCTCTAAAATCCGGTAATCTATCTGTAACAGATTGGCTTGTGCGGTCGTCAGCCTCAGGCACGTCTGAGCGTCGGAGAACGTCACCGCAGGGGTATCCAAAAATTGTGCGGCATTGCCGGATTTACTAATAAAAACTGGTCACCAAGTCCCGACCGAATTCAATCCGCCACCGCCACCCTGACTCATCGCGGGCCCGACCAGCAGGGCTTTTTCCGCTCCTCGCTATGCTCGCTGGGAGCCACGCGGCTGAAGATCATTGACCTGGAAGGCGGAGACCAGCCGATTCAAAGCCCCGACGGCGACACCACCATCGTGTTCAACGGCGAGATCTATAACCACATGGAGTTGCGCCACGAGTTGGAGGCGCTGGGGCACAGCTTCGTAAGTCACTGCGACACCGAGACCGTCCTGCACGCTTTTCTGCAATGGGACACGGATTGCTTCAGCCGGCTGCGCGGCATGTTCGCCATTGCCTTGTGGACGGATTCGGAGCGCCGGCTGGTCCTGGCGCGGGACCGTATCGGGATCAAGCCGCTGTACATCGCGGAGCGGCGCGGTGATCTCTTCTTTGGCTCGGAGCTGAAGGCGATCCTGATTCATCCCGAGATTGAGCGCAACCTGAGCATGGAGGGGTTGGACTGCTATCTCTCGCTCAATTACGTGCCGGCGCCGTGGACGCTGGTCGAGGGGATTGAGAAGGTGCTGCCGGGGCAGTGGGTGGAGTGGCGCAACGGACGCGTGCAACGTGAAGCGTACTGGACAATTCCGCCTCAACGTTACGCATCGTGGACGCTGGAAACCGCCAAGGAAGAGTTTGATGCGCTGATGCGGCAGTCGATCAGCGAGCACCTGGTTTCGGATGTGCCGCTGGGCATCTGGTTGAGCGGTGGCGTCGATTCTTCGACCATTCTGCATTATGCGGCGGCCGCTTCATCTTCGCGGCTGAAGACGTTTTCGATCTCGTTTGCCGGACGCAGCTTCGACGAAACTCCTTACATCAAGGAAGTCGTGGCGGCGTACGGCACGGAGCATGAGCAGCTTGACCTCAATCCCGATCAGGACCTGGAAGGGGCGATCGAAGAATTCGCCTACTACTCCGACGAACCCAGCGCCGACGCCGGAGCATTGCCGGTGTGGTTCCTGTCAAAGCTCTGCAAGACCCGCACCACCGTTGCTCTAAGCGGCGAAGGGGCCGACGAGTTGATGGGCGGCTACCTGACGTACCGGGCGAACAACTTTGCCAACCTGTTACGCAAGTTCCCTCGGCCCACGGTACAAGCTGCACTTTCGGCGCTGCGGCACTGGCCGGTGTCGGACGAAAAGATCGGGCTGGAGTACAAGCTCAAGCGGCTGCTGGAAGGCTCGCTGATGACGCCGGCGCGGGCGCACGTTTATTGGAATGGAACTTTCTCCGAGGACGGCAAGGACCGCCTTCTGGCGGGAGCGTTCCCGCGCGCGCTGAATGATCTGCTCAATGGCGCCGCCAACGGCTCCCGCGATGGACTGGGTTCGTACCTGCGGTTCGATCAGCAGTACTACCTGCCCGACGACATCCTGGTGAAATCCGATCGCATGAGCATGGCGCATTCGGTGGAGGTGCGGCCACCATTTCTCGACCATCGCATCATCGAGTTTGCAGCGACCTTGCCACCGGAGCTGAAGATTCGCGGCTCGCGGCAGAAATTCCTGTTGAAGGAAGCGATGCGCGACAAGCTGCCCCAGGCGGTGCTGACCCGCAAGAAAGTCGGGTTCGACATCCCCGCGCATGAATGGCTGCGCGGAATACTGCAGCCCATGCTTGTTGATACACTGAACGCAGGCCTAGCCGAACACCCCAGCCTGTTTCGGACAGATGAAGTCAACCGGCTCCTGCGGGAGCACCTGGAGCGGCGAATCAACGTCGGATACCACCTCTGGGGGTTGATGATCCTGTTCCAATGGATGAAGAAATGGCGCATACAGTCGACTCCGTCGTCGACCCGGCAACAACTGCAACCCGAAGGAATCGCGATCTCTACCTGATCGTCATTCTGTGCTCGGCCCTTATCTACCTCGCGTGCATAATTTCCCCGCCCCATCTGCAGGATGACGTTGATGCTGTCCAGGCGCAGATCGCGCGCAACATGCTCACCTCCGGCGATTACGTCACCGCGCGGCTCGACGGCGTGCCTTACCTGGAGAAGGCCCCACTTATCTATTGGCTGATCGCCGGCTCCTACAAAGTCTTCGGCGTACATGACTGGGCAGCGAGAATTCCGATTGCGCTGGCGTGCATTGCGCTGTGCTGGCTGACCGCGGCGTTTGGGGTCTGGGCCTTCGGCCGCAAAGCAGGACTCTACGCCGGGCTCACGATTGCGATCTGTGTCGGCCTGTTTCTCTTTACCCGGGTGCTGATCCCGGATGTGATGCTGACATTCACCATCGCGCTGGCGATGTGGGCGTTCTTGCGAGTGATCGACGAGGAGGAACGTCATCCCCGCGCCTGGGCATACGTGCTGGCCGCCAGCCTGGGTGTCGGCCTGCTGCTGAAGAGCCTGATTGCCGTAGTGTTTCCCGTCGGAGCGGCTTTGGTGTATCTGGCGCTGACCAGGCAGTTGTTCTCAGCCCGGACGTGGAAGCGCTTGCATCCATTCACCGGAGCACTGATTGCGCTTGCCATTGCCGCGCCGTGGCATGTACTGGCGACGCTGCGCAATCCGCCATACTTTGCGTTTACTCTGCACAGCGGGCCGGGCGAGTATCACGGCTTCCTGTGGTTCTATTTCATCAACGAACAGCTTCTGCGCTTTCTGAACCTGCGCTATCCGCGTGATTACAGCACAGTCCCCCGGTTGTATTTCTGGCTGTTTCACCTGGTGTGGCTGTTCCCCTTCAGCGTGTATTTTCCGGCGGTGTGCAAGCTGTCGTATCGGCCCGTCGATCGTGCCGGCCGCACCCGCCTGCTGGCGCTGTGCTGGGCGGGATTCATCCTCGTCTTCTTCACCTTCTCCACCACACAGGAGTACTACTCAATGCCGGCTTATCCGGCGATGGCGTTGCTGTTGGGCTCGGCCATGGCGATGGGTGGGCGGTGGGTAGAGCGCGGCACGCGATTTCTTGGCGCGCTGTGTGCGGCAGCAGCAGCGGCCTGTATTGGAATCCTGATTGCCGTGCGCAACGTGCCGGTGATTGGCGACATCTCGCAGGCGGTCACCCGGCAGGCGAACTACAGGCTGTCGCTGGGACACATAGAGGACCTCACGCTACAGTCTTTTGCCTACATGCGGCTGCCCCTGATGCTGGCGGCAGCGGCGTTCATCATCGGGGCAATTGGAATGCTGGTATGGCACCGGCAGCGGGCATTCCTGTCGGCGGTCGTGATGATGGTCCTGTTCTACCAGGCAGCGCGGCTGGCGATGGTGCAGTTCGATCCCTATCTCTCGTCATACCCATTAGCTGCCGTGATGGAGCACTCGCCCCCGGGGCAACTCATCGCGTACGGCCATTACTATCCGTTCTCATCGGTCTTCTTTTACACAGACCGCCCCGGGTTGCTGTGGCATGGCCGGCAAATGAACCTGATTTATGGCTCCTATGCGCCGGGGGCGCCGGATGTTTTCCTTGATGATGCGCAACTCGCAGAGCATTGGCGAAGGGCACAGCGGCAGTATCTGTTCCTGCCGGAGGAGGAGCTGTCCCATCTCCGGGGGTTGGTGGATTCGCAGAATATCGTTATCCTTGCTAATAGTGGGGGAAAGCTGCTGGTCACAAACCAGAGCCTGCCGGGTGGCCGCTGAGGTTCGCGCCGGGAGGCTTGTGGATACGCAGATCTGTTTCTGAGGAAAGCGAGTAAGAATGTCTGTAACCTACCTGCCCAGTGTCTGGATGGGAACCAATGTCTCGACCAAGCTGCTGCCGTCGAGAATTCGTCCGCTCTCGGCACACCTCAAGCTGACCGAGAACTGCCAGGCCAAGTGCATCAGTTGCGATTACTGGAAGACGCGCTGGCAGGACGGGATCAGCACGGAGCGGGCAATTGAGCTGATCAACGAGATCGATGCCTGCGGCATCCGTTCGCTGCGCCTCACGGGCGGCGAGCCGCTGCTGCGTAAGGACCTGTTCGAGGTGCTGGGCAAATCGAATGCGTCACGCCTCCATCGCATCATTCTTCAGACCAACGGCCTGGCGTTGAAGAAGCTGCATAAGGAAGTCAACGCTTCGCCGATCACCGATGTTGCAGTTTCCATCGACGGCCTAAAGCAGACCAACGACGTCATTCGCGGGATTCGCGGCTACTTTGATCTGGGAATGGAAGGGCTCGCGCTGCTTAGAGGTAAACGGCTGGCGATTTCCGTCACCCTGAACAAGCTGGCGGCAAGCGAGTTGGACGAGCTGGCCGAGCTGGCCGCCGAGGTCGGCGCGCATCTGGAGTTCAACATCCTGAGCCAGAGCCTGTTCTTCCTCAAGGACGCTGATCTTGACTCGATGTGGCCGGAGCGCAGCGACGTTCATCAGATAGGAACATTCCTGCAGGGCCGCCGCCCGCAGTACGAAGTCGACTACATCACGCGCTATTACAGTCGCGAAGAGCTTGTGGAGCCGCCATGCGTGCTTGGGTATCTGCAGGTATTCGTGTTATCGAATGGCGACGTGCTGACCGGCTGCTATCCGCTGCCGCCGGTAGGAAACATTCTGCACGAGAAGCTGGCCACAGTTCTGGCGTCGGAAGCCTATGTTCGGCAGGCGGAGGCCATGATGCGGCGCGAATGTCCGGGATGTACCTGCGGCGTCGAATCGTCGCTGGCCATGAAGCACGGAGTTTCCAGCGCTTTCTTTGAGCTGAGCCAGCTGACGGGGAGCCGGAAGCACGGCAACGGAGCCCAGGGAAATAAGGTTGCGAGCGGGTCTGCACCGCACATTTCGGAACCGGCTTCGGCGGCAAAGTAAAATCATAAGTTTGCGACACCAATAAGTTCTGAGGAGAGAACATGAGAATTGCCGTACTGGGTGGTGACGGCTACTGTGGCTGGGCAACGGCGCTTTACCTTTCCGCCCGAGGGAACTCGGTGGCCATCGTCGATAACTTCATTCGACGGATGTGGGACCACGAACTCGGAGCGCAGACGCTGACCCCGATTCGTCCGCTGTCGGAGCGCCTGAGCGTGTGGCAGCAGCTTACCGGCAAGGCCATCGACTCATTTGTCGGCGACATTTGCGATTACGAGTTTCTGAGCGAATTCGTTCGCACCTACGAGCCCGACGCCATCATTCACTTCGCTGAGCAGCGCTCTGCGCCCTACTCGATGATCGACCGCCAGCACGCGGTGTTCACCCAGCTCAACAACGTCGAAGGCACTCTCAATCTTCTGTATGCAATTCACGAACACGTGCCCGACTGCCACCTGGTGAAGCTGGGCACGATGGGCGAGTATGGCACGCCGAACATCGACATCGAAGAGGGCTACATCAAGATCGAGCACAACGGACGCAGTGATGTGCTTCCATTCCCCAAGCAGCCCGGTTCGTTCTATCACCTCTCCAAGGTGCACGACAGCCACAACATTGCGTTTGCCTGCAAGATCTGGGGCGTGCGCGCCACCGATCTCAATCAGGGCGTGGTCTACGGGACGGAGACTCCCGAAACCGTGATGGATGAGGCGCTGGTCAATCGCTTTGACTACGACGAAGTCTTCGGTACGGTGTTGAATCGCTTCTGTTCGCAGGCGGCACTCGGGTATCCGCTAACCGTCTATGGCAAGGGTGGACAAACGCGCGGCTTCCTCGACATACAGGACACGGTGCGTTGCCTCGAGATCGCCTGCCAGAATCCGGCCAAGCCAGGCGAGTTCCGGGTCTTCAACCAGTTCACCGAGCAGTTCAGCGTGCTGGAGCTGGCGCAGATGGTGCAGAAAGCCGGCGCCGAAATCGGTCTGAAGGTGGAGATCGATCACCTGCCCGATCCCCGCGTGGAAGCGGAGGAACATTACTACAACGCTAAGCACTCACGTCTGGTCGATCTCGGACTGAAGCCCCACAATCTGTCCGACACCTTGCTTGACTCAATGATTCACATCGCGATGAGATATCGCCATCGCATTGATACCGGGTTGTTCCAGCCGCGAGTGAACTGGCGCAAAACACGCAACGAGCGGAAGGCTGCGAAGACGGACGAGGCCCCGGCGCTGGATAAGACGCTGGTGTAGGGTACGGCGCTCCGGCGACGCCTGAGGATTCACGTTCATTTATTCGGGGATAATGGTCCACCTGGCGGCGGACCATGGCCCCGAATTTTGTTATGAGCGCCTTGCTGCCGACCTGAAGGTGTGCACTACGTGCGCTATTCCGCCGTTCCCACCGGCACCAGCTCGCCGTTGCGTATGTAGTATTCGTGATTGCGCCAGCTAATGGTATTGCGGGTGAAGCTCCTCAGCCAGATACCTACCGCGAGCGCGTCCCAGAGCGGGATCAGCAGAAAATACCGCAGGTGGAAGCGTTGTTTCAGCCCCCAGCTCCCGATGAGCCATGTCATCGCCAGCCTGAATGCGAGATAGCCGCCAAGGTAGGCAATTCCAATCGCCTGCGACCGGCTGACCAGAGCTGCGATGAGCGCCCAAGGCAAGCCGAAGGTGAACAGCAGTCCGACGTGTCCCCAGGGGCGCATGTGGCGCATCACCACCATCCAGCGCAGGCGCTTCAGCAGCAGATCGCGCATGGAGTGGAAGTCAGCCACCGTACTTACCGAGTAGCGAAGCAGCTTCACTTCATATCCCTGATCGGCGATGAGCCGCCCAACTAACAGGTCGTCTCCCGGGCGATTCTCAATCGCTTCAAAGCCACCGAATCCTTCCAGGCGCGGGCGCGTGGTGACGATGGTGGGGCCCAGAGCGAACTTCACGCCGTCCAGCAGCCACGCGACCAGTATTCCCGGATAGAAATCGGAGAGCATGCCCACTGATTGAAGCCGCTGCACCACGGAAGTCTCGTGGGTCGGCACATAAAAGCACGTAACTGCGCCTACGTTGGGATTGGCCAGCGGAGCGACGACCTTGCGCAAGTAGCTGGCTTCGGCGCGCACATCGCTGTCGTTGATGACGAGCACGTCGTGCCGTGCTTCGTGCGTCAGTCGCGCCAGCTTGGCAACTTTGTCGTTGGTAGC
This sequence comes from uncultured Acidobacteriaceae bacterium, assembly GCA_963815775.1. Taxonomy (GTDB): domain Bacteria; phylum Acidobacteriota; class Terriglobia; order Terriglobales; family Acidobacteriaceae; genus CAVVDY01. Next base: position 47,776 of record CAWFIB010000002.1, on the reverse strand, counting down.
GTCGCGTCCGGAACCGTACAAGAGCCGTATGCTGCGGGCAGGGAAGTCGGCCTTGAGCTGTTCAATCACGGGAACGACAGGGTCTGACTCGTCGCCCACGCAGAACAGGATTTCGTAGTCGGGATAATCCTGGCGGCAGAAACTGGCAAAGTTTTCGTAGGCGTCTGGGTCGAGCCCACGCAGCGGCTTGATCACGCTCACCGGTGGCGTGTAGTCCGAGTGCTCATTTACGCCGTTTTCAGGAGAAAGGAAATAGCGCCACGAACTGAATAGGGCCAGGACGTAATAGACAAAAGGTGCGCCGGCGACCACCAGCAGCGCATACTTCGTCATGTGATAGCCCATCGGCTCCTCGTGGGATTTTAATTACAGAATTTACAGGGACTAACGACAGTGTAGACGATTGGCAATCATGTTGCTAAGGAAGGACCGAGTCGCGAGGCTTAGACGGCGAAGTCGCAATCGAGTACTGGATCGTTGAGGGCGCCGGCCTCACGAGCGGTTGCGGATGACAGCCTCGAGTGCGCCGTCGCCCTGGACGGGGGTTGTTGGAAGCGGGCGCGCGGGATTGCCGACTACCAGGGTGTGCGGCGGTACCGGCTTGGTAACGACGGAGCCCGCTCCTACGGTAGCGCCGTCGCCCAGGTCCGACATCACTACGGCTGCGTCACCGATCCAGCAATCGGCCCCGATCTTGATACGATCTTTGACGAGGTTGCTCAGGCTCCCATCGGGATTGCGTACATGCTGGCGGCGGCCGCTGGGAATGAGGACATGCGAGGCGATCTGGCAACCACGGCCGATAGCAGAGCGGCCGATCACACCATAGGTGCCAATGGAGACAAACGGCCCAACCGATGTGTCAGGCTCAACGAAGTAGGTACCGAACGAAAGCGTGACGTCGATCGAGCAGTCGCGTAGCGTCAACTTGTAATACGCAGCCCGGAGGTAACTGCCAGGCATTCCAGGACCCAGCGCGAAGAACTGCGCAAAAAAGGTGTACAGGGGCTTGAGGCGGCCAAACAGGGCCAGGACGGCCGCCGGCAAGACGATGACCAGCGCTACTCCCTGAAACAAGCGCTTCACGCCGAGCTTTACCAGCCTCACCTCACGACCTCCACCAAGGCTCCAGTTGCCGAAATGAGAATAAGCGCAACTATAAACTGAATCGATTCTTCTCAGAAGCCGATTCGGGCACAGATGACCAAGCGGCTAAGCGAGTCTTGGATGAGGGCTCTCTCCGGTAGACGCCGGCCGCAAAAGTTCGTTTGTCCCTTACGCCGAAGTGGTCCGCCGAAAAACTGCCGCGCCGTTATTCCTGCAGAAAGATGTTGAGGAGGGTGTTGTGAATCCGAATCTCTCCGTTGTATTCGATGAAGCCTAGCTTCCTGAAGCGATTCATGAAAAAACTCACGCGGGATCGAGTTGTGCCAATCATTTCAGCCAGTACCTCCTGGCTGACCTTAGGAACCACCGTCTCGGGTTTGCTCTCCTTGCCGAACTGCGCCAGCAGTAACAGAATTCTGGCAAGCCGCTTCTCGCTCGAGTTAAAAAGCTGATCGACCAGATCGGCCTGGATGCGAGCGTTGCGGGTCAGCAGAAATGAGACGAACACATCCGACAGCGCGTGTTCCTGGTGAAGTACGCGGACCATTTCCGTCTTGCTAATCCTGAGCAGTGCACAGTCGGTCATCGCGGTAGCCGTCGACAGCCGAACAGGATGAGCCGAGACCATGCAGTTCTCGCCCACGAATTCACCGGCACCTACCAAGGCGATCGTCGCTTCTTTTCCGTTGGTGGAGGTGACAGTTACTCTCAACCGGCCCTTCTGCACGTAAAAAACCGCGTCAGAAGGATCTCCTTGTACGAAGGCCGTTTCGTCCTTTTTCAGGCTAAGTACCGTCCTTCCGACGCCGGTCTGGGTAAGGAAGGCCTCAGGATCAAAATCGCGGTTTCCATTTCTTAGTTGCTGCGAGGGGGTTTGAAGCCGGAAGGGCTTTGCAATTGCGCCTTTTACAGGTTTTGCGGATGGTGCTGCATTAGGCGACGAAACGCGCTTGGCTGATCGGCCAGTGCTATCTGAGGGCATGCCCCTGACACTCATTTCACACCTCCCTAGGGGCGTCTACACTCTTACATCGTACACCCTAAAACCCGTTTGTCTAACCCCATCTGTTCAATCTTGCACACTCATCCCAACAGTTGAGTTAAGCCTTTGCTTACCAGCATCTTCGATGCCGTTATTGCGGCAGTGGGTCATCCTTCCGATCAGCACACCCTCAGCCGCCAGACTCCCCCACTGCGTCTTGGACGTGCAGGTCGTGCGCCCTTGGTCTGTCTGCACGAATTCTTCGAGGGTTGGGCCGGCGTAGCACGCGGTACCGTTCGAGCACTCACGGTGGTCCAATGTGACCAGACACCCTTCTCAGCCACTTCTATGATGTTCTTAGTGAAGAAGCAAGACGGCCGTTGCAGAGCCTCGTCCAGCTCCCTTTCACAAGTGAGGTGCAAGATGGTAACCGTATTGATTGTTCTCGTAGTGCTGTTGTTGCTCGGCGGCGGAGGCTGGGGATACTCTCGCTGGCGCGCCTAGCGCGATAGCAATATGAATGCGTGAATACGCTGCGTGATGGTATTCACGTTATTTGCAACCAAAAGGTCGCGTCTGGCGGATAGGCCCGCGGACCCTCTTTCAGGTCTCCTGAACTAAGTCAGCCCACCTGAGGTTATCTCTCCTTAGACTCTCAGGAAGCTGGGCAACACCATGTATAAGAATTCGATCTTGGACGAAGTCCAAAAACTCTACAGAGTGAGTGACCGACTTGACGTGCTGGCGGAAGAACATCCTCTAGTGTCGGAAGCTCTCGCCACGATCGCGGGAAGCGTTCGTAACACCGCCACCTTGCTAGAGGTGCTGGTCGCGGTGAAGATTACGGCGATTGCCGGAGTAGATCCAGCAAGTGCCTGATTTTCGGACAGAAAAGGAAAGCGTGACGTATTGGTCACGGCAGTGGATCCGGTTCGCGCAGAACCAATCACATTTCCGATTCTCCCACCTCCGCCATCTCCAATCCGGGTGCGCCGTAGATACTACTCGATCAGGTGAGCGTTAGCTATCGGCCTAGTCCTCGCGCTTGCCGTAATCGGGGAGCTGTGGCGGATGCATTCGCAGAATGCGATTACCCACGGGACGATACCGCTGGAACGGGGGCTGCTTAGAAGACGGCTACAGGCACAGTCAATGCTGTGGACGTGCAGGTTGGCAGTCAGGTGTCGGGCAACATCAAGGCTCTTTATGCTGATTTCAATAACGAAAGTGACAAAAAGGCAACTGGTCAAAATTGAACAGAGGCGTGCAGTCCGTTTTGGGAATAGAAGAGCCCCCTGTTCTTTTGTGAACAGACTGCTGAAGCTTCGGCGTGTCAAACTTTCATTCGAAGGAGTTCAATATGAGCCTTGAAACGATTCTGATTATCGTCGTGATTGTGTTCTTGCTTGGTGGAGGCGGTTGGTACTGGCAGCGCGGGCGCGGCTAACGTGGCCGGCTTTCAAACTGCCGGGTTCAATCAGGGGAGGACTAAATGAGCCTTTTCGATCTGGTCTTCGGTTGTTGGCACAGACGTTGCAGCTTCCCCATCACCGTGCGCGGCAAGCTGCGCCGCAGCATCGCAGCGGCTTCCGTAACCGGGACATACGTAGTTTGTCTCGACTGCGGTCATGAGTTCCCGTACGACTGGTTGCAGATGAAGATGCTCGTCTCCAAGCCCCACACCCCGTGGACGGCAGAGCCCGTCACCATCGTTCCCGGTCTCAAGGCAGCTTGAGCCTTGCGCGGGACCATTAGCAAAGATCCAATCTCTCTATTGGTCCCGCTAACCATCTGTTGTTTCCTGGGCGGGTAACCGAAGTCCCGCTCCTTTAATTAGGCCATTCGCAAGAGTAAGGAGAAAACCGATGAGTACGAGTACGAAAGATGAAGTTAAAGGCACTTTTCATGAAGTGAAAGGCAAAGTGAAAGAAGTGGTAGGCCAAGTCGTGGACAGCCCTGATTTGGAGGCTGAAGGCAAAGCTGAACACAGGGCCGGCAAAGTTGAGAAGAAGGTCGGTCAGATCGAGAAGGTGCTCGAGAAGTAAGTTAGGCGGGCCCTGTCGGGGGCACATTGCTGCGTTCGGAGCGACTGACGCCTTGCCGTTCTCTGCTCGGTACCACAGAGATTCGGCGGGCGTCAGCTTTGACGCTCGGCGTTCTGTATTGAATGAGAGGGATGGCGAAGGGTAAAGATCAATGCGACGTAAACTCATCCTCTGGTTTGTGTTGTTGATTGCCGGATTTCTTGCTGGGTTCATCCTGCCGTATGCCAGACTCCAGCGGGCACAGCAGGAGCTGTCTATCTCGACAGAACAATTAGGATCCTGCCGGGCCAGCGAACAATTGTCGCAGCTTCGCGACACAGCCACGGTGATGTATCTGGAGACGGTGCAAAAAAACTACGGAGAGGCTGGGGTGTACTCGAAAGAGTTTTTTGATCAAGCTCAGCGAATTGTGAGCAGCACGGGGGATTCCGCACTCCGCAAGTTGCTTCGTGACACGCTGGCAACCCGCGATCAGATCACAGCGGATCTGGCGAAGGGAGATGCCGCCGCCCTCTCAGAAATACAGGCCGTATTGTCCAAGATCGAGCAGACTGCGAAGCATTGACGAAAGCAGCCCTGCTCGATCACTGCATGAAGGAAGCGATTCAAGAGTCGGTTCGAGTGACAGAGGCCGGGCTGATAAACGTCGAGGTGATTTGGTCGTCGAGCAATCTGAGGTTAACGGTGGATATCACCACATAGCGTGGAATGGGAAGGAGTGCTTTATGAAGAAATACGCAATTGCTTTGTTAACATTGTCTTTAGCCACCTTCGCTTTCGCTGGTTCGGGTGAGCAAGACCCCACTGCGCGCTTACAAGCGGCCGGGCAGGTGATGAACGAGATCATGGCGGCTCCCGACAAAGGGATTCCTGAAGAAGTGCTGAATGGCGCCAAATGTATCGCTGTGGTACCAGACATGGCGAAGGGCGGATTCATTGTCGGCGGCGAGCATGGACGAGGGGTTGTTACCTGCCGCACAGCCCATGGCTGGAGCGCGCCGGCATTCATTTCGATCGGTGGAGGCAATTTTGGCTTCCAGGCCGGCGCTCAGTCGGTCGATCTTGTCATGTTGTTCATGAACGACAAGGGTGTGCAAGGGCTGCTCACGAGCAAGTTCGAACTCACCGGCGAGGCATCAGCCACAGCGGGTCCGGTCGGAAGGCATGCCTCGGCAGGTACCGACTGGAAGATGAACACAGAGGCCCTAAGCTACTCGCGTACCAAGGGTCTGTTTGTTGGAGTCGCCGTGGATGGGGCCAAGATTCAGCAGGACAATGATTCCACGGTTGCGTTCTACGGCAAAAATATATCCTTCCGTAAAACACTATCCGGCGGCGTGCATGCCCCGGCGGCCAGCAACTCGTTTCTCGCGGCGGTAAGGGCCGCTGTCCAGAAGGCGAACGTCCACGAAAATGCTGAAATGAAGTAGATTGATGATTGCCGACGTGGCCGCCGAAATGCAGCATGCCGGCAATCGTATTTCGTAGGTATCGTTCGGGACGGCCGCGGGCGCGGCATTCCGGTAAAGCGGCCCGTGTGGAATCGCCCCCAAACGCATGCGAAGTCGCAGCAATGAGATCTGTAGCTGAGACTTCGTCTTCAGGGGCAAGACAGTTCTTCGGTCTTTGGCGGGTGGTGCAGGACTATGTAGTATCTCCGCGACTGAGGTACATCCCGCTCAGCAAGGAGTCACTCCTCCGGGTCGATAGGCGTGGCAGTAGAAGCATGGAGTTTGGCCAGCTCACTGGCAAAGAGCGGGTTTTCGGGAAATTCCGAGACGAGTTGCTCAAGTTGTGTGCGGGCCACTTCTGTTTTTTTTTCGCGCAGAGCTGCCAGCGCCAGCAGAATTTTCGCAAACGGCCGAAGATAATAGCCCCGGTCAGCGGCGATCTCGAGCTGCCGTAGGCCAAGGCGCTTGTTGCCGTGGATTCCAACCAAGCCAAGAAAGAACTTCTTGTATCCCGGCAAGCTCCCGATGATGTAATTCGCCGCGCCCAATGTGAGATAGGCGTCGGCGGCATCGGGCGCGACCACCAATAATTTCTTAGCGTATCGATCGGCATCACGGAGCATTTTCAAGCTTGCCACCTGATGCTTATCGATCAGACTGGCATAGTCGGCCTGCATACCCACGCTTAGGGTCATGGCGAACAGGGCGTTTGTATCGTTCGGGTTCGTCTGCAATCGCAGCTGCGCCAGGTCCTGTGCTTTCTTGTCTGCGGCGAAGAATGCTGCGCGCAGTTGCGGGTCCGGTTGGAGAGGGATCTTGCCCAAAAAACGTTTGTTGTCGAGGAAAAATTCGGAGGTCAAGACACCTTGCCGGTAACACTCCTCAAACAGGTAAGCGGCGGCTTCCGAGGCACTCCCAAGAGGGTCTTCCGGATGGGACTTCTGCCAGGCCTCAAACTGCGCGCGAGCTTCCGCGGGCTTCAGTGCATACAGGAGGTGAAAACCGGTCTCGAGTTCTGGCACCCGCAATACGTCGCTCTGAGCCTGCCGCCCATCCGCCCAGGTGGCGGTAACACCGTAAGCCGATACAATCAGCGCGCCGCAGAGAAGCCAACTGATCATTGAGCGGGCTTTAAGATTCGGTTGTTTCTTTTCTGATGCATCGTCGTCAGTCCGATGCGCTGGTAGCTGTGCGAGCAGGTTCTGCTGAGGGGAACGAACCTTCTGCAAGAACCTGGGCACTGTGCAGCTTCTCCAGTGTTGAACAAGAACAGAGGTAGCATTCTCGGTCGATTTTAATGGCGCTGCGCTAAGCCGCTGTGCTTTTGCTCTTGAGCTGCAGCTCACCTTCGGCCGCCAGCCAATCGTCTACCGCGTGTCCGTCCAACCGTCCCGCGCTGTTCGTAAAGCTCCTACGCACGCTTGCGGATAGCGTCCTCGTTTACGGAAGTGATTACCGGCTCCGATGTCGAACCTCCAGCCACGGACTTTTTCACAGCCACCCTCCTTTATGATTTGCGACGCAAGGGAAGGGATGCTCGAACGAGGGTCTCGAAATCGCCGGCACTCGGGAGGAGACCAATTGACCTCGCCTGCTTCATTGGTCACTCACAGTTTCTATCGGAGACGGTCACCCGCACACGCCCAGCCAGCACATCACATCGTGATGGCGATAGTCGGCAACAGTTTCGCGGCCAGGGTGCCGCCTCGACTCAGGAAAGAAAACATGCTGCGTGTGCGCCAGTGTTTCCCCTTTCTGGCGGAAGCCCGGCAGTGAGTCATTCTGCACAGTATTTTGGCAGGCAATAAGCGAATCTTAGGATGACTCGATAGCGCAGTTTATCCGGCAACCAGAGGGAACATCTGTGGCGACTGACAGACTTGCGGCCGCTGCGGTGAAGTTCGGCAAACGGCAGCGCTCAGAGAATTTGTGCCACCTCCAGATGAAGGCAGAACGAGGAGCGGTGGCGACCATCCCGAAACAAGGCGATGCTGCAGACGTTGCCCGAACGAGCTACGAACCCAGTGCTGCAGACTAAATAAATGGAGGCTGATATGCCGAAAACAGCAATTGCTTTGTTTGAGAATCCGGTCTTAGTCGACGAGGTTGTTCACGATCTCCTGGCCAGCGGTTTCCATCGGAACGACGTCCGTATTTTAGGCGAGCCACGTGAGATGGCCGGCGGCGGGGTTACGAGTATTCCGCATACTGACTTTGAAGTGAGCTTGACTCGTGATCTCGTGGCGTTTGGGGTCGCCGAAACGGACGCGGAAGCTTACGTTCAGGGAGTGCGACGTGGAGGAGTCATGGTTTTCGCAACAGGTTCGGGCGAGGAGGCGGACACGGCGGCTGAGATTATGAACCGCCATCATGCGGTGGAGATCGAAGAACTCGTCGGCTCGGAACTTAACCTCCCCAGAACGGACGTCGATAAGATGGCTCCTGGTCCCGATAGGTCTTTCCAAGCTGGGAGGTACCGTTCGCGCGGCGGCGGCGCTCGCCTGTTCGTCTGGTAGGCCTTCCGCCGAGAACCCGATGTGCTGGGAGTCGCGAGCCGACTTGCAATGCACCGTGCGGGGTTTACGAGCTTGGGGCTGAAATCCAGTTGGCGGCCGCAGGTACTGCAAGCACCGCTCGGGAGACGAGCCTTACATATCTATGGTTTACGGCAACAATACCGTGCAGAACTGCATAATAGGAGGGCAGAGGTAATGTTAACAAATGCGGCCTATTTGAAAGATATGGTGATCCGAGCTACGGACGGCGACATTGGAACTGTAGATCAGTTCTACTTCGACGATAAGGCGTGGGTTATCCGCTATCTCACGGTAGAAACCGGAGGATGGCTTGGAGACCGGCAAGTGTTGATCTCGCCCATTTCTGTCATCCATACGGATTGGCAAGCCAAGCAGTTGGATGTTGCACTGACAATAAAGCAAGTGGAGCAGGGCCCTGGCATTGACACGCATCAACCCGTCTCCCGGCAACACGAGGCGGCATACCACGACTATTACGGATACTCCTACTACTGGGTCGGTCCCAATATGTGGGGTCCCGTCCTGTATCCGTCGGGCTTGCCGATTCCGGCGGCTAATTTTAAGGAGGCGCTGTCGGATCAGAGCCGGAGAGAGTCCCAGGATTCGCATCTGCGCAGTAACGAAGCCGTCACGGGTTATCACATTGAGGCAAAAGACGGTGAGATCGGCCACGTGGAAGGGTTCGTCATGGACGATGAAACCTGGGCTATCCGCTATCTTGAGGTAGCAACCAAGAACTGGTGGCCAGGCAAGAAGGTACTGGTTTCACCGTCGTGGATCCAACGAGTAAGTTGGACAGATTCGAAAGTCTACATTGGCCTCTCCCGAGAAGTCGTCAAAAACGCCCCGGCGTACGTGGAATCCGCCCCCATCACTCGTGAATATGAGGATCGGCTCCACCGTCACTACGGCCAGCCGCCATATTGGCTGCACGAAGCCGAACAGAAGTCTTCATTTTCCCTGACCGTTTAAGTAGTGGGCATGGGCATCCGCAAAAGCGGCTGCCCATGATTTTCGCCGCCGTCACTGGCGGTTCCACGAGCTCGCAATGACACACAGACACTGCTCGGGGCGACAGGGCCTGCTAACGGCACGGAAGAGCAAAAGAGACAATTCTTGAGTCCACAACTTCTGTACCCCCTGCGATTCGAACCAATTTATCAGTATCGGCTCTGGGGCGGCCGCCGTTTGGCCGACCTGCTCACCGCACCGCTGCCCGGTCATGGTCCTATCGGCGAAGCATGGGTGCTCAGCGACCGCGATGACCATCTGAGCCACGTTGCCGATGGACCGCTCAAAGGGCGAAGCATCGCTCAATTGCTAAAGCAGTTCCCGGAGCAAATGCTGGGAAAGCTGGCGGGGCGTTTCCGCCGATTCCCGTTGTTGCTGAAGTTCCTCGACGCGCGCGAAATGCTGTCGGTTCAGGTGCATCCCACGAAGGCGAATACGAACCTGCTGCCAGCGGGCGAGACCGCGAAGACCGAAGCCTGGGTCGTGCTGGAAGCGGGGCAAAAGAGCCGCGTCTACGCGGGCCTGAAGCCAGGTACGACTGCAGCAAATCTGCAGCAGGCCCTCACGAACGGTTCGATAGCGGACGAACTCGTGTGGTTCACTCCGCAGCTCGGCGACGGCGTTTTCCTGCCGGCTGGGACGGTTCACTCTCTGGGTGGCGACATTGTTGTGTTCGAGGTCCAGCAGAACAGCGACGTGACGTTTCGCCTCTATGATTGGGACCATGTTGACTTCACGACGGGCCTGCCGCGTGCGCTACAAGTGGATCAGGCGCTTGCCTGCATTGATTTTGCCGAGGGGCCGGTCGGTCGGGTGACGCCCGTAGTGGAGGCGACGACTCCGGTGGAACGCGAAAGACTCTTTCAGTGTGAAAATTTCTGGTTGTGGCGCCTGCGTGGACGATCGGCGTTTACCATCGGCACATCGGATATGCCACGTGTTCTGGTATGCATTGAAGGCATGGGGCAGATCGAGCACGGCGGCGCCACGTATGCCGTCGGAAAAGGGGACGTATTCCTCTTGCCAGCGGTGATCGGGACGTGTACTTTTCGGCCGCACAGTGCAGTTAATTTGCTGGAAATCGCACTACCGGATTGAATCGCGACAGATTAAGAGGACGGAAGCCTTGGTGAAAAAGCTAGTGGTTTTTGATCTGGACGGTACGCTTGCCGAAAGCAAGTCGGCTCTTGATCCCGAAATGTCGGGACTGCTGCATGACCTGCTCGCTATCGTCAAAGTGGCCGTGATTTCCGGAGGAGATTGGCCGCAATTTGAAGGGCAGGTGGTCTCCAAGCTTCCTCACGATCAACGCCTGGCGAATCTATCCCTGCTTCCTACCTGCGGAACGAAGTTCTACCAATATTCAGGAGATTGGAAAAAGCTTTATGAGGAAGATTTCACCGCTGATGAAAGAGCGAAGATTATCAGTTCTCTCAATAAGGCACTCGCAGTAGACGGCTTCAATGCGGAAAAGTTATGGGGAGAGCAAATTGAGGACCGGGGGAGCCAGATAACGTTTTCCGCATTGGGTCAGCGGGCACCCTTAGAAGAAAAGGACAAGTGGGATCCCGATTACGCCAAGCGGAAGAAGATTAAAGCGATTCTTGACACGTTTATTCCCGAGTTCTCTGTCCGAATTGGAGGCTCGACGTCCATTGATGTCACCAAGCCTGGCATTGATAAGGCATACGGAATCGGAAAGCTGCGAGAGATCCTGCACGTTTCCTTGAAAGAGATGATCTACATCGGAGATGCCTTGTTCGTAGGAGGGAACGACTATCCCGCCGAACAAGCAGGTGTTGACTGTATCCCAGTCAAGGGTCCCGATGAGACGAAGCGCGTTATACAAGCGATCATCGCATGTTTAGCCGATCGCGATCAGTCGGCCCGACTTATTGAGGGACATGGATGAGTGGATTTAAGTTGCAGCGCCTAGGAATGTTGATGGAGCCGCAGGCGGGCAATCCGCAGGAGATCGAAGGCGTCCTGAATCCGGCTGCGGTTCGTGGCACTGACGGTGAGCTTTACCTTTTCCCCCGGCTGGTCGCTCGGGGAAATTACTCGCGCATCGGAATTGCGAGAGTGCAGTTCAATGCAGCCGGCGATCCGGCAGGCGTCGAGCGGCTCGGCATCGCACTGGAGCCGGAGGCCGATTATGAGCGGCGGCCGGACGGTACTGGTGGCTGCGAAGATCCGCGTATCACATTTGTGGAGCCGCTCAAGCAGTACATCATGACCTACACGGCATTTTCGCCCCGAGGCCCACGGATCGCCTTGGCAATATCGACAGACCTCTTCCATTGGCGGCGTCTGGGGCTGGCGAAGTTTGGTCCGTATCAGGGTATCGAATTCGACGACGTGGATGACAAAGATGCCAGCTTATTTCCAGTCGTCATTCCCGATCCATCCGGGCAACCGGAATTGGCGATGCTTCACCGTCCGCTCTTCCCAGGTACTCGTCCCGAGGAAACCGCCTGCAGAGCAGAGACTCGTGTGGTGGATGTCGACAGGGAAAGCATCTGGATTTCGTATTGTCGAATGTCCCTTGACCATAAGCCATTTCGCGCCGGCCAATTTACCTTTCATCACCGGTTAGCGGCTCCGGTCTCGCCGTGGGAGCGGCTCAAGATAGGAGGCGGCACCCCGCCAGTCTTAACCCGCTACGGCTGGCTGATCATCTACCATGGGGTTAGCGAAATGGGGAAGCCCAAGACCGACAGGTATCAGCTGTGTTATTCGGCGGGGGCGATGATATTTTCCAAGGAGCATCCGCTCGTGGTTCTTTACCGCTCGGCGGAGCCGGTGTTGACGCCGGAACTGCCGCAAGAACGCTACGGTACGGTCGCCAACGTTGTATTTCCCACTGGCATCGACCGGCGCGACGATCTTGGCTCACCGGACCGCTTTGACGTTTATTTTGGGATGGCCGACAAACGGATTGGCGTCGCACGCCTTGACCTGCCGGATGTCCTTCCACTGGGGGGAGTAGCCGACCCGGCAAAAGCAAAAGTGTAACGCGCTTGATTCTTGGGAATTCAGAATACCTGTGTTCGTGAGTCGGTTGCCTCCGCGGCATGGCAAAGTATCAGCCGTTCGAATGCGGTTGCAGACCGTCCACAAACCGGCAAGCCAATAAGAAATCGCGCCGTTGCCGATCAGAAGCAGAGCGGCTCGAAGTGCTCATATGCTTCTTGCAGCCTTCTCGTGTTTTCAGCAGGCGCTGGCGAAGCCGCGCAGAATCCGATGGCTTCGCCCATGACCATTTCGCCCCACGAACACGGGCCTCGGAATTGATAGCGTGGCGGGAGCCAGACTCTACGGGTGCAGGCGGACTAAATCGAATTCTTCTTGCTTAGTATGTTCATGGCCAGCGGAATCGTAGTAAGGCCTCCGACCAGGGCGAGGGCCCATCCAGCGGCTTTGCGTTGGTCATTATTCAGCCGGCTGGAAAGCAGAAGGCCGATTCCGGCGCCCAAGGCGATGCGGGTCCCGGCGAGAAGTATGATCTCAGCAATGGTAAGCTTCCGTTCTATCATCTTTTTCAACCTACTCTCTTTCCAGCATTTAATTTGTGTTTTGTAGATTTAGCTGTCGCTGAATAAGCTCCCGCGAGGATGGCCCTTGGCCAGCGGTGGCGGAGCGCTCGGTTCCTTGAAATCAGCGGTCCAAGCCCAGTCCCGGATCTCGGGCATGTCTTCCAGGTGTTGCCGAATATAGTCGTGGTGTTCGTATAGCTTTCGATTGAACATGTCGATTACATCGGAAACCTGTGAACGGAGTCGTGAGACAGACTTCAGTGCGTCGATGGCAAGGTGAAACCGGCTCATCTCATTCAGCACTACCATGTCGAATGGCGTCGTTGTTGTGCCCTGATCCATGTAGCCGCGGACATGGAAACGGTCTTCGTTGGAACGCCCATGCACCATGGTGTGAATGAGCCATCGGTTATTGTGGAAGGCGAAGATGACCGGCGCGTCTTTGGTGAAGAGCGCATTGAAGGACATGTTGTCCATCCCATGCGGATGGTCGTCCGGCATCATCAGAACGCTCAGATCCACCACATTGACAACCCGTACCTTGATGCCGGGAACATACTTCTGCAGAAGCCATGAAGACGCGCATATCTCAATGGTTGGTACGTCGCCCGCGCAAGCCAGCACGACGTCTGGTTCTTCACCATTGTCGTTCGTAGCGAACTTCCAGATCGATGCCCCTCGCGAGCAATGTTCTAGTGCTTCGTCCATGTTCAGCCATTGAAGCTGCGGCTGCTTGCCGCAGGTGACGATGTTGACGTAGTTACGGCTGCGCAGGCAGTGGTCGAAAACGCTTAACAGGCAGTTGCTGTCTGGCGGATAGTACACTCGGATGGTTTCACTGCGGCGTGCCAGGGCGTTGTCGACAAATCCAGTCGCCTGGTGGCTGAAGCCATTGTGGTCATTTCGCCAGGCATGACTTGTCAGCAAAACATTTAAGGAGGCCAGCGGTTTGCGCCAGGGAAAATCTCGGCATTGCTCCAGCCATTTGGCGTGCTGCGTCAGCATCGAATCCACGACTTGCGCGAAGGCTTCGTAGGACGACCACATGCCATGCCGCCCGGTCAGCAAATAGCCTTCCAGCCACCCCTGGCAGCAATGCTCGCTCAATACTTCCATAACACGGCCATCGGGGCTGAGTTCGTCATCGATCGAAACCGTCTCCGCCATAAAACAACGCTTGGTTGCTTCGAGGACGGAGTTTAAGCGATTGGAGTTGGTCTCGTCGGGGCAGAACATCCGAAAGTTCGTTGGATTCAGCCTGAAGATATCTCTACAAAAATCTCCGAGCTTGCGGGGAGCTTCGGCGACTACTTGGCCCGGTCCAGGAATCTCGAGCGCGTAATTCGTAAACTCCGGCAGATCGAGCGCAGTCAGCAGGCGTCCGCCATTCACATGAGGGTTTCCGCCCATGCGGCGCTTGCCGATCGGTGCAAGTTCCGCCAGTTCGGTGATGAATTTGCCATTCTTATCGAAGAGCTCCTGTGGCTTGTAGCTCTTCATCCAGGCTTCAAGGATATTGAGATGTTCGGGGTTCTCGCGAACGGTTGCGAGCGGTACCTGGTGTGCTCGAAAGGTGCCTTCAATCGGGATTCCATCCACTTCCTTCGGGCACGTCCATCCCTTGGGTGTCCGCAAGACGATCATGGGCCAGATCGGCTGTTTCTTGAAACCGCTCTGGCGTGCCTCCTGTTGAATGGTGCGAATCTCAGCATAGCAATCGTCCAAAGTTCCCGCTAACAGTTGATGCACGACCTGTGGATCGTCCCCCTCGACAAAGCGGGGGTTATAGCCGCGTCCTATATATAGGGCCTTCAAGTCTTCGTCGCTAGTCCGTGCCTGAACCGTCGGCCCGGAGATTTTGTAACCGTTGAGGTGCAGAATCGGGAGGACTGCGCCATCTCGGACCGGATTGAGGAAGTTGACTGACTTCCAACTTCCTTCGAGCGGGCAAGTTTCAGACTCTCCGTCACCAATCACGCAGGCAACGATCAGATCGGGGTTGTCGAATGCGGCGCCGAAGGCGTGAACTAGCGAGTAGCCAAGTTCGCCACCCTCATGCATGGAATTCGGCACGTGTGGCCCACAATGGCTGGGCACGCCGCCTGGTGTCGAAAACCTCCTGAACATAAGCCTGAGGCCATTCTCGTCCGGCGTGATCTCCGGATGTACCTCCGTATAACTGCCTTCCAGATAGGACATTGCATTGAGCGAAGGACCGCCATGGCCCGGGCCGGCAATATAAATGATATTTGCGTCTTGTTTCTGGATCAGGCGGTTCAGGTGAATGTAGATGAGATTCTGGCCCGGCGAAGTTCCCCAGTGTCCGAGTAGTCTTGGCTTAATCTGACTGGCTTTGAGCGGCTCTCGCAACAAGGGATTTTCAAAGAGATAGATCTGGCCGATGCATAGATAATTCGCCGCCCGCCAATAGCGGTCCATTTTGTCGAGCATCGCCGGCGTGAGAGGACCGTTGAGAGCTGGAACTGTCGCTTGCGATTGACCGTTTGCTGCGATTGCGGTAGACAAATCCACGTCGAAGATAAATTTAGCCGGCTTGCCGGCCTCGTCCAGACTCTGACCCAGTGATCCTGTGCTGATGTCGTGATCAACGCCAATTGCTTGTTCTTTCGTGGGCATACTGATTATTTCCCTCTACTTCCACCGACGCTGAGGAGCCCGGCAGAGGCTTACAAATTCTGATTGGTTTGCATCCGCCTGTGATGCAGCCTCGTCACTGAGTCGTCCATACCGTGCAGGCATTTCAAGTTCTCCCTGGACGCAATAGCCAAGCGGGAGGCCGTAACTTCGACGCTACTTTGCTAGCTGCTTGCGGATAGATTGCAACTCCAGTTTGCGCTTCTCCGTAGGCTTGGGGTATGCCATCCTCAGATCTTTCAGCGCATCGAGGACAATTCGGGAAACGATTAGCCGGGCGCTCTCTTTATCATCACCGGGAACGACGTACCAGGGCGCGTGATAGGTGCTGGTCGCGCCCAGGCAAGCCTCATAAGCCTTCATATAATCATTCCAATATTTTCTCTCGTGAATGTCTGCAAGGCTGAATTTCCAGTTCTTGTCAGGCTCATCGAGACGCTCCAGGAAACGCTTTCGCTGTTCTTCCACTGAAAGGTGGAGAAATATCTTGATCGTCCTGGTTCCGTTGCGGTAGAGGTGTCTCTCCAGGTCCACCATGGAGCGATACCGCTCCTCCCAGATGGTTTTTTCGTCGCGCAATTCTTCCGGTAGGCCCTGGTTGCGGAGAATCTCGGGATGCACTCGAACAACCAGCACTTCCTCGTAATAAGAACGATTGAAGATACCGATCCGCCCGCGTTCGGGAAGGCGGCAGGTCGTGCGCCAGAGAAAATCATGTTCCAGCTCTTCGGCGGTCGGCTGTTTGAAACTGAAAACCTCGCAGCCCTGCGGATTGACCCCGGACATGACGTGCCGGATGGCGCCGTCCTTGCCGGCAGCGTCCATCCCCTGAAAAATCAGCAGCAGCGCATAGCGGTTGGAGGCGTGGTGAAGCCGCTGCAACGAGCTCAACTCTTCGACGTGTTCTTCCAGAAGTTTCTGATACTGCTTCTTCGACTTGCAAATGGGCTTTATCGTCGTCGGCCACTCGCTGAGTGAGACTTTCTCTCCAGCTCCCACTCGGAAATCCCTGGAATCAATTTTCATCTTCTTCCTTTCGCTGTCACGCGCTGCACCATTTCTCCGGCTCAGCGTTTAGAACCCGGAAATGGCGTCGAACTTGTCGCTGTGCGACCGGTCCTGATAGCGCTCATGACGGGTCCGTATTGTTCGGTTCAGGCAGAGGTGGGTCAGTCCTGCGACTCGCCTGATCGTGCAACCGGCCGAGGGTGCTCTCGATTAATCTGGCTAACTTATGTGCAGCGCCTTCGACAGCCTGGTCCAAGGTCGCTGCCTGGTCAGTGACCGCGACCGGCTGCCGTCCTTCAAGGCGGGCTTCCATCACACAGCGCTTGTCGTTCGGGCCACTCTTATCGCCGTCTTCGTCGGTCAGGTGGACCTCCACTCGCGTTATACGATCGCGGAGTCGGACCAGGGCATTTTTCACGACGTCACTGAGGCGAGCGCTGAGCGCCTCATGGCCTTCGATATTATGGCCAGTATTAATTTGTACCTGCATGGTGTGCTCCTCCTGTATTTGCGTTCGGCTCAATATCGGTAGCGGCGGCCAGTCCCGGCATCCTCTTCGGCCGGAATGACCATTGGCTGCACATGGAAATCCTTGAAACTGATTTTCATCTCCCTCCCATCGGCCATGTCAGCCGGGTTGTTCTCGTCTGTTTATTCAGGGACTTCATCTTTAGGAATCTCCCGCTTCGCCTTCTCCCATTCTTCAACTTCTCGAACGTCCTCACGCCCTAGCTCCTCGTAGAGTTCGTGGACTCGCTTGACGAGCTGTGGCGTCACATCGGACGGTGTCTTGTTTTTGGCTTCCGGTTTGGGCTGGTCTTTCGTTTCAGCCTTCGGCTCGGCTTTGGCTTCGGGTTTAGGCTCTGCCTTCGCGTCGGATTTCGGCTGGTCGACTTGGGCCTCAACTTTAGGTTCCGGCTTCGGCTCGGCTTTGGCCACAGGCTTCGGCTCCGCTTTCGCGTCGGATTTCGGTTGGTCGGCTTGGGCCTCCACTTCAGGTTCCGGCTTCGGCTCAGCTTTGGCTTCGGGTTTAGGCTCTGCCTTCGCTTCAGGTTTCCGAACCTCCCGCTCCGCCTTCTCCCAGTCCTGAACTGACGAACCGTCTTTGCCGGCGCGCTCCTCGTAGAGTTCATAGGCTCGCTTGGCAATCTGCGGCGTGAGGTTGGAAGGTGTCTTGACTGCGGGTTTAGACCCGGCGTTTGCTTCGGGTTTCGGCTCAGCTTTCGGCTCAGCTTTTGCCTCAGCCTTAGGCTCCGCCTTCGTTTCAGGTTTGGCCTCGGTTTTGACTTCAGTTTTAGACTCGGCCTTAACGGGATCAAAAATCTTATATGCGAGCAGTTTCACGCGGTCATTCAGGAGGAACCAAGCCAGAGCGTACCCCCAAACGAACGCTGCCCAACCCCATCCCAGGGGCGTCATAAACAGCCCATAAACCGCAATCAGAGTCGCCACAGTTTGTGTGCCCAGTACTGCTATCCATAGAATTCGCGCCGGGCGTATGGACCAGAAGGGGCCCCGTGTACGGGTCAGGAAAATCGTCAGATGTCCGGCCACCGACAATTTCAGATACATCAGGGTTTGGGCGTGCGCGTGGTCGAGATGAAATACGCGCTCGCCAAGATAGAACAGGCCAAACGCAGCCACGACGCCGATGACGCCCAGGACGGTAGAGATCCCGAGCACCAGGCGCATGTTCCACTTCTCTGGGTTGTCGCTGTAATGAACGTTGTCGTACGCGATGGACAGGATGGCTCCGTCGTTGAGCACGGCGATCATCACGATCATCACTGCGGTCACGGGATAGAAGTTAAACACCAGGATCGCCAACGTCATGAAGAACAGCACCCGCAGCGTTTCGGCGATGCGGTAGATCGCGTAGCTGTTCATCCGCTGGAAGATTCGGCGGCTCTCTTTGATCGCATCGATGATCACCGACAGACCGGAGGCCAGCAGTACAATGTCGGCTGCCGCACGAGCCGCATCGGTCGCACCGGAAACGGCGATGCCACAATCTGCTTTTTTCAACGCGGGAGCATCGTTCACTCCGTCGCCGGTCATGCCGACGATGTGACCTGCCTTTTGCAGGGCATCGACAATGTGGAACTTGTCGGCCGGGAATACCTGGGCGAAGCCATCCGCTTTTTCGATGGACGCCGCCGTCTCCGTCTTCTTTTGCTTGTCTCGCAATACCGTGGCATCCAGGATGTTGGTGCCCATGCCCAACTTGCGAGACATCTCCTCGGCGATGGCCAATTGGTCGCCGGTGACCATTTTGACTTGCACGCCCATTTGCACAGCGCTGGCGATGGTTGCCTTGGCCTGCTCGCGAGGCGGATCGAACATTGGCAATACGCCAACAAACTGCCACTTGTTTTCCTGATCGGCCCGCGCCACGCCCAGGGAACGGAAGCCGCGTGCGGCAAAGTCGTTAACGGCCCTCTCGACGGCGGGCTTTACCTCACTGTTGTTGGCCGACATCTGCAGAATCACCTGTGGCGCTCCCTTGGCCACAAAAAACTGCTTTCCGTCCGCATCTTTAACAGTAGCTTCGGTGCGCTTATGCACGGGGTCGAACGGCTGGAAGTGCAGTATCTGATAGCCCTTCAGCGGCTTGTCGTCCTTCACGCCGCCAATCACGGCGAGGTCGATAGTGTCCTTGTCTTCGGCACGCGAAGCGAGCGCCGCCCAGAGAATGACCTGGTCGGGAGGGATATTGTTCACGCAGAACGGATCGCCCAACGTCAGCTTGTTTTGAGTCAGGGTGCCGGTCTTGTCCGAGCACAGCACATCCACGCCAGCCAGTTCCTCGATGGCCGACAGTTTGGTCACAATCGCTTGTTTTTTTGCCAGCAGGCGTGCGCCGACCGCCATGGTCACGGACAGCACTGTGGGCATCGCTACGGGGATCGCCGCCACCAGAAGTACCAGGGCGAACTCCAACGTGCTGAGGATCGGGTCATGGCGAAAGAGCGCCACAGTAACGATCACCGCCACCAGGGCCACTGCAAGAATAATCAGGTAGTTGCCGATCTTCAGCACGGCCCGCTGGAAATGGCTGACGGTATGAGCCTCCTGCACCAGTTGCGCGGTCTTGCCGAAGTAGGTCTTCGTACCGGTGGCGTACACCATGGCATCGGCTTCGCCCCGCCTGATAATCGAACCCGAAAACACCGCCTCGCCAGGTTTGCGCGTGGCAGGCAAAGATTCGCCGGTCAATGCGGACTGGTCTACTTGCACCGGGTCGCCTGCCAACAGGCGCGCATCCGCCGGGACGATGTCGCCCAGTCGCAGACGGATGACGTCCCCGGGCACCAGTTCAGATACCTTCGGAGCGACCCACTTTCCGTCACGCAGGGCCCGAGCCTTGGTCGCCAGCTTAGCCTTCAACGCGGCAATTTCGTTGCCCGCCTGATGCTCCTCCCAAAATGCGACCACAGCGTTGGAAAAAAGCAGAACAAGAATGATGAAAAAATCCAGCCAGTGCCGGACAATGCCCGACAGAATTACTGCCGCTTCGATCATCCACGGGATGGGACCCCAGAAGTAGCTGAGGAACTTGAGGAATACGTTGGTCTTCTTTTCCGCGATCTCGTTCGGCCCGTATTGCGCCAGCCGTTTCTGAGCCTCGGCTTGACTCAGGCCTTTCGGAGAAGATCCCAACTTTTTCTCCACTTCCGGCATCGGCAGGGACTTCAGATCGTCCTTCGCATCGGGCTTGGATTCAGGCTTCACCACGGGCGTTGAGTCAGGCTTCGGCTTCGGTTTTGCCTCCGCCTTGGACTCGGGCTTCTCTGTCTCCGTTTTCACAATGACTGTCCTCCCGTTCTTGATATCTCCACCGGACCCTGGTCCAGAGCAGGGTGGTGAAATCGACGGACAGGCGCTTTCGACGAAGTCTCATTCGAGGTTCTGAATTCCCGGAAATCGGGCGTGTTGCACCTCAACAGTCATCCAGTCGATCGCCGCCATCGCGGCCGCCAACGTCACTGGGACACTTTCAGACAGTATCTTGCCGAGGAGATGGGAAGCTGTGCATTTTTGCTCAACAATCGCGAACGGCCACTCTCTTAGAAGCTGTGATCACTAGCAGGGAAAGGTCCGGCAAAAAAGCTATCTGGCTCCATGTGGAGTTAGGCCGTTCCAGAGATGTTCAATTCTGCTCAGACCTTCGGAGAGTCGCGAGACTACAAAGATTACAGCCCTCCAAGAGGCTCAGATGGGAAACGTTCGTTCATTGACAACCAAGGATCTATGCCGACTTAGGTTGGGGCTCCAGCTACAGGGAAGGCGACTTGGGCGCGGGGCGTAGTCGACGCTCGGCACGGCAAAAGCCTTAGACCTGTTCAGGAAAACGATGCAGTCCACTTTGATGCAGTTCGTGTTGCGGTCACTCACGTGCGCGGCTTTGGGTAGTCGCAAGGGTGGTTGGTCGTATCGGCAAGATACTGAGATGGCGCTGCGTTTCAACAGCGGGTCTAGCTCACAACTCCAAGGCGGCCGAGCCAAGAGCCGGTGGTGTGCTCTAAGGCTTGGAAGCGGCGGTTCTTAAGAGCGCAAAGAGTTCGGCAGCGATGGGTGGAATGGGACACGGCGGAGGCAGAACGCGGTTTGTGAGAGTTTGTACGCTACTGCTGGCGTTTTTCTTGTCGTTCGGCTGGCCAACCCAGAGCGCAGCTTACGCGGTCCTTGCGCACGAGGCCATCATCGACAGCGTATGGGACACGAACATACGTCCGCTACTGTTGAAGCGATTCCCCAACGCTACCGGGAAAGAAATCAAGGAAGCCCATGGCTACGCATATGGCGGCGCCATTATCCAGGACATGGGCTATTACCCGCACGGAAGTTTTTTCTTCAGCGACTTGACTCACTATGTGCGGAGCGGGGACTTTATCTTGGCTCTGCTGCGCGATGCCAAGGACCTTGACGGCTACGCCTTTGCGCTGGGGGCGCTCTCTCACTACGCCGCGGACAACGACGGCCACCTCATGGCCACGAATCGCGCGGTTCCCCTCTTGTATCCCAAGTTGAAAGCGAAATACGGCGACTCGATTACCTATGAAGAAGACCCTCTGGCACACGTAAAAACGGAGTTTGGATTCGATGTTCTGGAAGTAGCGCAGGGACGTTACGCTCCTGATAGTTACCACGACTTTATCGGCTTTGAGGTCTCAGTCCCTCTCCTGGAACAAGCCTTTGAGGAAACCTACGGCTTGGATCTTAAGAGCGTTCTCTCTGACGAAGACAAGGTGCTCGGTTCTTACCGTCATGACGTCAGCCAGATTCTCCCCAAAGCGACGCGCATTGCCTGGAGCCTGAAGAAAGAGCAGATCATGAAGGACCAGCCCGGCATGACAAAAAAGAAGTTTCTCTACAATCTGTCGCGCGCGAGTTACCAAAAGACCTGGGGAAACAGTTATCAGCCGCCCACTCCTGGCGAAAGATTTCTCGCTTTTCTTGTCAGGATTCTTCCGAAGATCGGTCCACTAAAAGTGCTGCAACTCCGGACGCCTAGCCCGGAGACGGAACGCATGTTCGAAGCCAGCTTCAACGCATCTCTGGATCGCTACCGGAAGCTGTTAGGCCAGGTAGGCGCCGGCCAGCCGGATTTGCCAAACTACAATTTTGACACCGGTGAAGCGTCGGGTCCCGGAGAATATCGACTTAACGATGAGACCCATGCAAAACTGCTCGACGCACTCGCAAAGCAGAATTTTAGTAACGCTTCGCCGGCGGTTCGGGCCGAACTGCTGGAATTCTTTGCACATCCGGATGCGCCTTACACGACCAAGCGCAAGCCAAAAGAGTGGGCGAAAGTTCAATCGCAGGTTAAACAACTGAGGGTGTCTTTTCGGCAAACCCGCGTGACTTGGGTTGAGCGAGCTCGGTAACGTCAGTCTTTCGCCCAGTGGGCGGAAGGAGGACTGACGATGGCGACCGACCCAGCTGATATTCCCCACGGAATGCGGAGAGCTTACCGACTTTTTGAACACCG
Organism: uncultured Acidobacteriaceae bacterium; assembly: GCA_963815775.1. Classification (GTDB taxonomy): domain Bacteria; phylum Acidobacteriota; class Terriglobia; order Terriglobales; family Acidobacteriaceae; genus CAVVDY01. Next base: position 25,449 of record CAWFIB010000002.1, on the reverse strand, counting down.
GGTGGCGCCGGTATAACCAGTGGCGCAATGCGCGTCACCTTCTGGGGCGCGTTAGCTATGGCGGTGACTGGGGGTGTCGGCTGGCTCTTTGGAACTGTTGCTCGAGCCGGTGAATCGCTGCTCATACAGCCACCTTTCTCGGTCCTCAATGGGATCCCCAAAGTGTCCAATTGTGACCATGCACAATTCTCCAGCTTAGGCTAGACTTTCTTATCCCGTTGCGGCCATGCACTAGTCAGCGTGGCCGTCGCGGGGGTGAGAGGCTAGCCCTCCCAGCAAAGGCGGCAATCATTGTTCAGCGCGCGCTGCAAAGTGCCGGCGTCCATCCTGGTCGCGATCTTTCTTGTGCCATGTGCGTCAGCCCAGAGAATGGGTACGATTCCAGCTCGAATAATCATCCCAGACCGAACTCCCATCAAGCTTCAACTTGTCGCAACCGTTTCCTCCGCTCACGCCCGTCCAGGAGACCAGCTCGACTTTGTTGTCGTCAGAGACGTGAATGTCGAGGGTTTGACCGTGATTCCGGCCGGAACCGTAGCCAGCGGCTCCGTCACTGCAATTAAAGGCAGGCGGCTGCTGGGAATCGGAGGCAAGGTAGCCCTAAAACTCGACTCCGTAGCGCTGGCTAATGGCCAACGAATCGGACTCCGTGCACGCATGGCTGTGAAAGGACGTACACGTATCAAGATGATGGCAGCGGCGATGATCGCAACCGGACTCGTCTTCCTACCTGCCGCGGCGGTTTTCCTTCTCACCCGAGGCCACGACAGCATCGTGTTAAAGAGTACGGCAATCACGGCTCATACCGACGATGCCACCTCGGTTCTATCGGCAGGGTTACAACGTTCGGTAACGCGGTCTTCTGAGCTGGCCGAGATGATGGACTACCTGCCGCCGCGTGTGATCAACGTCGACGGACACGAAGGCGACATGCTGAACCTGGTTTTCGTCGCCCAGCCGGAAGACCTGGAGCAAGCGTTTGCGCGTGCAGGTTGGATCAAGACTGATCCTTGGAAGCCGATATTCGTCTGGCATCTGTTGCGGCATCGAACCAAGGACACGCAATTGCCTATGGCCAAGCTCTACCTGTTCGGGAGAGTGCAGGACTATTCGTATGCCTTGCCTGATCCGCATGCGATCGTCACGCGGCGGCACCATCTGCGAATCTGGAAAACCGATTACACCATGGATGGCACGCCTATCTGGGTGGGTGCCGCCAGCCACGACGTCGCCATTGTGATCGCCAAGCGAGGGCATTTGATCAACCACCGCATCGACCCCAATGTGGATGCCGAGCGCGATTTCGTAGGCTCCGACCTGTCGGAAAGCTTGCCGGTCAGCCGGCAGGAATACTTGCATAGTAGTCATCCGGTCTTTGAGGCGCAGACTTCGTCTGGAGATAGCTATCACTCCGACGGCAGAATTCTTCTCCTGGACCTCGACCGGACGGGGGCGAGTGACGCCGCCGTGTCGCGACAACCATCCAGCAGCAATGGGGCGACCTCAGAGCCTATCGCAGTTCCCGCGGAGTCTCGCCTGGGCGACATGACCTCGCATCGGTGAGTGACTTCATGAGTCGACTGCTGGAACCGCGCAGTGCCGACCTGCCGGCAGCAGTGCGCTGACGTGATAAAGAACCAGGCGAAGCCGACCGGGAGCAAGGGAAATTAAAAGCACGGCTGGCAATCGGTTGGAAACATCCGCAGCGCCGGGTCCGCGATCTCCTGCCGCAGATCAAGTTCGGGAAGCATGTCGGCCGCTGGCGCGACGACGCTCCTACTCACCCTACTCACGCAATTTTCTTCGCAGTTCGGCCGACGCTCTTACCCCAGTCCCAGACCTGCTTGTCAGCTTGTCTCCTGGTGACGCCATATATTTCCTGAATTTTGCTGATTAACGGCTCGCGCGCGCCGGAAATCTGATCGAGATCCTGGTCGGTGAACCTACCCCAGTTCTCTTTGGCTGAGACAGTCAGCCGCTCCCAGTTGTCTTGGATATTGTCCCAATTCAAAGTCTTCTCCTCCTGAATTTCTGTTTTCTATGAACGCCGGCAGGCTAATACTATTTCGGCTTGCTACCGTTGCCTTTTGAGGTGCGCTGCGCGAGGCTTTCGATTCGGCTGCCCTGCTGAACGTGGCGAGCGTGAGCGACCACCGATACGAATGGAATGCCCAAGAAGCGTTCTCGAAGAATGTTGCTGAGTTGCATGCAGTTGAATTGCTGTGCCGTGGTGCGCGCCAGCAACCGCTTCACTCCGGCCCGCAGAGTCTTCTGTCCACCCCATGCGGGTACGATGGTTCTCAATTCGTCGGCTATGAAGAAAAAGTTCCAACCGGCAGCCCGAAGCTTCCCATCGAGAGCCGCGCTGTCCGGTGTGCCTAATGAGCACCACTGATCGCTGTAGATCTCGCCTTGTGCCCCGAGCGAACGCAGAAGGGCGGATTGCCGGACCAGCATGGTGCCAGCCTGAATCGTGTTAGACATTAATTCCTTCTCTACTTCGAATCGCGGAGCGCTATCGCAGGAAGCTCTACGGTTGGGATGAAACGGCTCTTGGCTTGCTCCCACTATCCCTTTGTGTGAGATCTTCTCAGAGTTACTCGGTGCGCGGCGCGCCTCTGCTTCTTCTTGGCGAGGATGACGGCGGCACGCTCATCGGCGTTGCGACGGGGTGCGGCGTGAGGCGTCGGCTTCGTGACCGTCTCACTTGCCAAAACATCTGCTTGCGCATTGTCGACTTCTGGAATTTGCATTGTGCCCTCCGTTGATCTGGTTACTCCGAATGTTGCAGCCTGGAAAGGCCATGAAGCCGCGGGACGTGAAGACGCAGGCTTCAATTAGTCAAGCGATCACGCAAGACATCCATCACCTTGAGTGCTGAAATGCGTTCTTCGTCAGTCGGGGGCGAAACCTGGATCATACAGTCAGCGCCTGGAGCGGTTTCTACCCGGAATAACTCCTGATGTTGCATGATCGAATCGAGCACGCCACGAAAAGTGTCGGACTTGTGCCCGTTGGCGAATTGCAGGCCGCTCTGGCTGGAAGAGCCGGAATGCATCCAGTATGAGCAGATCAGCTCCCAGTGACCGCGAATTGTAGCGCCCCAAACCTTCAGGAACTCGACGCCGCCGGCAAGTCCTACGTGATACTCAATTTGGATCTGGCCTGCGGCTGATTCAGGTATCAGGTCGTTCCAGTTAAAGACAAGGGCATTGGACAGCACGTCTTTCCACGGAAGGGAGACTGCTGCCGGCGAGTTTGAAGTAGCGACCACGGTTCCTCCCGTCGCGGTTACGGCACCGACCATGTATTCCTGGCTGAGGCGCTATAGCCGACCTTCCTGATCGTACCGCCCCAGATTGGGTTCGTCTGAGCACTATTGCTCACTGAGCAATGTTGAACAGCTTTTCTCGGCCCATGTGAAAGACAATGAGAGTGCACGCAGTCGCGGCTTCCGTCTGCCATGCTTAAAGGGCGTAACCCGGAACAGTGTTGCCATCTCGAGACATGAACGTGTTTTCTGCACATTGCCGCGTATGTAAGAGCGATCAGTTCAGAGCCTTGCCTGCGGAGGGTTGGATTGAAAGAGTCATTCTGCCACGCCTTTTTATTTGTCCGGGGATATGTGTTGTTTGCCATAAGCGTCGGTACGTACCCATCTTTCAGCGATGGACACTTTTACCAAATACCTGGCGGTGAGACGCTGGTTGATTAAAGCTCACCCTTCCGCCAATACCACCAGAGAGGAGAATGATGTGACTTACTACAGAGTTGATTTCGTCGCGGCGAAACTCATCTCTCGCCCCGCCAAGAGATTTGTGAGTGAGGAAAAGGCCAAGCAGCATGCAAAACGGGTTCTCGGAGTGACCGACGACACAGGCCTGCTCTCCAGAGTTGCCATCGTGCAAGTCAGCAAAGATGGAACTCCCGTATAGTACCCCGAGAGCAAGCCCAGAACGTAGGAGGCGGCCTGATCCACCTTCTACTGGTCGTTGCCGTGGTGGTCCTGGTCTACAACCTGATCACTAGTCGTCGCACAGCCTGACCATCGGGCGAAATTCGCCCTTCACAAGCTTTTCCACAAGATTACCGTGGAACGAAAAGGAAGTATTCCGATGAAGAAATGTGTAATTGCTCTACTCACGTTGCTTTTGTCCACCTTCGCCTTGGCTGGTCCGGGTGAGCAAGACACTACTGCGCGCTTACAAGCGGCCGGCCAGGTCATGAACGAGATCATGGCGGCGCCGGATAGCGGCATCCCCAATGAAGTGCTGAATGATGCCAAATGTATTGCTGTGGTACCAGACATGGCCAAGGGCGCATTCCTCGTCGGCGGAGAGCATGGACGCGGTGTGGTTACCTGCCGTACCGCCCATGGCTGGAGCGCGCCGGCATTCATTTCGATCGGTGGAGGCAATTTTGGTTTCCAGGCTGGCGCTCAGTCAGTCGATCTCATCATCCTGTTCATGAATGATAAAGGTGTGCAAGGGCTGCTCTCGAGTAAGTTTGAACTCACTGGTGAGGCCTCCGCCACAGCCGGTCCGGTTGGAAGGCATGCCTCGGCAGGGACAGACTGGAAGATGAACACGGAAGCTTTGAGCTACTCGCGCACCAAAGGTCTGTTTGCCGGAGTCGCCGTGGATGGCGCCAAGATCCAGCAAGACAACGACTCAACGGTCGCAATGTATGGCAAGAATGTTTCCTTCCGCAAGACGCTGTCCGGCAACGTCCACATCCCAGCCAGCGCTGATACGTTTATCGCAGCGGTCAATGCGGCCGAGAAACAGGCGAGCCAGCACGAAGCTGCCGAAGGCAAGTAACTAACCTCCCGCCGGTGCGTCCCTATCCAACAGCGGTGCACCGGCATTCGAGGATTCAGCTTATTGGGCAAGCTCTCCCGGGAAAAGTGCAACCAGATAGCTCGCGATTGCTTGCACTGTCTCTACAGCGGGCCCCATGTCATTTGTCGAAAACACTGCACTTCAGGAGACTGTCGGGATTTTATCGACCCAATAGCGCATGTGCATCTACAACGTCCGGCGAGAATCGGCTGGCGACATCTTCGAGCGACAAGGCTGCGGTACATGGCTTGAATAGTTGCGTTCTCGCCCACTTCAGCCTACGACCTTTCAACCAGCGCTCCCTGTTGCAGGAGGTCGCAGACGGTTGCCAGCAACCAGCGAGACACCACTGGATTAACTGAGGTGGCCGATCGGCCTGAGATTATGGGGGGGGAGAGAGCGCAATTTTGACCAGCTTTCTCGGGAGATGGTGTTCGATAATGGAATCTTGAGAGACCAAAGTGCTGCGACAGCTACTTGAAGCTACAAGCCGTTCGCAGTGTCTGCTCTCATCAACGGAAATAACCGCATGCTTAACTGGCGGGGAACGAACAACACACTGACGTCGCGGTTGGCTGTGAGACTTCTACGAAGCCCCGCCGGCGTCATAGCGACTGTGATTCTGATCGGATCGGCGACACTTAGTCAGTCTGCTCCCGGCAGCCGAGAAATGTCAGCCAACGATCTGGCGCGCAGAGTGGTCACCAACGAGCTAAAGTTCCAAGACGAAGATCATGACCACTGGACGTTCCGGCAGGAAAAAAAAGATGAGTCGGGAAGGAAACAGGTCAGCAGCATCGTTGAGACCAAGGACGGTGTTCTGAGTCGACTCCTCTCTATTGATGGCCGCCCTCTCGACCCTCAACAGCAGCGGAAGGAAAACCAACGCATTCAGAGGCTCGTGACCAATCCATCTGAGCGGCGGCAATCGCAGCGGGCGCGAAATACAGACACAGAAACAGGGAGACGATTGTTTAAGATGCTCCCGGATGCATTCGTGTTCAACTACTCGGGTCGCGAGGGAGGGTTGATAAAGCTAAGTTTCAGACCCAACCCTAAGTTCAAGCCACCTTCCCTTGAGACCCGTGTTTTCCACGACATGGAAGGCGAATTGTGGGTCGATAGCAAACAAGATCGACTGGCGGCGATTAGTGGTCATCTCATGGAGAATGTCACATTTGGCGGGGGCCTTCTGGGACACTTGGACAAGGGGGGGCATTTTGAGATTAGGCAGGCAGAAGTTGCCCCGGGCCACTGGAAAATGGCTTTCATGGCTGTGAACATGACAGGTAAAGCGCTGTTCTTCAAGAAAATCAACGTGCTCGAGAGCAAAACCCGCAGCGACTTCCAGCGAGTGCCGGATGACCTGACATTTGCTCAGGCCGCGGAAATACTTAACCGGCAGATCTTCATAGCGGAGAATCGCTAAGGCAAAACAAATACCTGCCTGCGCTGCGCACCCCATTGCACCTGGTATCCTGAGTCAAGTTGATTCTGGCCTTTTGCCGTGGGTCGGTGCTAGCTAACTCCGATAACCATCCTCATTTGCGATTCTGAGCCAAAGGACCCGGTAGCAAACTCTCGCGTAGCGAACGTTAGTTGCCGTATCGACGGGAGAATTCAAGCCGAAGCCTGGCTGGGCCGGGACGGGACGGAAAGGGTAGATATCCGCTGACTCAGCTCAGAGCTGACTCGCCACTCCGTTCCCTCAACCCTTTTCGGAATGAACGCGGTGGAGACAGAGCTGCGAGGGTCGTGCCACCGGATTTATTTACGGTGCACGAGTTCCATCAGTTCGGACTCGGCTTGGCCCCAATCCTCGTCAGCATGGTTGCCGACTCGGCCGCGAGACTCGTAGATCTCATAGGCGCGGGTTCGTATCTCACCCTCAGAGAAGCTACTCACTGAATCGTTCTTCGAGACTAAGGGCTGCACGGAAGGGATTGCCTTTGTTTTATTTTGAGACTTGGGTTTAGACACTTGAACTCCTGACATGGCAACAACTAAGAGAAGAAAACTCCAGAACGGCTGACCTAGTTCAGGGGGTCTGAAAATGAGGAGTAAAAGGACTTCTCATACTTTCATCATACGCTGTTCACGAGCCTTGCCCAAGCTTTCACTTTGTGAGGGATCACGCTAAGCCAGCGCCGATGCTCGTAGCTTCTTTAGGCATGCTCGTCAGACATAACAAACTATACGCAGCGAGACTGGCCGACACAACTGCGCCATCAGCGCTGGCTTGACAATCCTAGAGTTGTCAGATAGAGTTAAAAGTGAGGTAGCTTCCACCTTCTCCTCTTTCAGGTTCCCTGAATATAAGTCAGCTCATCTGAAGTCTTCTTCAACTTATACAAGACAACCTTTAGGAGGTTGAATATGTACGCACGCAATGTGTCTTTCCGCCTGAAATCGAACATGCACTCTGACTACACCCGTACATTCGAAAACCAGATCCTTCCTTTGCTGCGCAAGCAGAAGGGCTTCAAGGACGAGATAACAATGAGCAACCCTAGCTCGGGGGATGCGGTTTCGATCAGTCTATGGGACAACAAGACTAATGCGGACGACTACAGCACCCACACCTACCCAGAAGTGTTGAAGACGCTGGCGAAGGTTATCGATGGAACGCCGCGGGTTCAGACGTTTGAGACGGTGATGTCGACCTTTCATCACGTCGCTGTAGCCGTGTAACACTGGCAACATGTCAAACGGGAAGGCGGCTCATGCTGCCTTCCCACAACTACGAAACGGTAACGTATAGAAGCTGGTGTCAACGGCAAGCACTCTCGCTTCTCCGGGCCGTGCTGTAATGGCGTAATCGATCCATGTATGACATCGATTGCCCAAAGGACGGTTCCCATGCGCCTCATAGGAAACCAAGAAACAATTGATCGCCTGGTCGAGCAGGGCGTACTGTTGTCAGAGGCCTTTCATGCCGAGTGCCGGGGCAAACCCATTGGGCCCAAAACCGAGTTCCTGCGGGGCAACTTTGCCGGCTGGCGCAGCACGATACACACCTTGTACCACGATTGCGCTGAACAAATAGTCGATCGCGTTATCGCCCGGACTCACATGCCCGTTCCTGCGGAAGAAAATGGAAGCGCTGGCGGGTCGTGAGGGTGGCGCACCGCATGTTATCCGCCTCCGGGCGAAGCGCCCGTCCAGCGTCGCGAGGGTTTTTCGTGCAGTTAGCCAATTGTGAGGAGCGGGGCATCTCCATTTTGGAGCAGATGCGAGCAATCGAAGGCGAACTCTTTCTGCTATCCGGCACATTTGGAGCTTTAGACCTCAAGAACCACCAGCGCTTGGAGCATCTGCGTGGGAAACGGACCCAGCTCGCAGGCGAGTTGCTGCTGATCGATCTTTGCTAAACGCTTCCACGCGAGAGCCGTAAAATCCCACGAGAGCGTTTCTGCCGGGGGTAGCCCTACCCAGAAGTGTTCATCCAGCATGTACTGCATTGACCATTCCTTAATTAGGCAAAGTGCCATCATCGATCATGTCTAACAAGAACTCAAGAAAAGACAAAGAAGCAGAGGCAGCTACCCTGCGCGATATCAAGGAACAGATGGCGAAACCTCGCATCGCACAGTCCGCCCGTACGGCCACATCTGAAGACCCATCTGGTTTCTCCCTAAGAGGAAGTGCCGGGTCCGGGCTGGCACGTCCTAGCCGCCGGCGTGCAAGGCTCGTGACACATCCAGGAGCCTTGTAAGCCAGGTGCGGGCAGGCCTTGACGCCGGGCCCAGCATCTGCGTGTGAGCTGGCCCATTTCGGGATGAAGCTGCGTCCCTTTCCAGACATGGTCAATACTGCTCAGACCGCTGGAGGGTCGCGAGCTTACAACAAGTGCAGGGTCTCCGAGAGACTCGAATGAACAACCTCCCCTGATCAAGATAACCGGGCCCAGGCTACCGATAGTCTCGCAGGTCTGCGCGCCCTAGAAAGCGATCCTCACTTCACGAGAATCGAGGAGAAATATGAAAACCAGCACGAAAGACAGGATTAAGGGTAGCTTCCACGAAGTGAAGGGAACCATTAAGGAAGAGGTGGGAAGAGCTACGAGTAACCGCGACTTGAAGGCCGAAGGCAAAGCCGAAAAGAGAGCGGGCAAAGTTCAGCAGCAGATAGGCCACGCGAAAGAAACCGTCGCAAAGTTGAGAGGGAAGCTGGCAGCAATCAAAACTGCATAGCCTACATCGGACACCGAAGGTGCCAGAACACGGCAGCACTACAAAATAATTCGCTCGACACAAAAGACGGCGCCCCACGTCCGGCATCGTGTCGCGCCGCCTTCAAGTCAGAATGATAACCAACGCCTGACAGATCTCTGCTTCCTGTCCCGATTCCAGGCTTGCAGTCAGTCGAGCAATTCTGACCAGCTTTCAGCCGCCTGATCGGTGGATACTTGTTTAGGCCGGAAAACCTGCCAAGACGTAAAGGAGTTCCCAATGAACCTCAATCTGATGGATCCTAAACTGATCGTTCTCGTGGTGGCAGTGGTACTGGTAATCGTCATCGCCGTTGCACTGTACATACGTAAACGCAACAGGAACACGACAGAGCTGCGCGACCGGTTTGGGCCCGAGTACGACTTGGCTGTTCGGACCCATGGGTCCGAGCGGAAAGCCGAAGCCAAGCTGGCGGACCGAGAAACGCGGGTTGAACTGCTGAAGATTCGCGATCTCGAGCCAGCGGAACGCGAGCGCTATCTGGCACAGTGGCAGGCGGTGCAATCCCGCTTTGTCGATTATCCAAAGGGTGCAGTGACTGAGGCCGATGAGCTGGTCTGTTCGCTGATGCAAACGCGCGGCTATCCCGTCGCTGATTTTGACCAGCGTGCGGCAGATATGTCTGTCGACCATCCCCGAGTGGTGGAGAACTATCGGTCGGCGCACGATATCGCATTGCGGCTGGGCGAAGCCAGCACAGAAGACCTACGAACTGCGATGATTCACTATCGCTCTCTGTTCGACGACCTTATGCAGGTGCAAGCACCTGGCGATAAGAAGGTGGCATAGCACCCGGGATCTCAACAAAGTCATATTTATCGATGGAGAGCTGCTATGGACCAGACGAGAAAGTAATGATGAAACTAAGCGCGGAAGACAAGACAACAGGCAAGCTCCATGAAGTCAAAGGAAACATCAAGGAGAAGGTCGGCAAGCTTACGAAGGACCTGATCTGGAAGCCGAGGGCAGAGCTGAAAAGAATGCCGGCAAGATTCAAGGCTGGGTCGGCAAAGTAGAAAAGGCAGTCGGAGGATAGTCCCTTTCAACGAAGCCGGAGACAAGGAGAGGCAACAATGGCGCAATCAGTACTGGAACGGACGGGCGAGCAAATTGCTGACACGGCGCGCAAGACTTCTCGGGCGGTATCTGCCGTTGCAGATGCGTTTGAAGATGGCGTAATCGCTGCGAGGCGTGCAGCAAAACAAGGCGGCGATGCAGCCGAAGAGCTTCTTGATGATACAAAAGAGCGCCTGCAGCGACATCCGGTTGAAACGGTTGGAGTGACGTTGGCGATAGGTATCGCCGTCGGAATATTGATCGGCTGGATGGCGAAGCGAAGGTAGCTTCTTACGCAGACGGAGTAAGGCAGAGAAGGGGCCAGTGCGCTGGGCCCTCTTTGCTGGATGTCTAACTAAAGATCTCGCATTGCTACGTCGCGCCTGCGTTGCCTCCGAGGAGCAACTTCCGATGGCGGAGCAGGCAACGCGATCGCAGGCGCTTCGCGGTGCCATCCGCACTACACGGGCCCGGACGCACTATTGCCTCTTCCCAGGCATTGCCATATTTGCTATTTCGACCATGGGTATCGAGGATAGCAAGATTGATAATGCCAGTTTTACTTTTCATTCCTTCTTCCTCGCCGCCCACCGAGCCTTCATCAAGGCTGACAACCTCTTGCGAGCGGCAGGACTCATAGGCTTCCTTCCACTCTGGTTCTGAGCCGTACCAGGGTTCTTTGGCTCAGCTTGACCCTTCTGCTTTGCCCACCTTGCCCGTTGAGCCGCTGCAATCTTGGCCCTGGCTGACGCGCTCATCTTGCGGCGTCCTCGTCGGGCTGATCCTACGGCGGAGCTCGTCCTGGGTGGACGCCCGCGCCGAGGTTTGGTTTGGCCCAGTCCCACAAGAGCCGCAATTGCCTGCTCGATACGGCTAACTTCCTGTCTGAGTTGTGCTATTACGCTTTGAAGATCCATGTCGTCCTTTCCTGCTCAGCGCGAGACTGAGTGACGAACTATTGTACCCGCTGATGCTTCCCGTGTAAGCGAGTCCGGGCGAGTTGGCGTCTGGAGCGGTCAAATATGCTCAGTCTCAGGCACCGTTAACCTTCAAGATGGTAGCTGCAAGCATTCTTGAAGGAGAGTGATAATGAAAATAACGACAATGTCCCTGCCATGCGTCATGATATTGGGTATCTCGGCGCTGGCGATGCCGCCGCCGCCCCAAACCCACTCATCCGCCGCCGGAGCCGAGCCGACCACACAAGTTATTCAAACGACAACCACCTCTTCCACCCAGCCAGCAAACCAAGGCATTCAAACCACGACCACCAAGATCACGACCTTCCGAGTGAACGTAGTTAGCCGGACGGTGCAAGCGGTCAATTATCGCCATCGCGGCGGGGCGACGAAGTTGAATTTCGCTGGAACCGACCTGATGCCGTCGGCCAACGGCGAAGCTAAGGTGGAAAGCAAAAAAGGTTACATCGAAATTGAAGTCGAATTCGGTAACCTGGCAAGACCGACGAGCTTTGGCAATGAATATCTGACCTACGTAATGTGGGCGATTAGTCCTGAAGGCCGTGCCGTAAACCTCGGGGAAGTACTGGTAGGAGACAACGACCGCAGTAAGCTGGATGTCACTACTGACCTGCAGGCATTCGCGCTGATTGTTACGGCCGAGCCGTATTATGCCGTTCGCCAGCCCAGCAACGTCGTAGTGCTTGAAAACGTCGTTCGCGATGACACTAAGGGAACAATCGAGGCCATGAGTACCAAATACGACCTTCTTGAACGGGGTGGGTATGTTCCCACCGGCTTCCAGTTTGATCCGGTCGTACTTAACGCCAAGCTGCCATTAGAATTCTTCGAAGCGAGAAACGCGCTACGCATCGCACAATCCGTTGGAGCAGAGACCTACGCCAGCTCCAGCTACCAGCATGCCGCGAGCCTCATGAACCAGGCGGACGGATATGCTACCAGTCATCACATTGACAAGAAGCAGCTGATCGCCGTGTCTCGCGAAACGGTACAGACGGCGGAAGACGCGCGCGAGATTACAGTGAAGAAGCGGATTGCGGAGCATCAGTCAAACCAACTGCAGGCATCCGCTCAGGCAGTTGACGACGCAACCCGGCAGAAGGAACTTGCACAGTCAGACGCTGCCAACGCGAAGTCAGACATGGAACGCAGCCAAGCCAATTCAGCCAATCAAGTGGCTGCGGCGCAGGCCGATACGGAGCAGGCTCGCCTGGCGGCAACCCAAGCCCAGCAGCAGCTGCAGGTCGCCGAAAACGACAAAGCCGCTATGCGCGCCCGGTTGTCTTTGCAATTGAACGCTATCCTGCAAACGCGCGACACCGCACGTGGGCTGATTATCAGCATGTCGGATGTCTTGTTTGACACCGGTAAATACACATTGAAGTCGGGTGCCCGTGAAAAACTCTCCAAGGTCGCCGGGATCTTAGTTTCGTATCCCGGACTCAATATTGCTGTTGGAGGGTACACAGACAACGTTGGCACGGACAAGCTCAATCAGGGTCTCTCTGAAGAACGTGCCGGCTCCGTGCGCGACTACCTCGTACAACAAGGCGTCTCGGCGGCTTCGATAACAGCTACTGGATTCGGCAATACGTTGCCGGTCGCCTCAAACGACAACTCTGCAGGACGGCAAGAGAATCGACGGGTTGAGCTCGTCGTGTCCGGCGAGTCAATCGGGAGCGATGTCAACGTCACCACTGGAAGCTTGCGGTAAGGAACGATTGTTGGCTTCGGCAAAGCGCGATTCAAACCAGGATCGCGCTATTGCTTTGTGTGCCGAGCATGTTCAACAGGTTGGAGGTGAAAGTCCTCTTCCCATCCTGAGGTCGGTGTGAATCGCTCCACCCTCAGTCCCGATTCCGGGCGAGCGGGCAAGAAACCGCCAAGCCCATACCCATCAAGGGCTGCTGGTGGTAAATCCGGCGGTGGCGCGCTGAAGGCGGTTGAGCTTACCTCGGGAGATCTGCGACGTGTCCCGACCACTAACTCAACCGACCGAACCGCCATATGCGGACCCGCATGTACGAGGGTGTGGCAGGGGCGGGCGGGTGACCGTCCCCCCTATGCCGATTGCGGATGAGCGCCGGCTTACTCTTTCGCCAGGTGCTCCAGAATGCCGTGCAGGGGAATGCGGATCCATTGCGGGCGATGGTGAAGTTCCTGCTCGATTTCCAGCAGGGCACGCTCCAGGAGACAAGAATTCAGCAGGATGCGAATCTCGTTTTCCCCGCGAGGAAGAAACTCGGCTTCGGAGGCGGAGTGCAGATACTCCTTCACAAAGATGCAACTCACCCAGCGGTACCAGGCCCGGGCCCACTTCTCGATGGTGGGATGACCTTCGCGGCTGGGAATAATGCCGGGAACGTCGCCAAACAGGGCGGCGTGGGAGGCATAGTGGAAGGAGCGCACCATGGTGGCGATATCGCGCATGGGTGAGCGCTTGATTCGCCGTCCGCTGAGCGAGCGATAAGGGTCGCCCTCAAAGTTGGTGATGATCCAGTTGTTGTCCGCGTAAATAATGTTGGAGAGCTGATAGTCTCCGTGTTGGCGGATACGCAGGCCGCCGAGGCGATGATCGCGAAGCAATTGCAGCCGGGTGCGAAGTTCGGTCGCGCGCGCCAGGACCTGAGCAGCCTCCTGTTGTGCTACCGGTTGGAGAGCGCCCGCGCTGATGCGCAAAGAATCCATGGCGCGATTCAGTTGCCCCAGAATTCCGTGGTACACGCTGTGGCGATAGAACTCGGTGAAGGGCTCGGGAGCAAAGGCCGGGATGTCAGGCCGGCTGGCCAGCGCCTTGTGCAACTCAGCGGTGCGGCGAGCCAGGCCACGAATCACTTCCACGTAGTTGCCCAGCAGGTCGGACATCACCGGCGGCATCGATTCATGGCTGCAATTGAGCGGGTCGGGGAGTGGCAGGTCGCGAAGCTTGGGGTCGTCCTGCGCAATTGCCAGTGCGTGCTCGAAGAACAGGCTGAGATGGTCGAGGGTGTAGGCCCATCCGTGCGTACCGGTGCGTACCAGACCGCTGAGAGCGCCGATCGTGGTGGTGCGAACCCCGCCATCCGTCCAGCGGAATTCCAGCGATCCTAAGGCCACGGGTATGGCGGTGAAATTCGTCTGCTCGGTGAGAAACTCAGGAATTTCCGAGCCCGGATTGGGTCCCTCTTCCAGCTTGCGATAGAGCTTGAGAAGGAAGTCGTCGCCGTAGTCGATTTCCGTGAAGGGTTGTTCGATGGCCTTGGGGGTGGGCTCCAGATTAGAGCGGACCGAGGTCCAGGCTTTGCGAAAGGCGCGGGTATGGGAGCCGACAAGCTCGCCGCCGGCGCCTCGAATATGCCGTCGCCGCACGATGGCCCGCAGCAGAGCATCGCTGAAATCACGATCGGCGACTGCTCCGAATAGCAGGGCATTCACGTTGGGGCCAAGTCCTTCGAGACGGGCGAGCACCGATTCCGGCGTGTCGCGCAGTATGGTCTCCGCTTTGTCGCCGGTCGCCACGCTCAAAGGCACCAGATAGCTTTCTCCGTCGGAGTCGGCGTAGTCCACATGAACTGCAAGCAAGTGGGAAGTCGTGCCCGGTAGCGCGAGGATGTGACGCACGTTGACCCCGGTGATGGTACGTTTTTTTTGCAGGAACCAGGAGCGTTTGCGCAGCAAGCGGGGCGCAATCCATCGCAGAGAGGCAAAAGTCGCGTCGGAGAAGACCTTGTCGATCGCGTCGACCTGCAGGACCAGAGGCGTATCGGCCCCGGTACCGAAGTCCAGGGATTCAGCAACTTCCCTTGGCTGGAGGTGGAACCAGTAGTAGGCGTGCGGGCCGAGGGAAAGCTGATAAGGCTGCTCGGTGATGTTGGGAAACCGGCTGTGACCGAAGACTTCGACCGGCACCCTGCCGTTGAATTCCGACAGGTCGAGATCACAACACTGTGCAAAGCGGGAAAGGTTGGCCACCACGAGAATGTGCTCGTCGTCGTAGTGGCGAACAAACGCCAATACCTTGCGATTGCTAGGGTAGAGGAACTCCAGGGAGCCCCGCCCGAAAGCCTGGAAGCGCTTGCGTTGCGATATCAGGCGCTTGGTGAACCACAGCAGCGAGTGCGAGTTGTTCTGCTGGGTTTCAACATTCACGGCTTCGTAGTGGTATTCGGGATCGATGTTCACCGGCAGATAGAGCCGCTGGGGATTTGCGCGTGAGAACCCGGCATTGCGGTCAGAGCTCCATTGCATGGGGGTGCGAACACCATTGCGGTCGCCGAGAAAGACGTTGTCGCCCATGCCGATTTCGTCGCCGTAATAGATCACGGGAGTGCCGGGGAGAGAGAACAGCAGCGCATTCATCAACTCGATGCGCCGCCGGTCGTTTTCCAGCAATGGCGCCAGGCGGCGGCGAATCCCCAGGTTGATGCGCATTTCCCGGTCGCGTCCATAGCTGCGGTACATGTAGTCGCGCTCTTCATCGGTGACCATCTCCAGCGTCAGCTCGTCATGGTTGCGCAGGAACATCGCCCATTGGCAGTTTTCCGGGATGGACGGAGTGATGCTCATGATGTCCGTTACCGGGTAGCGGTCTTCCATGCGCAGCGACATAAACAGGCGCGGCATTAAGGGGAAGTGGAACGCCATGTGGCATTCATCTCCGCTGCCGAAGTAGGCAACGGCGTCCTCGGGCCACTGATTGGCTTCCGCCAGCAGCATACGGTGGCGGTATTTCCCATCGACGTGCTTGCGCAACTCGCGCAAGGCCTGATGCGTCTCCGCCAGGTTTTCGCAGTTGGTGCCCTCGCGTTCATAAAGGTAGGGCACGGCGTCGAGGCGCAGGCCGTCGACCCCCATGTCGAGCCAGAAATCCATGGCAGCGAACATGGCTTCCTTGACCTCGGGGTTGTCCCAGTTGAGGTCAGGCTGGTGGGAATAGAAACGATGCCAGTAATAGGCCTTGGCCACCGGGTCCCAGGTCCAGTTGGAGTTCTCGAAGTCCTTGAAGATGATGCGGGTGTCTTTGTACAGTTCCGGCGTGTCGCTCCATACGTAGAAGTTGCGCCAGCGCGAGCCGGGGGCGGCGCGCCTTGAGCGCTGAAACCATTCATGCTGGTCGGAAGAGTGGTTGAGCACCAGTTCGGTGATCACCTTCAGGCCGCGACGGTGGGCCTCGCGCAGAAACTTCTGAAAGTCCTTCAGCGTGCCATAAGCCGGGTGGACATCGGTGTAGTCGGAGATGTCATATCCGTCATCGCGCCACGGGGAAGGGCAGAAGGGCAGGAGCCATACCGCAGTGATTCCCAGCTCCTGAAGATAGTCGAGCTTCTGGCTTAATCCACCGAAGTCGCCCATTCCGTCGGTGACGCTGTCGTAGAAAGCGCGGACGTGGACCTCATAGATGATTGCGTCCTTGTACCAGGTGGCGCTGGCGCTGGAGTGATCGTTGTTCTGCAAGGCGGTTTGGCTGTTGGCTTCGTGGGGCACTCGATTCAAGATGATACCCGAAGAGCGCTCGGTGGATGACGTTTCACGCCCGGCAGAGCTCGTTCGTCAAATCGCCGGGTACAAAACCCGCGCTAACTTGCCGGGCCAATAAAAAACTTCACCCTGGTTGAAACCTTCGCAGGCCCGCGACGATCTGTATATTTCTGCCCGTCGGCTTTTCGCAGGTTAAGAATTGTTGCGTTTCTCCGGAACAGTGGAACTGTAAGGAAGGCCTCATTTATCGTTCCGTAATACCGCTCTGAAATGAGCCAGGAAGCTAAGTAGTCATGTGGATCGTCCGCTTAGCGCTGCGCCGCCCGTATACCTTCGTGGTGGTATCGGTGCTGATTGCCATTCTTGGCGTTGCCGCCGTAATTACTACGCCCAAGGACATCTTTCCCAACATCAACATTCCGGTGATCAGTGTGATCTGGTCGTACAACGGCCTCACACCCGACAACATGGAAAAGCGAATGGTGACCATCACCGAGCGCGCCATGACCACGACGGTGAATGACATTGAACATATCGAGTCGCAGTCCTACAACGGGGTCGCGATCATCAAGGTGTACTTCCAGCCCAACGTCAAGCCGGAGATGGCGTTGGCCCAGATCAGCGCCATCTGCCAGACGCTGCTGAGGGTCCTGCCGCCGGGAACCACGCCGCCGCTGCTGCTGAAGTATGACGCCTCGTCGGTGCCCATCCTGCAGCTTGGATTGTCGGGGCAGGGACTGAGCGAGCAGCAGCTTTACGATCTGGGACTGAACTTCATTCGCACTCAGTTGGCGACGGTGCAGGGAGCTTCGATTCCGTTGCCCTTTGGTGGCAAGCAACGGCAGATCATGGTCGATCTCGACCCCAACCAGCTTTATGCGCACCATCTGTCACCGCAGGACGTTTCCTCGGCGCTGAACCAGCAGAACCTGATTCTTCCCACAGGAACGGCGAAGATCGGTAACCGCGAGTACCAGGTGGCGCTGAACAGCAGCCCGACGACCGTGGCCGCAATGAACGACCTGCCCATCAAAGCGGAGAATGGCGCGGTCGTGACCGTGAAAGATGTTGCGCAGGTGCGGGACGGTTATGTTCCGCAGACCAACATCGTGCGCAACAACGGCACGCGTTCCGCCATGCTGACCGTGTTGAAGAACGGCCCGGCCTCGACCCTCGACATCGTCGCCCAGATCAAAGCCGCTCTGCCGCGTGTTCTCTCGGGCCTACCGGCGAACCTGAGGGTCACGCCGCTGTTCGATCAGTCAGTATTTGTGCGGGCGTCGATCTATGGAGTGCTGCGTGAGGCGATCATCGCCGCTGTGCTGACGGGATTGATGATCCTGCTGTTCCTGGGAAGCTGGCGCAGTACCCTGATCGTCTGCACCTCGATCCCGCTGGCGATTCTGACGTCGCAGATCATCCTGACCGCGCTGGGCGAGAGCATCAATGTCATGACGCTGGGAGGCATGGCGTTGGCGGTGGGCATTCTGGTGGACGACGCGACCGTGGAGCTGGAGAACGTGCACCGCAACATGGGGATGAAGAAGGCGTTGACCCGGGCCATTCTCGACGGCGCATCCCAGATCGCCCTGCCGACCCTGGTGTCGACGCTTTCCATCTGTATCGTGTTCGTGCCCGTGGTACTGCTCACCGGGGCCGCAAAGTATCTTTTCGTTCCGCTGGCAATGGCGGTGGTGTTCGCCATGCTGGCGTCGTATTTCCTTTCGCGCACGCTGGTGCCGACGATGGTCCACTACATGCTTGGGCCGGAGGTGCCGATCTACGCTGCGGGCGAAGGCGGACATGCCGCCCACATCGAAGGGCTGAACTGGGTGTGGCGCTTACACTTCCGCTTCAATCACCAGTTCGAACGCTTTCGCGAACGTTATCGCCAGGTGCTGGAGTGGTCGTTGCATCATCGCAAGTACGTGATGGTGCTGTTCGTGCTGATGGTGGCAGGGTCCGGCCTGCTGGTGTTCTTTATTGGAGAAGATTTCTTCCCCTATGTGGACTCTGGCCAGATGCGGCTGCACGTGCGGGCCCCGGAAGGCACGCGAATCGAGGAGACGGAACAGCTCTTCGCCCAGGTGGAGGACGAGATCCGCAGGACGCTTCCGCCCGGCGAAGTTGACCTCATCCTCGACAACATTGGTCTGCCCAACAGCGGTCTGAGCCTGGCTTTCGGTGACGGCTCCACCATCGGGCCCAGCGACGGCGACATCCTGATCGCGCTGAAAGCGGAGCATGGCAGCACACGCGAGTACATGCGCAAGCTGCGGGCCGTGCTGAACGCAAAGTTTCCGCAGGACACGTTCTTCTTCGCCGCGGCGAACATGACCAACCAGATCCTGAATTTCGGGTTGCCGGCACCGATTGACGTGCAGGTGGTAGGCCGCGATCAGCTGGACAATTACAAAGTTACGCAAAAGATGCTGAAGCGCATCCAGGCCATACCGGGGGTAGTGGATGCCCGCATCCATGAACAGATTGCCTATCCGACGCTGAATGTGAACGTCGACCGCGACAAGGCGCAACAGTTCGGGCTGACGCAGCGCGATGTCGCGAGCAGCATGCTGATCTCGCTGAGCGGCAGCTATCAGACGGCGCCCAACCAGTGGCTGAACCTACAAAACGGTGTGAACTACAGCGTCACGGTACAGACGCCGCAGTACCGAATCGATTCGATTGATGCCATGCAGCGGACGCCGGTGACCTCGGCCGGCAACGGCAGTACCCAATTGTTGTCCAGCCTCGCGACCGTGCACCGTGGGATATCCACCGAGATCGTGGACCACTACAATGTGCAGCCGGTGTATGACATCTATTGCGATGCTGACTTGCGCGATCTGGGCAGTGTGGCGCGCGCCATCCAGAGAGTGGTAGACGATGAGAGCAAGGGGCTGCCGAGAGGTTCCTGGTCTATTATTCGCGGGCAGGTGAGAACCATGCAGGACTCGTTCTTCCGCCTGGGCATCGGCATCGCGTTCGCTGTCATCTTTGTTTACCTGCTGATGGTGGTGAATTTTCAGTCGTGGCTGGATCCGTTCATCATTCTGATGGCGCTGCCGATGGGGTTCGCCGGCATTCTGTGGATGCTGTACATCACGCAGACCACATTCAACGTGCCGTCGCTGATGGGCATCATCATGGCCATTGGTGTGGCGACGGCGAACAGCATCCTGGTGGTGACCTTCGCCAATGATGAGCGCGCCACGGGGAAAGGTCCGTTTGAGGCGGCGCTTTCGGCGGGCTACACCCGGCTGCGTCCGGTGTGCATGACGGCGCTGGCCATGATCATCGGCATGTTGCCCATGTCGCTGGCGCTGGGTGAAGGCGGGGAGCAGAATGCTCCTCTGGGCCGCGCGGTGATCGGCGGACTGCTGTTTGCTACTTTTGGAACGCTGTTTATCGTTCCCATCTTCTATACGGTGTTCCGCAAGAAGCCGCCAGTGGATTACGACAAGGAAATTCAACTGGAGTATGAAGAAGAACTTCCCGAAGAAGGGACGCAGCTCGCGTGAAGGAAACTGAAGAACGACAACTGAACGCGGAGCAGGAACGGCGTGAGCCGGCGGGCGGCAAGAACGGCTCTCCCCACGATGCCGCGCAGCAGCGTCAGGAGGGCGGCCGGGTCGCGGCTCCGGAGGAGAACGGCCCCATCGCGAACCGAGAAGCGGTGGAGGCGGAGCTGGGTTCGCACCAGCCGCCGCATGTGCAGCTTTCGCCACGCAAAGTTGCGCTGCTCGGACTCGTACTGCTTGTCGTTTTCTCCATCATCTTCGTCCTGGGTTTTCTGCCGCGGCTAAGGGACCGCCGCATTACGCAAGGGCTGGCGGAGCGGGAAGAGACAGCGCTGCCGGAAGTCGATGTGGCGGCGGCACAGCGCGCCACGACACAATCGGACCTGGAACTTCCCGGCACTACCACCGGCCTGGTCGAAGCTCCCATCTATGCGCGCGCCAGCGGGTACGTATCGAAGCGATTGGTCGATATCGGCGACCGGGTGAAGGCGGGGCAGTTGATGGCAGTCATCGATGCTCCCGATCTCGATCAGCAAGTCGATCAGGCGCGCTCGAATCTGCGACAGAGCGAGTCCGTCGTGGGGCAAACCCAGGCCCAGCGCAACCTGGCGAAGGTTACATGGGACCGTTGGTCCGCTCTGGCGAAGGCAGGTGTGGTGTCACAGCAGGAAGGTGATACGCAGCAAGCCAGCTATCAGGTGGCTGAAGCGAACGTGAAGGCAGCACAGGACGCGGTGCTGGCGAACCGTGCCGCCCTCGACCGTCTGCTGCATCTGCAAAGCTATGAGCACGTGACGGCGCCCTTTGCCGGCATGGTTACGGCCCGCAACATCGACGTAGGCTCGCTGATCTCCGCATCCGGGGGCGGGCTGGGCTCGGGCGTGAGCGGCGCGGCGGTGCCGCCGACCGGCAACTCGCAGGGGGGCGAGATGTTTCGCGTTGCGCAGATTGACCGGCTGCGCCTGTTTGTTACCGTCCCTGAAATTTATGCGCCCTATATCACGGTAGGCGAGGCAGTGAACTGCTATTTCGACGCTGTGAGTCAGAAGGGCTTTGATGGCAAAGTCACTCGCACGGCGAACGCAGTTGATCCGACGACCCGCACTTTGTTGACTGAAGTGCAGGTGTCCAACCCCGATGGAAGGTTGCTGCCGGGCATGTTTACGCGCGCGGTGTTCGCGCATCTGCGGGCCGAGCCTCCCATCATCGTGCCGTCGGACAGCATCATTGCGCGGGCGAACGGACTGAGCATCGCGGTGGTGCAGGATGGAGTTGTGCATCTGCGCAAAGTGAGCATCGGGCGCGACTATGGCGCGCAGACAGAAGTGCTGAGCGGCATCAATTCCGGCGATATGGTCATCATCAACCCGACCGACGCGGCGCAAGAAGGGGCGAAGGTGAGGCCGCACTACCTGAAGCAGGGCGGATCCTCCCGAAGATAAGGTATTCAGCAGCCGCCAAAAGCCCTGACACAAACACCTGAAGACGGCACACCCAAGGACCGCACGATCTCGTTTACTCTTGTTTTCGAGGCCATTACGACCGTGACTGCCACAACTTTCTTCACGCCGGAAATCTTTAGCTTTCTAGAGCAGCTCAAGCGCCACAACGACCGCG
Organism: uncultured Acidobacteriaceae bacterium; assembly: GCA_963815775.1. Classification (GTDB taxonomy): domain Bacteria; phylum Acidobacteriota; class Terriglobia; order Terriglobales; family Acidobacteriaceae; genus CAVVDY01. The sequence goes on along the minus strand of CAWFIB010000002.1, from coordinate 3,745 downwards.
ACTGGTTTGCCAGGAACAAGCCGCGCTATGAAGAAAGCGTAGTCAAGCCGGCGCTGGCGTTCATCTCCGCTTTCGCGCCGCACCTGGAGAAGATCAGTCCGCATTTTGTTGCCGACGCGCGGCCAACGCGAGGATCGCTGTTCCGGATTTATCGCGACACGCGCTTCTCGCACGATAAGCTGCCCTACAAGACACACATCGGCATTCACTTCTCTCATGCCAAAGGCAAGGACATCCATGCGCCGGTGTTCTACCTGCACCTGGAGCCGGGCGGTTGTTTTGCGGCGGCGGGCATCTGGCATCCGGACAATCGGGCTTTGACGAAAGTGCGCACCGCGATCGTGAATCGGCCTGACGAGTGGAAGCGGGCACGAGGAAAACTTTCACTGGAAGGGGACAGGCTGAAGAAGCCGCCCCGGGGATTCGATCCCGAACATCCGTTGATCGAAGACCTGAAGCTGAAGGACTTCGTTGCGTCGGTGGAGCTGACGGAGGACTGCATCTGTGGCTCGAAGTTTCTGCGCGACTACGCGGCGGCGGCCCGCAAGATGGCGCCGCTAGTGGAATTCACGACGAAGGCGTTGGGGCTGAAGTTCTAGGGGGCCTGATCGGGCGGGACTGAGGTCCCTCAGGGGCTGAAGCCCGCGTTTTTGGCGGCCTATACGGCACCCTTCGACTGCGCTCAGGGCAAGCTTTGAAGCCGTGCCCTTTCAAAACCGATTCACGAGATAGTTCTAGAAGACGTGGACGTTGTTGGGGTCGCCGGAATCGATGTCGATCTGCTGTTCTTTCTTGCGGCTCGCATACCAGCAGGGCTTGTCGCCCAGGTGCGGCAGCAGAGAGTTCACACACTCAACGTTTTGCTGGCCGGCGAAGTCGAATTCGGTCCGGCCATTCTTCAACTTTACGGAGTAATAGGTATCGAGGGTCACGCTGCCAAAGGCGTTGCGGTTGGTGTGGGCGCGGTAGGCCAGCCAGCCATAGTCGCCGAGGTAAATTGCTGCCAATAGCACGGCCATCGTGATCAGGGCGCGTCGCATGACGTTCAGGAGCGGGGGGCGCAGGGTTGCCCCGCCTTCCTTCCCGGTGAGAAAAGTTTCTCACTTTAGCGGGTTGAGTTCCAGCCCGGGTGCGGGCATCATATGTCACAGGAAGCTGTGATGTGGGATGCTCGACCGCTCCTTTCTCGAGTAAATTTCCGGCAAGTTGGGTAGACCCGTTTACGCTGACAAGAACGTCGATTGAGGACTCCAACCTTGAGCCCGAAGGACAGCGTCCGCGATCCGCAGACCTCGCATGGCGGGGCGGGGCGCCCGCCTGTCAATTCCTGGCCGGGCGGAGGTGGAGGACCGGGCGGCCGCGGCGGCGGAGACGACGTTCCCTACCGCGAGCGGCTGCGGCGCTACCGCATGGGCGTGGTGCTGGGTTTGACGTCGGTGGTGATGCTGTTCATTTCGTTCACCACCGCGTATGTGGTCCGCAAAGCCGGAGCGGTGTGGGACCCGGCGAGCAACGACTACATCAGCAACTGGGTGCCGGCCGTGCTGCCGGTGAAGACGCTCCTGCTGAACACGCTGATCCTGCTGCTGAGCGGATTCACCCTGGAAGTTGCGCGGCGGCGAGCGGCCACGGATGTTGCGCTGGCGCCGATCGCAGATCTGCCGGGCATTCGGGTGAGCGCCCGGGCGGCCTTGCCCTGGCTCTATGCCACGATCGTCCTGGGTCTCGCCTTCCTGGGCGGGCAATACTATGCGTGGACGCGGCTGGCGGCCGCCAACACTAATCTCAGCGTCAGTATCAGCAGCGGCTTCTTCTTTGTGCTCACCGGCGTGCATGCCGTCCATTTGCTGGGAGGAATCCTGGCGCTGCTCTATGCCGGGGCCACAACCTGGCTGCGCCGCCCACCGGAATCGCGCCGCATTGTCATCGACGTGACGGCGTGGTATTGGCACTTCATGGCGCTGCTGTGGGTGTATGTGTTCGGGCTGCTGTACTTCGTGCGGTAGGGGTGTTTCAGCGAACGTGTTGTGCCCTGGAGGCATCGGTTTGAATCGGGAACTGGCGGCAATTCGCAAGCGTAAGGAGTGTGAGCAGGCCCGCCATCAGGCAGCGATTGCCGTATACTACGACACACTCGGCGACGCCCAGATGGAAGACGATGCTACCTGGGGCAGAATCGCAGAATCCCAATTTTGTCACGATCAACCCGTCCCCGCAGGGGACAACATATCTAAGCCCACCGCTTCAGCGGTTGGGACCATGCCATCCAACCCCCGAGTCCCGTAGGGACGGCACATGTGCCGTGATTCACGATGGGTTCGTTTGATGCTTGCCGTGATATTCGATCTGACACCACAGCTTGTCGCCTTGTGCATATGCCGTCCCTGGCGGGACTCGGGGCCTATTCCATCCGCTACCCACCGTTGAAACGGTGGGCTTAGATGTGACGTCCCGCAGGGCGGGACGGGTTTGATTCACACCTACACTGCTGCTTCCACGCGGCGATCCCAGGTTAGCCCAAAGACGGGGCGAGGCTGGGGCGCCGGGCCGAAAGAGACGGTAAACACCCATATAAAAATATGGTAGATTATATGGATAAGGCGAGCTTCTCCTGGGACGAAGCGAAGAACCTGATCAATCAGGAAAAGCACCATGTTTCCTTCGAATACGCCCAGCGAGCTTTCGACGATCCCCGGCGCGTTATCGTGCGGGACTTGGCGCATGAGAGGAGCCATGAAGGGCGGTTTTTCTGCCTGGGCAAGGTGGAGGGCGGCGTTCTGACGGTGCGGTTCAGCCACCGAGGCGGACAAATCAGGATTTACGGGGCGGGCTTCTGGAGAAAGGGAAAGAAGCGCTATGAGCAGGAAAATAAAATACACGGATGAGCCGATTGAACTGGGCGAGCGCGTAAAAGACTTCCTGCCGCCGCCATCAAAGCTTGTCAAGCGTTCCCAAACGGTCAAGGTGACCCTGGAACTGACGGCCGGCAGCCTGAAGTTTTTTAAACGGCAGGCAAAGCTGAACCGGGTGCCGTATCAGCGCATGCTGCGGGGGTTGATCGACGCCTACGTGGAACGGTACGAGGCGTAGGGAGGGATGGGTTCTTCCACTCATTTCGTCGTCTTGGATGAGTGGCGACAGGCGATTTACTTTACTATGTGAGTCAAGGAGTCCGTTATGGGTGGGACCATCATCGTACGCGATCCCGAAATCCTCGGCGGAATCCCTTGTTTTCGCGGAACGCGTGTTCCCTTTCAGAACCTGCTGGATTATCTCGAAGCGGGTGACACCCTGGACCAGTTCCTGGAGCAATTCCCCACCGTTAGTCGCCAAATGGCCATCGAAGCCCTGGAGAGCGCGAAGGACTCTCTCTTGACGAGGATCGGTTGAAGGTTCTGCTGGACGAATGCTTGCCCAAGGACCTGCGGAGACATCTTGCCGGGCATGACTGCCAGACGGTGCCGCAGGCGGGGCTAGCGGGCAAGGCGAACGGCGAATTGCTGGCGCTGGCGGAACGGTCCGGCTGGCAGGTCCTCTTAACGATGGACCGAGGGATGCCTTACCAGCAGAATCTCGCGGCAGGAGCCATTGCGCTCGCCATTATCTGTGCCAAATCTAACCGTATGCCCGACCTGCTACCTCACGTCCCCGCGATCTTGGCCGCCCTCTCCACCATTAGGCCAGGCGAAGTGATACAAATCCCTTGAGTGTCGCATCTCGCCAGCCCGCGCCATCCCCTCCAACC
>CAWFIB010000001.1:0-99696 GCA_963815775.1 uncultured Acidobacteriaceae bacterium | reverse complement strand
CTACCAATGCCTGATTCCGCTGTATAACGACATGTGGGTGCAGCGTGTGGTTCGCGACGTGGCCACATGGCCGCTGGCTGTCGTGAAATCGAATTGCTTCTGCAACCCGTAATTGCTATTGTTGGCATCGGTCAGCCCCATGAAGCAATTGCAACCCGTCATCTGGACCAAAGGTACCTTCCTCACGCCGCAGCACCTGCAGCTGCAGGATCGATACGTCGAAGATGTTCTTCAGTTTCGCCTGCACACGCTTAAGTTCTGTCCATGGGGCTTCAAGGAGCTGACGATTAACCGGGAAGCGCTGGCGGATGGGCAATTGCTGATCTCGCGCGCCTCCGGCATATTTCCCGATGGGTTGCTGTTTGATATACCCGATGCCGATCCGCCTCCCCCATCGAAAGCCCTGGGAGAGGTCTTCGATCCGGCAGCGCAATCGCTGGACGTTTACCTGGCCATTCCGGATTACCGCCCTCGGGGGGTGAATGTTTCAGGCAGTCCCGATGGTGGCAGCCGGTATCTGGCAGAGTCGCTAACGGTGCGCGACGACAACACCGGCATGGGGGATAAGCCCCTCCAGATCGCGCGAAAGAACTTCCAGTTGCTGGCGGAGAGCGAAAACCGCGAAGGCTCATCAGCGCTACGGGTGGCCAGTGTTGAACGCACGCCGGCCGGCACCTTCCGCCTGAATCCCAGGTTCATTCCTCCCTTGATCAGCATCGGTGCAAGTGATTATCTGGTTGGAATCTTGCGCGGATTGCTGGAGATCATGTCGGCAAAAAGTACCCAATTGTCCGGCGGGCGGCGGCAACGAAATCTGAGCCTGGCTGATTTCACCGCGGCTGACATTGCGGATTTCTGGTTGTTGTACACGGTAAATTCTCACTACCCGCTCTTCAGTCACCTCTACGAGGAGAAGGCGTGCCATCCGGAAGAGTTGTTCTCGGCGATGGTTTCGCTGGCGGGTTCGCTGACCACGTTTTCCGACAAATTGCGGCCGCGAGATTTGCCGACCTACGTCCACGATTCGCTGGGCACAGTCTTCGCGCAGTTGGAGGAAGCTCTTCGCTTGTTACTGGAAAAGGCCGTACCGACGAACGTGGTATCGCTGGCCCTGAAGCTGGTGAGCAACTCCGTCTATGCGACGGCGATTGATCAGGACAAGTATTTCGCGCACACGCGGATGTATCTGGCTGTGGGTGCGGATGCGGGAGAAGCAACCATCATCCAGAAAGTCCCTCAGCTGGTGAAAGTCGGCTCCGCCAGTCAGGTAGAAAGAATGATCAATCAGGCCTTGCCGGGAATTCGACTGGCACATGTGCCGAAACCGCCCACTGAGATCAAGGTGAAGCTGAAGTATCAATACTTCGCGCTCAATCAATCGGGAACGGCGTGGGAATCTGTTCAGAAGTCGCGCAATTTAGCTGCCTATGTACCCAGCGACTTGCCCAATCCGAACCTGGAGCTGCTGATCGTGATGCCGCGCAAAGAATAGCTGCCGTTAGTGCTTCAGTGCGAAATAAAGGATGAGAAGCACTGCGAGAATGAACAGCAGGTTCAGGACGATGATGAGCGGCCAGTAGGATTTGGGCGCGACCGGCGGCTGGGCCGTTGGCGCGAGTGGGGGTGCCGCAACCGCAGGCGGCGTAAAAGAAGGCATTGCAGGCGGAGTGACTCCCGGCACCACAGGGGCCTGATAAGCCGGAACTGGCGGAGCGGGCGCTTGGTATGACGGCATCGCTGGTGGCGTAACAACCGGGGGCGTAATGAAAGGCGAAGCCGGCGCAGCGGCCGGGGATCCTGCCTTGGAGGCGACAGACGCAGGTGGCGCTCCCGCCGATTCGGACACCAATGTGGACAATGCCTCCCGATTCATGAACATGGTGTAGGCACTCGGGCCCGCAGGTTGCTCGGTCTCGCCTCGGGCAGCAGCCTCTGCCGGTGCACGGAATAGCACGGTCGCACCGCCGTCGACAGCGTTGAACTGGCTAGAATCTGGAATCGGCTCGTTCGAATGAGCCGGACTGGTCAAGTGTTCGCCAGAAGCAACCGCCTCGGGATATTCCGGATGCTCCCTCCGCCCTGCAAAAACTTGCGTCGCACCTCCGTCGTCAACATTTCCAACAGGAGTTGTTGTGCCGGCAGCATAGGAGCCTTCGCCACGCGGACGATCAGTGATGTGGTCCGCACCAAAAAGGTCGGTGCTTGACCCCCTCGTCGATGTCACCTCTGGCTCGCCACCCATGGTGTGGGAATGCACTTCACCAGGCACCTCAGGAACATAGGGACCAAACATCCGAGTAAACTCGCCCGTGCCACTCTTCGACTCCGATGCGCGACCGTCAAAGGTTGTGCTCTTGTCGCCCTCGCCGGTCACAGGCATACGAAATAGTTTGGTGAACTCTCCGCTGGCAGGTTTGAGTGGCTCCTGCGAAGGAGTTTCCTCCCGACCTGCAGGGGGCACGCCCAAGCCGAAATCCTGCATGAACTGATTCGTGAATTGACCCGGCTTTGAATCCTTGAGCCAATGCTTGTCACTCACGTCCATTGCCGTCTCGCCTTGGGGCGGGGATTCCTTCACGGGCCCCAGCGTGGGATCGATTGGGTTGGAGACACCAGTAGCCGGCCCGGATGAGCGATCAGGCGGAACATTGATTTCGCGGAAGAACTGTTGGGTGAATTCGCCTTGACCGGGCAATGACCCTTCCAGTGCGCTCCTGGCAAATGGCTCCGATGCTTCACCGGCTGGTTCGTGGACGTCCGCAGTTGATCGACTCTCGGCAGGAGCAATCGTTTGATCCTCCAAGAGATTGGCACGTTCCCCTGTCAACGCTTGACCGTCTCCGAAAACAGACTCGCCGGGAAAAGCCACGCCGGCAAAGAATTGCCGAGTGAATTCGCCTGGCTCACGGGCCGTCACATGGGTCTTGGACCCTTCCATTACCGAACCATCGACTGCTTTTGGTGGCTCACAAGTCAAATCTGGCGATGCTGCTTGTGATCTTTCCGCGGAAGGGGCGGGAGATGAATCCGCTGCAACCCTTGGCTTTGGGTCGCCGATTTTGTCCTGATACTGACGAAGCCAGTCATCGATGGCCTCATCGGTCGGCCAGCGCGACACAATATAGGCGAAACTTGCAATATCGTATCTCCCCGCATCGATAACTATGCCGGGAGTCTCAGGAGCCAACTGGCTGAACGACGTCAATATCCACTGAGCGGTAGGTTGGTCGACAGGAGGTTCGGGGCACTCGAAGATGTTAGCTAGAGCCTTTTCGCCAGTTGCCCGGTCGCGAACTGCAAAAGTCTCGACGTCGCCTCGCGTCAGCGCACGCAAGATTTCGTATCTTGCCCCGAATCTCATGACCCTCGGAACGTCCCCATATGATTGTCGCGCAGATGTGTGACTTCAGCAACCAAATGCAGGACACCGGAACATCAACCGGTCGCCAAGTCCGACCTGTGCCCTGTGCTGTATCTGCTACCATCATAGGCGATCGCCTCCTATCCCACATAGGCCGTATTTTCTTGGCCTTGGAGAGGATTGGATGCCGTCGCATGGCTGCCAGCCAAATTCTTGTTCTCAGTAGGCGGTTATAGAGAGAGAATATCGGCGTCAGGTTCCCCAAGGCCTCATACATGAAATTGCTCTCCAAGGTGGTCTGGTCGGAAGGTATGTATTTGGCCCCGCACCACTTCCAGGCACAAAATCGCTACTTTGAAAACTCGGTGCACTTCGCGACCGCCAGTCTGTGGCGGCACGCTTCCGGCTTCGCCGATCTGCAGACAGACGCCGATGCCCTCCGAACCGGAGCGCTCACCCTGCTGTCTGCCCGCGGCATTTTCGAGGATGGCCTGCCGTTTGACATACCGGTGTCGGATCCCCCGCCGGAATCGCTGGAGTTCGCGGGCAAGTTTCCGCCCGATGCTGAGTCGATCACAGTGTGCCTGTGTGTACCCAGATTCACCCCCGATGGTGGCAACTGCGCCATCGAAAACGGGGCCCCCGCCTCAAGTCGATACACGGGCGTGATCAAAGTCTTCCCTGACGAAAATACCGGCCATGACGACAAGGAGGTTCGCATTGGGATCAAGAACCTGCGGCTGCTGTTACAGCAAGAAGTTCAGTCTGGCTTGATGGCTCTGCCGGTGATCAGAATTGTTCGGGATGGCTCCGGCCATTTCAGCGCCGACAGCTCGTTTATGGCTCCCTCTGTGCATCTGGATGTAAACGACTCCATGGTCGGGCTGCTAAAGCGTCTCGTGGAGATCCTCGAGGAAAAAAGCGCGGCTGTCTCCCACGAGCAAATGCCGTCAGGACGATTTCATCGGAGCATGTCGGAAAGGAACGTGTCGCAATTCTGGTTCCTGCATGCGATCAATTCAGCCCTCGCAGAACTGCGACATCTTCTTCTGTCAAAGCACGGACACCCGGAGGAACTTTTCTGTGCCATGTCGAGGCTGGCTGGAGCGCTATGTACCTTCGATGTGGACGCTCACCCGCGCTCCCTGCCAAAGTATGACCACATGGATCCTGGCGGCTGCTTTCAGCTCCTCGACCAGCATATTCGGCGCCTTCTCGAGTTGAATGTTCCGACGCAGGGCATCCTGATTCCGTTAAAGATGCTGAACCGCTATTTCTTCATGGGAGAGGTCAAGGATGAGCGCTGTCTCGGCCGCTCGAGATGGATTCTGTCCATCCATTCCCCCATCGGCGAGGCCGACCTGATTGAAAGAACCACCCAACTGGTGAAGGTCTGCTCGGCCAAATTCATCCCCGAACTGGTGAAGCGTGCCTTGCCGGGGCTCACTCTCTCACACTTGCAAATACCACCATCGGCGATCTCCGCCAAGGTCGATCATCAGTATTTCTCCATTAATCGCAGCGGCCCCTGCTGGGAGTCGATTGTGACCACACGCGGCGTAGGACTATACATACCAGGAGAGCTACCTTCTCCTGAGGTTGAATTGATCGTGCTGCTGGAGGCTTAACCTCGATGTCATCCACCATATCGCCGCTCGGCAGTTATCGCAGCTCCAGTTCCGCTCTTGATCGACCGGGCTGGAAGTTAGCTGTTGGCTTTCAAGAAGCATTCACTGCCATCGTCAGACTGCGCTACAACCGGCAAGCGGTCTCCAGCGCTGATTCCTTTCGCGCGCAGATGAAACAAACGCTGGCTATGGCGGAGCACGATGCTGCCAGCCGCGGCTGCAATGCGGGAGACGTTCAGCTGGCCAAATTTGCGGTTGTCGCCTTTCTCGACGAGTCGGTCCTCAGCAGCCGAAGTCCATCCTTTTCGGACTGGGCACGCAAGCCACTGCAAGCCGAGTTGTATAACCACCAACTGGCTGGGGAAATTTTCTTTCAGGAACTGCACAAGATTCTCAAGCGCAGCGATTCTCCCCAAACGGCGGACCTGCTGGAGGTGTACTGCTTGTGCCTGCTCCTCGGTTTCAAAGGACAGTATGCCAGCGAGGCAGAATTACGCTCCCTGACGCGGCAAGCCGAGGAGAAAATTCGGCGAGTGCGGGGAACACCAGAGCTTTCCCCCCGCGGCGGCATACCCCCGGACGCGATTCGGTTGGTACAAAAGGACCCCTGGCTGCGACCTCTTAGGGTTATGACAGCCAGCCTCTTCTTGCTGGCAGTTGCACTCTTCATAGTGTTCAAGCTGCTTCTCAGCGCCGGCGCAGCCGAGATTTCCGTGTTGCTGGGGCAATTGGTGATGAACTAGGGGGACTCTATGGTCGCGTACTGGGTTACCGGCATCTTGTTGATCCTGTACCTGGTGTTTGTCTGGTTTTTGGGTTCCTGGCTCCATCTCCAGTCGCCCGACTTGTGGATCCTCAGAGGCGGGCTTGCCTTAATTGGCATTATCGCGGCTGCGAGCTTTCTTTGGTTTTACCGCAAAGCGAAGCGCTCCGGGGGGAGCGAGCAGGAAGCAGCGCGGAGCGGCGGTACCGACGATATTGGTCTTCTGGTACACGAGGCTCTCAACGCCCTCAGGAAGTCAACGCTGGGACGTGGAGCGAACTTGCGCAATCTGCCTCTGCTGTTTTTTCTGGGAGAGTCCGGATCGGCCAAAACCAACATCATCGTCCACTCCGGCCTGGATCCAGAGCTACTGGCCGGCCAGGTTTACCAGGACAACAACGTTCTCGCAACTCGACTGGCCAATATCTGGTACAGCCAGCATGCTGTTCTGGTTGATCCCGCCGGCAGCCTGCTTCAACAGCCCGACCGCTGGAAACGCCTGGTGCAATCAGTGCGCCCAGGACGTGCATCGAGCGCGTTCAGCAAGTCACAACAGGCTCCCCGCGCCGCCATTCTATGCTTCGACTGCGCCAACTTCTTGCGAGCTGGGGCTAGTGAAGCGACACTCTCGACGGCCCGCGTGCTGGGCACCCGTCTGCACGACATTTCCCAGACGCTGAGCATAAGCTTGCCGGTCTACGTTCTGTTCACGAAGCTCGATCGCCTGCAGGGCTTTACCGAGTTTGCGCGCGCGCTGACGCCCGACGAATCCTCCCAAATCCTGGGGGTGACACTGCCGATGCGGTCTCTGTCCAGCGGAGTTTATTCCGAGGAAGAGACCAAGCGGCTGACCAACGCGTTCGACGAGTTGTTCTTCTCGTTGGCCGACAGACGCCTCGATTTGCTGGCTCGGGAAAACGACAGCGATAGCCTGCCTTCCATCTACGAATTCCCTCGCGAGCTGAGAAAACTCCGGACGCTGCTGGTGCAATTTCTGGTCGAGATGGGCAAGCCCAGCCGGTTGAGTGTTAATCCGTTTCTGCGCGGCTTCTATTTCTCGGGAGTGCGTCCAGTGTTTGTCGAGGACGGGGTGTCTGCCGCCCCGCAGCCCAGCGCTCCGGACGCCCGCTTTGACGGCGGCGCCACCCAGGTGTTCGGCTCGCTCCCGGTACAGCAGATAGCGGCGCCGGTGCGCTCCGCAGGACGCCGGAAGGTGCCGCAGTGGACCTTCCTTACGCGGCTTTTCAACGACGTGATCGTTAAGGACAGGGTTGCGCTTGCTGCTAGTGGTGTGAGTTCTAAGGTAAATCTGATCCGCCGGGTGGCCCTGATAACGGTCGCAGCACTGAGCTTCGTGGCTATGATCGGGTTTCTGGTCTCATACCTGGGAAATCGCGAACTCGAAAGCAACGTTCGCGCGACGGCCGCCGAGGTCAGAACAGTTCAGATCGGTGCCCACCAGGTACCGTCCCTCAGCGATCTTCAAAAGCTGGACAGACTTCGCGAAGAATTACAGACACTCGCCATATACGATACGCAGGGTGTGCCCCTGCGCCTGCGCTGGTTCCTGTACGTAGGAGACAAGATTCGCCCTGACGCAAGGAGAGTTTATTTCAATGCGTTCCGGCAGATGCTCTTTGATGATGCACAGAGCATCATTCTTAACGACCTTCACCAGTTGCCGGACCAGCCCGGACCTAATGAGGCTAATAACGCTTATGAAACTACTTACGACGAGCTGAAAGCCCACCTCATCACAGCGCACTACTATGACAAGAGCACCCAAGAGAATCCTGGGCAGTTAATGGCTGACCGATGGGCGAAGGCTCGGGGGGTTGACCCGGCAGTCGCCGCCCTTGCTGAGCGCCAGTTCGAGTATTACAGCTCGGAGTTGAAGTCGGGAGACCCGCTTGGCACCAAGGAAGACGATGCCGCGGTGGCGCACGCTCGCAGCTACCTGGCCAACTTCGGAGGGATCGAGCGATTCTATCGCCCGCTCATCAACCAAGCCTCGGAGGCGACGCCGCCGGCGGATTTCGGTGCCAAATTCCCCAACGCTGCCAACGTTGTGTACAGCAAATATCTAGTGAAGGGAGCATACACTCCCCGGGGCTACAAGTTCATGACTGACGCGATCCGCGATCCTGCCCGGTTTCTCGCAGCGGAAGAATGGGTACTGGGCAAGACCACGGCCAGCGATATGGATCCCGCTACACTCCAACAAAAACTGCTGCAGCGCTATGAAACCGACTATATCGACGAATGGCAAAAGGTTCTAAGAGGAGCGTCTGTCTCAGCCTTCGGGCTGAAAGAGGCCGATCAAAAGCTGGACAGGCTCACCGCTCCCGACTCACCGCTACTGGAGCTGCTGTGGTTTGTCTCCAGCAACACCAACGTGGCTCACGTCAAGGATGTGTTTGCATCGGTGCAGAACGCGGTTACACCCGGTGCACCGGACAAGCTGCCTGAGCAACTGCAGCAACAGTCGAACACCGGTTACATCCAGTCGCTGAGTGGGTTGAAAAACAATATTGACGTACTGATGAACAGTCCCACCGGCTCAGCAGACGCCAACCTTGTGAACCAGGTGAACTCGGCCGCTGCCGCCGCCCGGACGGCGGCCACCCAACTTGCCGGATCTCGGCTCGACAACACATATCACACCCCGCAAACCGTTCAAGTTCTCCTGGAAGAGCCCATTACTTACGCCGAACGCGCGGTTGGAAATGTCGCCCCAGACAAGCTAAATGCCGCGGGGCAGGCGTTGTGCGCTCAGTTCAGTCGGTTAGCGTCGAAATTCCCCTTGAACCCAAAGGGCGGCCCCTCACAGGAAATAGCCCCTGACGAATTCAATGGTTTCTTCGCTCCGAAGACCGGGGCTTTGTGGGTTTTCTACGATACCAATCAGCTTTCGCAATATCTGTTAAAGGAGGGCAACCGGTATACCGCCGCACAAGCCGGCACAGTCAAGATCACGCCTTCCTTTGTCGCCTATTTCAACCGCATGGCGGCCGTCACCGATGCCTTCTATCCATCGGGCTCGCCTACGCCCCATTTCACCTACTCGCTAACCGAGCAGCAAAGTAACGTGCAAGGACAACTCATCCTAAGTATTGGCAAGGAAGTGCTATCTGGGGCTGGACAGCAGAAGAAATTCACTTGGACGGGTGCTCCCGAGGACATCCGAGTCACGGCTGGTGTTCAGACCCTGCGCACCTATAGCGGCCCTTGGGCGGCTTTCCGATTCGTATACACCGGATCGGAAGTCTTGCACTCGCACACCAATCTGCGATGGGACCTTTTGCAATCGGATGGCAGCGCGATCACCATCAACGGCAAGCAGGAGTTTTACTCATATCAACTACAAACCGACGGCCCCGATGCTTTTGATGTTCTGAGCGCGGCTGGGACCCGCTGTGAAGCGCACGTGGCCCATTAGGCTATCCCAGCAGCCGCTTGTACCAGGACTGTTCGACCGCCCTGATGAGCAGACAGGTGATGTTGTCGTCGCTGGCTCCGGCCTTGGCTAGCTCGATCAATCGATCGCAGGCTGCATCGAGATTCCCGGCATGGCGAATCGTCTCTTGCAGGTCGCGCTCTTTCACGTAACGCGAAAGCCCATCGCTGCACAGAAGCAGCACATCCCCGGAGACAAACTTGTGGTCTTGCAGGTCCGGCTCAACGCTCTCATCTGCCCCAAGCGCGCGAACAATGACGTTCTGCATTTTTGAGTGCTCAGCCTCGTCCATGGTCATAAGCCCGCGACGAACCTGCTCCATCACCAGCGAGTGATCGTTCGTCAATTGGAAGATAGAATCCCCACGGATGAGATAGATGCGACTGTCACCAACATGAGCGATCGAAAATTTGTTATTGCGGCAAAAGACTGCGACGATGGTGCACCCCATACCGGACCATTGCGGATTACGTGCTGAGGCGTCACGGATAGCCTGGTTGGCAAGGCGAACCGCATTCGCCAGCTGATTCGCCCGGTAAGAAACATCGACAATTCCCTGGCTTACAACCTTTGTATCGGGCTTCCTGTGAAGGTTCTGGAAGTAGTCGATGACCGTACTGACGGCGATTCTGCTGGCTTTTTCACCAGCCGCCTGACCGCCCATTCCGTCACACACAACGAATATCCCGTGATCCACGTCATAGCCCAGGTTATCTTCGTTGTTGGTTCTGACGAGACCGACGTCCGTCCTGCCCGCCGCTTGGATGACCGTTTTCATCGATCTTTGATTCGCGTTATATCGTAATCGCGGCACTCTTCTAGGTAAACAGAAAGAATTCAGTTTAAACGAGATGAAACTCTCGACAGCCGCCTACTGGCTTTCCACACCTGCCAGCGGATTGTCAAAGTCAAAGCCGAAGAGGCGGGGGTTCTCTCCGATGGCTGCCGCTGAGACTATGTAGAAAACATAGTCGTAGGTTTCTTTAGGAATCTGGTCCCGGTGCTTTGCCAGCAGCTGCCAGAAATTTCGCTCGCGGGGATTTTCCGGCATGCTGCGAACCAGAGGCAGCACCTGATTCTCGCCCCAGTTGTAGCACGCCATCACCAGCAGTCCGGACGCCTGGGCGTCCGTGCCATACAGGTCACTGATATACCGCGCCGCCGCCAGCGTTTCACGGTCCCAGTGATGGCGATCATCCGCTGGATCAGGACGCCTGAACTCAACCAGTGGCCCAAGTTTCAGATCATACTTCGTGGCGGTTTCCGGGATGAATTGCCACATGCCTTTGGCAATTCCCTTCCTCGTCATCGGACCGCTTACGTAAGGATCAAAGTCGCTCTCCTGCATCGCAAGATAGAAGAACTGTGGAGGCAAGCCTTGTGCCAGAAAGTCTTTGGCAATTGTCGCTGTGTAACCATGCGTGTTTGCGGCTTGGATTGCAGTCTCGAATCGTTTCGACGATTTCCAATATCCGATATACTTTTCAACCTCGCTGACAAAATCCGGCGGCATGTTCAGCTCGCATTCGCCGAAGATCCTGGCCACTCGAATGATCAGCCGCTGCTGCTCCGTCATCCTCGAATCGTAGAAGTGCAGCGAATCCAGCAATTGGTCATAGCTCTTCTCCAGCCGGCGACGCCTGGCAAGGTCAGCACGCATGATGTCGGCTGCCCGCTGATTGTCGGAGTCATTCACCATCCGTTCCAGCTTGGCGATATCCACATCCAGTGCTTTCATCGAATAGAACAATCCTTCGGCGATTGCCCGTTGCTTTTTCAGCTGTTGGTGTTCATACAGCGCATATGCGCCAGCCCCTAGCAGGCAAGCCAGGAGTACGGCAACGATCCCGGCGAAGTTGCGCTTTTGCTTTTTCTGGACCTTGGCGAAGGCCTGCCGAAGAAACATCGTGTGCGGGCCGACCGGCTCGTCGCTCTTTGCCTTGCCAAAATAGCGGTCCACATACCGAGCCAGCATGGTTTCACTGCCGGCGAACTTGGAGGCAGCCGGGCTGGCAGGAATAACTGTGAGGCGGATCTGCGGGCCTTGGATTCCAAGCCTGATGGATGCACTTTGAACAACAGTTATGAGCTTGAATTTTTGGTCGCCGACAAAGATGCCGTTGCTGCTGTTGAGGTCGCGCACGCACCAGGTGCCGCCCTCGAAGAGGATCTCCGCGTGGGCTCGGCTTACGTGCTCGTCTTTGATGCAGACGGCACAATCGTCGAGCCTCCCGACACGAAAACCTTCGGTGAAGTCATATTCCCGCCGGCCTCCTGCCCACTCGACAACGACCTTCAGTTGCGGCGGAGCCGGTTGTTTTATCGGAGCAGCCATTAGCCTGTCTTGTCGCCCTGAAAACGATTATGAGGTTCCATGCCAGTCGGGCACAATGCCGCAAATAGGTGACGCCGTCCACGGTGAAGGATCCCAAGGAACTGATTGTGCTAGCCGCGATTTGATCCAGGGGATCGATTGCAGGATCAGGCGATTTCCCTGGACGCGGTACACACCTGGGTTTTCGGGTCGCTTACGGCTGCGGCGGCGTAATTGAAGCGCGATGGCTCCGCCAGGCCGATGACTAACGATACTAAGTGCCGGAAGAAGACAGTGGTTTGAACTCTGGGGTATCGTGTGGGACGAGGAAAAGCCTGTATGAACGAAGAGACGAAAGACGAGGTGCCCTGCAATATTTTTTTAAATGGCTTTAAGCTTCGCTCGACGCGCACGTTGGCGTAACTCCGCACCCGGCGATCTAGCTACAAATCTTGTAGAATTAATTGAGCGAGTTCCTCTTCTGTACTGAGGCTGCGCCTGTACACCTCGCCTCCGCTTCTGTATTGCTGGTGACGAGAGAACCTACCTTTACTCCTTGAACAGACAGTCTGGAGCCATCATGGCATTAGTATTTTCAACCCGCGTTGCCTACGCCTTCCGCTGCTTCTTTGCGCTGCTGCTGCACGGCGAGCTCCCGCAGGACATTGCGCGCGCCCTCGGCCTGCCGATGGCAACCGCTGCCCCCCCGAAGCCGGCGATTGAAAAACCGGCCGAGCAACCAGCCGATCGCGCCGTGCAGATGCTTGCGTTGTTCCAGCGCGACGGGCGGCTGGTGGACTTCCTCACCGAAGACGTCTCGCCCTATCCCGACAGTCAGCTCGGAGCGGCGGTGCGTACGATTCACACCTCGTGCCGCCAGGTGCTGGACCGCTACCTGAAGCTTGAGCCAATCATCCTATCGGAAGAAGACCAGCCCGTTACCGTGCAGGCTGGCTTCGACCCGGCGGCAATCAAGCTGCTCGGCAACGTTGCCGGCGAACCGCCGATCAAGGGGCTGCTGCGCCATCGCGGCTGGCGCGTGAAGGAAGCGACCCTGCCCTCGCTGCCGCAGGTTGCAAACCGCAACATCGTCGCTCCGGCGGAAGTTGAAGTTATGTGAGCCGTCATAAGAAACAAATCGATGGGGTGTATCTCGCCTTCAGGCGGGCGCAACCAGTAATGGTTTGGACACTCGGCTCTGGCTGCTGAGGTAATTCCCAGCTGACTTCCAGCGGCTAGCCGGCTTGAATTCAGTCCAGCCGCAAAGCATGCCTCAAGAGGCTGCTGAAAAAACTCGGAAAGCAGGTCCCTCGGCGACTAAAGTCGCCTCGGGATGGCAAAAACAAAGGAGCTTATCGGCACGACCGAGGTCGCGCCCTGACGCGAATCATTCCGAGTTCGAGTTTTTCAGCAACCTGTCAAGACGTGCTCCACCCGGTGATTCATGTTCTAGCCTATTCATACAGGAGATTTACTTGGCATCTGATTTCATCATTGGCATTGATCTAGGCACCACGAATTCCGCGCTCGCCTCCTGCGACGCCACGGATGAATCCGCGGCGATCGCGGTGAGCCCTGTCCCGCAGCTGGTGAACCAGAACGAGGTCGCGGACCGCAGCCTGCTGCCGTCCTTTCTCTACCTTCCCGGCGAGCTGGATTTTCCCGCAGGCAGCATCGCGCTGCCGTGGAACGCGAAGCCGCAGTTCGTCATAGGTGAGCTGGCTCGCAAGCGCGGCGCCGAAAACCCTTCGCGCTTGGTGGCCTCTGCGAAGTCGTGGCTGTCGCATGCCGCGGTGAATCGCAGCGCACCGATCCTGCCGTGGCAGGCGCCGGAGGAAGTCGCGAAGATTTCGCCTGTCGACGCCTCCGCGCAATACCTGCAATATCTGCGCACAGTCTGGGACACGCAGCATGACGGCGCCGCATTGGCGCAGCAGGATGTGCTGCTCACGGTTCCCGCGTCGTTCGATGAAGAAGCGCGCGAGTTGACGCGCCGTGCTGCCGAGCACGCCGGCCTGGAACGCGTCACCCTGCTGGAAGAACCGCAGGCAGCGTTCTATGCCTGGTTGCAAAGCCAGGGTGATGCCTGGCGCAAACGCATCAAAGTAGGCGATCTCGTTCTTGTCTGCGACATCGGAGGTGGCACCACCGACTTCAGCCTCATCACGGTTAGCGAACACGAAGGCGATCTGGCCCTCAAGCGCGTGGCTGTCGGCGAGCACATCCTGCTCGGTGGCGACAACATGGACTTGGCGCTCGCGCGACTGCTGCAACAGAAGCTCGAAGCCGATGGCCATCGCATCGATACCTATCAGTTGCAGGGGCTCTGGCATCAATGCCGTGCCGCGAAGGAATATCTCTTCGAGCATCCCAAGGGGCAGAAGCAGGATGTCACGCTGCTCGGCAAGGGGCGGAAGCTCGTCGGAGGCACTATCAAGACAGAACTCCTGCGCGACGAGCTCGATCGCGTGCTGGTCGAGGGCTTTTTTCCGGAGGTCGCGAGCGATGAGATGCCGATGCGGCAGCGGCGCGTCGGATTCCAGGAGTTGGGTCTGCCGTACGCGGCTGATGCGGCGGTCACCAAGCATCTCGCACGCTTCCTCACGCAGCAAGTGCAGAACAGCCCAGAAGCGGCAAACATTCGCCGCGGAAGCAGCGGACTGGCGTGTCCAACGCACGTGCTGTTCAATGGCGGAGTGATGAAAGCCGCGGTACTGCGCGAGCGCATGGTCGCGGTGCTCAATCATTGGGTGACACAAGAAGGTTTTGAGGCGCTGGGAGCTGCACAGGTTCTCGACGCTCCCGATCTTGAGCACGCGGTGGCTCGCGGCGCGGCGTATTACGGACGCGTGCGTCGCGGTCATGGCGTGCGCATTCGCAGTGGCGCATCGCGCAGCTACTACATCGGCATCGAAAGCGCGATGCCCGCCGTGCCCGGCCTCGAAGCGCCGATGAAGGCGCTGTGCGTGGTGCCGTTTGGGATGGAGGAGGGCACCGAGGCGCAGATTCCCGGCCGCGAATTCGGCCTGGTCGTCGGCGAGCCGGCCGAGTTTCGCTTCCTCAGCTCGAGCGTGCGCAAGCAAGACCATGTCGGCGATCTGCTCGACAACTGGACGGGCGAGATGGAAGAGCTCAGCCCGCTGGAAGTCACGCTCTCACTCGACGGCCAGAGCGGCGCGGTGCTGCCCGTGCGGCTGGAGTCGCGCGTCACCGAGATTGGGACGCTAGAGGTGTGGTGCGTCTCGCGCGACGCCGTCCACCGTTGGAAGCTGGAGCTGAACATCCGCGAGAAGAGCGACCAATAGCAGTGCAGAAATGAGTAGTTCACGTTACCTTATCGGCATCGACCTTGGCACCACGAACTCCGTCGTAGCCTACATCGACACTGCCGCCTCGGCCGAGATCCGAGTCTTCGATGTCGAGCAGGTCGTCGGACCCGGCGAGGTGCGCGCGCTTCCCGGCCTGCCGTCGTTCCTCTATTTCCCCACCGAAGCTGAAATTACATCCGGCGCTTTCAATCTTCCATGGGAGCAGCAACCGCAGGCGATCGCCGGTGTGGCTGCACGCGAACTCGGAGTGCTGGTTCCCGGGCGGCAGGTCTCGTCAGCGAAGTCGTGGCTCTGCCAGGACAACATGGACCCGACGGCGCCGATTCTGCCGCGCCAAGCCGAACCACCTGAGCCAATGATCTCTCCGGTCGAAGCTTCAGCGCATTACCTGAAGCATCTACGGGATGCGTGGAACTACACGATGGCCCCCGATTGCGGCGTGACAGGGCTGCGTTTCGAGAATCAGGAGATCGTCCTCACCGTTCCCGCTTCCTTCGACGAAGAAGCGCGCGAGCTGACGGTACAAGCCGCGCGGGACGCCGGGCTGCAGAATCTCACGTTGCTGGAAGAGCCGCTGGCAGCGTTCTATGCGTGGATTTCGGCGCATCAGCGCGAGGTCGCCGAACACGTACGCGAACGCGACCAGGTTCTTATCTGCGATATCGGTGGCGGGACTTCGGACTTCAGCCTGGTGCGTGCCCAGGTCCATGGAAGCGAGGTTCAGTTCGAGCGCACCGCCATCGGCGAGCACCTGCTGATAGGCGGCGAAAACCTTGACCTTGCACTCGCGCGGGCTGTGGAACAGAAAGTGAACACGAGGCTGAGCCTGCGCCAGCGCCACGCGCTGGAGATCGCCTGCTCGCAAGCCAAAGAACGCTTGCTCAGCGATCCGAGTATGGATCGGCTGCCCATCAATATTCTCGGCTCAGGACGCGCGGTCGTCGGCCAGATGCTCACCAGCGAACTTACGCGCGACGAAGTTGTCGAGCTGCTGATGAATGGATTTCTGCCGCTCACCGCCGCAAACGAAATGCCGTCGCGCGCACGAACGGCAGGACTGCGCGAGGTTGGGCTGCCGTACGCCAGCGATCCGGCGATCACCAGACATCTCGCGGCGTTTCTTCGGGGAGCAGCTGCTGCCATGCGAGCGCAAACTTCACCGAACATTTCTGCGGGAACGGAAGGGCTGACCGGCGAGATGGCGCGGCCCGACGCCGTGCTTTTCAATGGCGGCTTCTGCATTCCTGAGATCACGCGGCTGCGCATCCTGGAAGTTATCGCTAAATGGTTCGCCACTGACACGAACTGGCAGCCGAGAATTCTTCGCAACATTGAAAAGGCTGACGCGGGAATGGCCAGCGCGGTCGCCATGGGTGCGGCGTATTACGGTCAGGTTCGGCGCGGCAAAGGGCAGCGCGTGAAGGCGGGCAGCGCGCGCACCTACTACATAGGCACACGCTCCGAAGCAGCGGCAGTCTGTGTTCTGCCGGCAGGCACAGACGAAGGCACCACGCTGCGGGTCGACCGTGAATTCACCGTGCTGGCGAATCGTCCCGTGTCATTCAACCTTTTCAGCTCGACCATTCGTCACGATGGGCACGGCGCGCTGGTCGATCTGCATGCCGAGGAGGTGCATCGGCATGCACCGCTCACCACCCTGCTGCGCTACGGCAAGCGGCTTCAGGAGATGGAGCTCGCGGTACGGTTGTCCGTCAGTTTCACCGAAGTTGGCACGCTGGAGCTGTGGTGCGAGTCGATAAGCTCGCCGCATCGCTGGCGGCTGCAGTTTGAATTGCGCGGCAAGCGCGGCGAGGATACCGGAGCCGGACCGCAATCCTCGAAACCGGTCCACGTCGCAGAGGCTTCTGAGGAATCACTGGAGGCGGCAAAAGCAGTGATTCGCGCAACCTTCACTAAGCCGGGCGAAAGCGAAGCTCGCGATCCCACAGCGCTTGCTGGCGAACTGGAAGAGCTGCTTGCCTTAAAGAAAGAATCCTGGTCTCTGTCGCTGGTGCGGCAACTCGCAGATACACTGCTGGAAATCGTCGACGGCCGCAAGTTGAGCGCACAGCATGAGGCACGCTGGCTGAATCTCGCGGGCTTTTGTCTGCGGCCCGGTTTTGGCGATGCCGGCGATGCCCGTCGCATGGCGCAAATGCGCAAGCTGTACCAGGCAGGCCTGGCGTTCAACAGCAATCCGCAAAATCAGGTCAACTGGCTGGTACTTTGGCGGCGGATTGCGGGCGGCCTCAGCGCGGCGCATCAGCACGAGATTCGCAATTATCTGGGCGGAATCGGTATTGGCCGCAAGAAGCCGGGCACGCGGCTGAATCCGCAGATTGAGCGCGACGCCTGGCGGCTGCTCGCGAGTCTCGAACATCTCTCGGGCGCGACCCGTGCGGCCTTAGCCTCGGAGCTGCTGCGTAAGCTGAAGAAAGAGCCGACCGATGGCGCGTGGCTTTGGTCGGTTGGCCGCTTCGGCGCTCGCATTCCGCTGTATGGTCCTCTGACCTGCGTTGTGCCGGCAGCGGCAGCGGCCGAGTGGATCAACGAGCTTCTGGCATTACATAAGGTGACGCACGAGACGGCGAACGCCATTGTCCAGCTTGGCCGTCGCACCGACGACCCCACACGCGACATCGAGGAAGAAGCCGTGAAATCAGCGGTGCGCCAACTGGAGTTGGCGGGCATTGCCGACGATGCAATCCTGCAACGGCTGACGGAATTTATTCCGCCCGACCGCAATGATGTCGCGCGCACTTTCGGCGAGCCGCTGCCGAAGGGATTGCATGTACAAAGCACGGCCGATTGCCTCTCGCCCGTCGCAGCGATTGCGGTGTGAGGGCCTCGGCATGTCGCATTGGGGTTGAAGAAGTGCGCTCGGGAGCCGGGGTTGGCGCGAACCAGGGATCTGTCATGGAGCGAGGGCGAACTGGCGATTCTGTCGCGCTATGCGGGGATGAGCGACGCGCGAATTCGACTGAAGCTAAAACCTGCCAAATTCGCCGGCACTGTAACAAAGTCCTGGCGACACAGAAGGCAGTAAGCCCCTAACCGTCGGCAAAGGTCGATCCCGCTTCGTCGCCCAGCCACGCCTGCGGATCGTGATCGGCTAAGGGTTGCATGTTCGGGTTTTGCATGATGGTGCGGGCGCAAGTGTTCCATCGCAGGATGGCTTCGTCATTTCCATGCCGGGCGAGTTTCATAGCTCGCTCGTAATGAACCATGGCATCGTGGAAAGCGTGATAGGCGGAGACACCGGCACCGGGGTCGCCCAGACGCATACGGGCATGCCCCAAACGCTCGGAGATGATGCCGGCGTAATAGGCTTGCTCGTAGTCTCCCGTAATTCGCGCGAGAATTTCCAGGGCATCTTTTGGTTGCGCGTTGGAATGGAATTGATCGGTCCGTGCCAGCAGCAGCGCGATCAGTGCCTGCTGGTGATCGGGATGGATGGCCAGTACGTCAAGGCAAATGCTTTCGGCAAGCGCCGGTTCGTTAAGCAGCCGGTAACGCTCCACCTTGGCGAGCGCTTCGGGGACACTTTCTTCCGAAATCGACTTGAGTTCGAAATGCATAACGCCTCCTAGGCCTTGGTAGGGCTGAAAACGCGAAACAATCTAGAGAGCGGATCGAAGAATCGATCTACGACCCGCTCTTTGAGCGGAATGATGGCGTTGTCTGTGATTGTGATGCCCTCCGGGCAAACCTTGGTGCAGCATTTCGTGATGTTGCACAAGCCAACTCCGAACTGCGTTCGCAGCTCTTCACGGCGGTCGGCGACGTCCAAGGGATGCATTTCCAGGGCTGCCGTATAAACCAGGAACCGTGGCCCGATGAACTGTTCGTGCATGTGATGGTCCCGCAACACATGGCAAACGTCCTGACAGAGGAAACACTCGATGCACTTGCGAAACTCTTGTACTCTTTCGACGTCTTCAGGTGCGATTCGCCAGGTTCCATCTTCCGCATCGGGCTTCCGCGGCTGGAATTTCGGGATGCGCTGCTTCACCTGGTAATTCCATGATACGTCTGTAACCAGGTCCTTCATGTGAGGGAAGGCTTTCATCGGCTCGATCGTCACAGGCCGGTCCAGCGGCAAAGAGTTGAGGCGGGTCATGCACATTAGCTTCGGCATGCCGTTGATCTCGGCAGAACAGGAACCGCATTTCCCCGCCTTGCAATTCCAGCGCACGGCGAGATCGCCGGCGTGTTCCGCCTGAATCTGATGAACAGCGTCGAGGACCACCATGCCGGTCGAGACTTCGGTGGTGTAGTCCTGGAACTTGCCCTGTCCGTGCTCACCGCGCCAGATGCGGAAGGTTGCCGTCGCCATTACTTCATCTCCTCAATGATTTGCCGCAAGTCCTCGCGCATGGGCGGGATTGGCTCGCGGGTCAGCTGCACCTGTCCATTCGGTCCCTTCCGCGCCACGACGTTGAATTTCCCCAGCTCATCGTCTTTACCCGGACGATCATCGCGAAAATGCGCGCCGCGGCTCTCCTCCCTTTCCAGGGCAGCGCGGGTCACGATTTCCGAGACGGTCAGCAGATTGTGCAGGTCAAGCGCCGTGTGCCAGCCGGCATTGTATTCGCGGTTGCCGTCCACGCTGACGGCGTCACTGGCAGTTGCCAGCTCTCGAATGCGCTCGAGCGCCTGCAGCATCTCGTCCTCTTGTCGAACGATCCCCACCATGTCCTGCATGATGTCCTGAAGCTTGTGTTGCAGCACGTATGGGTTCTCCGAGCCATTGCGCTCAAAGGGCCGCAGGGCCCATTCTTCTGCCGAGGCAAGCTTCGCAGTATCGATTGCGCCCAATGGATTCTGCTTAGCGAACTTCGCAGCGTATTCTCCCGCGCGCTGCCCGAAAACCAGCAGATCTGAAAGCGAATTTCCTCCCAACCGGTTGGCGCCATGCAAACCGGCTGCACATTCTCCGGCGGCGAACAATCCCGGTACGTCCGACATCTGGGAATCGGCATCTACCCGAATTCCGCCCATCATGTAGTGGGTTGTGGGGCCAACTTCCATGGGCTCCTGGGTGATATCGATGTCGGCCAGTTGCTTGAACTGGTGGTACATGCTGGGCAGCTTCTTCTTGATGTGCTCGGCGTGGCTGGAAATCCTCTGCTTGATCCAGGCAATGTCGAGGAAGACGCCCCCATGCGGCGTGCCCCGCCCTTCGCGTACCTCACGCCGGATGCAGCGGGCCACGTGATCGCGCGTCAGCAGTTCCGGAGGTCGTCTGGCATTCTTGTCACCCTGGGTATAACGCCAGCCCTCTTCCTCGGAATCGGCGGTTTGGTTGGCATACAGCGGGGGAATGTCTTTGAACATGAAGCGTTCGCCGTGTCGGTTGCGCAGCACTCCTCCTTCGCCCCGCACGCCTTCGGTGACCAGGATACCGCGTACGCTGGGCGGCCAGATCATCCCCGTGGGATGGAACTGCACGAACTCCATGTCCATCAGCGTCGCGCCCGCATGGTAGGCAAGAGCGTGGCCATCTCCGGTGTATTCCCAGCTATTGCTGGTGATCTTGAAGGCCCTTCCGATGCCTCCCGTCGCCAGCACGACGGCTTTGGCGCGAAACAAGTGGAATCGCCCGCGCTCGCGATCATAGCCAAAGGCTCCCGCGATGCGATCGCCGTCTTTCAGCAGGGTGACGATGGTGTGTTCCATGAAGACGTCGAGCCCGAGATGGATGCCGTGGTCCTGTAGCGTGCGGATCATCTCCAGCCCGGTGCGGTCGCCAACATGCGCCAGCCGGGGATAGCGATGGCCACCGAAATTGCGCTGGAGAATGCGTCCATCTTTGGTGCGATCGAACAGGGCGCCCCAGGCTTCGAGTTCGCGCACACGGGCCGGGGCTTCTTTGGCGTGAAGCTCCGCCATGCGCCAGTTGTTCAGATACTGGCCTCCTCGCATGGTGTCGGAAAAGTGAACGCGCCAGC
This sequence comes from uncultured Acidobacteriaceae bacterium, assembly GCA_963815775.1. Taxonomy (GTDB): domain Bacteria; phylum Acidobacteriota; class Terriglobia; order Terriglobales; family Acidobacteriaceae; genus CAVVDY01. Next base: position 78,893 of record CAWFIB010000001.1, on the reverse strand, counting down.
TGTCGCGGTCATCCACATTCGCCATCGCGGCGGCAATTCCGCCCTCGGCCATGACGGTGTGTGCCTTGCCCAAAAGCGATTTCGAAATGACGGCAACTCTCGCGCCGGCAGCGGAAGCCTCGATGGCAGCGCGCAACCCCGCTCCGCCGGCTCCGATGATCACCACATCGTGCTCATGCGTGATGTACTCGGCCACTAGAAGATCCTCCAGTCGGTCCACAAACCCATGGAGCACATTCGCACATAGAAGTCGGCGAATGCCACGCTAAACAGACTGCACCAGGCAAAGATCATGTGACGCCGGTTGAGACAGCTCACACAACCGTACACGCGCTTGCGAACAGGCGAGCCGGCCAGGCGGTCGCGAAGGCCGCCGGCAAGATGGCGCAGCGAGTGGCAGCCGAAGGTATACGAGGTCAATAGCGCGAGATTGGCAAGCAAGACCAGGGTGCCGACGCCAATACCGAAGTGGCCGTCGAACCACATTGCATTCCACACATCACGCCCAAGAATGACGAGAAACACCAGAGCCAGATAAAGAAAGTATCGGTGAACGTTTTGCAGGATTAACGGAAAAGATCGTTCGCCGAGATAGGTTTTTCGCGGCTCGCCCACCGTACACGACGGCGGATCGGCCCAGAAAGCCTTGTAATAGGCCCCCCGATAGTAGTAGCAAGTGACTCGAAAGCCTCCCGGCGCCCAAAGGATAAGGACCGCCCCGGTAACCCAGACAGGCATCCACGTGGGCATATGCCCGAACCAGCCATCGGGGCCGAATAATTCCGGCGAGTAAAAAGGTGAAAGATATGGTCCGAAGCGATAGTGCGCACCCTGCAATGCCGCCCAGGTGGAGTAAACAATGAACGCCGAGAGACCAAGAAACACAACCAGCGGTTGTACCCACCAGTTGTCGGCTCGCCGTGTCTGTCCAAAGCCCGACGCCGACAGCGGCACATCAATGTGACCCATTGACCCTCCTCACCCCTTGGATCGCAATGCCCATCCCCAATCCGAAACGGTAGATATCATACACAAGCCAAATCATTGCTGCGGCTTGCGAGGCCACCCGCGTCCAAAGCGGCAACATTGCGCCGCAGCTTTCTGCATGCCACGCTAAGGCACTGTTGGGGCCGAGGGCTATGGTACAGTTGCGTCACTGCCGGTTCGGAGCAGGCGGTCGAATCAGTCGGAGGAACGTTAATGAGCACGGGTCGCCAGATTCGCAGCTACGACTACGTGAACCACCCGTACGACCGCGTCCGCGATGTCCTCAAACAAAACGCAGTCGCAGTGTTCGAGTCGGCAACCAAGGCCGCTGCATCCCGCGCAGAGTCGGTCGCCGCTGAACTGCACGTCGAGTTCGCAGGTCTCGGAGTGAAGGCCGACATCAAGATTGTCGTGAAGAGCATCGACGAGAAGCCGGCCGATAACATCTCGGGCGCCAGCACGAAATTGCTTCTGGAATGGGAAGCCGCAACTTTGGCGCGGCTGTTTCCACTCATGCAGGGCGAGCTTTCCATCTACCCTCTGACATCAACCGAAACACAACTGGACTTCTGTGGGACCTACGAGCCACCGTTCGGCGCCGTGGGGAAGACTATGAACGCCATCGTCGGCTACCGCATCGCGGAGGCGTCGGTACATCGCTTCGTCAGCGATGTCGCGGGACATCTTCGGCGAGCGCTGGCCGGCTAACCGCGAAAACCTCCCGACGCCCAAGTGAAGCTCGTGAAGCATGAACAAGGTACAGCAGCAGCGATCCAGTCGGGTAAAGATCTCTAATCAGAGAACCTCGCGGGCTTCAGCCGGCCCCACTATGCCTTGGTATTTGTTTGTTATTGCGGGGGCGATGGTCCTCGCAGTAGCCGCGATCACCCTGTATTCGCGGCGCACTCCCAAGGCAGACGCTCACGTTCAGAGCGACTCGAAGGTTGCCTCCGGATTTCTGCCGACCAAAGCCAATCCCGCGCCCGCACCCAGCCCCGCACCTGACGGCATGGTCTGGATCCCGGGAGGCGAGTTCTCCATGGGAGCGAATGATCCGCCCGACATGGACGAGGTTGGGATGAAGGCGACGGAAGATGCCCGGCCCATCCATCGCGTCTACGTGGACGGCTTCTTCATGGACACGACGGACGTCACCAATGCAGAGTTCGCCAGGTTCGTGAAAGCCACGGGATACATCACCATTGCCGAGCAGAAGCCGCGGGCCGAGGACTTTCCCGGAGCACCGCCGGAAAATCTGGTCGCGGGATCCGTGGTTTTCTCTCCGCCCAACCATGCAGTATCGCTCGACGATCACTTCCAGTGGTGGAGCTATGTACGCGGTGCAAACTGGCGTCACCCTCTCGGGCCCGGCAGCAATATCAAAGGCAAAGACGATTACCCGGTGGTCCACATTGCCTACCCCGACGCCGAGGCATACGCGAAATGGGCGGGAAAGCGATTGCCAACGGAAGCAGAATGGGAGTTTGCGGCTCGCGGCGGCATGACGGGCAAGCCCTTCGTCTGGGGAGATTCCTTCCGTCCTGAGGGCAAGTGGATGGCGAATACCCATCAAGGCCGCTTCCCCAATCAGGATACCGGTCAAGATGGCCACGCCGGTATCGCCCCAGTCGCACAGTATCCCGCTAATCCGTATGGGCTTTACGACATGGCCGGTAATGTCTGGCAATGGACCAGCGACTGGTATCGCCCGGACTATTATCAGCGGCTTGCCGCCACCGGAGGGGTTGCACGTAATCCTCAAGGGCCAGCTTCATCCTACGACCCCGCAGAACCCGACCAGCCGAAAAAAGTGCATCGCGGAGGATCGTTTCTCTGCACCGACCAATATTGCTCGCGGTACATTGTGGGCACGCGCGGTAAGGGCGAGGTGAGCACAGGCACCAATCACCTCGGCTTCCGATGTGTGCAAGACGCGCCGCAACAAACGAAGGCCGAAACCATCGCGAGAACCCACGGTTAGTGCCGCAACCCTCACCGTCTATGACCTAAAACGGGTCGTGTAGTGGCTAATGTGCGGCTTAGCTCGCATATCGTTTGACCCAGCCAAACTATTGGAGGAAAATAGAGATAGGGAGATAGATGGTGGACAGAGTCAAAATCTGCGCAACAATACTGCTGCTACTGGCAGTGATCTACATTTTTGCGCTTCCCGCCTTTGACCTTGGTCCAACCGCACTCCGGGCGTCGCGGTACGCCGCCATAGTCTTAGTTAGTATGGGACTGGCTGCGTCAGCCCTGACCTCTGCAAGGCCCAAGTTTGGGCCAATTCTGCTCCCGGCGGAGAGTCCTACTCCACCGATTCCCGATCTTATCGACCTCACTTGCACCAGAACGTGTTAGCCCTCCGGCGCATCCAACCCGTAGGGCTGTAGCCCCGTCCCACCGATCTGGAACCGTTTTCTCGTTAGCTTTGCAAGGAGGCATCTCATGGCCGCAACTGCCACGCGGCGCAGGACTACATTTCAGCCGTTCTTTCGGTCGTTAGCAAGTGCTCGAAAGAACACTCTACTACTCGATTACGACGGTACGCTCGCTCCGTTTCAGAACGAGCGCTGCTCAGCCGTGCCATATCCCGGAATTCCCGAGTTGCTGGACGAACTCCTGTCTCAGGATAGAACCCGGATCGTGATCGTCAGCGGTAGGCCTGCCAAGGAGATCCCTTCGTTGTTGGGCATGTCTCTGGAGGTTTGGGGCTCGCACGGAATGGAACGGCTGCTGCCCAGCGGGGAGTACCAGGTCAACCAGTTGGACCGGCGAATATCTCGCGCATTCGAGAAAACGGCGGACCAACTCGCCAGCTCCGGTTTGCAGGAGCTCGTGGAGGCGAAGACCGGAAGCCTTGCAGTCCATTGGCGTGGGCTCAACTCTGAGGAGGCCAGGGATGCATACGCTCGTGCGCTCCGGGTGCTCCAGCCGGCAGCGTTTTCAGAGGGCCTTACGCTTTTGAATTTTGACGGCGGAATTGAGATGCGGATACGGACGCCCAACAAAGCGGACGTTGTGCGAACGGTCCTGAAAGAACAGGATGCTGACACTCCCACTGCGTACCTGGGAGACGATGTCACCGACGAAGATGCTTTCTCTGCACTGAATCCCTGCGGCTTGACCGTCCTGGTTCGCCAGGAACACCGGCCGACGGCGGCAAAATTTTGGATTCGCCCACCCGAGGAACTGATGTCGTTCCTGCAAAACTGGCTTTGCGCCTGTGGAGGTGAGTATGACTTCGAATAGGCGGCTTATTGTCGTTTCCAACCGGCTCCCGGTTTCCATTGAAGGCACGGGAGATTCACTTGCTCTTTATCCAAGCTCGGGAGGCCTGGTCACCGCCTTGCGGTCGGTCTTCCGGAGGTACGATGGATGCTGGATCGGCTGGCCCGGTACGGAATATTCTCCCGCGGTTGAAGAGTTGCTGCGCTCCGCACCCGAATTTGAATTTGAAGTCCACCCGGTATTCCTGACGGAGGAGGAGCGGTCGGAGTTTTATTCCGGGTTTTCCAATGAAATCGTCTGGCCGCTGTTTCATGATCTTCAGTCCAGATGTAACTTTCATCCGAGGTACTGGGATTCCTACCTGGCCATCAACGACCGCTTTGCCGACCGGGTCTCTAAGGTTGCTCAGGATGGCGACTTCATCTGGGTGCATGATTACCACCTGACCGGAGTCGCAGCTTCCATTCGCCGCCTGGGCGTGCAGGCCACAGTCTCCTACTTCCAACACATACCGTTTCCGTCGCCGGATATCTTCGAGAAGCTGCCTTGGCGGACCGAACTCCTGGCATCGATGCTTGATTTTGAGCTGGTGGGACTGCAGACGTTTCGCGACCGGCAGAACTTCGCCATCTGCGTTGAGCGCTTCGCTCCGGACGCAAAGATTCTCACTTCCGGTAATCAGATGGTCGTCGAGCGGGGCAGCCGGAGGACCATCGTAGGCGATTTTCCTATCAGCATCGACTTCGAGGAGTTCGCCTCGCAAGCGGCCAGCCCGGAGGTCACGAAATTGACCGCTCAGATTCGCGCCGATATGAATGGCAGATCGCTGCTGCTCGGGGTCGACCGGCTCGACTACACCAAGGGCCTTCCCGAAAAGCTCAGAGCATTCTCTCACCTGCTGGAGCAGTTCCCCGAGCTAAGGCGAAAGGTAACGCTTCTGCAGGTCGTGGTACCGAGCCGGGAAGACATTCCCAAGTACAACGAACTGAAGCTGGAAATCGAGCGAACGATTAGTGAGATCAACGGGCGCTTTACCGACTCCGGCTGGGCCCCCATCCATTTCATCTATCGGCGGCTGGACCGCCAGCAACTGCTGGCTTACTATCGCGCCGCCGACGTCGCTCTGGTGACGCCCCTGAAAGATGGGATGAATCTGGTCGCCAAGGAATACTGCGCGGCGCAGATTGGAGAGCAAGGAGTACTCGTACTGAGCGAGTTTGCCGGCGCGGCTTCGCAGTTGGACTGCGGGGCCATCATCGTGAACCCCAACGATGTCGCCGGTGTGGCCCAGGCGTTACAGGCTGCTGTGCTAATGAACCGGCATGAGCGTGTGCGTCGCATGAAGGCCTTGCGGCAAGCGGTACGCCTGGCGGACGTATATCAATGGAGTAAGGCATTTCTGGAAGCCGCGGGCCGAATCATTGAAGTTAAAGACGCCATCGGGCGAACGGGAAACCTGACCCCATCGCTGAATGGCAGAAAGCGGTCCCCGGCGAGCCTGGGACTGCGGGGCGTCCGCGCGGTCGCGCAAGGGGTCGGGTCGTCAGTTGCAGCCCTGGTGGGCAAGACTTCAGGAAAGACGAGAGGGGCTCTCCCGGTTCAACCGATTCGCCCTACGAATTTCTGATCCCGCACCGGCGTACGGAGTACCTGGATCAAGAGCCTATTGCACACAGCACTCGGGATCCTCTCGCCTTTCCGGCAAGGACCCGTCATGAGGATCGCCGGGCTGGGCAAGTTTGCCAGGGCCCAGCCCGTTCCGCGGTCAATTACCCACAAAAAAAGAGTTCCCAAATAGCACTTTTGGAGTACGCGGCCTAACACCCCGAAGTGTAGCCTTTTCCTTCTTTTAATCTTTAGCCAAGAAGCGCGACTTGCTCTCCCCGCCAGGGGTGTGCCTTGTCGTGCCCGGGGGGGCGGAGGCGGGGATGAAGACGAGAATAGCACTGGCGATGTTCCTGTTGTTGGCATTGGTAGCAGTTGGCATACTGGTTTCCTGCAAGAAATCCGGGGCGCCACAGCAAGCGCAGCAAGCGCAAGCGACGGGTGGCACGCAGGCCCCTGCGGAGGAGGCGCTCAAGCCGAATCCCGACCGCAACGCGTACTTCGGCGAGGAACACATTCATACCAGTTGGTCGGTGGACGCCTGGCTCATGGGCAACCGCATTACCGGCCCGGACGATGCGCTCAAGTATGCGCAGGGTCAGACCATCAAGCACCCCATGGGCTACGACATCAAGATCGACACGCCCATGGACTTCATGGGCGTCACCGACCACTCGGAATACGTCGGCGTAACCAAAGAAGCCAATACACCCGGCACCTACGTAAGCAAGTTACCTCAGGCGCAGCCGCTCATCATCCATGACCCCAATAACCAGGAAGAGATTCAGAAGACCTTCACCTACCTGGTGAACCTGATGGCGGGAGCTCCGGTGAAAGCCTTCATGAGCCCCGAGGTGGCAGGCAGCATTTGGAAGGCGAACGTCAAGATCGCCGATGAGAACAACCATCCCGGCAAATTCACGGCGTTCTGCTCTTACGAGTGGACTTCCATGCCTAACTTTCGCAACCTGCACCGCAACATCTTCTTCCGCGACTGTACCCACATACCGCAGATGCCCTACAGCGCGCTGGACTCCTACCATCCCGAAGACCTCTGGAAATGGATGGACGCGCAGCGCAAGGCGGGCAACCAGTTGCTGGCCATCTCGCACAACGCCAATCTCAGCGACGGCTGGATGTATCCCGTGGACCTGGACACCTTCGGGCGCCCCATCGACGCTGCGTGGGCGGCCGATCGCGACCTCAATGAGCGACTGGTCGAGATCAAGCAGATCAAGGGCGCTTCTGAAACTCACCCCTTGCTATCACCCACCGACGAGTACGCCAGTTACGAGCTCTTTGCCGACGGCCTGCTGGGTCAGCCGGCCACCGGTGGCCGTATCGATCACATTCAGGGCAGCTTTGCCCGCCAGGCGCTGAAAGACGGCATCACCATGCAGGATGTACGCGGCTACAACCCGTACAAATTTGGCATGGCTGCCGGCTCCGACTCGCACAACACCGGCAGTCCTTATCGTCAGGACAACTTCTATGGTGGTCATGCCCAAATTGACGGCACCGTAGACCGGCGCTTTGCCGGAGTCCTGGCCTTCGGCACCCTGGACGTGCGCTATGAGAATCCCGGTGGCCTTACCGGTGTGTGGGCGGAGGAAAACACTCGCGAATCGCTGTTTGACGCCATGTATCGCAAGGAGACCTTCGGCGTCAGCGGCCCCCACATCAAAGTCCGCTTCTTTGGCGGCTGGGACTACAACAAGGGCATTTTTGACGCCAAGGACTGGGTCCATCAGTCGTATGCGAACGGTGTGCCAATGGGTGCGGACCTGCCTGCCATGCCTCAGGGAGGAAAGGGTACGACCCCGAGGTTTGTTATATGGGCGGTCAAAGATCCCAGCTCGGGCAATCTTGATCGCATCCAGGTCATTAAGGGCTGGACGCAGGACGGCCAGAGCTTCGAGAAGATCTTCGACGTGGTATGGTCGGGCGATCGCAAGCCTAATAAGTGGACGGGCAAGGTCCCTCCGATCAAGAGCACCGTGGACCTCGAAAAGGCCACCTACACCAACGATGTAGGTTCGACGGAACTCAAGACTGTCTGGACCGACCCTGAGTTCGACGCCAGCCTGCATGCCTTCTACTACGCCCGTGTGCTGGAGATTCCCACTCCGCGTTGGACGCTGATCCAGGCGGTCAAGAACGGGCTCACTCCGCCCAACGTGGTTCCGCTCACCGGCCAGGAACGCGCCTGGACCTCACCCATCTGGTACACGCCGAGCGCCGAAGCCCGCAAGGCCGCGCCTGCCGGCATGACCGTCGCCGACCTCAAAGCAAAAGGGGCAACCGCGTTGGGTGATGCGCAACTGAAAACGTTGATCGTGGGCAAAGCCTTCTGGGTGCGCAACAACGTCACCGGCGAGCAGTTCAGCGTCAGCTACACGCCCGACGGCGATACCAACGCATGGCACCTGAGTTCCGGTTCCACCCTGCCGAGCTATGTCGGCAATCCGATTCGCAACGGTTACGAGGGCGCCACCACTCCTTACAAGATCGAGGGAGGCAAAGTGGTGACCAAGGTCGCGCAGGATCCTTACTCCGTCGCTATTTACAAGCTGGGCGACACATATTATGGCGCCCGCAGCAACGAATTCGGCTACGCCAACTACGAGATAATTCCCTCGCCGCAGTTTGTGGTCAATCCGCTGACGGCTATGCTCAACCAGTTCTCCATTGAGGTGGGTCTAACGGAACAGCAACGGCAGCAGATTCTCCCCTATCTGAAGGGAGAAATCATCCCGAAGCTAAAGGCGCTGAAGAAGAACACTTCGCTTACGCCGGTACAGAAATTGGAACAGTTGAAACAACTCAGCGACGAAGTCGATGCCAAACTTACGCCTCTCCTGGATCAACAGCAGCAGCAGAAGTTCCAGGCCATTCGCGAAGAGCATCGGCGGGAGCTGGTTGAGAAGCTGGGGGGAGAGGCGATGCAGAAGATCGATAACGGGGTAAATGCGTTCTTCGATCAGCATCCCCAGAGCAACAAGTAGGAGACTTTCTCGGCGGGAGGGCCCGAGCCAGAGGCCGCGGATCTAACCCGCCGTCGCTGCTGACGATCAATGAACCTGTTACTGGTAATCGCAAGCCTGGGCGAGGTGGCGACTGGCGCTATCGTGCTCGCGTATCCGCCAATCGCCGCCCGGGCATTGTTTGCCGCAGACATTAGCGGCGCCGGGGTCACGCTGAGCCGCATCGCCGGCGTCGCGCTCATCGGCCTGGGCGTCGCCTGCTGGCCCCGGGACAACGCACTGCAAGCCTCGTACGGCATGCTGGCTTACAGCACACTTGTCATGCTGTGCCTGGTTGTCGCTGGAGCCGGCGGCACGGTTGGATTTCTGCTTTGGCCGGCGGTGGTGGTTCACGCGATACTGAGCGTCGCTCTGGTGTTTGCCATCCGAAGAACGCGAGCTTCCACCGGTATGCAAACCTAGGCAAACGATTTTCTTCCCCTGGGGTGGAGACTGTTGGTGAATGAAGTGTCTGTAGTCGAAGAACCGCAGCCCGCGGTTGAGCAGTCCGCGGGCCGATCTTTTCTTCCGGTGCTGAAACGCTGGCTTCGCGAACCGCTACTGCATTTTCTGCTGATCGGCGCCGTGCTCTTCGGAATTTACGCTTACCTGCAGCACGGGCGCATCGGAGTCGCCTCGTCCCACCAGATTGTTCTGACGCTGGATGACATTCGCCAGTTGGACATTTATTGGGTCGCCCAGTGGCACCGCCAGCCCACTCCGCAGGAACTGGCTGCCATGATCGAGGACAGGGTGCGCGAGGAGGTTCTCTATCGCGAAGGCCTGGCCATGGGATTAGACAAAGATGACGAGATCGTCAAGCGCCGCATGGCGCAGAAAATGCAGTTTCTCTCCGAAGACGTCGCAGCCGCCCACGAGCCTTCGACCGACGAACTGAAGGCCTGGTTCGACAGGAATAAGGATAAGTTCGCCTTGCCGAGCCGGTACAGCTTCCGCCATCTTTACTTTTCGCCCGACAAGCGCGGCAAGAATGCTCAGGAGGATGCTGCCAAGGCGTTAGCGAAAATCGCAGGCCAACCGGAGGATTCCAAGCTGGCAGCTTCTCTCGGTGATCAGTTCATGTTCCAGGATTTCTACGGCGATCGCACACCGGAGGCCATCGCCAAAGAATTTGGCTCTCCGTTTGCCGTCGCTCTTGAGAAGCTGAAGCCCGATTCATGGCAGGGGCCGGTGGAGTCGGGATATGGCTGGCACCTGGTCTTTATTACTACCGTTATTCCGGGACGCATCCCTGCCTTTGAAGAGATGGAGTCTGACGTCAAGACCGCCTGGCTGGCCGATCAGAAGCAAACAGCCTGGGCGAAGGCTTACAAGGAGATGCGGGCCAAGTATACGGTGCTGCTGCCGGGTCCGCCGGATGAGCAGTCCGCCCAGGCGCCCGTACCTCCGCCCGTAAAGCAGGTACCCGCGCCTTCCGGTGAGGGCCCCCTGTGAGACATCGCGTTTTGAAGGGGCACGCCTTGAGCCGTGCCGTTGAGTCCTCGCCGTTTATCACCCGGAGAAGACTTCGGTCCGCGAGGGGCCGCCTTGTCACTGCTTTCGTGCTGCTGCTGGTTATCGGGCTGTTCGGCTTCGATAGCTTCAGCCCACGAGGCGCGTCCCGCGTATCTCGAGATTAAAGAAACTGCGCCCAATCAATTCAGTGTGCTGTGGCGTACGCCGGTGCTGGCCGGTATGCGTCTGCCGGTACTCCTGAAGCTTCCCGACGACGTCAAGAATTTGCGCGAACCCGACGTTCAGGAGTTGTCAGACTCCTTCGTCGAGCGTCGCTGGATCGACGCCGGCCCGAAAGGTCTGGCAGGCAAGCGCATCGAGTTCCCCGGACTGCAACTCACGATCACCGACGTGCTGGTGCGCGTCGAGATGCTGGACGGCAGGAAATGGACGACGATTGTGCATCCTTCGCACGCCTGGGTAGAGATCGCCGCCGCACAGACATGGGTCGGGGTGGTCGGCACATATATCGCCCAGGGCATACGGCACATCCTCTTTGGCGCCGATCACATGCTCTTCGTGCTCGGACTGCTGCTGATCGTGAAAGACCGCTGGATGCTGCTCAAGACGGTCACCGCGTTCACCGTCGCGCATAGCATCACCCTGGCTATTGCGACTCTTGGCTATGCAGAGGTTCCAGTCGTTCCGCTGAACGCTGCGATCGCGCTGAGCATCCTCTTCCTAGGTCCGGAAATCGTTCGCTCCTGGCGTGGCGAGACCAGCTTCACCATCCGCCATCCCTGGGTCGTCGCCTTCGCATTCGGCTTGTTACATGGTTTCGGATTCGCCAGCGCACTCACCAGTGCCGGCCTGCCGCGGCAGGAACTTCCTTTGGCACTGGTCAGCTTCAACGTCGGGGTCGAGCTCGGGCAACTTAGTTTCATCGGCCTGATTCTCGCGCTGGAGCGCTCCTTCCGCATCCTCGAAGTGCGCTGGCCACGCTGGGTGGAGGCGCTGCCGGGATATACGGTCGGCAGCCTGGGCGCATTCTGGGCAATCCAGCGAATTGGGATCCTGCTCGGAGGAACACGATGAGATCACCGCAGTCGCCGTTCATGACGCGGGTGATGACGCTGGTTGTAGTCATATTTCTTTGTGCTGAAACCGCCTTCGCCCATCCCCAGCAGGGCCAGGCCACAGGTTTTCTCACCGGCTTCTATCATCCGATCTCCGGACTCGACCACGTGCTGGCAATGGTGGCGGTCGGCCTCTGGGGCGCTCAGCTTGGCTCTCCCGCAATCTGGCTGTTGCCCGTCGCTTTTCCCATGGTGATGGCAATGGGCGGAATGATGGGCCTGATGGGCATCCCCCTGCCCGGCGTCGAATACGGCATCGCATTGTCGGCCATTCTGCTGGGCGCCGCGGTGATGTTCGAGCTGCGTCCTCCGCTGGGCATAGCCGCCGCGCTGGTCGGATTCTTCGCCATCTTCCACGGCCATGCTCACGGAGCGGAACTGCCTCCCGGGCAAAGCGCCATGCTCTACAGCATCGGCTTTGTGATCGCGACAGGCTGCCTGCACGCGGTTGGTATCGGCATCGGCACGGTCCATCGATGGGGCTGGGGCAAGAGGGCCTTGCGCTTTGCCGGAGCCTTCGTCGCCGCTGGCGGCGCCTTCTTCATGTGGAAGGCGATTGCATGAGGCAACCCAAGCCATCCCGTCTTCCCTTGTATGCCTTTGCCTTCTTTGTGCTGCTGATGGGCGCGCTTCCCGCCGAAGCGCACCTCAACACCACCGGCATGGGTCCTGTCTATGACGGACTGATGCACTTCCTCATGAGCCCTGAGGATTTTATCCCTGTGCTGGCACTGGCATTTCTGGCTGGTTTGCGTGGCGCGAACTACGGACGCCGAGCGCTGTTCACCATCCCCGCCGCGTGGCTGCTCGGTGGACTCATCGGGCTGAGCGCAGTCGCCGCCAATCCCCACCCATTCATCGCCGCGGGCTGGTTCCTGCTGCTGGGAATATTGCTGGCAGCTAACGCCAGGATCTCTTTGCCGCTCACCACCGGAATCGCTGCGCTACTCGGTCTCTATCACGGCTATCTGAACGGCACTGGCATGGGCGCCTCCAGCGATGCAGCCGTAGCTTTACTTGGGCTGGTCTTCGGCGTCTTCGTACTGGTTGCACTGGCAGCGGCGTTTGTCGTGCGCTTGCGGGCGGAGTGGGCACGCATTGCCGTGCGCGTCGCGGGAAGCTGGGTTGCCGCCAGCGGCCTTCTCATGCTCGGCTGGGCCGTGCGCACGAGGTAACGGCACGCCGGCCCTCGACCTGCTCGCCGTATTTCAGAGTTAAAGCTACGTTGAAAAACGCTAGACTCCGCCTGCCTGCTGGCTGCAGTACGCTTTTTCAGTTGCGCTTCCGGAGTGCCAGCGGTTACCTTATTCACGCTCCCTTTCCCCTAATCCAACACAGTGAGCAACGTGCGTACGCGCGCAGCAATTCCCTGTGCGTAGCTGCGCCGGACAGGAGACATCGTGTTTTCCCTCTCGGTTCCTATTAGTTCCGAAGGCGGCCACAGCAGCTTCCAGAACAACCTTCCTGATCCCATCACCTCGGGCCAGGAGCTCCCAACCTTCAAGTTCGAGCTGGAGAAATCCGCAGGACGTGTGCTGGAGGGCAACTACGGCAAAGAGGCCACGGTAGAACAGTTGCCCATATCCAAAGGGTTGGCCGGCGTCTCGATGCGTATGGAGCCCGGCGTGATGCGCGAGCTTCACTGGCACGCCACAGCAGCCGAATGGGCATTTGTTACCGAGGGCCGTGTGCGCACCACGGTGATCGATCCCCAGGGCTGCTGCGAGACCAACGACTTTGAGCCGGGAGATGTCTGGTATTTCCCGCGCGGCCACGGCCATGTCATCGAGACCTTGGGCGACAAGCCGTGCCACTTCATCCTCGTCTTCGACAACGGCTACTTCTCCGAATTCGGTACCTTCAGCATCAGCGACTGGATTGGCCTTGCGCCGCCCAGACTGCTGGCCAAGAATTTCGGGCTTCCGCCCGAAACCTTCGAGCACTTTCCAAAGGGCGAAGTCTATTTCGCCAAGGGCAAGATTCCACCCGAGGTCGCCGCTCCTCCATTGCAGGGTTGGAAACCGCCTGCCCTCACTCACAAGTACAGCTTGCTCTCTCAGAAGCCGTTCGAAGTATTCAGCGGAGGCACGGAATGGCGCGCAGATGGCTCTCAATTCCCCATCTCTACGACCATGACCGGCGTCGTGCTGGAGATGGATCCCGGAGCGCTGCGGGAATTGCATTGGCACCCCAACGCCGCCGAGTGGCAATACATCCTTAACGGTCAATTTAACGTGACTTTGTTCGGCTCCCGGGGACGCTGGCGGGAGGAGACCCTCAATCAAGGAGACGTCGGCTATATCCCGCAAGGCTTCGGGCACTCCCTCGAAAATGTTGGGGGCGAAACGGCACGGATTCTCATCGTCTTCAATAGCGGCCACTATCAGACGATTGATCTGTCGCAGTGGATTGCGGGGAACCCGACTGACGTTCTGGCTACGAACTTCTCGCAAGATGCGGCAGTGTTTGAGAAGTTCCCGCGCCAGGATGTGTTTCTGACGAAATAGCCTGAGCGACGCTAAGGAAGCGTCGGCTTACCGTTGACCCGCCGCCGGGTGGGCCAACGGCGATTCGGCGCTTCAAGAGACGGGATTCAAGATGGAACCTTGCAACTCGCAGCGGGCAGCGACGCGTGCGCCGCATGGGATGGTGGCATCCAGCCAGCCGCTCGCCGCCCAGGTCGGCCTTCAGGTCCTGAAAGACGGCGGCAATGCCGCCGATGCAGCCATAGCGGTTGCGGCGATGGTCAACGTTACCGAACCCATGATGAACGGGCTGGGCGGTGACGCCTTCATCCTTATTTATTGGCAAGGGAAGCTGCATGGCCTGAACGCCAGCGGGCGATGCCCCCAGGCCATGACTCGCGAGACCTTTGCCAAGGCCGGATGGGCACACATGCCACAGGCCGGTTGGGAAACGATCACTGTGCCGGGGGCGCCCGACGGCTACTTCGCTCTGCATGAGCGCTTCGGCTCAAAGAAGTTTGCCGACCTCATCGAGCCGGCAGCGGCTTATGCGCAGGACGGATTTGCGGTCGGGCAGAAGATATCGCACGCGTGGGAGTGGGGCTCATCGAAGCTGCGCCTGTCCGATCATTCCGCTCAGCAATATCTTCTGCGCGGCAAGTCGCCTCAACCGGGTGAGATCTTTCGCCAGCCCAATCTGGCGAAGACATGGCGTGAGTTGGGCAAGCATGGTCGGGACTTCTATTACGCGGGCGACTTGGCCCGCAAGATCGTTGCTGCCTCTGATGCCGGCGACGGTTATTTGAAGTTGCCCGATCTCGCCGCCCAGCGCTCCGAGTGGACCGATCCTATCTCAGCAACTTACCGCGGCCATCGCATTGTGGAAATGCCTCCCAATGGCCAAGGTCTGATTGTCCTGATGGCTTTGCGCATTCTGGAGGGTTACGACCTTGCCGGAATCTTCAAGAGCGACCTCGCTGCTGCGAAGCACCTGACCATCGAGGCGCTTAAGCTCAGCTTTGCCGATGCCGAGCGCTACATCGGCGACCCGCACTTCTCCCAGATCGACGTCGACCAGTTGCTCTCCGATGAGTTCATCGATTCCCGGCGAAAGCTGATTCGAATGGAGCGGGCGATTCCAACCCCGACCGCCGGAAGTCTTCACGGAAATACCACCTACTTCACTGTCGTCGACAAAGACCGGAACGCGGTCTCATTTATCACCAGCATTTCCGACATCTTTGGCTCGGGCATGGTGGCAGGAGACACCGGAATCATCCTGCACAATCGTGGGGCAGAATTCTCCCTCGAAGCGGGGCATCCCAATGAGATTGCGCCGGGGAAGCGCCCGCGCCACAGCATTCTTCCGGCGATGGTCTTCCAGGATGATCGCCTGTATATGAGCTTTGGCTGCATGGGCGCCAATATGCAGCCCCAGGGACAGGTGCAGATCCTGGTCAACATGATCGATCGCAAGATGAACCCGCAGGAAGCGATCGATGCGTCCCGGGTACGCGTGCTCGGCGGAAATCGCGTCTCGGTGGAATCGACGTTCGCGCCCGATGTCATCGCCCGCCTGGCCGCGCTGGGGCACAAGATAATTCCGGGTGAGGAACCGCCTGCCGACTGGCTGCTGCCACATGACTTCATGCGCAGCTTTATGGGAAGTGCGCAAGCCATTGTCATCGATCCCACTTACGGCACGCTATGCGGCGGTTCTGATCCCCGACTGGACGGCACTGCAATCGGATATTAGCAGCGCTGGGCTGCCTCCGAACGTGCCCGAACCAGCAAACGCAAAAAAATCCCGTATCCCCGTGTCAGAGAGGCCGCCCATACCCACATGTGCGTCCAACCGGGCATAATGGAGAGAGGGGGATGGCGTAACAGAGTGGCAACCAACCTTGTTAATACAGCCACGGCAAAACTCAGCAACTTTGTAGATGGGCAATTTGTCTCCGGCGGCCGGGAATTTGACGACATCAATCCCGCCGACGGCACTCTTATCGCTCGTGTGGCCGAGGCTGGCCCCGAAGTTGTCGACGCGGCCGTCACCGCGGCCCGCAGGGCGCTCCACAGCGAGTGGGGCCGCTATGGAGTGCGGCAACGCGCAGCCCTCCTCTACAAGATCGCGGATGGCATCGAAGCACGGTTCGACGAATTTGTCCGGGCGGAATCCGCTGACACGGGAAAACCCATCGCGCTCGCGTCCCGGCTTGACGTCCCTCGCGCCGCAGCGAACTTTCGCGTCTTCGCCGACATAATCAAGACCGCCTCGTTGGAAGCCTTTGAGACCGAAACTCCCGACGGCAAGCATGCGCTGAACTATGCGGTGCGCAAGCCGATTGGCGTGGTCGGCATCATCACCCCGTGGAACCTCCCGGTCCTGTTGCTCACCTGGAAGGTGGCCCCGGCCCTGGCCTGCGGCAACGCCGTTGTGGTGAAGCCGTCGGAAGAGACGCCCGCGAGCGCCACGCTGCTTGCCGAAGTGATGCGCGATGCCGGTATGCCAAGCGGTGTCTTCAACCTTGTGCATGGCTTCGGTGAAGGCTCGACCGGCGAGCATCTGGTAAGCCATCCCGGAATCGACGCCCTTACCTTCACCGGCGAGTCACGCACCGGCGCGGCCATCATGAAAGCCTGCGCGCCGGGGGTGAAGCCGGTCTCGTTTGAACTCGGCGGAAAGAACGCCGCCATCGTATTTGCCGATTGCGATCGCGACGAGACCATTCGGCAGATGAGCGACGCCGTGTTTCTCAATACCGGCCAGGTCTGCTTGTGTGCCGAGCGGGTTTATGTCGAGCGCTCCATCTTCGACTGGTTCGTGTCGGCGATGAAGGAGAAAGCGGATCGCCTTACCATCGGGTGGCCTGCCGACAAGGCAACGAATATGGGACCGCTGATCTCGAAAACGCACCGGGAAAAAGTGCTATCGTACTTTCGCATGGCGCGGGAAGTCGGCGCCGCCATCGTCACCGGTGGTGGTGTTCCCGAATTTGGAGATGCGCGCGACAATGGCTTTTATGTTCAGCCCACGATCCTCACCGGGCTGCCCGAATCGTCGCCCTGCGTGAAAGAAGAAATCTTCGGGCCGGTATGTCATATCGCGCCATTCGACTCGGAAGACGAAGCCGTCGCCATGGCCAATGACACCGAGTACGGTCTGGCGGCGTCCGTTTGGACCAACGACCTGAAGCGGGCACATCGCGTAGCGCGGCAGATGAATGTGGGCATCACCTGGGTGAATTGCTGGTTCTTGCGCGACCTGCGAACGCCTTTCGGAGGTGTGGGGCTCTCCGGCATCGGACGCGAAGGCGGGACGCACTCGCTGAATTTCTATTCCGAGCTCAATAACATCTGCATTCGACTTTGAAGAGGAGCGAAGTAGTGCCTACGGGCAGTGAAATGAAAGCCACAGTCGTCGAGGGCAAGGCGAAGCCACGCGGCCGATTCCCTCACCTCAAGCGCGCGGGGGATTTCCTGTTTGTATCGGGCACCAGTTCGCGCCGCCCCGACAACGGCATCGCCGGAGCCGACGTGGATGAGTTTGGCACGACGCACCTCGACATTCGCGCGCAAACCCGCGTCGTGATCGAGAACATTCGCGACATTCTGGCCAGTGCCGAAGCGGGCTTGAAGGACATCGCCGAAGTCTCGACCTTCCTGGTGAACATGAACGACTTCGCCGGATATAACGAGGTCTACGGCGAATACTTCGATCACGATGGCCCGGCGCGGACCACTGTGGCCGTGCACCAGTTGCCGCATCCGCACTTACTTATCGAGATGAAAGTGATCGCTTACAAGCCAGTTAACCAGAAGGAATCATAACGATGGCATCCATCAGCTCACTAAGAGCGTTCAACTTGCAAAAGTGGATCGACGAGAATCGCGACAAGCTCAAGCCGCCGGTCGGCAATGCCCAGGTTTGGGAGGACGGCGAGTTCATGGTCACGGTGGTTGGAGGGCCCAACCAGCGCCGGGACTATCATGACGATCCCACCGAAGAATTTTTCTATCAGCTCAAGGGCGATATCTTCCTGCGCATCATGGAAGAGCCGGGCAAGCCGCCGAAAGACATCCCCATCCGCGAGGGTGACGTGTTTCTTCTCCCCAAGCACATGCGCCACTCGCCACAGCGCCAGGCCGACACCATCGGACTGGTCATCGAGATGCCGCGTCCCGAAGGCAGCGTTGATGCCTTCGAGTGGTACTGCCCCAACTGTCACAACCTTGTGCATCGTGCCGAGGTCCGGCTGAAGAGCATCGTGAAAGACCTGCCACCGCTGTTTGACAGGTTCTACAGCAGCGAAGAACTCCGACGTTGTAAGACTTGCGGCACCGTCCACCCCGGGAGGTCATGATTGATGCGGACAATCGACATTCATTCCCATTTCTTTCCCCAATCCTGGCCCGACCTCGCTGAGCGCTTCGGCACTCCGGACTGGCCATGGCTGAAGCACCTCGGCAACGGGGAAGGCATGGTCATGCAGGGAAACCGCGAGTTCCGCCTCATAAAACAGGCTTGCTGGAATCCGGTGGTTCGGCTTGAGGAGTTGGACCAGCAAGGCATCGATTTGCAGATTGTCTCCGCGACGCCAGTGTTGTTTTCCTATCACCGCCCCGCCGATCAGGCGCTGGAAGTTGCGCAAATCTTTAACGATGCTGCGCTGGAATTGTGCAGCCATGGCAACGGCCGGCTGCGGGCCCTCTGCCAGGTTCCGCTTCAGGACATCGACGCCTCGTGTGCCGAGCTGACACGATGCATGAAGGCCGGGCATGTCGGTGTGCAGATCGGCAATCACGTCGGGCCGAAGAACCTTGACGATCCCGGCATCGAGACTTTCCTGCATCACTGCGCCAACGAAGGCGCTGCCGTCCTCGTGCACCCCTGGGACATGATGGCGCCGGAGCGCATGCCCAGGTACATGATGCCCTGGACCGTCGCCATGCCCGCCGAAACCCAGCTTGCGGTTGCGGCTTTGGTCCTCAGCGGCGCCTTCGACCGGCTGCCGAAATCATTGAGGCTTTGCTTCGCGCATGGCGGTGGCAGCTTCGCTTTCCTGCTGGGCCGCATGCAAAACGCCTGGGAACATCAGCCCCTGGCGCGCGGCGGGGCTGAGTTTCCGCCCGCACACTACGTGGACCGCTTTGCCGTTGACTCCGCCGTCTTCGATCAGCGCTCTTTGAAACTTCTCGTTGATGTGATGGGCGAAGATCGCGTATTGCTAGGCTCGGACTATCCTTACCCGCTTGGCGAGGAGCACATTGGCGACCTGATTCGCCAGAGCGAATTGTCCTCGCAGGCCAAGGCGAAACTGCTGGCCGGCAATGCCGCCGAGTTCTTTGGAGTTGGTGGGGACAAAGCTAAGTCTGACATTGTGGCACAAGCGTCCGCAACCTTGGAAAGCTCCGGCTGTCCCATGGGCCGGGCGGATGGGAATGCTGCGTCGCACCCGGATGGCCTGTTGAACTATAGCTCCTACCTGCGCGTTCCCGATCTGCTGAGGCTGCAACACCAGCTTTCGTCTCCGCCGACGCACGATGAGTTGCTGTTCATCATCATTCACCAGACCTACGAGTTGTGGTTCAAGGAATTGCTGCACGACCTGGACGCGGTCGTCGAAAGCCTTTCCAATGTCGCTTCGCGGCAATGGCGCGACCAGGTGTATGAAGCCGCGCGCTTGCTCCGCCGTTGCACCGAGATCATGCGCGTGCTGGTGACGCAGTTCACCATTCTCGAAACCATGCTACCGACGCACTTCATGGCCTTCCGCGAAAGGCTGGAGCCGGCCAGCGGTTTCCAGTCGGAGCAGTTCCGCGAGATCGAATTTCTCTGCGGATTGAAAGATGAGAAGCTCCTCCAACATCACGCCCATGATCCCGAAGCCCACGCCCGCCTCGAGCAGCGGCTGCACGCAC
This sequence comes from uncultured Acidobacteriaceae bacterium, assembly GCA_963815775.1. Taxonomy (GTDB): domain Bacteria; phylum Acidobacteriota; class Terriglobia; order Terriglobales; family Acidobacteriaceae; genus CAVVDY01. The sequence goes on along the minus strand of CAWFIB010000001.1, from coordinate 59,069 downwards.
CTTCCTTGCGCGATGCCTTCTTCGATGCCCTCGCGACCATAGGCAAGCTTCCATCACTGCCGTCCGGTGCCCCCGAAGAAGAGCGCTTTCAGCAACGCGCCGAAGCCATCCGCAACGTCTATGAAGACGAGCGCAACTATCGCGACTGGATCGACCTCTGCGAGCGCCTGACCGAATTTGACGAGCTGGTGGTGGCCTGGCGCCTGCGCCACATTCAAGTGGTCGAGCGCATCATCGGCGCGCGCCGCGGCACGGGAGGCAGCGAAGGCTCCGCGTACCTCCGCACTACACTCGGCAAGCGTCTCTTCCCCGAACTCTGGGAAGCCCGCACCATGCTTCATCAGCCAGAGTCGAAGCCTACTCACGCATGAGCCCGGAGCGCAGCCAAGTCACCCTGATCGGTTCCGGACTCACCGGGCCCTTGCTCGCCATTTCTATGGTGAAGCGCGGCTTCCCGGTTCGGCTCTATGAACGCCGGCCTGACATGCGCCAGGTGCAAATCAGTGCGGGCCGCTCTATCAATTTGGCGCTCTCTACCCGCGGCATTCACGCCTTGCAAGAAGCTGGCCTGTGGCACGATGTCGAGAACATCATCATCCCCATGCGCGGCCGCATGATGCACTCTGTCGCCGGCGAGCTGACCTTCATGCCCTATGGCAAAGACGAGACTGAGGTCATCAACTCGATCTCGCGCGCCGACTTGAACATCGCGCTCATGAACGCGGCCGAGAAGAACGGCGTGACCATTCACTTCAACCAGCGCTGCACCGGATTCGATCTGCGCACCGGTGACGTTCATCTGCGGAACGAAGAAACCGGCGAGGACAAATCGCTTGCCTCGGATGTCGTGATTGGTGCAGATGGCGCCGCGTCTGCCATTCGCAACGAGATGCTGAAGCTGCCGCGTTTCAACTTCTCGCAACATTACCTCGACTACGGCTACAAGGAGCTCACCATCCCCGCCGGGCCCGGCGGCCGCCACGTCATGGAGACCCACGCGTTGCACATCTGGCCGCGCGGCATCTTCATGTTGATCGCCTTGCCCAACATCGACGGCACCTTCGGATGCATCCTCTTCCTGCCGTTTGAGGGCGATGCCAGCTTCGCGGCGCTTGACAACGAAGCCAAGCTACTTTCATTCTTCGAGACGCAGTTCCCCGACGCCTTGCGCCTGATGCCGAACCTGGTCGATAACTTTTTCGCCAATCCGACTGGCGCAATGGTCACCATCAAGTGCTCACCCTGGTACGTTGACGGCAAAGCGCTGCTGCTGGGGGACGCGGCGCACGCCATCGTGCCTTTCTTCGGCCAGGGCATGAACTGCGCCTTTGAGGACTGCACGTATTTCCTCGAACTTCTCGATCGCCATGGCTCCGACTGGCCGGTGCTCTTCTCTGCGTTCGAGAAATCTCGCAAGGCCGACACCGATGCCATCGCCGACCTCGCCATCGAAAACTTTGTCGAGATGCGCGACCGCGTCGCCGATCCGCACTTCCTCTTCCGCAAGAAAGTTGAGCTTGAGTTGGAGAAGCGGTATCCCAAACGCTTCGTCCCCAAATACGCCATGGTGACCTTCCATCGCACGCCGTACTCCGTCGCCGCCGCACGCGGAGCCATCCAGGACCGCATGCTCGGCGAGCTCTGCGATTCGGTGCAGCGCATTGAGGACCTCGACTGGAGCAAGGCTGAGATTCTGGTACAGCGCGAGCTAACTCCGCTGGCGGGAGTGTAGATGGGGACCGTGAGCTTCGATACTTCCGCTGCCTTCGCCGCCGACATGGACGAGCGCGATCCGCTGGCTTCCTTTCGCGATCAGTTTCACATCCCGCCGGCGCCGGACGGTAGCACCTCCGTCTATCTCTGCGGACATTCTCTCGGGCTCCAGCCCAAGCGCGCGCGTGACTACATCGAGCAGGAACTCGACGACTGGGCAAGGCTGGGCGTCGAGGCCCACTTTCACGGGCGCCATCCGTGGATGCCCTATCACCGCCTGCTGACCGTGAACATGGCAGGCGTGGTTGGTGCGCAGCCCGCCGAAGTGGTGGTGATGAACTCGCTGACGGCGAACCTTCACCTGATGATGGTCTCGTTCTATCGCCCCACGCCGCAGCGCCACAAGATTGTGATCGAGGCCGGGGCCTTTCCTTCGGACCGTTACGCCGTCGGCTCGCAGATTCGCTTTCACGGATTCGATCCGGCTCGGTCGCTCACTGAGTTGAAGCCGCGCCCATCCGAGGCGACCATTCGCCACGAAGACATCGAAGCGCTGCTGGAGCGCGAAGGCCCTTCGATCGCGCTAGTCATGCTTGGTGGTGTCAACTACGCCACCGGTCAGCTCTTCGACATGCAGGGGATCACGCGCGCCGGACACGCGCAGGGATGCATGGTGGCCTTCGACCTGGCGCACGCTGCGGGAAACATCCCCGTCAAGCTGCACGACTGGGACGTCGACTTCGCCGTGTGGTGTACCTACAAGTACCTGAACAGCGGCCCGGGATGCGTAGGCGGATGCTTCGTTCACCAGCGCCACGCGCTTGCGTGGGACCTGCCCCGTTTTGCGGGATGGTGGGGGCACGATCAGGACACTCGCTTCAAGATGGGTCCCAACTTTCAGCCGATGACCGGCGCCGAGGGCTGGCAGTTGAGTAATCCTCCCATCATGGCGCTGGCGCCGCTGCGCGCTTCGCTGGAGATCTTCGCCGCAGCAGGCATCAAACAGCTTCGCCAGAAGAGCATCTCGCTCACCGGCTATCTGGAATTTCTGCTCGACCTGGAGAGATCGAACAAGTTCACCATCATCACACCGCGCCAACCGGAGCAGCGCGGAGCGCAGCTCTCCATCCGCATTGCTCAGAATGGCCGTGCGGTCCTCGACCGCCTGATCGGCGAAGGCATCCTCTGCGACTGGCGCGAGCCCGACATCGTCCGTGTCGCCCCTGTGCCGCTGTACAACACGTATAGCGATGTATATCGGTTCGTGCAGCGCTTTCTCGCCGCTCTTACCTAGCGCTACCAGTCTGAATCAGCCGAACCACCAGCTCGATCACACTTGCACCTGCAGGTGATTCGGGATCGATTAACTCCATGTGCGTCGCCTTCGGGATCTCGATAAGCGTTGGCGGCTCAGGATCGTTCTTCCGCGCCGCAACATACGCTCGCGAAATTGCGATTGGCACGACTTCATCTTCTGTTCCATGCACGAGCACTCGCCGAACTGCCGAAGCCTTCCTTGATGGGCATGCGCGATCATAGAGCTCGACATCGGATTCCGGCGTCGCTCCCAGAAACTCCCTCACAGCCCCATTGCCGAGATTCAATTCGTACGCAAGCCGCAAATCAGCAACCGGAGCTAGCGCTACGACCGCTCGCAGCGGGATCGCTTGGCTCGCGACCAGCAGAGCCAGATGCCCGCCGGCAGAGTGCCCGATCACTATAGGCGCTCGGCCCATGCGTTCGCTCGCACACTTGACTCCTGCGACCACGTCTTCAAACGTTCCCGGCCATCCGCCTCCCGGCTGACCCACGCGCCGGTATTCCAGATTGGCGGTGAGCACGCCGCGCGCGGCCAGAGCTGCACAGAACGGCCGCGCATGGCTCAGGTCGTACCTCGCGCGCCAAAAGCCGCCGTGGATCATCACTGCAGCGCCGGTTGCATTCTCCGGCCGCCACAGCTCGAAGAACTGGTTCTCGTCATTCCCGTAGTCGATGCGCTCGGCGTTTTCCATGGTTGACGCCCTCCATCATCTCATTCGGACAAACCCCTTGTAATCGGACACCATTCGCCGCAAAAACTTCGGCATCTTTCCGCAACTTTTACTTGACATCTTCGTCCAATGGAATAAATATACAGTTCACTGTATATTTATTGCTATGTCCAAGCTGTCGCGTCATGCCGCCATCCGGGAGCTGGTAGCAAGTCAGCAAATCTCCAGCCAGGACGAGATGCGGCGCAAACTGTACCGGCAGGGACACCGGGTGACCCAGGCGACCTTGTCGCGCGACATTCATGAGCTTCGGCTGGTGAAGACGTCCGAGGGTTACAAACTGCCGCAGGACGATTCGGAAAACGCGTTTCTTCCTTCGGTCGAGCGCCTGATCCGCGAATTTGTCTACGACGCGATCACGGCGCAGAACCTGGTGGTGGTGAAGACCAGCGCGGGCAGCGCGCAGCCGGTTTCGGCGGCGATTGACGCCGAGGAATGGGACGAGGTCGTAGGAACCATCGGCGGCGATGACACGATTCTGGTAATCGCCCCCGACGCCAAACAGGCAGAGAAGGTGGCCGCAAGGATTCGCGGCTATTTTCGGTGAGCCAGTTTACGTAAATGATTGTTTCTCGGACCGCGCTCATGTTGCGAAACCGTTTCGGTGGCAGGATCTCAGTCCCGAAGGGACGGAATAACTTAGCCCAGCACGGAGCGAAGCGGAGTGCTGGGTAGGCTGCAATAACGAATTTGAGTCCCGTAGGGACGACAGATGGAGAAAGAGGGCTTCAGCCCGACCGACAGATCGAATTGAACACAGCCATACAACCCGCGGTCTTTGGCGCCACCGGATACTCCGGCTTTGAGTTGGTGCGCCTGCTCGCGCGGCATCCGCACGCAAAGAAGCCGCTGCTGTTCAAACGAAACGGTGAGAGCGGCAGCTATGCCGACCTGAGCGAGGCCTATCCGCAGATTGCGGGGAACGGCGGCTTCCCGTTGGTGAGCTTTTCGCTTCAGCGGATGAAGGACGCGGGCGTGGACTGTGTCTTCTTTGCTACGCCGCACGAGTTCTCGCGCGAACTTGCGCCCGAGATGATCGCGGCCGGCTTTCGCGTGGTGGACCTGAGCGGAGCGTGGCGTCTGAAGAACGCTGCCAACCGTGCGGTGTACAGCTTCGACGACGCCGATGCGAGGGCGGCGGCGGAGCTCGACAGCCAGGCAGTCTATGGCTTGCCTGAGCTGCACGCCGACGAGATCAAAGATGCCGAACTGCTGGCGAACCCGGGCTGCTATCCCACGTCGATCATCCTGGCGCTCACGCCGTGGATTCGCGCCGGATACGTCGACGTCGAGCACGGCATCATTTGCGATTCGAAGTCGGGCGTTTCGGGCGCGGGCAAGACGCCTTCGTCGAAGACGCACTTCGTGGAAGTCAATGGCGACTTCAGCGCGTACAGCGTCTTCGGACACCGTCACACCGGAGAGATGTTGGAGCAGCTTGGCCTGAGCGGCGGTTCGTTGCAGTTCACGCCGCACCTGCTGCCCATCCCGCGCGGCATCTTGTCGACGATCTACGTGAAGCTGGCGAAGCCTGCTTCGGCCGAGGAGCTGGAGCAGTGCCTGCGCAGCTTCTACGCCGGCAAGCCGTGGGTGCGCGTCTTTGGCGCGACGCGGCTGCCGCAGATCAAGTTTTCGCTGAACACGAACTACTGCGACATCGGCTTTTCGCTCTCGCCCGATGGCACGCGGGCGGTGCTGGTGTCGTGCATTGACAACCTTTTGAAGGGCGCGGCCGGACAGGCGGTCCAGAACATGAACCTGATGTTCGGTTTCGACGAGAAGGAGGGATTGCAGTGAAGCTCGTCGTGAAAATCGGTGGCGCTGCGCTCGACAACAAGGAGCTGGTGAACAAGTTCGCCAAGACGGTCCCCAGTCTATGTCGGGAGGAGCACAAGCTGGTGATCGTGCACGGCGGCGGCGCGGCATTGAGCCGGACGCTGAAGCAGATGGGATGCGAGACCTCCTTCGTCAACGGACTGCGCGTCACCGATGAACAGACGCGCGATGTCGCGATGATGGTGCTCGCAGGCCGGTTGAATAAGCAACTGGTGGCAGCGATCGGAGCGGCGGGTCAGCCGGCGATCGGCATCTGCGGAGGCGATCTGCGCATCTTCCGCGCCGCAAAGAAGCGTCATCCCGACCTGGGTTTCGTCGGCGAAATCGTTTCCGTCGACTCCCAGTGGATCGAGCGCCTATGGTCGGCGGGCATCGTGCCCGTGGTTTCGAGCCTGGCGCTGGGAAACGACGGCGAATATTACAACGTGAATGCCGACGCCATGGCTTCGGCGTGCGCCATTGCCTGCGGCGCCAACGCATTGGTCTACCTGACCGATGTCCCTGGCGTGAAGGATGCCGATGGCACGGTGCTGCGCTGGCTGGAGGTTGGTTCCATCGACCAGATGATCGCCGAAGCCACCGTGAGCGGCGGCATGCTGCCCAAGCTGGAAGCCTGCACCAAGGCGCTGAAGAAAGGTGTGGCCCGGGTGCGGATTCTTCCCGCGACCCAGGCCGAAGTCTTGCCCGGATTCTTTACTCATCCCATCGAGTGCGGCACCGAGGTTATCGCCTCATGAAGACCTTCGACCGCGCCCTCGAGCGACGTTGAGCCAGCGGTACCCCAGGTTCACCATCTTTTGGCTGACCTGGGTAGCCCGATCCACATTCCCGCACCGTTGACTTTGTTTTTCGGCAGCGAGTTCGCTGCCCCGTTTTTCTTTTTGTTTTTTTGGAGTCGCAACCCGAAGGAGTTTCGACATGATTGCTACCACGATTCCCGCAGGCGCAAGCCTCAGTACCTACGCTCAGCGTGGCGTCACCGGCCGCGACCTGGTTTCCATTACCGACTTCCTGCCTGACGAGCTGGCCTGCTCGCTGGAGCTTGCTGCCGCAATGAAGGCGCGCCCGGCGGATTTCCGCGGCACGCTCGAGGGCAAGCAGATCGTGCTGTTTTTCGAGAAGCCATCGCTGCGCACCCGTCTGACCTTCGAAGCCGGCATGAACAGCCTGGGCGGCACGTCATTCTTCGTCGATCAGACCTCGTCGCGCCTCGGTGCGCGCGAGCCGCTGAGCGACGTCGCCCACAATCTCGAGCGCTGGGTGGATGGCGTGGTGCTGCGCACCTTCGCGCACGAGACGGTCACCTCGATGGCAACGCACGCTTCGATTCCTGTGATCAACGCGCTCAGCGAGCTGGAGCATCCCTGCCAGGCGATGGCCGACATGCTGACGCTGCGCGAGCACTTCGGCGAGCTGAAGGGTCTACACCTGGCCTATGTCGGTGATGGCAACAACGTGGCGCATTCGCTGCTGCTGGCGGCGGCCAGCCTGGGCGTGTCCATCTCCGTGGGAACGCCTCAGGGTTACGAGCCGAATGTGGACATTGTCGAGTCATCGTTCGAACTGGCGAAGCTGAGCGGCTCAAAGGTCGTCGTCACCAATGACGCTGTCGAGGCCGTTGCCGGCGCCGACGCCGTCTACACCGATGTCTGGGCCAGTATGGGGCAGGAAAGCGAAGCCGCTGCGCGGCAGCAGATCTTCGCGCCCTTCCAGGTGAATCGCAAGCTGTTTTCGCACACCGCCAAGCATGCCGTGTTCATGCACTGCCTACCAGCGCACCGCGGCGACGAGGTTGCGGCCTCGGTCATCGACTCGCCGTGTTCGGTTGTGTTCGATCAGGCGGAAAACCGCCTGCACATTCAGAAGGCCATTCTGGTCCTGTTGCTGGAAGCCGGTTCGCACCGCTTCCCCCCGAGGAGCGCACATGCGTGAGAAGGTCGTCCTTGCTTATTCCGGAGGTCTGGACACCTCCATCATTATTCCCTGGCTCAAGGAAAACTATGACTACGACGTCATCGCCTACGTAGCCGACGTCGGCCAGGGAGACGATCTCGACGCCGTCGTCGCGAAGGCATACAAGACCGGCGCCAGCAACGTCATTGTCGATGACCTGCGCCAGGAGTTTCTGACTGACTACGTCTTCCCTGCGATCCAGGCGGGCGCGGTCTACGAGCACAAGTACCTGCTCGGCACTTCCCTCGCCCGGCCGATCATCGCCAGGTACCAGGTGCTGACTGCGCTGAAGGAAGGCGCAACCGCTGTTGCGCATGGCTGCACTGGCAAGGGCAATGATCAGGTGCGCTTCGAGCATGCCTTCCAGGCGCTGGCTCCGGAGCTGAAAGTCATCGCTCCGTGGCGCGAGTGGAAGCTCGCCTCCCGTGAGGACTGCCTCGACTATGCGGAAGCGCACGGTATTCCCGTGGCGCAGAGCCGCGCGAAGATCCACAGCCGCGACCGCAACCTGCTGCACGTGAGTCACGAAGGCGGCGAGTTGGAAGATCCCAACCATGCACCACTGCCCACCACCTGGACCTGGACCAAGTCGCCACAGGATGCGCCTGACGCAGTCGAGACAGTTGCCATCGAGTTCAACCAGGGGGTGCCGGTTGCGGTGAATGGCGCACAGATGGACCCGGTCGCCCTCGTCGAGGTGCTGAATGAAATCGGCGCGCGTAACGCCATCGGCCGCATCGATCTGGTCGAAAACCGTTTCGTCGGCATGAAGTCGCGCGGCTGCTATGAGACGCCCGGCGGCACGCTGTTGCTCACCGCGCATCGCGAGCTTGAGGCGCTATGCCTCGACCGCGATCTGATGCACTTCAAGCAGCACATCGGGCTGAAGTACGCCGAGGTCGTCTACTTCGGTCTGTGGTTCACCCCGCTGCGCGAGTCGCTCCAGGCATTCGTTGCAAGTTCGCAGGCCGACGTGAATGGCGCCGTCACGCTCGCACTCTACAAGGGCAACATCGACATCGCAGGACGCAAGTCTGAGTCGTCGCTCTATCGCCCCGACGTCGCCAGCTTCACCATGGGCGCCAGCTACAACCAGAAGGACGCGGAGGGTTTCATTCGCATTCTCGGCCTGCCGGCGCGCTCGCGTGCGCTGGTGAAGTCGAGTGTGCCGAAATTCGGCGTAAGCAGCGCCGCAACCGAGGAAGAGGACGCGGCACGTTCTGAGGTGGCGAAGTGAAGATGTGGTCGGGCCGCTTCCAGCAGGAGCCGGACGCGGAATTCGAACACTGGCAGCGGTCGTTCCCCTTCGACCGCATCCTGCTGCCGTACGAAGTTGCGGCCAGCAAAGCCCACGCGTCCGCGCTGGCGAAAGCCGGCGTCCTGACAGCGGTCGAGCTCGAGGCCACGTTGAACGCGCTCGGCCACATCGCAGCCGAAGACGTGCGGTCGGCTGACCATCCTTCCATCGAGGACGTGCACCATTACGTCGAAGCGCGGCTGGTGCAGCTTGTCGGCGAAGTGGGCTACAAGCTGCACACCGGCCGCAGCCGCAATGAGCAGATTGCCACCGACCTGCGCCTGTATGTTCGTGCGCAGATCGACATCATCTCGCGGCAACTGGCTGAGTTCCTGGGCGAGTTCGTGAAGCAGGCGGAAGCAGCCGGCGACGCCGCCATGCCGGCCTACACACATTTGCAGCGTGCGGAGCCGGTTCTGGTCGCGCATTGGCTGCTGGCCTACGTCGAGATGTTTCTGCGCGACATTGATCGCCTGGAGGATTGCCGCATGCGGCTGAACCTATGTCCGCTCGGTTCTGGTGCAGTGGCGGGAACCATCCTGCCGCTGGATCGCCAAATGATCGCCGGCGAACTTGGCTTCAGCGCGCCAACCGCCAACAGCATGGATGCCACCAGCGATCGTGACTTTGCGTTGGAGTTCACCCAGGCGTTGTCGCTTGTTGCGCTCCACCTGAGCCGCTGGGCCGAAGAGCAGATTCTGTACGCGACGACAGAGTTCGGCTTCCTGAAGCTGCCGGAGCAGTACTCCACCGGCAGCAGCGCGATGCCGCAAAAGAAGAATCCCGACGCGATGGAGCTGATTCGCGGCAAGTGCGGCAAAGTCGTCGCCGACGCCACCAGCCTGCTGCTCACCATGAAGGGTCTGCCGCTGGCCTACAACAAGGACATGCAGGAGACCCAGCAACCGGTTTTCTCTGCGGCCGAACAGGTGGCGAGCATGTTACGGGTCGCGACGGGTTATCTCGCCACCGTCACCTTCAACTACGACCGGATGCAGCGAGCTGCCAGCGGCGGGTTCATGAACGCGCTGGCTGCAGCAGCGTATCTGGTGCGACAGGGCATGCCCTTCCGCAAGGCGCACGAGCTCATCGGCAAGGCGGTGCGGTTGTGTGTCGAAAAGGGCTGTGAGCTGCAGCAGCTGTCAACGGCGGAGCTGGCCCGCTGCGGTATTGCAGCCGACGCCGGCTTCTATCGCGCTCTGACATTGTCAGACGTTATAGCAATACACGATGTTCCTGGAGGTACTGCGCTGCAGCAAGTCAAAGCGGCATTGCAGAAAGTCAAAGCAAGACTATCCCCCATTGTAGGAGGTGCCCATGCAGGCGCGTAACGCCACCCTTCCCGATGCCTTTGCCATTGAGCAGTTGATCCAGGTCCATGTGGCAGACGGAACGCTGTTGCCCCGCTCGCTCTCGGAGATTTGCGAGAATATCCGCGATTTTGTCGTGGTCGAGGATGATGGCGAGATCATGGGCTGTGGCGCGCTCCACCTCTACGGCATGCATCTGGCGGAGGTGCGCTCCATTACCATCACCGCCAAAGCCAAAGGCAAGGGGGCCGGACGCGCCCTTATCGATGCTCTGCTGGCCGAAGCCGGGCGTCAAAGTGTCACCTGCGTTTGCCTCTTCACGCGCATTCCCGACTTCTTCGGCAAGATGGGCTTTCAGGCCGTCGCCAAGGAAGCGCTGCCCGACAAGATCCACAAGGACTGCCTGAAGTGCCCCCGCCTTCACGCCTGCGACGAGACCGCCATGTACTTGGGTACCCTGCCCGAGTACATGCCTCGCGGCAACTTCCTCCCCGAGCGCCAGGACCTGGTGCAGATCGCCACCCATTAGAAGCTCTCACCTGTCTCGCAAATCTCTTTTGATTGGGCTCGGCTTTAGCAGGCGGCTGCAAGACGCTGCCTGGAGGCGTTTTGAAGGCGGCTGAGAAGACGCTGCCTGGAGGCGTCTTGAAGGCGGCTGAGAAGACGCTGCCTGGAGGCGTCTTGAAGGGGCGCAGCTTTAGCTGCGCCGGAAACCAGCCAAGATGATGTGGGGCTTTAGCCCCGGCGGCAGTGAGCTCGCTTGGCGAGACAGCTTGGTAGCTTCTCTCGGCCATGAACTCGCATTCCTTGAGGGCAAATCAAACAAAACTTACTCCTTCTATTCCCCTCTTTGTATCGCGGAATGCCCGACGAGAATCACGTTTCGCCGTGATGCCCCTCACTGCGCGGTTGCACGATTAGGAAGAGTCTCTAGACAGAAGTGAGCCGTAACGATTCGAAAGAGCGAAATCTCTCCCTCTTTCGGCAGGTGCGAAGCCTGCTTTGCTTCGCCGAACTGCTGGCCTTCTGCATGGGAAAGGAGTGTCCTGCACATGCCAGTGGCGACCTCGCTTGATCCGGCCGAAAAGGCCTACATCGACCAAAGCATCGCAAAACATAGCGGTCATCCCGGTGCCTTACTCGGAATTCTCGAGGCGGTCCAGGAGCACAACCGCAACAAGTACCTTCCCCAAGACGCCCTGCGCTACATTGCGAACCGGATGGAAATTCCCCTGTCGCGCATGCACAGCGTTGCGACCTTCTATGCCCTGTTCAATCTTCAGCCGCAGGGTGAGCACACCATCTGCATCTGCCGCGGGACTGCGTGCCATACCCGGAATTCCCGCACTCTTCTCGAAGCCTTGCGCCTCGATCTTGGACTTGAGCCCAATAACGGCGAAATGGGCAGCACCGATGCCGACAAACTCACCCTGACCACCGCCGATGGCAAGTTCACCCTTCGCACCGTCGCCTGCTTCGGACAATGTGCCCTGGCGCCGGTCGTCGAGATCGACCATCGCATCTGCGGCCACGTCAATGAGCGCACCCTGCAACGCGAGGTGCGCGCTCTGGAACGGGAAGGGGAATGATGCCGCGCATCGAAGACATTGGCACCTTCAACGCAGTCCGCGAATCCGGACTCAACAAACTTCTCCCGCCCGTGCCTCGCATCACCATCGGCATGGGAACCTGCGGCCGGGGCAACGGCGCAGAAGGCCTGTATCACGCCTTTGCGGAGGCCATCGGCCATAGCGGCGTCACCATGTATCTGGCAGGTGTAGGGTGTTTCGGGGCCTGCTACCAGGAACCGCTCGTCACCGTCCACATCCCCGGTCAGCCGCTGATGTTGTTGAGCCGGGTACAGGCCCATGATGCCGGCCGCATCCTTCACGACGTCGCCGAAGGCAATATTCCTCCCGACCTGGTCTTCTGCAAGATCGAGGAGTGGGACCACATTACCGGCTCCATCCGGTACGGCAAAGGTTTTCAGGAGATACCGTCCTGGAACGAAGTTGCCTTCTTCAAAGGCCAGAAGAAGATCGTATTGCGCAACTGCGGACTAATCAGCCCCGACGACATCGAGGAATACATCGCAGTCGGAGGCTACCAGGCGCTCTACAAGGCCCTGATCGACGCCAAGCCCGAGGCCGTCATTGAGCTGATCAAGGCTTCCAAGTTGCGCGGCCGCGGCGGTGCCGGATTCCTCACCGGCAACAAATGGGAGTTCCTCGCCAAGGCCAAGTCGGACCAGAAATTCATCATCTGCAACGCCGATGAGGGTGACCCCGGCGCCTACATGAACCGCAACGAGATCGAAAGCGATCCTCATGCCCTGCTCGAAGGCATGATCATCGGCAGCTACGTGATGGGCGCGACCCACGGCATCATCTATGTTCGCGCCGAGTATCCGCTGGCGGTCCACCGTCTCAACCGCGCCATCGAGCAGGCCCGCGAGTACGGACTGCTGGGCGAAAACATCCTGGGACGCGGCTTCAAGTTCGACATTGAGCTGGTCGAGGGCGCCGGCGCATTTGTCTGCGGCGAAGAGACCGCGCTCATCGCTTCGCTGGAAGGTGAAGCCGGACGGCCGCGGCCCCGGCCACCCTTCCCTGCCCAGCAAGGCCTGTGGGGCAAGCCGAGCAACATCAACAACGTCGAAACCTGGTACAACATCGCGCCCATCATCATGAAAGGCGCTGCCTGGTTCACCGAAACCGGCAGCCCCAAAAGTGCCGGCACCAAGGTCTTTTCCCTGGTCGGCAAGATCAACAACACCGGCCTGGTCGAAATGCCATTGGGCACGCCGCTGAAGACTTTCGTCTACGACATCGGCGAAGGCAGCGCACCCGGGCGCGAGATCAAGGCGGTGCAAACCGGAGGTCCCTCGGGCGGAACCATTCCCCACGAGATGTTCGACACCCCGGTGGACTATGAAAGCCTGGCGCAGCTTGGCTCCATCATGGGCTCAGGCGGCATGGTGGTGATGGATGAAGACATCTGCATGGTCGACGTCGCCCGCTACTTCATTGAGTTCACCAACTCGGAATCGTGCGGCAAATGCGTGCCCTGCCGGGTCGGGTTGAACAAAGAACTGCGCATCCTGAACCGCATTACCACCGGCTTCGGTCGCATGCAGCATCTCGAAACTCTCGACGAGCTCAGCCGCTACATTCGCGATTGCTCGCTGTGCGGGCTCGGCCAGACCGCACCCAATCCCGTGCTCACCTCCATGCGGCATTTCCGCCAGGAGTTCGAAGACCACATCGTCTCCGGCCGCTGCCAGGCGGGCGTGTGCGAAGAGCTGGCGCTCTCTCCCTGTGAGAATAGCTGCCCCCTGCACATGAACATCCCCCGATTCCTGGAGCTTTACAAGGAAGGCCGCCTGGACGACGCCTTTGACGCCATCATCTTCGACAATCCCCTGCCCAGCTCGACTGGCCGGGTCTGCCAGCATCCCTGCGATAAACGCTGTCGCCGTCAGACCATCGACAACGCGGTCAACATGCGCGATGTGCATCGCCACATTGCCGACACTGTGCTCCTGTCCGACCGCTTCGATGCCGCTGTCGAGCGCGTCGCATCCCGGGCCCTCGAACCCACCGGACGCAAAGTCGCCGTTGTCGGCGCGGGACCAACCGGCCTGACCGCCGCTTTCTATCTTGCCCTGCTGGGACACGACGTCACCGTCTTCGATCCCATGCCCGAACCCGGCGGCATGCTGCGTTTCGCTCTGCCCGAGTACCGCCTGCCGAAATCCGTCCTCCATCGCGAGATTGAACTCATTCGGCGGCTGGGAGTGAACTTCGTCCTCAACACTCGTGTTGGTTCCGACATTTCGCTCAGCGAACTCGACGAGCGCTATGACTCTGTATTTCTCGCCATCGGCACCTGGAAAGAGTCGTGGGTCTATCTGCCGGGAACCGAACTGAAGGGCGTCTATCCCGCCCTGCCTCTGCTGGAGATGGTCTCCAAAGGCGAGAGCGTACCACTTGGCAAAAAGGTGGTCATCATCGGAGGCGGCAATGCCGCGATTGACTCTGCGCGTACCGCCCTGCGCACGGGTGCCGAAGTTACCGTCGTTTATCGGCGTGAGCGCAAAGACATGCCCGCCATCGAAGAGGAGACCGTAGCGGCCGAAGATGAAGGCGCACGTTTCCTGTTTCTGGCAGCTCCTCACCGCGTCATCGGCGATGCCAAAGGCAACGTCCGGGGCCTCGAAGTGGTGAAGACCCGCCTCGGCGAGTACGACACTTCAGGACGTCGCAAGCCAGTCCTGACCGATGAAGTACGGCGCATCGAATGTGATTCCGTCATCCTGGCGGTTGGCGAATCGGTGGATATTGACTTCGCGAAGGCATCGGGACTGCGCATCAAGCAGCACGGCACCATCGAGGTTGACCACTTCACCCTTGAGACCAGCCGCCCGCGCTTCTATGCCGGCGGCGATCTGGTCACCGGCGCCTCCAACGTCTCCAATGCCATGTCGTATGGAAAACTCGCCGCGCGCTCCATCGACAAGCAGTTGATGGATGCCGACCGCTGGGACGAGCTCTTCCCGCCTATTGCCTATGAGCAGAAGGTGCCAAAAGAAGTCAGCGAGGGCCGCAGGAACATGCCTCCGCACCTGCCCGCCCAAAAACGCGCGCACAACTTTGAAGAGGTAGTGACAGTGCTGACCGCCGAGCAGGTTCTGGACGAAGCCTGCCGCTGCCTCCGCTGTGACGTGAAGGCGGCGCCGTCGCGCTAGAGAGGAGAAGCCTTGCCACGGAAAAAAATCTCGCTCCGCATCGACGGAGAAATGGTAAGCGCCTTCGAGGGCCAGACCATCCTGGAGGCGGCGCAGAACAACGGCAAGAACATCCCGACCCTCTGCTACCTGAAGGGTCTGAAGCCGGTCGGCGCATGTCGCCTCTGCATGGTCGAGGTCTCCGGCATTGATCGCCTGCTGCCCGCCTGCACCACGCCGCTACAGGATGGCATGTCGGTCATCACCAACTCGCCTCGTCTGGCGCGCTATCGCCGCATCACCATCGAGCTGCTGCTGGTGGAGCGTAACCATACCTGCGCGGTCTGCGTTTCCAACGGCCACTGCGAGTTGCAGGACATGGCGTGTGCTCTCGGCGTCACCAACGTGCGTTTTGCCTACAACTTCCCTCGCCTGTCGGTGGATCTGTCGCATCCTCGCTTCGCGCTTGACCACAACCGCTGCATTCTGTGCACTCGCTGCGTCCGGGTATGCGCTGAGGTCGAAGGCGCGCACGTTTGGGGCATCTCCAACCGCGGCATCCATGCCCGCGTGGTGTGCGAGATGGACACCAACTGGGGCCAGGCCACTACCTGCACCAACTGCGGCAAGTGTGTCCAGGCATGCCCGACAGGCGCACTTTCGGAGAAAGGCAAGAGCGTGCAGGAAATGGAAAAAGACTCCGGCTTCATCACCTCCCTGGCCCACCGGAGAGGAGTACCGGCATGAGGAAAGTGAAAGTCGCCACTACGTGGCTGGATGGCTGCTCCGGCTGCCACATGTCGCTGCTGGACCTCGACGCCGCCCTGGTCCCTATCGCGCGCAAAGTCGAGCTGGTGTACGGGCCGCTGGTCGATGCAAAGGACTTCCCCGAGGAGGTGGATGTCACCTTCATCGAGGGCGCCGTCAGCACTCACGAAGACTTAGAAAAGGTGCAGCAGATACGGCAATGCACCAAGGTATTGGTCTCGCTCGGCGACTGCGCCGTCACCGGCAACGTTTCGGCCATGCGCAACACGGTCCCAGTCAGGGCCCTGTTGCAGTCGGTCTACGTGGAGAACAGCTCCTGCGACGGTGCGATCCCCAAACAAAACCTGCCGCAACTGTCGCCTCAGGCCCGGCCGGTACAGGACTTCGTAAAGATCGACTACTCCGTCCCCGGCTGCCCTCCGCCCAGCAAGGTTATCGGTGAGTTGCTGGAAACCCTGCTCGACGGCCGCAAACCGGATCCGGTCGCCAAGCTCAGGTTCGGATAGGAGCCCAGATGAAACGCATCATCATCGATCCTGTCACCCGCATCGAGGGTCACGCCAAGATCACCATTCAGCTCGACGCTAACGGCTCGGTTGCCGGTACCCAGTTTCAGGTGACGCAGATTCGCGGCTTCGAGAAGTTTGTCGAAGGCCGCCCCTATTATGAGATGCCGGGTATCACCAGCCGCATCTGCGGGATTTGTCCCATCAGCCACCAGTTGGCATCGGCCAAGGCCTGCGACGCGATCATGGCTGTGCGTTTGCCGTCCGCCGCCAGATTGCTGCGCGAGCTGATTCACTGCGCCCAGTTTTTCCAATCGCATGCCCTCAGCTTCTTCTATCTGTCGGCTCCCGATTTTCTGCTGGGCATGGACAGCGACCCTGACACGCGCAATATATTCGGCCTGATCGAAGCCAATCCCGATCTCGCGCGCTCCGGCATTGAGCTGCGCAAGTTCGGCTTGCAGGTGATCGAGACCCTCGCGGAAGAGCGTGTGCATCCCTCCTGGATCGTCCCCGGAGGCGTGAAATCTCCGCTCAGCGCTGCGGCCCGCGACCGCATCCTCGCCGGCATACCCTCCGCCGCCGCAGGCGTGGAAAGAGCGCTGGAACTTTTCAAGAGCACCCTGGACAATTTCACCGAGGAGATTGCCAACTTCGACTCGGCTCCCAGCATGTATGCCGCCCTTGTCGACCGTCGCGGCCATCTCCAGCTCTACGACGGGCTGCTGCGCTTTCGCAGCGCCGAAGGCGAGATCCTCCAGGATGGCATTCCCAGCGAGGAGTATGCGGACTATATCGGCGAAGCCACCTTGCCCGATTCGTACCTGAAGGCCCCCTACTACAAGCCCGATGGCTATCCGCAGGGACTGTATCGCGTGGGCCCGCTCGCGCGCCTGAATGCCGCCGACCAGTTCGGCACTCCCAAAGCAGACTTTGAACTGGTCGAGTTCCGCCATCGTTTTGGACGAATCCCGCACTCCGCGTTTCTCTACCACTATGCGCGCTTGTTGGAGATGACCTATGCGCTGGAGCGCATGCAGCAACTGCTCGACTCGCCCGCCATCATGGATACTCACGTCCGCGCGACCGCAGGCGTCAACGCGCTGGAGGGCGTGGGCGTGATCGAGGCCCCGCGCGGCTTGCTCATTCATCACTACAAGGTCAACGACGAAGGAGCGATGACCTGGGCCAACCTCATCGTCGCCACCGGGCATAACAACCTGTCCATGAATCGTGGCGTGTTGCAGGTAGCCCGCCACTTCATCCATGGCGAGACCATTCAGGAAGGCATGTTGAACCGCGTCGAAGCGCTCATCCGGGCCTACGATCCCTGCCTGAGTTGTTCGACTCATGCGGATGGGCGAGTGGCCCTGGTACTGGAATTGAGCTCCCACGACGGAACACTTCTTCACGAACTGCGGAGCAGCTAAATGCCCGGCATACTCATCCTCGGATACGGCAGCACGCTTCGCAGTGACGACGCCTTAGGCGTTCACGCGGCCCACGCTCTCCAGGAGTTCTACTGCGACCAGGCGGGAGTCCGTGTTCTGGCGACATCGCAGCTCACCTTGGAATTAGCTGAAGACGTCTCGCAAGCGCAGTTTGTACTCTTCATCGATGCTGCCGAGGGCAGACCTCCCGGTGATATCTCCCAGGAATGCCTGGCTCCCGAGGAGGAGAACATTCGCTTCACCCATCGTTGCACTCCCCGGTTGCTGCTTAAGGCAGCCAGGCAACTCTATGGCAGAGCACCATCGGCGATGAGCCTGACCATGGCTGGAGCTTCGTTTGCCATTGGCATGGGGCTTTCCCGCGAGATACAGAGCAGGCTGCCGCATCTGCTGGAAGAAGCCAAGGCAATCGTCTCGAATTGGCGACTCGACCTCCGGATGAACAAGTTGCAGACCCGGCCTGAAACCGAACTACTCCCGCATTGAATCATGCGCATCGCTATGCCGTGAATTCCCTCTCGCGCAGCAATTCCTGGCTCGCGATCTCCCGGTTCCCCGGATCAATCACCCGCTGCATCAGGATCGCAGCCAGCCCCAGGAAAACGCCTCCGGCGATCACTGCCAGAAGACGGTTGTTGTGCAGCAAGTGGTTCATCACCCAGCCAAAACATACCGACGCCAGGATCTCCGGCAGGGTGATGAAGAAATTAAAGATCCCCATGTAGACGCCGACCTTCTCTTTGGGCAAAGATCCGGAGAGGATGGCATACGGCATCGCCAGTACGCTCGCCCAGGCAATCCCCACTCCCACCATCGAGAGAATCAACAGGAGCTTGTCGTGGATCACACCCACTGAAAGCAGCCCCAGCGCTCCACACAGCAGGCACAGGCTGTGCGTATGCTTCCGGCCTATCTTCCGGGCGACGGAAGCCAGCGACGGCGCGAACAGGGCGCACACCGCTGAATACACGCCAAAGCACACCCCGGCCCACTCTACACCGTCGTTATAAATTGCTGAGGCCTGGTTGGTTGCGCCAAAGACATTCCACGCCACCGCCACCGGGAAGTAAAGCCACATGCAGAACAATCCCAGCCAGGTAAGCAACTGCACGGGGGCCAGTTGGCGCATGGTTGACGGCATCTTCCAGATGGCCTCGAAGATTTCCTCCAGGTTGGCCATCCATCCGCGGCGCTGGTTTATCTTGTGCCGAAACCCCGCAAGGTCTTCCGGTGGGTATTCTCTGGTTGTCAGGATCGTCCACAGCACTGCTCCAAAGAACGCCGCCGCCCCGATATAGAACGACAGCCGCGTAGACCAGGGTATGGCGTGATGGCCGCTGCCCGCCCCCAGATGAAACACGTTGGTCAGCAGCCACGGTAATGCCGACGCCACCACCGCGCCGACGCCAATAAACAAGCTCTGCATCGCAAAGCCTTCTGTACGCTGCTCCTCTGGCAGCAGGTCCACGACGAAGGCCCGGAAGGGCTCCATGCTGATATTGATCGAAGAATCCAGAATCCACAGCAGCCCGGCTGCCATCCAAAGGGCCGAACTGCGGGGCATCACGATTAAAGCGGCCGAACTAAGAATCGCCCCGGTCAGGAAATACGGCCGCCGCCGTCCCAGCCAGTTCCAGGTGTGATCGCTGGCGTGTCCGATGATCGGCTGCACGATCATCCCCGTCAGCGGTGCGGCCAGCCAGAGTATCGGTATCTTATCGGCGGTTGCGCCCAGGTGCTCATAGATGGCGCTCATGTTTGCCATCTGGAGTCCCCAGCCAAACTGAATGCCGAGGAAGCCGAAACTCATGTTCCAGATCTGCCAGAAGCTCTTGGGAGGCTTGCGCATAATGGCCCGTTGCTGAAGGTCCCGGCACCCGGAGTTTGCGGGATGACCCCGGTCGAAACTAGTTCCGGGATGTCGAATTGTCAACCTCCCCAAAGGGCGGTCGTCCAAAACTTCTCTTCGATCGCTATCGAGAATAGTTTTGCGCTACACCGTGAGGACAATCACAACCGGCGTTTGTCACGGAAAGAGAATAAACCCTTGCTTAGGGATTGCGGGGCCGTTGCGTCCAGGACGTAGGATTAGTCGTACCAACACCGTTCGTTCTCGCGCTTGTTTCCAGATGAGGACAGCCGGTGCTGCAGCCTTACCGTGGACGCACGGCTATCAATTCTGTATCGAGGGGCACGCCCCGCGCGATCTTTACGTGTACCAGCGCTTCGAACGGCTTCATCGCGGTCGTCGATCCAGGTATATCGTGCATGAGCTTTTGTACCGAATCAGGACGACAAACAAACTCGACAGCTCCCTGCGTTCCGAAGGTCGTCGTGCCCGCCAGAATCATCATGTATCGCCCCGGACTCACACCCGGAACCAACCCAATGACCGCGTAGTCTTCCGTCAAAGGCGCATTGGAGGGGCTTGCCAGATAACTGTGGGCTTCGCCCGGTTTCGGATGCCGGTTGACCAGGGCCAAGTCGCCCTTGCGTTCTCCCGTAGCGACCCGCTCAAAGACGAATTCCTGCGTCCCCCCAATGTCGTGCAAGGAGAGATTCTCTGACGGGGAACCGACAAAAATCAGATTCGTATTGTTCTCATCGTCCAACGAAAACAGGCTGCCACGCTTTACCCTCAGCGGGCGGCCGAGCGAGTTGAACATGTCATCCAACGCGTGAACCGCCAGCACTTCGCCAACGCCCGTGTAGTGGTCATGGACGGGGGTCGCGGAGTCCTCGCGCGGGTTGAAATACCGCATCCCGGTCTCAGGCCTTCCGACGAATGCCGCGTTGCTAAAGATGACCCACGGCTGCTCCGGCGCTGATAGGAAGGGCCGCCAAAACTGGGCCAGCGGACCGTTCATCACCGGCCCTGCGACCCCGCTCTTGCTCGCCACATTTGCTTGCTTGCGTGCCCAAAGCAAGCTCGCAAGCACAATGACGGCAACCGTCAAACACCCTAAAACGATGCTGACTGCAAGCCGCCAACGCGCCGAGCCGGTCTCAAGCCCACCCGCCGGAGCAGCAGCTTCGTTGCGCGGGAGCGCCGTTTGCGGTGCAAGTGGCTCCTGCCTGGGCTCAAAGACGAGGTGGTAGCTACCCTTCGGAATCTTCACGAGAATAGGATCGGTCGCGCCCTCAGTGGCGTAGTACTCAGCCAGCTTCATCCGCAGCCGTCCTGCCTGCACGCGAATGCTCGAATCCGATTGGGGATCGAAATCCGCCTGCCGCCCGTAAACCTCGACTGCGATTTGATACTCCTTCAACGGTGCTTCAGGGTGTTCCACCGATTGCTTGGCGAGGTATTGCAGCAGCTTGCAGAGGGATTCGGACCCGCGCAGGCTATGACTTTTGGTAAGGCGCTCTATTTGTTGGAAGAAATGATGTGAATCTGACGCGAGCGTGCGAGTGACAGCCATTTAACAGCGATGTAACGAGCGGTGGATTTGATTGTAAACACAGCATTTTACCCCCAGTAACCGTATAAAACCTAATGAAACGCCAAACTTCACCGCCTTTGTGCAAGAAGTTGCATGTCTCAATTGGCTCTGAGAAATCCATCGGTTGCCGCAGACCGGATTTCAAAGGCTAAGAACGGATAAAGAGGGTGCAGGCGGCCGCCCGGTACGGCCGGGTCTCTTCGCGCGACCGCTTCAGAGGAAGTGCGGGTCCTTCCACTACACGACAAATGAAAGGTGGGTATTTCAATGAAGGGGTTGAAAGTGTCTCATCTGGTGGCATTACTCGTCCTGCTGAGCGTACCGCTGTTGATGGTTGCTCAGTCGGATAACGCCGTCATATCTGGAACCATTACTGACAGCACGGGGGCTGTCGTTTCTGGCGCATCGATTGATGTAACCAGCACAGCAACCGGGAAAACTGTGACTGTAACCAGTGGCGGCACCGGGAATTACGCGGTCAACGCGCTCAAGCCCGGCCAGTATCAGGTTCAGGTCAAAGCTGCCAACTTTGCCAGCGTCACCCAGAGCGTGACTCTCCTGATCGGCCAGACCTTGCCGCTGAACTTCACTCTGAAGGCCGGTTCCGTGACCGAGAATGTCGAGGTGACCACTGAAGCGCCTCTGGTTGCAACCCAGAGCTCTGACCTGGGCGACGTGATTACCGGCCGTCAGGTCGTTGACCTCCCGCTCAACGCCCGCAACTTCACCCAGCTTGCCACCCTGGTTCCCGGTGTCACCCGCGGCTCCGACACCAACGGCGACGCTACCGGCGGCAGCGGCAATGCCGAAACCTACCGCTACAACAGCAGCGGCGGCGCCGCGCTGGTGGTCAATGGCTTGCGCCCTCAGGCCAATAACTTTCTGCTCGACGGCTTCGATAACAACGAATCCCTGGTTAATACCATCGTCTTCTTCTCGGCGCCGGATGCCATCCAGGAGTTCCGCGTCGAAACCAACGTCGCGCCCGCTGAATTCGGACGCGCCGGCGGCGGCATCGTCAATACCGCCATCAAGTCCGGCACCAACCAGTGGCATGGCACATTGTGGGAGTTCTTCCGCAACAGCGCCCTCGACGCCACCCAGTGGGAGCCGGTGCAGAACGCCACCAAGTTCCCCTTCCATCAGAACCAGTTTGGCGCTGCCGTGGGCGGCCCCATCCTCAAGAACAAGCTGTTCATCTTCGGCGACTACCAAGGCTTCCGCTCGTCGGCTCCGGCCAGTACCGACTACGCCACGGTCCCAACCAACCTCATGCGCAGCAGCGGCTACACCAACTTCTCCGAGTTGCTCAGCCAGGGGATCAACATCATGAATCCTCTGACCGGTCAGCCCTTCCCCGGCAACATCATCACCATCCCGCTGAACCCGGCGGCCGTTAATTACTTGAACGCCTATCCACTGCCGAACTGCGATGCCAATACCAATCCCAATTGCCACGGCATTGAGCAGAACTACACCACCACTCGCCAGCGGACGCAGACCATCAACGATTACGATATCCGGGCCGACTGGATTATCGGGCAGAAAGACTCCGCCTTCGCCCGCGTCAGCTCGGGCAGCGATAACCTGACCACCACGTCGCGCCTCCCCATGTTACCGGCCGGCTTCGGATCGGGCACCAACCCGACCAATCCCTGGTCCGCGGTGATCGATGAAACCCACACCTTCGGCGCGAACCTGATTAACGATTTTCGTTTTGGGTTCATTCGCACCAACTTCGGCTACATTCCTCCCTTCCAGAGTGAGCCGGTGTCAGCCAATCTCGGTATCGTCAACGCCAACGTAAACGCCTTGGGCCAGCCCGACCCGCAACTGGGCGGCGGCGCCCTGATCGGCGGCTTCAATAGCCAGCTTGAGTACACCGGTGATTACGGTCCCTACCAGGTTCCGCAGAATACCTGGCAAACCGCCGACAACGTTTCCTGGGTCAGAGGCAAGCACAACATGAAGTTCGGCTTCAACATTCTTCGGCGGCAGGTCAACTTCTTCCGTCCGCTGACCGGCAAGGGCTTCTTCAACCTATGCGGCAATGGCCAGCCTCCCAGCATCACGGGCTACGAAGTAACTGACCTTCTGATCGGCTTCACCTGCAACTATCAGGTCGGGCCGGCCTTGGGCGATTCCCAAACCCGCAACTGGGAAAATGGCTTCTACGGCCAGGACGACTGGCGCGTGACCCCGCGGCTCACCCTCAACCTGGGGTTGCGTTATGACGTCATCACTTGGCCAGTAGAGAAGCACAACAATCAAGCCAACTTCGACATCTTCACCGGACAGCTCCAAATCGCCGGCCAGGACGGCAACTCCCGGAGCTTCATTCCTACGGCCTGGAAGAACTTCGCCCCTCGCATCGGTTTTGCCTACGATCTATTTGGCGACGGCACGACGAAGATCAGCGGAGGCTATGGCATCTTCTACTTCGTCGATCGCGGGGGCATCAACAACCAGTTGGCCCAGAACCCGCCCTTCAGCGGACAGGTGAACTACAGCTTCGCCAACGGCTATCGCATCACCTTCACCGGTCAGGCTCCCCAAGGTACCAACGATGCCAATGGCAACTGTCTGACCAGTTGCAACCCGGTCGGAGCGGTCACTCCGTTACCCTCCAAGGGCCCCATCCAGGTGGATCTCAATAATCCGCAGAACGTTGCCATCTCCATCGCAACTCTGCCTTCCAACGTTACCCCGAACGTCCAGGAGTGGAACGTCCAGTTCGAGCGCCAGCTCGGCCAAAGCATGAGCTTCAGCCTGGCTTATGTTGGCAACAAGGGAACCCACCTTACAACCTATTACAACTACAACCGTCAGCAGTACAACGATCCTCAATGTAGCGTGACCGACCCCATCGGCTGCAACTTCCCCGCCTTGGGCGCAATCAACACTCAGGCGACCATCGGGAACTCCATCTACAACTCGTTGCAAACCAGCCTCAATCGTCGCTTCACCAACAATCTGCAGTTCACCATCAACTACGCCTGGTCTCACGCGATTGATGATTCGCCGGGCGCCTTTGACACCTACAACATCAACAACACCTCGCCGGTCAATTACCGCGACTTAGCTGCGGAGCGCGCGACCTCCAACCTTAACGTCGGGCAGCGGATTGTATTGACGGGCTTGTATGCTCTGCCGTTCGGCCACGGACAAAAATACGGTTCCAACTGGAACGGCTTCACCAATACCGTGATCGGAGGCTGGCAGCTCAACCTGCTCTTCACCGCACAAAGCGGAACTCCATTTGACGTGCTCTATAACGGAGGCACCCCGACGGTGCGTCCGGACCTGGTAGGAAATCCATATGCCAACCTGCCGTCTCCCAACTACTACTTCAATCCTGCGGCGTTTGCTGCGGTTCCGACCAATAGTTCGGGCGTGACCACCCGCGCCGGAACCACGCGGCGCAACTACCTCACTGGTCCGGGTTACAACGACGTGGATCTGTCGACGTTTAAGGACTTCAAGTTCACGGAGCGCTATACCCTTCAGTTCCGTGCTGAATTCTTCAACCTGTTGAACCATCCCAATTTCGTCAACCCAAATTACAACTTCACCGATGGGAACTTCGGCAAGCTGCAAAGCACCCGCCTCGGCAATGAGCGGCAGATTCAGTTTGCCGCGAAGTTCTTCTTTTAGTCGGCAACTGTCGTATGACTAGGGGGTGGGATCGATTCCCACCCCTTTTTCTGGAAACGATCTCATGCCGTATGTTTGAAGGGGCGCAGCTTTAGCTGCGCCGTCATAGACACAATTGTCCCGGGGCTTTAGCCCCTGAGGAACTTCGATTTCTAACTTATGAAATAACTTCCATAAAATGCCCTCACCAAGGAACAACAACCATGACCGCTAAAAGAGCCCTACAATTATCTTCCCTCACAACTCCGGTAGGTATAAGAATTCTCCCTCGCATACTTTCTGGCCTATTCATCCTTCTCCTCCTGGCACAACTCTGCTCCGCCCAGCCGCAAATCACCAAAGTCGAGCCCCCTAATTGGTGGACAAACTATTTTTCTCCTGTCATGGTATTGCTCTACGGGGATGGCCTTTCCGATGCGACCATCACCACCGACTATCCCGGCGTGAAGGTACAAAAAGTCCAGGCTCAGCCCGATGGCAAGCATGCCTTCGTTTGGCTGGAGATCGCCGACGATGCACAGCCCGGCAATGTGCCCATCACCGTTAAGACGTCCTCCGGTTCAACGCAAGCAAATCTCACCCTCCAAGCCCGCCAGCCGCAGCAAGGCCGTTTTCAGGGCCTAACGCAGGATGACGTGATCTACCTCATCATGCCCGACCGCTTCGCCGACGGTGACACTTCGAACGACATGCCTCCCGGCGCGGCTCCCGGAACCTACGACCGCAATGCGCCCAAGGCCTATCATGGCGGCGACCTCAAGGGCATCACCGGGCACCTCGGATACCTCAAGGACCTCGGCGTCACCACCCTCTGGCTGAACCCTATCGATGACAACTCCGACGCCACCTCCGACTATCACGGCTACGGTGCCACCGATCTCTACCAGGTCGAAGACCACTTCGGCACCATGGCCGACTTCCAGAACCTTGTCGTTTCCGCCCATCAGCAAGGTCTGAAGGTCCTGCTCGACATGGTGCCCAATCACGTCGGCCCCAATCATTCCTGGGCCACCTCGCAACCTACGCCGGGATGGCTGCACGGCACGCCTCAGGACCACATCAACACCGACTACAACTACCCGCCGATCAGCGATCCTCACGCGGTCGAGAAGAACTACATCAGCGCCCTCGACGGCTGGTTCGCCAACTCGCTCCCCGACCTCGCGCAGGAAAATCCTCTGGTCGCGCAATATCTGCTGCAAAACGCGCTCTGGTGGACCGAGAGCAGCGGCATTGACGGATTCCGCATCGATACCTTCCCTTACGTTCCGCGCACCTTCTGGGCCTATTACCTGAAGAATCTGTTCACGGTGTATCCCAACTTCTTCACCGTCGGCGAAATCTACAATACCGATCCCACCGTCACCTCCTACTTTGCGGGAGGCCACACCGGCTTCGATGGCGTCGACACCCTGCTCACCACCGCGTTCGATTTCCCCATGCAGGACGCCATCAATCGCGTCGTCAATCAGGGGCAATCGGCGACCGTCATTGCCAATGTATTGCGTCAGGACCGCCTCTTCCCTCATCCCGAAATCCTCGTCACCTTCATCGGCAATCACGACATGCCGCGCTTCATCACCCAGGCCAACGGCTCGCCTGAAAAGTTGAAGGCCGCCTTCGCTCTGCTCGTCACGCTGCGCGGCATCCCGCAGATTTATTACGGCGACGAAATAGGCATGACGGGAGGCAACGACCCTGACGACCGCCACGACTTTCCTGGTGGATTCGCTGGCGACCCGCACGACGCCTTCACCCAAGCGGGACGCACTCCCGAGCAGCAGGACATCTACGCCTACCTCCAGTCTCTGCTGAAGCTCCGCCACGATCATCCCGCATTGCGCGAGGGTGCGCAGAAGCACGTCGTGGTCGACGACGACTACTACCTCTTCACCCGCGAGACCCCCGGCGAGCGGCTGCTCGTAGCGTTCTACAAAGGCTCGTCGCCCAAGAGCCTGACAGTCGACCTGACGAACACTTCCATCGCCGACGCCAAAAGCATCACTCCATTATTTGGAGGATCACCCACGTCTCTCGCCGGCACGCAGCTCACCTTGCAACTCGCGCCCATGACCGTCGCCGTCTATCGGGTGGAATGAGAGGTTTGCGCCCTGAGCCGTGCTGCGGCCTGCGCGCCCAGGTCCTATAATCGGCATTGCGCCAACACGCCCGCGCAATGCGGCGCGCGGAACGACACTTCACTTTCGAAAGGTCCCAACTCTGCGTCTCTTCAGGAAAAAAGAAAAGCAGGAGCACCGCGTTATGCGCCAGGCGAAAGAGCGTGCCGGCGCGATGGTGCCCGAATACCATCGCCCCACCCCCGAGTGTCCTCACCCCGAGCGCTGGAGCATGTATGACTCCATGACCGCCGAGGTCGAAGTCCTCGAGTTCCTGCGCACCCTGGTCACCACCATCAAGCCCAACCTGGTGGTCGAGACCGGGACCTTCCTCGGCGTCAGCACCCTATGGATCGCCGAAGCCCTGCGCCTCAACGGCTTCGGCCGCATCGTCAGTTGCGAATACGATCCCCAGGTCTTCGCTGCCGCCAAAGAAAAAATCGACGCCTCCCAGTTCCGCGACCTCATCGATCTGCGCAACGAATCCAGCCTGGAGATGAAGGTCGAAGGCACCATCGACCTCTTCTTCAGCGACAGTGACATGCCCATCCGCGAGCAGGAAGCCCGCCGCTACCTGCCGCAGATCTCCCCCTTCGGCCTCATCCTGATGCACGATGCCAGCTCGCACCTCAAGCAGGTACGCGAAGCGGCGCTCAAGCTCGAAGCCGAAGGACTCATCTCCGTCGTGCTGCTGCCCACGCCGCGCGGACTGGTCGTCGCCCAAAAGCGCCAGGGGCGCCGCTGAGCCAAGCCGTTAATCCCCCCCTGTGCCCTTCATGCCTCTGTGGCAAAGACGTCTTCCCGACAAGGCCCGCAAGAAGCGGCAAAGTTTCGCCCGATACCTACGGACAACACCTGATCGCCTTCGGTGAATCACACTCGATATCCCTGCTCGAAGCAATGCAACCCAAACCAAGCATTGGAAACAACGAAGGAAGCGATGAGCTGATCGCTTCCTGGAGGTGAACTATGAAAACTATGATCGGTGTGTGGATCGCAGCCTTTGCGCTGGTCTGCACTCTGGGATTGGCCGAAGCCTTTGCTGCCCCGGCCTCACACATGTCCAACAGCAAAGTCGTTGAGCTCACCGGATGCCTGCAGCAAGGGCCTGTCGCCCGCGAGTATCTGCTCGACAACAACGGCACCACCTGGGGAGTCAACGAAACCAGCGCTCTCTACCTCAACCATTACGTTGGGCAGAAAGTCACCATAACCGGCAGCGCCATGCACCCGAGCATGTCTGAGCGCAAGGACGGCGGCGCACATCACTATGTCGAGGCGATGGACGTCGCAGTCGACGCCCAACACTGTCAGTAGCGGGTACCCCATTCCAGCTCGTGCCGGCGATCACGGCAGTAATCGTCGGACGAGCCAGGGTGGGCATGCATTCCATACCTTCGACGAGCCTCTTCCTACGCAACCTCAAACCAATGCTTGGTAGCTGCGAGTCTTCACAACCGCATTACACTCATCTCGACTATTTGCGGCATCAAAAAACCTCCATGCGCTCCAGCGAAGGGCAGCGGAAGCCGTCGCTTGACGCCTCGCTTATAGGCACCTTTTGTCCATTGACGGCTTGCGCGGGCCTGTAGTAGTGTCCACAGACACTTTGTGCCGTTCGTTGGTTGAGCGCGGGCCAACTCTGGTCGAGGCGGTCATTTCTCGATGCGAGTCAACCTTAAGCCCAACCTATAAGCCCAGTTCTCCGCAAAGGAAGCCATCTGCTATGAGTCCCAACCTACTTGCGTGCATCCCGCGTAAAGGCGTTCCCATGTCATCCGTCAAGCACACTGCGCCGGCCACTTTAGCGATAGCCGGGTCGCGCTTTCACCGCACAAACCGGTTTCTCGGATTGGCTTGCCTGCTGATGCTGGGCATGATTTTGCCAAGAGTTTCCGCCGCCCAGATGGTGATGGACGTAGATCACGAGATGGAAGCGGCCCGGGCGAGGAAGGCGGCGAAGCTGCCGCCATACGAAATAGTCGATTGCGGGAAGGATATTGGTAACAACGAGCCAGAATCGCTGCCTGCGGGTGACTATAACTCCGACCTGCACGTGGTTGGGCCTTGCGTTGCTGACGGAAAAAATGGCGGCGGGATCTACAAGTATCACTGGGTATTCGTCCACAGCGGCGGAACCCTGACCTTCGAGGACAAGCAGCTTGACCTGTACGCCAACTCGATTCTGGTACTGAACGGCGGCACCCTGGAAGCAGGCATGCCCAATGCAGACAAGGCCATCGGCGCCGCGGGCGGACTGGTGGCCATTCACCTGTGGGGAGCGAAGAACAATGCCGCTATCTTCTGCCAAGACGAGAATGGCAAGGAGGATGTCAGGTGCGGTATTCCCAAAGAAATCTGGGACGACAACAAAATGGACAAGATCTATCCCGACAAAGCTTGCGTCCCGGATTCCCAGTATCCGGAGGGGGAATGTTTCTACCAGTATGACTATCCGACGATCAGCACCCTCTATTTTGGGCGCAAAGCCCTGGCGGTGTCCTACGGCGGCACGCTACGACTGTATGGAAAGAAGGGCTCGACCTTCGATGGGCTGGCACCCGACCCGGCGAACACGGGGAAAAGCTGGCGACGGTTGAGTACCAACTTAAAGACGACGGACACTCAATTTGACGTGGATGGCGAAGTCGACTGGCAGAAAGGTGACCATATTGTGATCACGCCCACCGACTATCTACCGGGCCATGCGGAAGAAGCCATCATTTCCGATGTGACGCCTGACGGCGAGAACACGACGATCACCATCAGTGGTGTCGTGCTCGACGATGGAACGGTACAGTCGGGCGGGGTGCGCTTTCCGCACTATGGGGAGACCTACAAGATTCCGGCTGACGTGCAAAGGGAACTGAAACTCGGCCGGAGCGAAATCGACACGCGCGCCGCGGTGGCGCTGCTGACGCGCAACATATGCGTCATCTCCGAGGGAGATCGTGGTCCTGACACACCCCAGCCGGGCTGCAATTCCTCATTTCCACCGACCCCCGGGAATTATTTTGGCGGCCACGTCATCTTCCGCCAGGGATTTAAGCAAGTCCAGGTTCAGGGAGTGCAGTTTCGCCAATTAGGCCAAGGCGGAATGATTGGCCGATACGCGGTGCACTTCCATATGGCGCGCAAAGTGCAGCCGGACACCTTCGTGAAGGACTCTTCGATCGACGAGTCGATGACGCGCTGGATTACTTTGCATGGTACCCAGGGATTGTTGCTGGCGCGGAACGTAGGGTGGAAGTCGATCGGCCACGGCTTCTACATCGAGGATGGCACGGAAACCGACAATAAAATCTACGCGAACATCGGCATTCTGGCCCGGGCCGGGGTTAAGAACAGCCAGAACCCCCGCGAAGTGCCCGGCATCCTGGCCCATGCCACCCTGACAGACAACCGGGATCCTTACGCCACGGACTGGCAACATCCCAGCGTGTTCTGGATTATGAATGGATGGAACGACTTCGAATACAACATGGCAGCCGGGGCGGGGTCTTGCGGAGTTTGCTACTGGCTACCGGCAGGCGCTAACAGCGGACCATCGCGCTATGAATACTGGACCGGATATGCTTCGCGCCAGCGCGGGTTGCAAGATGCGCCCGGTCTGCGAGACTTCAACTCCGGCACGTCTCCCCTCGAGACCTTCGTGGGTAATTCCTGTTCTACAGCCATGTTCTCGTTCATGGAGATCGGCCAGCTTAACAGCGGTTGTGATGGCTTCGGGCCCACGTCAGACAAGACAGTAGCGGCTATTCCCGGATCCGGACCAGACATTCCCAGGGCCCTGCCCGATAAGGCGGTGCTCGATTACTATCCCCTCGTCACCGGCTTGCGCGATCCAACCAAGTGCAACAATTTGACCGGAGACTGCGGGAGCAACACCGAGCCACTCAATTTGAAGTGCAATGGAACCGGCGATATTGACGAAGCCAACTGCATGGCCACGGCCCTGGACCACTACACCACCTCCTTCAACTTCGCGCAAAAGAACTTCTCCGCCATCTGGCTGCGTCCCTGGTGGAAGCTGGTAACCGACAGTTCGGTCACAGACCAGCTTGGACCAGGCCTGACCTTTGTCACCGGTGGCGGTTACACGCGATCCGATAGCTCTCTGGGAAATTGGAACGTCGGCCTGAGAGACGTTTATGTGGGGCAAACGCAGCCTGATCCGATTGACCAGAAAGCGACCTTCTTCGCCTCCGATCTAGGGCCGTTTACTCCCACGGGAATTCGTAAGTGCGACAACGGCCAGATACCAGGCGGTTACTGCCTTTCGAAGGACAACGGCATCAGCATTCCCATTACCAATTTCAATTCTGGCCAGCGCATGTTCAATATTTATGATGGGCCATCATTCCAGGACTCCAGCGCCTATCTCGACATCCGAGCGAGAACGATTACCGATTGCAATTCGAACAACCGTGATTCGCAAACCGGGGTCTGCAACAACAGCAAATACATGTTTGGACATTCTCAGGGACTGCTGCAGGGAGCGGCTGTCTCGCAAGATGTTAATTCTTGCTATATCCCCAATGCGGCCATTGCGTGGAAGCAGGAAAATGGTTTTTACTATCCTCCCGCTTTCCACTCCAGGAATCTGGCCTTCCGTAATGTCGACATCCGTCACTTTGTAGTTGAACCGCTATTTAAAGAAAACAGTTTCAATGCGAACTTAGATGCCATCGCGGCCCGCTACTGCACCTGGAAAGCTGATCTCTTCCTGCCCTTCAACGACATCGATCGCCAAACCGTGCTGAATGATAACGATGGTTCGCTGACTGGTTTGCTTGCCAAAACCAGCCCTCCCCGCGAGACTTTGTCGATCAACGAAGATCCCTTTTTCCGCGCACCCAAGGTAATTCCCGAGTGCTCCTCCGACAAGCACTATGGCGCCGACCAGAAGGGAAAGCCCGCCACAGCTATCACCAGTCCCTACGAGTACGTCAGCACAGCGATCATCGCGGACTGCGGCTTAAGGTCGGTAGTGGATAAGTGTCTTGAAAAAAATGGCAAGGGCGAGTGCATCAAATGGGACTACCTCGCAGAATGCGGCATAGGCGACGAGAGTGACCGAATCAGAAACTGGAGTTGGGCCTGTACCCACTGTTACGGAGCACCCCTGTTTCGGCAGAACTGGACGGCCCAGGACAACGCCGAATGCGAAGCGGACCCTTTGTGTAAGGCCGGCGATCCCCTCCATCGTCCGGGACGGATCACCATGATGGGCCAGAGCACGGGCCAGCGCAGCACCCTGACGGCGAACCATGGTTGGTACTACATCGACACCACGGTGCCTTTCGACAAACAGGTCGGCATCCCTTTACAGGAAGGAAAAACCGTGTTCCTCTCGGGCCACACTTATTACGTGTACCTCATCTACGGAAAACCCGATACCCGGATGGAGTACTGGATGTACGTTGGATCAGGTGCCGATGAGAAGACAGTCGAGGACGAGGTTGGCAGATATCGGGTTAATGTTAACAGCCAGGTCTATGGCTTTTGTCCGTTGCGCGGCCAGAGGCCTCCCGGGTGTCAGGATTTGAACGCGGACCCCGACTTCCTTACTTCGGTCAAGTACGATCAGGTAAGCGGATGGTTGAAGGTCAAGCTTAACTTGCAGGCATATAAAGGAGAGTTCCAGGGCGACAAGAAAAATTTCTGTAAGCCGGTCAGCTATTGCAAGTGGAATGGGAGCAGCTGCGGCTGCCAACCTGGCTCCACCTGCAAGGATGATTCGGTCTGTAGTTGGGGGCCGAGCGATGTCGACTGTCCCAGCAAGGGATGTTTTGGATTCAGCTTCAAGATACAGCCGGAATTCAATAACAACCCCAGGCCGGGCCCGCCGCCGCCGGCGGCATTCCCATCCGACTCTTACTGGGATGTCAATTATGAGTTGGTGGATAAAGCCGTATCTGGTCCTGAATGCCACTACACTGAGCAGCCGAAATAGAGGAGCATTGGGAACCTAACCGTCCTGCGGGAGCCAGCGCACCAAGACTTAAGGCCATCTCGGTCTATATGGCTCGCATCGTGTGGCTTGACCGGCGCCTTCACCTGGAGTGATGGAGCCCAGCCAAACGTTCGACACACTTGAAGGAGACCAATTATGAAGATGCCACTGTACGTGGCCGCTAGCGTTCTGGCCTTGGGACTTGCCTACACGCTGGGCCCGGATTTCGTTCGCTATATGAAGATTCGATCGCTGTAGCCGTTCCGCGCAATTCACTGCGGCCAGGCACATTCACCATAACGGCGTAATCGTAGGCTGGTACACGGAAACCTTGGCGGGAACACGCGCCTTCCTGCCACCGGTGACCGGCAAGCATTCCCCTTCTACCTCCCAACCTCACTGCCCTGTGTGCGCAAATTCATAGCATCCCGGCGCCAACCGCGTTAGTATTCCCTCGAAAACAGATACTCCGCGCAGGCGTACGACCTGGGTCCTGACGCGAAGCGGAGGTGTGATATGCGTCTTCCGCAATTTGTGTCCATCGCCGTCGTTCTCTTCTCCCTGGCTGCCTTCGGCCAGAACGCCCATATCAGCATCCCTGCGGGCACGCCGGAGGACAAAGCCCTCTCGGCCATTGCCGCCGAGCCTGACGCTTCCAAGCGCATGGCGGCATATGAAGACTTCATCAACACGTACTCCTCCAACAAGGCGGCGGTGGCTTATGCCGAGTGGCAACTGTCGCAGCTCTACGTTGCCGACGGCGACAAGAACAACGCGCTGAACTGGGGCGACAAGGCTTTGCAGGACTATCCCAACGACCTTGACCTCATCGTCTCCGATGCCAACCTCGCCATGACGATGAAGAACAACGCCAAGACCGTGGAATATGCGGTAAAAGGCGCGGCTGTCTATCACGCCACTCCTCCGCAGCAGCAAAGCGCGGTGAAGTCGAACTACGATTTCCTCGAGACCGCTGCCTACAATGCCATCGTCGCCGAGCAGGACCCCAACCAGCGCATGGATCTGATCGAGCAGTTCACGCCCGCCTTCCCCAAGTCGCAGTTCGCGCCGCAGGTGACGCAGCTTGCCCTGTACAGCCTGCAACAGCTCAACCAGCCGGACCGCCTGCGCGCCTACGGCGAGAAGACTCTGGCCGCCGATCCTGACAACATTCCCACCCTGCTGATGATGGCGAACTCCTACGCCGGAGAACCGAAACAGGCGACGAAGGCCATAGAGTATGCCGAGAAGGTACTCAAGCTGGTCGGACCGGCTCCCGCCGACAAGACACAGAAGTCCTATGCCGGGCTGGCGCACACCGCCATCGGCCGGGCCGACCTCGCCCGCGGGCGGGGTGAGACCGGCCTGGCGGAATTGAAGTCGGCGGTCACGCTGCTGCAGGGCGATCCCGCCGATCAGCAGGTCGCGCTCTACTACCTTGGCTATGCGGCCGCCAGAGCCAACCGTAGGTCCGAGTCCATCGCCGCGCTGGAGAAAGCCGCGGCCATCGATGGGCCGTATCGGGCTCCGGCGAAGGAGATGCTCAGCAAAATACGGGGTGCCGGAAAGGACTAGACGGACACCGTGAGCTAGATCGCAATCCACCCTGCTCGTATGGCCAGCAGGCTAGTGACCGCCACGACGATCCAGAGTAGTACTCCTTGTAACAAGGGTCGCGGTCCGACTTTTCTCAGCGCCGCCGGCGATAACGTCGCTCCAATAAGGAACAGCGTAAAGATCAGCATGAGTTTGCCCAGGTTGCTGAGGTGGTGGTAGAAGTTCGCCCCGGGAAACACATAGGTATTCGCGACCGCTGCCAGGCAGAAGAAGAGGATGAACCACGGCCACTGAATCTTCGTCTTGCTGCCCTTGGCTACCGCCGTCGTCACCGTCACGGGAACGATCCACAGCGCGCGTGCCAGCTTAACGGTGGTGCCGATGGCCAGGGCGACCGCTCCGTACTTGGCGCACGCGCCCACCACAGAGCTTGTGTCGTGGATCGCCAGCGCCGCCCATAACCCGAACTGGGTTTGCGAGAGCTTCAGCGCACTCCCGATCGCCGGGAAGGTCAGCAGCGCGATGGAGTTCAGCAGGAAGATGGTTCCCAGCGAGACGGACATCTCGTCCTCGTCGGCTCCCACGACAGGACCTACCGCGGCAATAGCGCTGCCGCCGCAGATCGCCGTGCCGGTGGAGATCAGGAACGCCGGCCGGCCTTGCACCGCGACCAGTTTGCCGATCAGAGTACCCACCGTCAGGGCGAAGGCAATCCCAACCGCCGTGTAGACGAAGCCGCTTTTACCGGCGCGCACCACTTGTTGCAAGTTCATGCCAAAGCCCAACCCGACGACGGCTGCTTGTAGCAGGTATCGGGAGACTTGGCGCGCTTCTCCGGGATAAGGGTGGCGGGCCACCGCGCCAAATGCCAGCCCAACTAATAATGCCATCGGCGGCGACGCCCAGGGGGTGAGACAAAATAAGAGGCCCACAACAAACAGGATCTTGGATTTCATTCAGGGACGTTTATGGTACGTGGCGCCGACGAGTGCCCGGGCGTTCTTCCATAGTAACTAAAATGGGCCTGGTGCCAAGGAGCGGTGACATTTTCCTTGACCTCAGGCCCATTCGATCCTGAATTGGATCGGAGGTGATACTTGTATGTTAACTCCGGGCTGGCGAAAGTCAACGGAAATCGCACAAGATACTTATTATGTGAGCTTTACAGTTTGCTCTTCGCAGCGAAAGAGCCTCTCCGGCGGGTTTGAAAGCTTCTCGCGACCGGTCTGCCCCTGACGTGCTACACTCCGCTTTTCTCCCATGGTGCATGCCATCCATGTGCTAAGCGTCGCGTTGCTGGGCGACACGAAAGCCCCAAGCGCGACCGTGCAGGCCAACGGCCTGCTGCATTACACTTTGCCGCCTGACAAACTGGCACAGGCCCACGCCCTTTATCGCATCGACGTCTCCTTGTACCTCATCGTCACCTTCTACGTCTTTCTTGTGCTGTGGCTGATGCTGCGCACGCGCTTCGGCGCCCACCTGCGCGACTTCGCCGAGCATCTCTCCCGCCTCTGGCTGGTGCGCGCCGCCCTGTTCGTTGTGCTCTTTCTGGTGACCCTGGAGGTATTGCAACTTCCCTTCGCTGTCTATCGCCACCACATCAGTCTGGAGTACGGGCTCTCCGTACAGCAGTGGGGTTCATGGTACAGCGACTGGGCAAAGGGATTGGCCATCAACCTGGTGGCCGCGACCATTCTTGGCTGGGTCCTCTATGGTGTGCTGCGCCGCAGTCCGCGCCGCTGGTGGTTCTACTTCTGGCTGGCGACCATACCCTTCCTGCTATTCGGAATCTTCATTCAGCCGATCCTGATCGATCCGCTGTTCAACAAGTTTGAACCGCTCATCGACCACCATGCCGACCTGGTCGAGCAGATCGAGCGCGTCGTGCACCTCGCCGGCATGGACATTCCGCCGTCGCGCATGTTCGAGATGAAGGCCAGCGAGAAGACGAATGAGCTAAATGCCTACGTGACGGGATTCGGCTCCAGCAAGCGCGTCGTAGTCTGGGACACGACCATGCGGCACCTCAGCATTCCGCAGACGCTTTTCGTCTTTGGTCACGAAATGGGCCATTACGTACTCGGCCATCTGATGAAGGGCTTCGTGTTCGTCGAGGCCATGCTGCTGGTCTTGTTCTACTTCTCCTACCGCCTGGCGAATTGGCTGATGCGGCGCAGGGGCAGCACGTGGGGCATTCGTAGTCTCGGCGACTTCGCCTCTGCCCCGCTGTTGCTGCTGATCTTCTACGTGCTCTCGTTTGCGACCGAACCCGTATTCAACACCGTCTCCCGCCACTTCGAGCATGAAGCCGACATTTACGGCCTGGAGGTGATCCACGGCCTGGTTCCGGATTCGCAGCGCACTGCGGCGGAGTCGTTCCAGATTCTGGGCGAGCGGTCGCTCGACTATCCTTACGTGGGTAAGTTCGCCGAGGTGTGGTTGTGGTCGCATCCCACCATCGCGGATCGCGAAATCTTCTCCCAAATCTACGATCCCTGGGATGAAGGCAAGCCGCCGAAATTCGTAAAGTGAAGGCGACGATGGAAAGAGTGTTGCGCAAGAGATGGCAGGCCGGAGGTGGTGCGCTGCTGGTGGCAGTGGTGGCGATGAGTGCCTGCGGACGCAATCAGGCGAAATCCCTGGAGCCGCCCCGCAATGCCGCGCCGTTTCGGAGTCCATCGTCTCAGCCGCATCGTGATTCGGGTGTTGCATCGGCTGCCAGTCGCCCGGAGCACGAACCAGAAGCCACCATCGACGCGGGTCCAGCCACCAGCAAGTTCGACTTCTACGTGCTGGCGCTGTCGTGGGCGCCGCAGTTCTGCGCCAGCCACGAAAACCGCAGCGCCGGCGAATGCGATCCGTCGCGGCATTACGGGTTCGTCGTCCACGGGCTGTGGCCGCAGAACAACGACAGTACCTATCCGGTAAGCTGCACGGCGGCGAATCCCGTCACCTACGACGTCATCCGCCAGACGCTGCCCATCATGCCGGCGCGCGGGCTGATTCAGCACGAGTGGGCCATCCACGGCACGTGCAGCGGACTGGCCCCGCGAGAGTACTTCTCGCTCATGCAACGAGCGTTTGCAGATCTCAAGGTCCCAGCCGAATACCAACATCCGGAGCAAGCCATTCAAGCGAGTCCCAACGAGATTGAGCAGAAGTTCGCGTCCTCCAATGGGGCAGCCGCCGACTCCTTCCGAGTCTCATGCCGCAAAGGAGAGTTCCTCGGAGTGGATGTCTGCCTGACAAAAGACTTGCAGTACCGGAGTTGCGGCGACGCAGTGCGCGAGTGCCACGCACGGCAGTTAGAGATCCTTCCCTCGCCCTAGACCCCGCCGTTATCGCAGGCGCACCATACGCTCGGTGTCGACGCTATTTGCAGGAAACCTGTACAGCCGGCCATCGTAGATAACCACCAGCACGGAGGAGTTCGCCGTCACATCGAGACTTACCCTTCCGCTGGCATTTGTCGTTCCCCAATATTCAGAATCGGGATGCGCCTCCGCGTCGCGCAGCAGCACCTCCGCATCCTGAGCGGGCTCGCCTGAAGCGTCGAGGACGTGAACCGTGAGCCTGCCGACAACGGCCACGTCGGGGTCGTCGGTCGCCTCATGCGTGAGCTGCAGGTCGATCGTGACCGGCTGGTCCTTGACCAGGAATTCGCGCACCTCCGTCCTCCATGAGCGATACGGATCAGTGGCGATAGCCCGATAAAGCCCCGGCTGCAGGTCCTTCAGTTCGGCCTGCCCCTGCGCATTGGTCAGCTCGCGTGAGACTTCGTGCTCCGCAGTGTTCTGCAGATGTTGAACGATGATGAGCGCTCCGGCGAGCGGCTCACCATTCGATCCCACGACATGAATACTTACCGGGACTGCGAACAGTGGAGTTGCGAGAACGGCAAGTGACAGCAGAACAGCAGAGGCACAGCGAGCGACGGTCATGCTGCTTGATTAGAAGCAGGAAGGCGGTGTGGTGATAGGCTTTGAAAGTGGATAAAGCGAATCACAAATGTGGCGAATCGGCCCAACCGATCGCCAAGAAACGCTCGCAGGCGGGACTGAAGCAGTTGTTGCTCTCTCCTCGGCCACGCTTTGATGACGTCATTCCGCCGCGTGGACGCTGGCGTCGCCGAGACAATCGAGAACTCTGGTAGGCCCGGCTGGGATCGAACCAGCAACCCTCAGCTTAGAAGGGATTTCCTAAAATAGCGCTATTTTGCGCCTTCACTCTCAGCCGAGCTCACTCTTCGGTGGATTTGAGCCATTGCTCGACTAAGCCGAGATTTGTTTTTGTGGACTGTTACAATTCACCACTGATCGCTGATGACGCGCATCTACCACATCACGCATATGCGCAACTTGGCGGGAATTTTGGAGCAGGGAGGCTTGCATTGCGACAGAAACGCCCAGCAGTTGAAGTCCGTCCAGATCGGGCATCAGCACATTAAGGCGCGCCGAATGGCACGGGTCGTGCCTCTGCCTCCGAATGGAACTTTGGGTGACTACGTTCCGTTTTACTTCGCCGCGCGGTCGCCAATGCTGTATGCAATCCACAATGGAGCCGTGGTTGGCTACGACGGCGGACAAGAACCGGTTGTGCACCTCGTGTCGTCGGCCGAAGACGTCTCTGATTCAGGACTGGAATGGGTTTTCACGGAAGGTCACGCTGAAATGGCGTTTAGTGATTTCTTCGGTGATTTGGGAGATCTCGACAAGGTGGATTGGAAGGTCATGGGTTCCAGATACTGGTTCGACACTAACGAGGACCCGGACCGAAAGCGAAGGCGTCAAGCGGAGTTCCTTGTTCATCAATTCGTTCCATGGAAACTTGTTTCGTATATCGGTGCATACAACGCTAAAATCCAGAAACAGGTTTGCCAGGCTTTGAAAGATCAGGCTCATGTTCCAGAGATCGGAGTTGAGCCGCGCTGGTATTACTGATGGTCAAGGAAATCTCAGGCAATCTGCTCGATGCTGACACAGAAGCGCTCGTCAACACGGTGAATTCCGTCGGCATTATGGGCAAAGGGATAGCGCTACAGTTTAAGCTTGCGTTTCCCGAAAACTTCGCGGCGTATCTCTCGGCTGCTAAACGCGGAGAAGTTCAGCCCGGCCGGATGTTTGTTTTTCATACGAACACTTTTCACAACCCTCACTGGATCGTCAATTTTCCAACAAAGCGGCACTGGAAGGGAAAGTCGAAGCTGGAAGACATCGAATCAGGATTACGCGCACTGGTGGAATTTGTCCGGAAAGAAAAGGTGCGTTCGATTGCGGTGCCTCCGCTTGGCTGTGGCAATGGCGGCCTAGAGTGGAACGATGTGCGAAAGAGAATTCTTCAGGCGTTCGAGGGGGTCCCGGAGATTGACGTTCGACTTTTCGTTCCATCTGGTGCTCCAGCACCTGACAAAATGCGTATCGCAACAACTCGCCCTCGAATGACGGCCGGGCGAGCCGCCATAATCGGCTTAATGGGGAGATATGCAATTCCTGGATATCGCTTAACGTTACTGGAGATCCAAAAGCTTGCGTATTTCATGCAGGTCTCCGGCGAACCGCTTAAGCTTGAATTTCAGCAACAGGTATACGGACCGTATAGCGAAACTCTTCACTACGTTTTGCAACGCATTGAGGGACACTTCGTGCGAGGATACGGGGACCGTAGCCGTGACGCTTCGGTGTATGTATTGCCGAGTGCCCTTGCGGAAGCTAAAAAGTTTCTCTCGTCTGAATTGGAAACTCTCCAACGATTTGAGCGGGTATCAGCCCTCATTGACGGCTATGAGACGCCTTACGGGATGGAACTTCTGTCTAGCGTCCACTGGGTCGTTACTCAGGACAAAAGCATCGGCAGCAATAGTCCTGAGCTTGCGGTCGCTGCGATTCACTCTTGGAATGAGCGCAAGCGTACTATCTTCTCGCCTGAACGCATATTGATGGCTTGGGATCGGCTAAAAGCTGAATCTTGGTTTTGAACTGTTCTGGTAGGCCCGGCTGGGATCGAACCAGCAACCCTCAGCTTAGAAGGCTGATGCTCTTTCCAATTGAGCTACGGGCCCACGCGCGATGCCGGAGCTACATCAGCTTCGACTGTTCTCATTATCGCAAATTCAGGCCTTAGCTCAGCACCCGCCGCAGAAAGCCTTTGATGCCTACCCAGCTCAGCACGATCAGACTCACTGTCAGCGCGATGATCGTCACCCACGCCGGCATATGCGGCAGCGACGGCGTCAGCGTCGTGCGCAAGCCTTCGCTCATATAGACCACAGGATTGATCAGCACCAGGATCTGCAGCCAGCGCACGGTACGCATCATAGCCCAGGGGTAGTAAACGCAGCCCAGAAACGTCACCGGCACTACGATGATGCCGAACATCAGCGCGATGTGCTGCGGCTGCACCAATGTCCCGATCGTCAGGCCGACCGCCCCCGACACCAGGCTGGCCAGAAGCACAACAGCTATCAGCAAAGGCCAACTGAAGATGTGAATGTGTACCGGGTTGACCGGGATGAAGTACACCAGCGGAAATATGACGAGGGCGGCGAGAATGCTCTGAATCCCGCTGAAGATGATCTTCTGGATGGCGACCCAACTGACCGGCAGCGGCGACATCACGCGGTCGTGAATCTCGCGCGTGGCGCCAATCTCGACCGACAGTGGCAAAGCGGTGGCCATGATCCCCTGGATGAAGATGCCTATGGCCAGCAGGCCGGGCAGGATGAGCGTTCCAAAGCTGGCGCCGGCGGTGCTCTGGAACCCCTGGCCGATCTTCGGGAAGAGGTAGGTGAACACGAACACGAACAACAGCGGGTTCATGATGGTGCGAATCAGGAAGGCGACGAATTGCCGGCGCAGCACGGTAAGGTCACGCAGGAACAGGCCCCAGAACGCGCGCCATTTGATGGCGGAATCAGTCACGCAATTCCCTCCCCGTCAGCTTGATAAAGACGGTTTCCAGGCTGGTCTCGCTGACTTTCACGTCCTGCAGGCCGTCACCGGTGACGCCCACAATCTCCGGCAGCAGGCCGGCGCGGCCATCGGTAAACAGCCGCAAGCCATCAGCCGACGTTTCCACTTCGTTCACTCCCGGAAGCTGCCGCAGACGCAGCGCCAGGCCGTCTGACTGCCCACTTTGCAGATGCAGCTCGAAGACCTTCTGCGCGCCCACACTGCTCTTGAGCTTGCCCGGCTCATCGCAAACCAGGATCTTTCCGTGATCGATGATGGCCACCCGCTCGCACAGCGCGTCAGCCTCTTCCATGTAGTGGGTTGTCAGCACGATGGTGATCCCACGCTGTCGCAGGGTGCGGATGATGTCCCACAATGCCAGACGCGTTTGCGGATCGAGACCGGCGCTGGGCTCGTCGAGGAACAGCACTTCCGGGCCGTGGGCAATGGCTCGCGCAATCTGTACCCGTTGCGCCAGCCCGCCGGAGAGCTGCGCGACATTCGATTTCGCACGCTCGGTGAGCTTGAACAGTTCGATCAGCTCATCCGCCTTTGCGGCCGACCGCACGTGGCTCATGCCGAAGTAGCGGCAATGAAAGTAGACGTTCTCGAAGACCGTGCATTGGCGGTCGAGGGTATTGAACTGGGTCACCACTCCCATGTAGCGCCGGGCTTCGGCGGGATGCGCGACCACATCGATGCCCGCAATCTTCACTACACCACCGGTTGGCAGAGCGCGCGTCGTGCTGATGCTGATGGTGGTTGTCTTGCCGGCTCCGTTCGGCCCAAGCAGGCCGAAGAGTTCCCCACGCCGAACGGTCAGGTCGATTCCCTTCACCGCCTCGACCGGGACCTTGCCGGGGTAGGTTTTCTTCAGCCCACGTATGTCGACAACCAGATCGGCTGCGTTGCTCACGGTGCTCCGTTGTAGTGATCAGGCGAACGGGAGTGTTCCAGCAGTTTACAACGAGCCACGTGTTCAGAGTGGGCTAGACGGCTTGCCCGGCGGCGAAGCCCGACGCCCAGGCCCACTGGAAGTTGAAGCCCCCCAGATGCCCGGTCACGTCGACCACCTCGCCGATGAAGTAGAGACCCGGCACCTTGCGCGCCTCCATGGTCTTCGCAGAAAGTTCGGCGGTGTCCACGCCGCCCGCAGTGACCTCCGCCTTTTCGTAGCCTTCGGTGCCGGCCGGCGTGATGGCCCAGTGATGCAGCGCAGCAGCAAGCTCGTCCAGCGCCGCATTCGTCAGGCGCTGAGGAGCGTGCAGCTCCAGCCAGCGATCGGCGAAGCGTATCGGAAGCATGGAGCGCAACGCGCTCCTGATCGCCGCGACATCGCGGTGCGACGCCGAAGCACGAACCGGCGCGAGCGGATCGAGGCCGGGCGTGAGGTCGAGCGTGATCGCGCTTCCCTGTCGCCAAAACGACGAGACTTGCAGTATCGCCGGACCGCTCAGCCCGCGATGAGTGAACAGCATCTTCTCGCGAAAGCTCTGGCCGTCGGCGGAAGCGGCGACTTCGGCTGAGACGCCAGCCAGGTCGCCATAGTTCTGTTGATGGTCAGCGTCCCAAAGCAGCGGAACCAGCGCCGGGCGGCAGGGCTCGACTCTGAGCCCGAATTGCCGTGCGATATCGTAGCCGAATGACGTAGCTCCGATCTTG
The DNA here is from genome assembly GCA_963815775.1 of uncultured Acidobacteriaceae bacterium. Lineage (GTDB taxonomy): Bacteria > Acidobacteriota > Terriglobia > Terriglobales > Acidobacteriaceae > CAVVDY01. The sequence continues at coordinate 16,119 of CAWFIB010000001.1, read as the reverse complement.
GGTATCGACAGCCCGCCGGTGGCAATGACAAGCGCAGGCACGCGAAACTTGTCGTCCCCGGCATTGATCTGAAAGCCGCCACTGTTCCGCACTTCGCTCACCTTTGTGTTCGTGAAGATGGTCACTCCTGCGTCAGCGCACTCGCGCTCGAGCATGGAGACGATCTCGCGGGCCGAACCGTCGCAGAAGAGTTGTCCCAGCTTCTTCTCGTGATAGGGGATGCCATGCTTGCGAACCAGTTCGATGAAATCCGCCGGCGTATATCGCGCCAGCGCCGACTTACAGAAGTGCGGGTTAGCGGAGAGAAAATTCTCCGGACGGCAATGCAGGTTGGTAAAGTTGCAACGCCCCCCGCCGGAGATGAGGATCTTTTTGCCGACGCGTTCGGTGTGCTCCAACACGGCCACACGCCGGCCACGCTTGCCGGCTTCGATGGCGCACATCAGTCCGGCAGCGCCGCCGCCCAGAACGATGACATCGAAGTCGCGCCGCATCTACAACAGTGTGCGGGGTCGGGTTTCCAAATTTCAAGTAGCGCGGGAATCTCAAGCGCCAAGAGGGGCCGATGCTTGCCTGGCGATGGAGGCCAGGACCAGTGTGGCATCGTCACTAAAGTTGCCATTGGCATGGGCTCGCGCCTGCTGCAACACCGAAGCATGCTGCTCCTTCGGCCCCAGCGCATGCGCGCCGAGCAGGGCCTCGACAAGCCGGTCGGGGCCAAACTCGTCGCCAACGACATCCGTAGCCTCGCTAATGCCGTCGGTGTAGAGCGCCAGATGATCGCCCGATTTGAGCGCGATTCGGTGGACTTCGAATTCATCGCCCAAGCCCAGACCGAGCACCGGCCGAGTCGCCGCCAGGTGTTCGACGTTGCGATCAGCCCGCAGCAGCAGCGGCGGGCAATGGCCTGCATTCACGTAGGCCAGCATGTGCGACCTGAGGTCGAGCGTGGCATAGACGATGGTGACGTAGTGGCTCTCGCTAAGTTGTTCGCGCAGCAGGTGCTCGACCTCGCGCAGGATCAGGTCGGGGCTGCTGCCGGACGAAGACAAGCTACTGACCGAGGCGTAGAGCATGGCCGCGATCATCGCGCCTGGTGTGCCTTTGCCTGACACGTCGGCGATGCACAGGTGCAGCGAATCCGACGTTGGCTGCCACACGCCGAAGTAGTCGCCGCCCACCGTCCCGACCGGCAGGCTCTCGCCGTACACTTCAATGTCGCCGGTGATCACGTGCCGTGGAGGCACAATCCGCGTCTGAAGCTTCTGGGCGTCCTCACGCTCGAATTCCGAAATCTTCTGCGACGACCGGGCTGCACGAGCGCGCTCAGTCAATAAGCTGACTTTCTCCAGTAGCGACTGATTGCGCCAGGGCTTCTCGATGAAGTCGTTGGCGCCGGCCTTCATCGCACGCACCGCGAGCTCCACATTTCCCCAGCCCGTCAGCGCGATGATGGGGAGCGTGCTCTCCAGGCTGCGCAAGCACTCGATGAGTTCCAGCCCTTCGATTCCCGAGGTACTGTCGCGCTGATAGTTCATGTCGAGCAGCGTAATATCCGGCATCTGCCGCCTGGCAGCGGACATCGCTTCCTGTGGGGACGAGCACAGCTCGATTTCGTAGCCATCGCCACGCAACAGCATGGCGAGCGCCTCCCGCACATGTTCCTGGTCCTCGGCAATCAGGACGCGCGCTTTGGGATTGGGCTCTATCATTCGTGTGTCATGATGTGGTGCAGATCAAGTGCCAACAGCTGAAAGATAAGCGGCTACTGTCTCAGTGGCTTACGGTGATGAGGAAACCGGGTTCGTCCAGAAGCGCGTACGCTTTGTCCGCAAATGGACATTGCGATGGCGCCGGCGAAGTGACTGGCCTAAAGGTGCCGCGTTCGATGGCGAACACCTCGCCTTTTTGAGACACTGGGCTACGAAGCACCAGCATTGCCGCTGTCACTATTAATCGAGGGAACTCTGGATGAAGAAGGTTCATGGATATACGTTAGCGATTGCAGTCTTCGCCGTACTCGGCTTCCTTTCATGCACGACCGCCACTGACAAGGCCACTGCGGACAAGAGCAGCGTGGCCGCCGCACGGCCAAGCCCCTTCACCAGCTACCGCGACGAGAGCCCCGGTAACATTCACAAGATCACGCCGCAGGACCTGCCGGCTCCGTTTGCGACCAAGCCGACGGTCAATGGGCCCAGGATCGTGGACCGTCCCGCAAACGTTCTGCCCATCGCACCGGCAGGCTTCAAGGTCGAGCTCTTTGCCACCGGCTTCCAGGAACCGCGCAGACTGCTGACCGCACCCAATGGTGACATCTTCCTGGCAGAAAGCCGCGCCGGCAATATCAAGATATTTCGAGGGATTGGCCCCGACGGCAAGCCGAAGCAGATAGCGACGTTCGCCGGCGGCCTCAACCAGCCATACGGCATCGCGTTCTATCCGCCGGGTCCGAATCCCCAGTACATCTACATTGGCGAGACCGATGCAGTCGTTCGCTTCCCTTATAAGAATGGCGATCTTAAGGCCAGCGGCCGAGCGGAGAAAATTGCCGAGGTGCCCGGTGAAGGCAACCACTGGACGCGCGACCTGGTCTTCTCGCAAGACGGCACGCAGTTGTTCGTCGCCGTCGGTTCCAACTCAAACATCGACGATCCCGATACCCATCCCGAAGAAAAGGGCCGCGCCACCATCATGGTGATGGATCCCGACGGCAAGAACATGCGCGTGTATGCCTCGGGCATTCGCAACGCCGGCGGAGGGCTGGCGATCGATCCCAAGACCGGGGAGCTATGGTGCTCGGTGAACGAGCGCGACGGACTGGGGGACAACCTGGTGCCTGACTACATTACCCATGTGCAAGAAGGAGGCTTCTACGGGTGGCCGTATTACTACATCGGAGGCAACCCTGAGCCACGGCGGGACGGCGCGCATCCCGAGCTGAAGTCGAAGGTCATCGTGCCCGACGTGCTGCTTCAGCCGCACAACGGGTCGATGCAGTTGGCGTTCTACGACGGCAAGCAATTTCCCGCAGAGTACCAGGGCGACATCCTGGCGGCGCAGCACGGATCGTGGAACCGGGATCAGCACACTGGCTACGAACTGATCCGCATTCCCTTGCACCAGACCGGCCATGCAACCGGCGAGTACCAGGACTTTCTGACCGGCTTCATACTTCCCAATGGCGATGTTTGGGGACGGCCGGTAGGAGTCACGGTCGCACCCGATGGCTCGCTGATAGTCAGCGACGATGGAGCGAACGTGATCTGGAGAGTGAGCTACGTGGGGAAGTAAGCGCTGCGATCGCTAGGCGAGTTCTGTCCCGTCGCCCATCAGCTCGCGCAGCTCTTTCGGCGGGGCGGCCGGTATGTCCTGATTGGCCGGAGTGCGATTGTCGGCTGATGCAACTCCGCCGAGCAGGTCTTCGAGCGATTCCAGCCACAGCATCTGCGAGTTGAAGACGCGCCCGAAATTGCGGGACGCCGACGTCGCGACCTCTTCCAGCGGAACCTGCCGCCCAGTCTCGCGCGCGATGGAGGTGACGGGCTTGTCGGTGATGCCACACGGGACAATGAGCGAGAAGGCGTCGAGGTCGGTGGAGACATTCAGCGCGAAGCCGTGGGTCGTTACGGCGCGCGAGATGTGCACACCGATGGCGGCGATCTTCGCTTCGGGTTTGTTCGGCAATGCATACGTCCAGACGCCGGTCAGGCCCTTGATGCGCTGAGTCGCGATACCGTAGTCAGTACAGATGCGGACGAGGACTTCCTCCAGGCGGCGCACATATTCCACCGCGCCGACGCGCGGCTGGAAGCTGCGCAGGTCGAAGATGGGGTAGGCGATGAGTTGACCGGGACCATGAAAGGTCACGTCGCCGCCGCGATCGATTTCGAAGAGCTCAACTCCCTGCTGGACCAGGAACTCGGGCGAGGCCAGAACGTTCTCCAGCCGCGCATTGCGGCCCAGAGTGATTACTGGGGGATGTTCGAGCAGAAGCAGCGTGTTTTCGATGTGCCCGGCCTTGCGGAGTTGTAGCAGCGTGCGCTGCAGATCGTTGGCGGTGCTGTAAGGAACGCGGCCGAGGTAGAGGACGTAAGTCATCATAAGAGGATGAGAGGCCTGGACGGAACCAGCCGGACTTCGATTCAATGCCCACCAGGATGGCTGTACCTGATAGCAAGCTAACTTGTTATCAAGTTAGCTTGATAACAATGCAGCAACTTTACAGCAAAAAATCCAGCGTCTCGAATATTTAGAATCAATAAAATCGGCGGCCCGGACGCTGGCCCGGTAGAGGTTGACGAAACATTCGTAGGCGGCAAGAAACAGAATATGCACAAAGACAAGAAAGTGCGCTATGAAGCGCGTGCGGAGCCTCCGGCAAAACAATCGTCATGGGATTGCTTGACCGCGATCTGCGACAGGTACGCGCCAAGGTTGTTCCAGACGTGAAGCGCGAAACCCTTCAGCCGAAGTACTCCGCGAGGTGAAGCACGGCTCGAAGGTCTTTACCGATGGCTGGGTTGGTTATGATCTGCTTCACAATCGCTTTGTGCATGAGTTTGTAGACCATGCGGAACGCTACGTTGACGGCCAAGTCCATACGAACGGAATCGAAAATTTCTGGTCGCTGCTCAAGCGAACCCTGCGTGGAACATACGTCGCTGTTGAGCCCTTCCACATGGAACGGTATCTCGATGAGCAGATATTCAGGTTCAACAATCGCGCCACCTAAGATAATCCGCTGACCGATGCTGACGTTAGCGAGTTTTTCGCCCTAAATTCCTCATTCAACAGCTACTTACTCGTAAGATCCTGGCACACAAGGACTTTCGGACCCAATTTGCGGCCTTTTCGCACTTCGCACCGCCACTAACTGCTCGCACCTAGTTGCTTCTTCACCATTTCGCTGACAACCTTGCCGTCCACCCGAGCGCCGGCGAACTTCGCCATGACGTTCTTCATCACCGTTCCCATGTCCTTCATTGTGGGAGAGTCCATTTCAGCGATCGTCGCTTTGACGGCGGCAGCGATCTCGTCTTCGCCGATAGCCTTGGGCATGTAGGCCTCGATGATGACGATCTCGTCGGCTTCTCTGCTTGCCAGCTCGGGACGGCCGCCCTTCTCGAACTGCTCGATCGAGTCCTTGCGCTGCTTGATCATGGTGCTGAAGACCTGCAACTCTTCCTTCTCGTCGAGTGCCGCGCGCTTGTCGATCTCTTTGTTCTTGAGCGCGGCCTTCATCATGCGCAGGGTAGAGAGGCGCAGCTCTTCTCTCTTGCGCATGGCATCGATCATGTCTTTCTGAACCTGCTCGGATAGGCTCATGGATTCATTATAGAAGCTGTGGCAATGCCTGGGTCACGAACCCGGCGGCCGAGGGCGGGCATTGCAGACTCCGCCTTGACACTGTGGTTGCAACACTTTATGCTCGTAGTTTGCCGTAATTGCGGCTCCCGCCCGTCTGTACCTGCCAGAGTTTCCCGTCAGGAGCTTGGCCTGCCAGACCCGGTTCGTTCCGGAGGTCTCTGACCATGCGGGATGCTTTCGTTTTGTAGATAGGAAGGCCTCCGGGCGAGGCTGCCAGGTGGTGACATGCAGATTCGGGTGAAAGAACTGGAGCTCCGCAGGCTGGAGTTCAATGAGGATCTTCCTCCCGGAGCGATTGAGTTCTGGCCGGAGTGGCGTCAGATTGGACCTTTGCACACCGAGGGCCGGGCGGAGCTGGTGGTCGAGCATCGCGGACACCGCCAGGACGTCGAAGACATACGGCTGGTGGGAAGTCTGCGGACCAGTATTGAGGTCTTGTGTGCCCGCTGTCTCGATCCGGTGATTCATCAGGTAGATTGGGAGTTCGACCTGCTGTATCGCCCGCAAGGGGTGGACCGGCGGGGCGATGAGGTTTCCATCAGTCAGGCGGAGACAGAAATCGGCTATTATCAGGGCGAAGGTCTTCTGCTGGAAGACGTACTGCGCGAGCAGGTGCTGCTGGCGACGCCGGTGAAGACAGTGTGCCGCGAGGAGTGCAAGGGCCTGTGCCCGAGCTGCGGGCGCAACTTGAACCAGGAACAATGCAATTGTGAACAGCGTGCCGGTGACCCTCGCTGGGCGGCGCTGGGCGAGATCAGGAAGAAGTTGCAAAGCTAGACCGTGCGGCCAAGCCGCGGGTCGCAAAGTGAGAGGTTTTCATGCCGAATCCGAAACGGCGCCATTCCAAGGCGCGCACCGCGAAGCGACGGGCACATGATCATTTGACCGCGCAGTCGCTTTCCGAATGCCCTAATTGCCATGAGCGCAAGCTGCCGCACCGGGCATGTCCCAAGTGCGGTTACTATAAAGGCCGCGAAGTTATCGAAATCGAAGAGAGCGCCAGCTAACCCGCTGGCTCCCAACCCAGGTTCGCCCTCTGCGCCGCACGCCGTTCGTGACGGTTGCCGAGGGCAATTGATCTACTACCGCATGGGCTGCTGACACCTAACGATGCCAACTACGATTGCCCTTGACGCGATGGGGGCCGATCGGGCTCCCAAGCCCGAAGTCGAGGGAGCGATTCTCGCCGCGCGCCACTACGGGGTGCAGGTTCTGCTGGTCGGACAAGAAAGCGTTGTCCGGGCTGAGCTCGACCTCCATCCGGTGTGGAGCCGACTGCCGATCGACATCGTTCCTGCCAGCGAGGTCATCAGCATGCACGAGAAAGCGGCGCAGGCGGTACGTTCCAAGCGCGACTCTTCGATGCGCGTGGGCTTGCGGCTGGTGCGGGACGGCAAGGCCGACGGATTCGTGAGTGCCGGCAATACCGGAGCGGCAATGGCCACGGCCAAGATGGTCCTGGGAGCGCTGCCTGGCGTCGACCGGCCGGCGCTGGCGACCGCCTTTCCCACCACTCAAGGTACGGCTACCATCCTGATCGATGTCGGCGCCAACGTCGATTCCAAGGCACAAAACCTGCAGCAGTTCGCCATCATGGGCGAGGTCTACTTCCGGACCATCTTTGCCGGCCGCTTCCCAACCGCGGAGCACCCGCGGGTCGGACTGCTGTCCATCGGCGAAGAGGAGAGCAAGGGCAACGAACTCACGCGCGAAGCCTACAAGATGATCAAGGACCTGCCGCTGAATTTCGTAGGCAACGTCGAGGGGCGCGATCTTTATAACGGCAAGGCCGACGTGCTGGTGTGCGACGGCTTCGTGGGCAACGTTGCGCTGAAGATTTCCGAAGGCATGGCAGACGCGGTACGTTTTCTGCTGAAGCAGTCGCTGCAGGCAACGATTACACGGCAGGTTGGATTCCTGCTGTCGCGCCAGGCATTCGTCGCCTTCAAGAAGCGGCTCGATTACTCCGAATATGGGGGAGCGCCGCTGCTGGGGATCAAGGGCGTTTGCATCATCTGCCACGGCTCCTCGAACCCGAACGCGATTAAGAATGCGATTCGCGTGGCGTCTGAGTTCGCCAACAGCAAGCTGAACCGCGTGATTGAAGAGCGCATCGGAGAGACCAGCCGGCAGATCGCGCACGATAACGGGAAACATGCGGCGGAAGCATCGGGCTCAGCGGCAAGCGAAGCAGTATAGAGCGCTAACTCGAAGCGTCTTTCTTGGCAAGACGGGGCTCACGCCGATAAACCTGAGCTGCCAAGCGGCGATTGAGGCTTTAGCCCAGGGGCGCAAGAGCTGTTAAGAAACTGGTACCGTCCGCTGAAGCGGACTCGGGATCTTCCACTTACGCACTCCCAGCGCTGAAGCGCTGGGCTTAGATATGCTGTCCCTGCGGGACGGGAGTGTGGTTTGTCCCATCGTCGTCGCTCAATCACGAGTTTCGTAACATCCTCTCGCGCCCGGGGCTAGAATCGCAGTCGCCGCTTCGCGGCTCGTTGATCGCTGACAAATGACATCTCACTCTGCTCCCATCGCATTCCTTTTCCCTGGCCAGGGCTCGCAGTATGTCGGCATGGGCCGGGAATTGGCTGCCCTCTTCCCGGTTGCCAAAGAGACGTTTGACGAAGCCGACGCGGCGCTCGGACATAAGCTGTCGCAGCTCTGCTTCGAAGGGCCGGAAGATCAACTGAAGCTGACGGAGATCACCCAGCCGGCCATCCTCACCGTGTCGGTTGCCGCGTGGCGGGTGCTGCAATCGCAGGGGATCACGCCGGGGTACGTGGCCGGTCACAGCCTGGGCGAATATTCGGCGCATGTCGCCGCCGGGACGCTGTCGTTTGCCGACGCAGTTCGCACGGTCCGCAATCGCGGCAAGTACATGCAGGAGGCGGTGCCGGTTGGAGTCGGCGCGATGGCGGCGATCCTGGGCATGGAGATCGACCACATTCGCCAGATCTGCGAGGAGGCGGCGGACGGCGAGGTTTGCCAGGCAGCCAATCTCAATTCGCCCGACCAGACCGTCATCTCCGGCAATAAAGCCGCGGTGGAGCGCGCTGCGGAGCTTGCCAAAGCAAGAGGCGCCAAACGCGCAATCCTGTTGCCCGTCAGCGCTCCCTTCCATTGCGCGCTGATGCAACCGGCACAGAACCGCCTGGGCCACGATTTGCACGCGCTTGAATTTCACGACCCGCAAACCTCGGTGATGTGCAACGTTGACGCCAGCCTGGTGACGACGGCCTACCCGAGCCGCGATGCGCTGATCCGGCAGGTCACGGGCGCGGTTCTCTGGGACCGCTCCATACGGCAACTGGCGAGGATCGGTGTGCAGGAGTTTGTCGAGGTGGGTCCGGGCAAAGTACTTTGCGGCCTGTTGCGGCAGATCGACCGCTCACTCAAGTGTCTCAACGTCGAAGATGAGGCCAGTCTCGAAAAGGTCCTGAACCATTTCACGCCGGCCTCGCCCAAGGCGGAGTAGGTCCTCGCTGGCTGGAACGTTAAGCTTGTTTTAGTATTGCCGCATGGGAAAGAATTCCGGCCAATTTGAAGTTGCCTGTCCTTGCTGCGGCGCGGCACTGAAGATCGACGCGGCCACCAAAGCCGTCATCGCCCACACACCCAAGGCCGTTCCCAAGACCTTCAACGACATGGAAGAAGCCGCGCGCGCCATGAAAGAGCAGGAAAGCCGCAAGGAATCGATCTTCCGCCAATCGGTGGAAGCCCAGAAGAACCAGGCGGACCTGCTGGAAAAGAAATTCGCGGAAGCGCTAAAGCGAGCGAAGGAAGCGCCTGACACCGGCAAGCCGATACGGGATTTCGATCTGGACTAGGGCTGCATGCAAGCGCCATTTCTCTTAGCGATGCGATCCAATCAGAGCTGTCATCCTGAGCGAAGCGACGGACCTGCTTTTGATGGCGCAGCGAAGAGTGTCGGCTGGGAAACGAAAGCAGGTTCCTCGCTGCGCTCGGAATGACAATTCCATAGGTTGCCGCAATGAGGCGACTCTGTGGAACTGCTCTCCTACGTGAACATGAATTCCTTGGTCTTCAGTTCCCTCACCCGATCGCGCAACCTTGCCGCCTGTTCGAACTCGAAGCGCTTGGCCGCCTCGCGCATGTCCGACTCCAGCTTGGCGATAAACGCGTCCAGCTCTGCCTGCGACTTGAACTCGGGAATACCGTCGGCTTCGGCTGTCAGGTCGGTGTAGTCGGCATTGGCGACCGCAACCAGCGACATGTCGAGGGGCCGCACGATGGTCTCTGGCGTGATGCCGTGCTCTTCGTTGTACGCGCGCTGAATGGCGCGGCGCCGATTAGTCTCGTCCATGGCCCGCTGCATCGAGTCCGTCATCCTGTCGGCATACAGTACAGCGCGGCCATTGAGATTGCGGGCGCAGCGCCCGATGGTCTGGATCAGCGAGCCTGACGAACGCAGGAAGCCTTCCTTGTCGGCATCGAGAATCGCCACCAGCGAAACCTCGGGCAGGTCGAGCCCTTCGCGCAGCAGGTTGATGCCGATGAGCACATCAAACTCGCCCTTGCGCAGGTCGCGCAGGATCTTGATGCGCTCCAGCGTCTCGATTTCCGAGTGCATGTAGCGGCAACGCACCCCGACCTCGCTGTAGTACTCGGCCAGGTCTTCGGCCATGCGCTTGGTCAGCGTCGTTACCAGCACGCGCTCGCCTTTCTTCACGCGATCGCGAATCTCGTGCAGCAGGTCGTCGATCTGCCCCTTCACCGGACGTACTTCTACTTCCGGATCGATTAACCCCGTCGGCCGGATGATCTGCTCCACCACCACGCCCGCTGATCGAGTCAGCTCGTACGGCCCCGGTGTGGCCGAAACGTAGATCGCCTGATTCACGCGGCTTTCGAATTCCTCAAACGTCAGCGGCCGATTGTCGAGCGCGCTGGGCAGACGGAAACCGTACTCGATCAAGTTTCGTTTGCGCGAGCGGTCGCCGTGCCACATTCCGTGCACCTGGGGGACGGTCTGGTGCGACTCATCGATGAACAGCAGGTAGTCGCGCGGTACGTAATCCAGCAGCGTTGGTGGCGGCTCGCCCGGCAGACGGCCGGTGAAGTGGCGCGAGTAGTTTTCGATGCCGTGGCAGTAGCCCATCTCCTTGATCATCTCGAGATCGAAGCGCGTACGCTGATGAATGCGCTGCGACTCGACCATGCGGCCCTGCTTTTCCAACTCGGCCTCCCACCACGCCAGCTCTTCCAGGATGGAATCGACCGCCGACCGCTTGCGCTCGGGCTTCATCACGTAGTGCGTCTTGGGATAGATCGGCAACCGCGAATATTTCTGTTTCACCGTGCCAAAGAGCGGATCGATCTGCGCCAGGGATTCGACCTCGTCGCCCCACAACTCGATGCGGTAGGCAACATCTTCGTAGGTCGGAAAAATCTCGATGATGTCGCCGCGCACGCGAAAGGTTCCGCGGCGAAAGTCGCCTTCGGTGCGCTCGTACAGGATCTCGACCAGCTTGCTGACGATCTCCTGGCGCGTGATCTTCTGCCCTTTTTCCAGGAACAGCAGCATGCCGTAGTAGGCCTCGGGCGAGCCCAGGCCGTAGATGCAACTTACTGAGGCGACGATGATGCAGTCGCGCCGCTCGAACAGCGACTTGGTTGCAGAAAGCCGCAACTTGTCGAGCTCGTCATTGATGGTCGCTTCCTTCTCGATGTAGATGTCGCCGGCCGGAATGTAGGCCTCGGGCTGGTAGTAGTCGTAATAGGAGACGAAGTACTCGACCGCATTGTGGGGGAAGAACGATTTGAACTCGTGATAGAGCTGAGCCGCCAGCGTCTTGTTGTGCGCCATGATCAGCGCGGGCCGGTTCAGGTTCTCGATGACCTTGGCCATCGAAAACGTCTTGCCTGATCCGGTGACGCCAAGCAGCACCTGGTGCTTCTCGCCTTCAAACGCACCGCGCGTGAGCGCCTCGATGGCAGGCCCTTGATCGCCCTGCGGTTTGTAAGAGCAGACGAGTTTGAATTCCATGGATCAGTTGCCGGTGGTCAGTTGTCGGTTGTCAGTTTGAGACGCGTGCAGTCGTTCCGCTCGCCTACAGAATGCGATTTCGGCGGGTGGGCATCTCTTGATTATAAAGCTTGCCGAGAATGAGTTCTCGATGCCTATCGGGCGAGTTATTTGAGCGCGCAGCGAAATCAGCAGCGGCCACTGGCCTAATAAAAAGCAGGCGTGTGTCGTCCGCTAAAGCGGACTCGGGCGCGCCTCTTGAGCGCTCCCAGCGCTGAAGCGCTGGGCTAAGATATGCCGGCTCCTGCGGAGCCTAGTCGTCTATCCCGACGCCAATTCTGCTCCGCGAGGTACTGACACCCGAAAACTGACCACTGACAACTGCCCTATCTTAGCTCCTCCATGCACTCTTCCAGCACCTCGCGCGAGGGACGGACCAATTCTTCCGGCAGGGTGGCCAGCGGATCGTCTGTCATGTTGAGCATCTCGAGGAAGTTGGGCGCGGTGTTGTTGATGTACAGCACGCCGGTGAGCACTTCTTCTTTTTCGGCGGAATCCACCAGGCGCTTAATAGCGCGCGCCTTGTCGGTGGGATCATAGTCGTGTTCCAGCTTATGCAGGCGCAGCGACGAGCCATCGTGCATGGTCACGTCCAGGACGGCGCCGGGATCGTAATCGACAGCGATGTCCTCGAAATGAGGCACGAAGTTGATGTCGTGCAGCGGCTCCTCGTGATCGATCAGGAACTTGTAGGACTTGGTCGAGCCTTCGTGATCATTGAAGGTCACGCAAGGCGAAACCACGTCGAGCATCACGGTGCCGCGATGCGACAGCGCTGCCTTGAGCATAGCCTGGAGCTGCTTCTTGTCGCCGGAGAACGAGCGGCCAACAAACGTCGCGCCCAGCATGATGGCCAGCGCGCAGGTATCGATGGGCGGCAGATCGTTGATCACGCCGGTCTTCAGCTTCGCGCCAACGTCCGCGGTGGCGGAGAACTGGCCCTTCGTCAGACCGTACACGCCATTGTCTTCGATGATGTAGATCATCGGGATATTGCGCCGCATGAGGTGTATGAACTGCCCAATACCGATGGAGGCTGTATCGCCGTCGCCGCTTACACCGAGGGCGACGATCTTCGAGTTTGCCAGCACCGCGCCGGTGGTCACCGACGGCATGCGTCCGTGGACCGAGTTGAAGCTGTGCGAGCGGTTCATGAAATACGCCGGGCTCTTCGATGAGCAGCCAATGCCCGACATCTTGATCACGCGCTCGGGGGCAATGCCCATTTCGTAGAAGGCGTCGATGATGCGCTCGGAGATGGCGTTGTGGCCGCAGCCCGCACAGAGCGTGGTCTTACCGCCGCGATAGTCGATAACGGTGAGCCCCAGGCGGTTGATCTTGGGTTTGGGCTGGGGCTTGGGTTGAGAGGCCGGGGTGCTCGCCATTTACTTGCCCTCCTGCGAAATGATTTCGTCGGTGATGGAACGCGCGTCGATGGGCAGCCCGTTATAGTGGCGTACGCTGCGCAGCTTCGCAATCTCCGGAACCGCGATATCGAGTTTGATGAGCTGCTTCATCTGCGCGTCGCGGTTCTGATCGACGACGTAGATGCGCTTATGGGCAGCGATGAACTCGTGCATCTCACGGGTGAAGGGATACGCCCGCAGCCGCAGGTAATCGGCCTTGACGCCGTACTCGCTCTGCAACTGGTCGAGGGTTTCGGTAACCGCGTGATGCGAGGTTCCGTAGGCGATGATGCCGATTTCGTTGCCCTGGTTGCGGACCATCTCCGGCTTGGGGACCTGGGTGCGCGCGTACTCGAACTTGTGGGTCAGCCGGTCGAGGTTGTTGACATAGTCGTCGGGACGCTCGCTGTATTGCGCCTTTTCGTTGTGTCCGCTGCCACGGGCAAACCAGGCCGACGCGGGATGCTCGGTCCCCGGTAATGTGCGATAGCCAACTCCGTCGCCGTCGATGTCTTTGTAGCGGGCGAAACCGCCGAGCCGGTCGAGGTCTTCTTTGGAGAGCACCTTGCCACGCTTGATCGGCGTCGTTGGATATTCGAACGGCTCCGACATCCAGTTATTCATGCCGAGGTCGAGATCGCTCATGACAAAGACCGGTGTCTGCAACTGCTCGGCCAGGTTGAAGGCCTCGCTGGCCATGGAGAAGCACTCGCCAACCGTGGATGGAATCAGCATCGGGTGTTTGGTGTCGCCGTGGGAGAGCGCAGCGACAAAGCTGATATCGCCCTGCGAAGTGCGCGTCGGCAGTCCGGTCGACGGCCCTACGCGCTGGATGTCCCAGATCACGCCGGGAATCTCGACGTAATAGCCGAGGCCGGCGAACTCCGCCATCAACGAAATGCCTGGGCCCGCGGTGGCCGTCATCGAGCGCGCGCCTGCCCAGCCTGCGCCCAGCACCATGCCGATGGCTGCCAGCTCGTCCTCCGCCTGAACGATGGCGAAGGTCGCCTTGCCGTCAGGACCGATGCGGTGCTCCTTCATGTAGCCGATCAGCGATTCGACCAGCGAGGACGACGGCGTAATGGGATACCACGTCACCACCGTGACGCCGGCAAACATCGATCCCAGCGCGGCGGCGGCATTGCCGTCGATGATGATCATGCCGCTGGTCTTGTCCATGCGCTCGACGGTGAAGGGATCGGCTTTGGCCAGCGACGAGGCAGCGTAGCCATAGCCGGCTTGCGCGGCGCTCCAGTTGAGGTCCGCTGCTTTCTTCTTCGTGGCGAACTGCTTGCGCAGTGCTTTCTCCACCTCTGCCATGTCGAGGTTGAGCAACTGGGCTACCACGCCGACGTACACCATGTTCCTCACCAGCTTGCGCAGCTTCGACTCAGGACAAACTGCGGCGGTGATCTTGTCGTAAGGCACGGCGTAGAAGGTCAGGTCGCTGCGCAGCTCGTTGAGCTTCAGCGGCTCGTCGTAGAGCACCACGGCGCCGGGCGCCAGCGAGAGCACGTCTTCTTTCGCCGTCTCCGGATTCATCGCAACCAGGAAGTCGATCTCCTTCTTGCGCGCGATGTAACCCTTCTTGCTGGCGCGAATGGTGTACCAGGTCGGCAGGCCCGCGATGTTCGACGGGAACATATTCTTGCCGGAGACCGGCACGCCCATCTGAAAAATGGTGCGCAGCAGCACAGTGTTGGCGCTCTGCGATCCGGAACCGTTGACGGTGGCGACCTGGATGCTGAAGTCGTTAACCACGGGTTGGCGGCCGGCGCCGGATTCGGTGCCGTGTACCGCAATCTCTGTTGTTGCCATCAATACCCCTTGGTGGTCCCCGCTCTGTGTTTGGGATGTAAGGGTGGGGGTGCTGCCTATTATAGGACAGCGGCAAACTGGAGTCATTATGGGCTGGCCCTGTTTGCTATGCGGCACGATCGAGACCGCGCTCGGATGCGAATTGGTCGCTGGAAAAGAATCCTCAACGTCTAGCCATTGGGCACCCTGGCATACTCAGATGTTTCGGCAGAGCCGTAATCGCGATCAATCTCACCGTGATACCGGGTAAGGATCTGTTTCGCTTCTGCGACGCGATCGGGCGTGTCCACAATCACCAGGAACCTGGTTGGCTTGTAGGGGCGGTCGGTGATATCGGCGTGGCGTTTCTCGACCACGTAGTGATCGTTCAGGTCGCTGTCAGCGGTCTCGCCGGAGAAAATGTCCTTGATCCTGTCGCCGGCCGATTCCGCGTGGGCTGCGGTAGAAGCGGTGGCGGAGTTGGGAGAGTATTCGTCTGAGGTCAGCCTTGCATCTTCCGGCAAAGAAGCAATCTGACTCGGAGGGAATCCGGCAGCGCGCAACTCGCGGATGGCGCTCTCGCTGTCCGAGCGATGCGAAAAATATGCGGCGATCCCTCGCCCTTGTCCAGCGGTACCCATGAAAGTTCTCCCAAGCACTGAGATGCGCTTGCGATGTCGGAGTATGCCGGGCAGAAAACAAAGGCCACCGTTTCGGGGGTGGCCTTACGTTTTCTCAACGCTCGCACGTGGCAGGTTCGCCTCCGTACGGCGTCGGTTCTTATGCGGCTGGAGCGCCCGTCAGCACCTGCTCGCGGATTTCGGCATCATGCTGCACCTCCGCGCGCGAGCCAGGCAGCGCAATCGCCAGCAGCTCAGGAATCGCCTTCACATAGTGCATGGTCAATCCCTGGAGCTGCTCGGGCGTGAGGTCTTCCAACACGTTCTGCCGGTTGTCTTCCGGAAGAATGATGTCAGTCACGCCTGCTCGCTTGGCGGCCAGGGTTTTTTCCTTTATGCCGCCGATGGGCAGAACATTCCCGCTCAATGTGATCTCGCCAGTCATGGCGGTCAGGGGACGCACCGGCCGGTCGGTAAGCAGCGACACCAGAGCCGTGACCATGGTCACGCCTGCCGAGGGACCGTCCTTGGGGATGGCTCCTGCCGGCACGTGGATGTGAATGTCGTGGTCGGCGAAGAAGCCTTCGTCAATCCCGAAGTCGCGTGCATTCGAGCGCACCCAGGTCAGAGCGGCCTGCATGGACTCCTGCATCACCTGCCCGAGTTGTCCGGTCATGGTGAAGCCGCCCTTGCCCTTCATCTTGTTGGCCTCGACGAAAAGCACGTCGCCGCCGGTCGGCGTCCAGGCCAGGCCGACCGCCACGCCCGAGCGCTTGGTGCGTTCGGCGATCTCGCCTTCCACGCGGATCTTGATGCCACCCAGCATGTCGTGGTGCTGGACCAACTCAGTCGACACCAGCATCTTGTCGGTGTGACC